>JAKPTF010000080.1 GCA_029571225.1 Candidatus Omnitrophota bacterium | reverse complement strand
GTGATTAATCTTTAAGGAGGAAATACCATGCCGTTACCGAAACGAAGACATTCAAGCACGCGGGGCAAGAAGCGTAGGACCCATTGGAAAATCGCCAATCCGGGACTGACGGTCTGCCCGCAATGCAAGACCCCAAAGCTGACCCACCGCATATGCCCTGTCTGCGGCACGTATGCCGGCAAGCAGGCAGTGGAGATCAAGATCAAGGCAGAAAAAAAGAAAGAGAAATAATCACCCATACTATGAAGATCGTCGTTGATGCCATGGGCGGTGATCACGCGCCCGATGTCGTGATCGAAGGGGCCATTGCCGCAGTCAAAGAATACGGGGTGGAGGTCGTCCTTGTCGGGGACCAGGCCCGGATCGACGCGCTGCTGGCAAAATCAGGTTTTAGGTCCGAGAAGCTGACCGTTTGCCCTTCGACCGAAGTCATCGAGATGCACGATCCTGCGGCAACGAGCGTCAGGCGCAAGCGCAATTCGTCGATCGTCGTTGGCCTGAAACTGGTCAGGGACGGCAAGGCCGACGCCTTTGTGTCAGCCGGCAACACCGGAGCGGCGGTATGCGCAGGCACCTTGACTTTGGGCTTGCTTCCGGGCGTTGAGCGGCCTGGCATAGCCACGGTAATGCCGAGCCTCAAAGGCATATTCCTGATCATGGACGTCGGCGCCAATATCGACCCCAAGCCTCTGCATCTGATGCAATACGGCATTATGGCCGAGCTCTACGGCAGGGAGATACTGGGAATGAAAAATCCGTCCGTCGGTTTGTTGAACGTGGGAGAGGAAGAATCCAAAGGCACCGAATTCCTCAAGGACTCATTCGAACTCCTGTCAAAGACTCATCTCAACTATATCGGGAACGTCGAGGGCAAGCATCTGTTCAGCGGCGAATGCGACATCGTCATCTGCGACGGATTCGTCGGCAACGTGACGCTCAAGGTGTCCGAGTCCCTCGGTGAGGCGATGCAGAAATTCTTGAAGAAGCATATCTTGAGCAATCCGCTGGGTATCATCGGCGCGCTGCTGTTGACGTCGAGCTTCCGCAAATTCAAAAAGGACATAGATTATTCCGAATACGGCGGCGCGCCGTTACTGGGCGTGAACGGCGTTGTCATCATCGGCCACGGCAGGTCCAACGCCAAGGCGATCAAGAACGCCATCCGCGTTGCCAAGGCCGAGGTGGAGCACGGTTTTACCGAAAAACTCGTCGCGGCGATCGAATCGGAAAACGTCGTATTATCCCATACAGAGGCGCCGGATGTCGGCCAGGCGGCTGATCAGGGCGGGGCACGATCATGAAAAAAGTAGGCATTCTGGGCGTCGGCAAGTATCTCCCTAAAAAAATCCTGACCAACGCGGACCTGGAGAAGATGGTTGATACTTCGGACGAATGGATCACGACGCGCACGGGCATCAAAGAGCGCCATCTTGTCGCGCCTGATGAGGCAACGAGCGATCTGGCGGTCAAGGCGGCCCGGCAGGCGCTTGAACACGCACAGTTAAAGCCCGAAGACCTGGACCTCATCATCATCGCGACGATCACGCCGGACGTGCCGTTCCCCGCGACCGCCTGTTTTGTGCAGAACAAGCTCGGCGCGAAGAACGCCATTTGCTTCGATATCTCGGCGGCGTGCGCGGGATTCATCTATGCGCTCGGCATCGCAAAACAGTTCATCGCGAGCGGCACGTGCAGGAACGCGCTTGTCGTAGGCGCGGAGGTCCTCTCGAGCATCACTGACTGGAAGGACCGGTCCACGTGCGTATTGTTCGGCGACGGCGCCGGAGCTGCCGTCCTCGGGGAAGTGGAAAAAGGGGGGATACTGTCTTCGTATCTCGGCTGCGAGGGGCAGTATACCAATCTTTTGTACATGCCCGCCGGAGGCTCCCGGATGCCTGCGTCCCAGAAGACGATCGATGAGCGCCAGCATTTCATCAAGATGGCCGGCAACGAGGTCTTCAAGATAGCGGTTATGTCCATGGTCGAGGCGGCGCAGACGGCATTAAAGCAGGCGGGATTGAAATGCGCGGACATCAACTGGATCATCCCGCATCAGGCCAACCTGCGCATCATTGACGCGGTGGCCAAACGGCTCGGATTTGTCAACGCGAAGATCTACCTTAATATAGAGAAATACGGTAATATGTCGTCCGCGTCCACCGCGACCGCCATGGTCGAAGCGGCACAGGAAGGCGGGATAAAAAAAGGCGACATCGTTCTTTTGGTCGCGTTCGGCGCCGGCCTTGTGCGCGGGGCGACCATCATCCAGTGGTAACCGTCATGGAAAAGACCGCTTTTTTATTCGCCGGGCAGGGAAGCCAGTACAGCGGCATGGGCAAGGACCTGTACGAATCCTTTCCCGAAAGCAGGGCGGTCATTGATGAGGCTTGCGACGTGCTGGGTTTTGATCTGAAGAAGATCATGTTCGAAGGCCCTGACAGCGCGTTGAAGCCGACGAACATCTCCCAGCCGGCCATCGTCACCATGACGATAGCGGCATACGAGGCGTTCAAGAAACGCCAGCCGGCCACACCGTCATTCTGCGCGGGCTTGAGCCTCGGGGAATACAGCGCCTTGATCGCGGCAGGCAGCATAGATTTTAAACAGGGTATTGCGCTTATCAAGAAGCGCGGCGAGATCATGGAAGAAGCGGCTCGCGAACACCCGGGAGCCATGGCCGCGGTTCTGGACCTCGCAGCGGATACCATAGCGGATATTTGCAGATCGACCGGAGCAGAGATCGCGAATCTGAATTGCCCGGGCCAGGTTGTTATCACCGGCAGGGCTGAAGGCGTGAAAAAGGCCCAGGATGCCTGCCAGCTGGCAGGGGCAAAACGGGTGATCCCTCTTGAGGTTTCCGGCGGTTTTCATTCCTCTCTTATGCGAGAGGCGTCTATCAAGCTGCAAGAAGCCCTGGACGGAATTACCATACGCGACGCGCAGGTCCCGGTCATCGGCAATTTTACGGCGCAGCCAGAGCAGCAAGGCGTCCGGATCAAAGAGAACCTCGTAAAACAGATATACTCGTCTGTCCGCTGGGAAGAATCCATGAGGTATGCGCTGGCTCAAGGCGTAACCCGGTTCATCGAGTTCGGGCCCGGCAAAGTGCTCAAAGGCCTCATGCGCAGGATAGACCCGGCTGTGTCAGTCGAGAATATTGAGAAAACGAAAGACATAGGAGGATGATGATGAGATTAGAGGGAAAAGTCGCCCTGGTTACCGGTGGCGGCAGGGGCATCGGCCGCGAGATCGCCATGACCCTGGCAAAAGAGGGAGCGGATATCGTTATCTGGGACGTTAATCCTGCCGATGCCCAGAATACCTGCGCGGAGATAGGATCCTTAGGCAGGAAAACCCTTGCCGAGCAGGTAGATGTGACGAATTTCGACGCCGTCGACGCCGCGGTCAACAAAATTCTTGACAAATACGGGAAGCTTGATATATTAGTTAACAATGCAGGGATAACCAAGGACAATCTGTTGCTCCGGATGTCCCAGCAGGAGTGGGACGCGGTGTTGAGCGTGAATCTGAAAGGCACCTTCAACTGCACGAAGGCGGTTTTTCGCGCCATGAGCAAGCAGCGTTCCGGCAGGATCATTAACATCGCTTCGATCATTGGCATCATCGGTAATTACGGGCAGGCGAACTATGCCGCGTCAAAAGCGGGCATTATTGCTCTTACCAAGACGTCCGCGAGGGAACTGGCGGCGCGCAATGTCACGGTAAACGCGATCGCGCCGGGATTCATCCAGACAGAGATGACTGCGAAGCTCCCGGAAGACGTCAAGGCCCAAATGATGAAAGCCATCCCGATGGCAAAGCTGGGCGCGCCGAAGGATGTGGCAAATGCCTGTTTGTTCCTGGCCTCGAACGAGGCTGATTATATAACCGGACAGACGATCGTCGTGGACGGTGGCATGGTGATGGTATAAATCAAGGAGGAAGAATGGCTGTTGAAGAGAAAGTGAAAGCGATCATTGCCGAGCAGCTTGGCGTGAAACCTGAAGAAGTGGTGCCTGACGCGTCATTTGTGGACGACCTGGGCGCCGATTCTCTTGATACCGTCGAACTGGTCATGGCATTCGAAGAGGAGTTCGGCATCGAGATCCCGGATGAGGATGCCGAGAAGATCACAAAAGTCGCCGATGCGGTGAAGTATATTGACGAGAAGACCGCGAATAAATAACAATTCATGCATCGTTTAATATAAACATATGCCCCCCTTGACCGGTTAAACGCGATAAGGGGGGCAAAATGTTAATGGTTTTATATGGAAAAACGGGTTGTCGTCACAGGATTAGGGCTGATATCGTCGCTGGGGAATAGCGTTGCGGCCAACTGGAAGGCTTTGTGCGAGGGTGTTTCCGGCATAGGGCCGCTTCAGACCTTCGATGTCTCGGCATACGACGCCCGGATCGCCTCCGAGGTCAAGGGATTCGATCCGCTTGCCTTCGGCATGTCAGCCAAGGACGCGAAACGGCTTGAGAAATTCGTCCAGTACGCGCTGGCTGCCACGAAGCAGGCGATCGAAGATTCCGGCCTGAATGCGGAGAAAGAGGACAGGGAGCGCGTCGGAGTCATCGTCGGTTCGGGCATCGGGAGCCTGCGGATCATAGAGGAAGAATACGAGGTTGTCCTGAAGAAAGGGCCGTCCCGGGTATCTCCGTTTCTGATCCCCAGCCTTATTGTGAACGAGGCGGCGGGCCATATCGCGATAACGTACGGTTTCATGGGGCCGAATGCCTGCGTGACAACGGCGTGCGCGTCCGGGTCGCATGCGTTAGGCGACGCGCTGCGGGTGATCCAGCGCGGCGATGCGGATGTTATGATCGCCGGCGGCACCGAGAGCTGTATCACCAAGCTCGGCGTCAGCGGTTTTTGCGCCCTGAAGGCGCTCTCAACCAGGAATGACGAGCCGCAGAAAGCGTCCCGTCCTTTTGACCTCCAGCGCGACGGTTTTGTCATGGCTGAAGGATGCGGGATCGTCGTGCTGGAATCGCTGGAGCATGCGCAGAAGAGGGGCGCGAAGATCTACGCGGAATTCGCCGGATACGGCGCATCGTGCGACGCGTACCATTCGACCGCGCCCGACCCCGAAGGGCTCGGGGCGTCTCTGGCGATGAAATGGGCTTTGAAAGACGCCAAAATAAATCCTGAGCAGGTCGATTATATCAATGCCCACGGAACATCGACCAAACTGAACGATAAGGGCGAGACGCTCGCGGTCAAAAAAGCGCTCGGCGGACATGCCGGCAAGGTAATGGTCAGCTCCACCAAGTCCATGACCGGCCACATGCTCGGCGCAGCGGGCGGATACGAGTTTGTTGTCTCGTGTCTTGCGGTAAAAGACGATATCGCTCCGCCGACGATAAATTACGAATTCCCCGACCCTGAATGCGACCTCGATTATGTCCCCAATACCGCACGCCGCACCCCGATCAACGTGGCCCTGTCGAATTCGCTCGGTTTCGGCGGCCATAACGCGACGCTGGCAGTAAAGAAGTTTACCGGAAAATAATCGGACCTATGCCGTACACAATAGCTGAAAAGATCCTCATGGCCCATGCCGGATTGAAACATGCCCGGCCCGGAGATTTCATCGAAGCCCATGTCGATATCGCCTTGGGTAACGATATCACCGCGCCTCTGGCCATTGAAGAATTCAAAAAGGCCGGTTTTACGAAAGTCTTTGACCGGAACAAGATTGTCCTGGTTCCTGACCATTTCACCCCTGCCAAGGATCAGCGCAGCGCAAACCAGGCAAAAGTCCTGCAGAATTTTGCCGCAGAGCAGAAGATCACCCATTATTACGAGATCGGCTGCATGGGCATTGAACACGCGCTACTGCCTGAAAAGGCGGTTGTCCTGCCCGGAGATCTTGTCATCGGCGCCGATTCCCACACGTGCACGTACGGGGCTTTGGGTTGCTATTCGACCGGCCTGGGGTCCACTGATCTTGCCAGGGCGTATGTTGACGGCAAATGCTGGTTCAAGGTCCCGGAATCTATCAAATTCATATATAAAGGAAAGCTCGGGAAATGGCTTTCGGGCAAAGACCTGATCCTTTATACCATCGGACAGATCGGCGTTGACGGCGCATTATATTGCGCAATGGAGTTCACCGGCCCGGTTATCGAAAAGCTCGATATGGACGGCAGGTTCTCCATGTCCAACATGGCGATCGAGGCAGGCGCGCGCGCAGGCATCATCGAACCGGATGAGATCACCTGGGAATATGTCGCCGCCGCCTTGAAAAATGAGAGATCAAAAATCAAACTATCCTCGTTAAAAGCGCGTGCCGGAAAGATGGCGTCCGACAGAGGCGCGCACTATGCGAAAATTTATGAGTGGGACGTGAGCGGGCTTGAGCCGCAGGTCGCCTGTCCGCATTTACCGAGTAATGTCAAACCGGTCAGCGCGCTCAAGAGCATTGTTATCGACCAGGTCGTCATAGGTTCCTGTACCAACGGCAGGATATCGGATTTGCGCGCAGCAGCGAAAATATTAAAGGGCAGGAAGGTCAAGGCGGGAATGCGCCTGATCGTGATCCCCGCGACGCAGAAGATCTATCGCGAGGCGATCGAAGAAGGGCTCGTTGAAACGTTCATCAAAGCAGGAGGGATCGTCTCGACCCCGACCTGCGGCCCGTGTCTCGGCGGCCATGCCGGTATCCTGACAGAAGGCGAAACGTGTCTTGCTACCACGAACCGTAATTTTATCGGCCGCATGGGCTCGCCCAAATCCTTCGTTTACCTGTCAAACCCTGCCGTTGCCGCAGCGTCTGCGGTCACGGGCAGGATCACGCATCCGCACGAGGTCGTATGATCATCAAAGGCAAAGCGCACAAATTGGGAGACGATATCAACACGGACGATATCATTGCGGCCAAATATCTGGTATCCACGGATCCGAAAGAGCTCGGCAGCCATTGCATGGAATCGATCAAGCCCGATTTCGTCAAATCCGTGCATGAAGGGGATATCATTGTCGCAGGCAAGAATTTCGGGTGCGGCTCGTCAAGGGAGCACGCGCCTGTCGCGATCAAGGGTTGCGGCATCCGCGCGGTCCTGGCTCCGAGCTTCGCCGCCATATTCTTCCGCAATGCCATCAATATCGGCCTGCCGTTCCTTGAATCCGCGGAGGTGGATAAGATATCCGAAGGCGATGAACTCGAGATAGACCTCGGTTCGGGGACCGTGCGCAATATCACCAAAAAGCAGACATACAAGACACAGGCGTTCCCTCCGTTTTTGCAGGAGCTCGTCGCGCAGGGAGGGCTGATGAAATATATCCAGAAAAAATCCAGGGGAGTAAAACATGCATAAGATAGCGGTCATTCCCGGAGACGGCACCGGGCCTGAAGTCGTGGCTGAGGCGATGAAGGTGCTCGATGCGGCAAGCAAAAAATTCAGGTTCCAGTACGATGCCAGGACCTTCGATTACGGCGGCGAGCGCTATTTGAAGACCGGCAAGACCATAGACGATGACGATATCATCGGCTTAAAGCAATATTCGGCCATATTGCTCGGCGCCATCGGCCATCCTGATGTCAAACCGGGCATCCTTGAAACGGGGATCCTTCTGAAATTGCGCTTTGCCCTCGACCAGTATATCAATCTGCGCCCGGTCAAACTGTATGACGAGCGGTTCTGCCCGTTAAAGGACAAGAAGCCGGCTGATATCGATTTTGTCGTCGTGCGCGAGAATTCCGAAGGCCTGTATAAGGGCATGGGCGAATTCAAAGATAAAGGCACGAAGGACGAACTGGCGATCCAGATCTCGTATAACACCCGCAAAGGCGTGGAACGCTGCATCCGGTATGCGTTCGAATTGTGCAAGAAACGCAACAAGAAAAAACAGCTGACGCTCTGCGGCAAGACCAATGTCCTGACCTTCGCCTGGGACCTGTGGGAACGGACTTTCAACGAGGTCGCCAAAGAGTATCCGATGATCACCACCAACTACGTGCATGTCGATGCAACCACCATGTGGTTCGTGAAAAATCCCGAATGGTTCGACGTGATCGTCACGGATAACCTCTTCGGCGATATCATCACCGACCTTGGCGCCATGATCCAGGGCGGCATGGGTATTGCAGCGGGCGGCAATATCAACCCGCACGGGCTTTCCATGTTCGAGCCGATCGGCGGATCGGCGCCGAAGTATACCGGCAAGAATGTCATCAATCCTCTGGCTGCGGTCTGCGCTGCGGGAATGATGCTTGAACATTTAGGCGAGGTCAAGGCAGCGCAGGCGGTTGAAAAAGCGGTCATAACGGTTGCGACGAAGAAACTCAAGTCTCTTGCCGCAGGCAAAATGGGCTTTTCGACGGCCGAGGTCGGGGATTTAGTGGTTAAGAATCTATAGGGCAACAATGCGGCTTGTGATTTCGCGGGAACAGCGCTTGTGAGAGGTGTGTCACAAAGCGAGTTGCGAAGCCCGGAGGGCTTCGCCTGTTTGAGCGACTGACACACGTCTCACGAGCGCTGTTTTTGATCCATCAGGAGGAGAGTATTCAATGATCAAGAAAGTGAAATATAATGTGGCGGTGGTAGGCGCCGGCGCCGTCGGGATCGAGATGCTCCGATGCCTCAAGCGGTTTAATTTCCCTGTCGGGACGCTCAGGGTCCTGGCGCGGTCCGCGCGGCAGATCGACGTCGACGGCGACAAATATAACGTCGAGGCGATCTCTCCTGATTCGTTCAAGGGCATGGATATCGCGTTGTTCGCCGGCACCGAAGGAGAAAAAGGCGCGGCAGTAACCTATGCGGCCGAAGCGGTGAAGAGAGGCGCGGTCGTCATCGATAACGGCGCTGACTTCCGCATGGACCCGGATGTCCCGCTGATCGTCCCTGAAGTGAACGCAAAAGAGATCAAGAAACATAAAGGCATTATCGCGAATCCGAACTGTTCGACCGTGCAGATGGTTGTTGCGCTCAACCCGATACATAAAAAAGCCGGCATCAAGCGTGTCATTGTCACTACCCTGCAGGCATCATCGGGCGCGGGCAAGGCCGCGGTGGACCAGCTCAAGGAAGAATTGAAGCAGATTGCCGCCAATGATTATCAGAACGTGCATGTGAACCTGCCGAATAAGGCAATGCCGCAGCAGCTGGCGTATAACGTGTTCCCGCATATCGGCGGTTTCGTTGAGGATGATTATACGTCTGAAGAGTGGAAACTTGTCAGGGAAACCCACAAGATCATGGGCGACAAAAAGATCAAGGTTACTGCGACGACGGTGCGCGTTCCGGTGAGGACCGGCCATTCTGAAGCGATATATATCGAAACAAAGAAACCCGTCTCTGCCGATGCGGTCAAAAAGCTTCTTACCAGGTCCCCCGGGATCATCGTGATCGACGACCCGAAGAACAACCTGTATCCCATGCCCAAGGATGTGGAAGGCAAGACCGAGACCTACGTCGGCCGCATCCGCAAAGACCCCTTCGTCAAGAACGGCATGTGGCTGTGGGTCGTGTCGGATAACCTGCTTAAGGGCGCTGCCTCCAACGCGGTCCAGATCGCACAGGAATTGATAAAGTAAAAAAGGGGTCTGACCCCTTTTTCTTTATCCGTTTCCACCATGCGCAATATCCGCCTCACCATCCAGTATGACGGCACGGATTACCTCGGCTGGCAGAAGCAGGCCGGCACCGACCGTACAATCCAGACCATCACCGAAAAGGCGCTGAAGCAGATCCTGCAGGAACCGGTCAGGCTTACCGCAGCCGGCAGGACCGATTCAGGCGTGCATGCCGCCGCGCAAGTGGCAAATTTCAAAACGAATAATCCGATATCGCTGGCAAAGCTTCAATACGGGCTGAATTCCCTTTTACCGGATGATATCAAGGTTGTTTCGGCGAAGAACGCGGCTCCTGATTTCCACAGCCGTTACCACGCGCGGGAGAAGACATACCAATATACAATCCTGAACCGGCCGTATCCCGACGTGTTTATCAGGAAACATGTATATCATTATGGCATCGCGAAGCTCGATCTGTCCCGCATGCGCGCCGCAGCCCGCCTCTTGGTCGGCAGGCACGATTTCACGTCTTTCAGGGCAACCGGCGCGACCCGCAGCAGATCGAACGTGCGCATGATCAAACGGATCGGTATTGCACAAAAGGGAGACCTTATCATAATCCAGGTGACGGGCGAAGGTTTTTTGTATAAAATGGTCCGCGGCATTGTCGGGACTCTTATCGAGATCGGAAGGGGAAGGTTTCCGGTGTCGAGTATCTGCAGAATACTGGATGCCCGGAAACGCACGAGCGCCGGGCCGACGGCGCCGGCATCAGGCCTGTGCCTTCTGCGGGTGAGGTATTAGAATAAGGGGAACCGTCCCCATAATTTGCTGCGGCTGGTGTTTTATGCTATAATGATGCCATGTTGAACATGCTTGAACCCTATCTGCTGACGTTCGTCGCGTTGTTCGTGGCCGTTGACTCGCTCGGCAATATCCCGATTTTCATATCGCTGGTCGAGGGCATGAGCAAAAAGGACCGGCGCACGGTGGTCAGGGATTCGGTCACGACGGCTACCGTTGTCGCACTGGTCTTCATGTTCCTGGGCAAGGCAGTGCTGCGCTTTATCGGCATCACGATCCCTGATTTCCAGGTCGCGGGCGGCGCGCTTTTGTTCATCATATCCGCGAAACTGCTCCTGCCCGGCAGCAGCAAGGGTTTCCTGACCGACGGCCACGGCAAAGACCTGGGCGTGTTTCCTCTCGGCACACCGCTCATTACCGGCCCGGCAGTGCTGACGACCACGGTCATTATGATCGACGGTTACGGTCTTGTGCCGACGTTCGTCGCGGTCCTGGTCAATATGCTCATTGTCTGGGTGACGCTTGTCAAGGCGGACCTTCTGTTAAGGCTGTTCGGCCAGAACGGCCTGCGCGCATTGGCCAAGATCATGTATATCCTGCTCGCGGCCATCGGCGTCATGATGGTGCGTAAAGGCATTTTATCCACCATAGCGGTCAATTTTCTTGCGCAATAATCTTCAATGATCAAGAGAAACGTCGTTACGTTCATCATGGCCGGCGGCAAGGGAGAGCGTTTGTGGCCCCTGACCAAGGACCGCACCAAGCCCGCGGTGCCGTTCGGCGGCATATACCGTATCGTAGATTTTACCTTGAGCAACTGCATCAATTCCGGCATGCGGCGGGTGAACGTGCTCACACAGTATAAATCAGCCTCATTGCAGCGCCATATCCGCCTTGGCTGGAACATCCTGTCTTCGGAATTGAACGAATACATCGAAGTCCTGCCCGCTCAGCAGCGCACCGGGGAGTCCTGGTATCTGGGCACCGCGGACGCCATTTACCAGAACCTCAATTCGCTCGAGATCGAGAATCCCGATGAGGTCCTTGTCCTGGCGGGCGATCACGTGTATAAGATGAATTACGCGACGCTGGTCGATTATCACCGGGCGGAAAGTGCGGACCTGACGATCGGCGTCGTCGAGATGGACAAACACGAGTCGATACATTTCGGCGTCGTCGAGGTGGACCCTGACGGCCGCATCGTCGGGTTCGAGGAAAAGCCGCTCAAGCCAAAGACCATCCCGCACAAGCCGGATAAGATCTATGCGTCCATGGGTATCTACGTGTTCAAGCACGGTGTACTCGCCCGGGAATTGCGCAATGACGCCCGCGACGAGCGGTCGACCCATGATTTCGGCAAGGACATCATCCCGCGTATGGCGCAGGGCGGGTTCAAGGTCATCGCGTATAATTTCATCGACGAGAACAAGAAAAACGCCCAGTACTGGAGGGATATCGGCACGCTCGATGCGTATTACGAGGCGAACATGGACCTGGTGCAGGTTGATCCCGTTTTCAACCTGTATGACAGCCAGTGGCCGATCAGGACATATCAGGAGCAGTCGCCTCCGGCAAAAAGCGTGTTCGCCGGGGAAGAAATAACCGGCAGGGTGGGGTTGGCGCTGGATTCGCTGGTCGCCGGCGGTTGCATCATATCGGGCGGCCAGGTCAAGCGATCGATCCTGTCCCCCAATGTCCGCATCAACAGCTACGCGCAGGTCACGGATTCGATCCTCATGGAAGGCGTCAACGTGGCCCGCCACGCGAGGATACGCAGGGCCATTATCGATAAGGATGTTTCCATACCCGAAGGCATGGTGATCGGCTATGATCTTGACGAGGACCGCAAGCGTTTTGTGGTGACCGAGTCGGGGATCGTGGTCGTCGCCAAGCGCACGGAGATAAAATAAGAGGGAGCCATGTTGAGAAAAGCCAGAGTCCAGGACATCAAGCAGATCCAGGCCCTTATCAATTCCTTTGCCAGGAAAGATCTGATGCTGGCGCGTTCGCTGAACGAGCTGTATGAGGGTATCAGGGATTTCTGGGTCTATGAGAAGAACGGCAGGATCCTGGGCTGCTGCGCCCTGCATATCTCCTGGGACGACCTCGCAGAGATCAAGTCCCTGGCGGTGCGCAAGGACCGCCAGTCAGGGGGTATCGGCTCCAAACTGGTGTCCGCCTGCCTCGCAGAGGCAAAGGACCTTGGTTCGAAACGGGTCTTTGTGCTGACATACCAGCCGTCCTTCTTCACGCAGTTCGGCTTCAAGCGGGTCCGCCACGATGCCCTGCCGCACAAGGTCTGGGCCGAATGCATCAATTGCCCGAAATTCCCCAACTGCCAGGAAATTTCTTTATTAAAGGTGTTGTAAAGAAAGATAATTATAGTATAATAAATTTTCGTCATTGCCGTTCGATCGGCAACAACGGCGCGGCCGGCATAGCCGCGTGCGTATCTTAACCGGAGGAGAAAAGCATGAATTACCTTTTGACCGATGAACAGAAGATGATCAAGGACCTGGCGCATAAGATCGCCGAGGAAAAGATCAGGCCTGTGGCAGCCGAATATGACAAGACCGAGAAATTTCCCTGGGAGGTCATCAAGGTCATCGCTGAATCAGACCTGTTCGGCCTGTTCATCCCTGAAGAGTACGGCGGCATGGGAGTCAGCGTCATGAACCTGTGCCTTGCGACTGAAGAGTTGTCCCGCGCCTGCGGCGGCATTGCCGTCTGCTACGCGGCAAGCGCGCTCGGCACGTTCCCGATCGTCCTCTACGGAAACGACGCGCAGAAGAAAAAATACCTTCCTGACCTGGCAAAGGGCAAGAAGCTCGCGGCGTTCGGCCTGACCGAGCCTGAGGCAGGGTCTGACGCCGGTTCAATCAAAACGACCGCGCGCAAGGAAGGCAATTACTATATTCTGAACGGCACAAAGCATTTTATCACCAACGGCGGGGATGCCGAAACGTATTCGGTCGTCGCCATCACGGATAAAAGCAAAGGCGCGCGCGGCGCGTCGGCCTTCATCGTGGAAAAAGGCACCAAGGGATTTACCTTCGGCAAGAAGGAAGACAAAATGGGTATTCGTGCGTCTTCCACCATGGAATTGATATTCAACGATTGCAAGGTCCCTGCAGAGAACCTTCTGGCAAAAGAAGGCATGGGCTTTATCGTGACCATGCGCACGTTCGATATGTCCAGGCCCGGCGTTGCTGCGCAGGCGCTGGGCATCGCGCAGGGCGCTCTCGAACTCGCGGCGAAATATACGCGCCAGCGCAAGCAGTTCGACAAGCCGATCTCGAGCCTCCAGGGCATCCAGTGGATGATCGCCGATATGGCGACTGAACTGGAGGCAGCCAGGGCGCTTGTGTATTCATGCGCGCGCGCGATCGACGCAGGTGACAAGGACGTAGGCGCGGCTTCTGCCATGGCCAAATTGTTCGCCTCGGACGTCGCGTTCAGGGTATGCGATAACGCCATCCAGATCCATGGCGGATACGGGTATATGAAGGATTATCCGGTTGAAAAATACCTGCGCGATGCAAAGATCACCCAGATCTACGAAGGCACCAATCAGATCCAGCGCAATATCATCGGATTGCAGATGATCAAAGACTTAGGGAAATAACAATGAACATAATCGTTTGTATCAAACAGGTCCCGGAAACGACGGATGTCCGTATCAACCCCGAAACGAATACGCTCATCCGCGACGGCGTAAAATCCATCATCAATCCTTTTGACATGTATGCCATCGAAGCGGGCGTGCGGCTCAAGGAAAAGATGGGAGGTAAGGTTATCGTTATTACCATGGGGCCTCCCCAGGCTGAGGCTGCGTTGCGCGAAGCCATATCCATGGGCTGCGACGAAGCGGTACTCGTTTCGGACCGGGCGTTCGCCGGAAGCGATACCTGGGCGACCAGTTATACGTTGTCCTGCGCCATCAGGAAAGCGGCAAAGGAATTCGGCGGGTATGACGTGGTCATTTGCGGCAAACAGGCATCGGACGGGGATACGGCGCAGGTCGGGCCCGGAATCTCCACGCACCTGGATATCCCGCAGGTTACGTATGTCAAAAAGATCGAAGAGGTCAAGGATAATACGGTCAAAGTCGAGCGCATGACCGAAGAGGGGTATGACGTTATCTCAGCGCCCCTGCCGGTGCTCTTCACCGTGGTCAAAGAGATCAACGAACCGCGCATCCCGTCATTAAAGGGCATGATGCGCGCGAAATCTGCCAAGATCGCCGTGTGGACGGCAAAGGATATCGACGCGGATCCCAAGGACCTTGGCCTTTCGGGGTCTCCCACCAATGTGGTCAGGATATTCACTCCTGCGCACCGCACCGGAGGGCAGATGATAACCGGAGAGACGGGAGAGATCGTCGCTAAGGTGGCAGGGCTTTTAAAAGAAGTCATTACTGGTTAGAGGAATATATATATGTCAATAAAGATCATTACCGAGAAGTGCACCGGCTGTACGTTGTGCGTGAAGACATGCCCCTTCGGCGCGATCACGGTCGTGAACAAGAAGGCAATCATCGACCTTCATAAATGCAATCTATGCGGCGCTTGCGTGCCGGCGTGTAAATTCAAGGCGATACTGCTGGAAAAACCTGCTGCAGCGGCGGAAAAAAAGGATTTCAGCGACCACAAAGGCGTGTGGGTGTTTGCCGAGCAGAAAAAAGGCAAGGTCCAGTCCGTGTCGTTCGAGCTCGTCGGCAAGGCTCGGGAACTCGCGGATAAACTCGGGACCTACGTCGGCGCCGTGCTCATCGGCCATAATGTCGATCTGGGAGCGCAGGAACTGGTCAGCGCCGGAGCAGATACCGTGTATGTCGTTGACGAGCCGCAGCTGGCGAATTTCCTGGATGAGGCGTATTCAAAAGTGGTCATCAAGCTGATCCGCAAATATAAGCCCGATATCATGCTCTCAGGCGCGACGATCATCGGCAGGTCGTTGATGTCGCGCGTTGCGATCACGGTCGATTGCGGCCTGACCGCGGACTGCACCGGGCTCGATATAGACCCTGACCGCAAGATCCTTTTGCAGACGAGGCCCGCCTTCGGCGGCAATATCATGGCGACGATCATCTCGCCGAACCACCGTCCGCAGATGGCAACGGTCAGGCATAAGGTATTCAACCAGCCTGCGCTGGACAAGCACCGCAAGGGAAAGATCGTCAAAGAGACGTTCACCGCCTCAGATCTTTCTAACCGCACCACTTTGCTTGACGTGGTGGAAGAGGTGGAGAACCTGGTCAATCTCGCAGAAGCCGATATCATCGTTTCAGGCGGCCGCGCGCTCGGCAATCACGAGAATTTCAAGATGCTCGAAGAGCTCGCGCAGGTTCTCGGCGCCGCGGTCGGCGCATCGCGCGCCGCAGTGGATTCGGGATGGATGCCGTATTCGCACCAGGTGGGGCAGACCGGCAGGACTGTTGCCCCGAAGCTCTACATCGCATGCGGCATCTCGGGCCAGATCCAGCACCTGGTGGGCATGCAGTCGTCAAAGGTCATCGTCGCAATCAACAAGGATCCCGACGCGCCGATCTTCAAGGTAGCCACCTACGGCATCGTCGGAGACATATTCGAGATCGTTCCCGCTCTTACCAAAAAGTTCAAGGAAGTCCTGCATAAATAGACGCATGAACAAGGAAGGTGCGCGGATGGCTGCGAAAAAGATATTGCTCGCTGATGACGAGCCGGATGTGCTTTCGGTCCTCGCGAAGAAACTGACCGCCAGCGGGTTCGAGGTCCTGGCGCTTTCTGAAGGCAAAGACATCAACGCCAGGGTTAAAGAATTCAAGCCAGACCTGCTTATCCTTGATATTGTCATGCCGGATATGGACGGCTATGCCGTGGGCATCCTGCTGCGCCGGGACCAGGCGACAAAAAACACCCCGATCATATTCATGACCGGCAAAGAGCTTGAATTCTCCGGCATGATCAAGCAGGCCAGGGAGCTGGGCAGATGCGATTGCATCAACAAGCCCTGCACCTTTGAAGAACTTCTGCAAAAAGTCAAAGATGCGCTTGGATGACCGGACAGTAACCGCGTAGTAGATGATTCCCTCGTAATATTCCTACCACACGACCCATCCTGTAAAATATGTTAAAATCTGCATAATAATGTAAAAATAAGACATTTTTAGAATTAAAAGTTATTTAATTGCCTTTTTATGAAATTTTTATGAATTTTATGTTAATTATAGCAAAAATATGCTTGACAATTTTTTGGTTTTATATATAATTAAATCCATATGAATGACCTCATGACAATCGATGACCTTGCAGGGTATCTGCGCGTAAGCCGCAGGACCATTTACGACTGGTTGAAACACAACAAGATCCCGGCGCTCAAGCTCGTCGGGCAATGGCGTTTTCGCAAAGAGAAGATTGATTTGTGGATCGAACAGCAATCACACGCGTCATGATCATTCTACGGCGGAGGAATAATGTATTTTAAAAAGCTGGAGATCGTCGGATTCAAGTCGTTCATGGACAAGACGGTGCTTGATTTTGAGCCCGGCATCACCGCGGTCGTGGGCCCCAACGGCTGCGGGAAATGCCTGCATTACGATTCACTCGTCACGCTCGATAACGGTATCCGGGTTAAGATCGGTACGCTGGTCGATCAGGCCCTGGCGCAGTCCTCTGACGTCAGAGAACTCGATGACGGCGTCATGACAGGGGATAATCCGGCAGGCATTCGTGTGCTTTCGATGAATCCTCACACCATGGCTCTCGAGCCGCAACCGGTGTATTCGTTCATCAAGCGCAGAGCCCCTGATTATCTTTTGTCAGTGACCACGCGATCAGGCAGAAACGTAGTGACCACGCATTACCACCCGTTCTTCAGTATTAAAGACGGGCAGGTATTTGCATTGAAGGCAGAAGACTTGAGAGCGGGTATTTCTATCGCATGCCCGCGGGTTATCAGCCCGGTGAACCCATGTGACACGATCGATAATTTCCGGATACTCAAGCGCTTTCAGAGAAAAGACCTGATGTATATCCCGTTCTCGGCGAATCTTGAGCGGTTCCTCGAGCGGAACAACACCCAGGCAAAGCATACTGCGTATGCATCATGCGTCAAGTCAACGACGGCGGAACAGGCAGTCAATACGGTGGATTTTTGCTCAATGCTGGAGGATATCGGCTGCGGACAGATCCCTGAATTTGTCGATAGCTTGAAATCGCGCAGTTCCGGACGGATCCGCCTTCCGGGACGTGTGAACCGGCCTGTTGCGCGTTTTCTGGGGTATCTTCTTGCTGAAGGCAGGACGACAAAAGAAAACCAGGTGTGGTTTGTCAATGAAGACCGGGCAATAATCAAGGACTATATTGAATGCGCGCAAGAAGCGTTCGCAGCCGAAGCAAAAGAGTTCCATTACAAAGAATCCGCTTCCGATGTTATCATTTTTTCTCACGCATTGTGCCAGTATCTTGAGAAGGCGTTCGGCATTGGGATCGACAGTCGTTCAAGCGAAAAGAAAATTCCGGAGTTGATACAGCATGCCGGTCTCGAGGCTACAGGTGAATTCCTCTCAGCGTTGTTCGAGGGAGATGCGTATATCAGGACTGACGTGGGACCTGCACGGGGGAACAAAACGGCATATATCGAGTATGCATCGGCATCGCATGACCTTGCAACCGGTGTCAGAAGTTTATTGTTGAAGCTCGGCGTCCAGTCGGTCATACGCAAGAAGATCAAATATGCTTCCAATACGGCGAATAAAACCAGGCGGCCGTATTATTCCGTATATATTTACGGAATGGATAATGTAAAGAATCTGGCCCGTTGTCTGCGTTTTGTCGGGGTGAAAGCGGGCGATCTGGGCCGGATCAAAAACATGGATGCCAAAGCGAACCCTAACTTTGATCTTATTCCGGGCGTTAACGGGTTATTTAAGGAACTGGTGCAGTTGTCCGGCGTGTCCGTTAAAAAGCTGAGAATGTATTCCCCGAAACTTGCCTCGTATTATGAAAACCGCTGCCTGCCATCGCGGCAGGGCCTGTCCGAGGCGCTGCATATTATTACCGAATACGCGGAGTTGACCGGCCTTGCGCGCTGCATTCATGATTATCTTAAGCAACTGACCGTTTCTCAGATCTATTGGGACGAGGTTGTTTCTATCCGGAAAGTCGCGCGGCCCGAATGGGTGTATGACCTTTCCATACCGGTGAACCATAATTTTGTCGCGCAGGATATCATCGTTCATAACAGCAATATCTTCGACTCGATCCGGTGGGTGCTCGGTGAGCAGTCGGTGAAGTCCCTGCGCGGCATGCAGATGGAGGACGTGATCTTCAACGGCACCGATACCAAGCAGGCGCTGGGCATGGCGGAGGTGAGCCTTACCTTCGATAACAAAGCGCGGTTCTTCTCATATGACCATGACGAGGTCATGATCACCCGCAGGATCTTCAGGTCCGGCGACAGCGAATATCTGCTTAACCGTTCGCAGGTCAGGCTCAAGGACATACTCGACCTGTTGATGGGCACGGGCATCGGCGCGGAAAGCTATTCGATCATCGCGCAGGGCAAGATCGACCTTGTCTTGAGTTCCAAACCGGAAGAACGGCGCCAGGTCTTCGATGAAGCCAGCGGCATTACCAAATACAAGGCGCAGAAGCGCGAGGCGCTCCGCCGGCTTGAGGAAACCGAACAGAACCTGCTTCGCGTCAACGACATCATCGCCGAGGTCAAGCGGTCTATCGGGTATCTCGAGCGCCAGGCGAACAAGGCGCGCAGGTACCAGGCCGCGTTCGAGGAGCTCAAGAAGAAAGAACTGTCCCTTGCCGCAGTGCAGAAGAATAACCTGGCAAAGGAGAAGGCCGCGTTCCTCGATCAGATAGAGGGGTTGAAACAGCGGGAAGACGCGATTGCCCTGACGATCAGCGAAGCGGAGATGAAGCTGTCTTTGCGCAACGAGGAGCTGAAGGGGTATGAAGAGAAGATCTCCACGGTCAAGAACGACCTGGTGAATCTGGAGAACACGATTTCTCACGACAGACAGCATATAGAGTTCAACGGGGAGCGTATCAAAGAGCTCGATTCGTCAAAGCAGTATCTCGAATCCCAGATAACCCAGACCAGGGAACGGTTGATCCAGGACACTGAAAAATTAAGCAGGCTGCGCCAGGAATTCTCGATCATCACCAGGAGCATTGAAGACAAAACGGTGAGCCTCCGGGGCAACGAAGAGCAGTTGAACGCGGTCGTCGCTGCCATCAAGGCGGCGACGGATAACATCGCCATGGCAAAAAAGAACATCATGGACCTGGCGGTGCGGGTGTCCCAGGCAAAGAACGAGCTCTCGAGCCTGACGTCGAAGGAGCAGGTTCTGATCGCGCGGACGAGGCGGCTCGAACTTGAAAAGGCGAAGATCTCGGAAGAAAAGAACCAGTTCGAATCGTCCCTCGCCCAGATATTCGGCGAGGTATCCCAGCTCGAATCCGAATACGCCGCCTTGAGCAGCAGCCTTTCTGCGCTGAAGGGCGAGCTTGACGCCGAGAACGCGTCGCTTCTCTCGATCAATCAGGAACTGGAGAATATGGAGCGACAGCGCCACGCGCTTGAATCCCAGAAGGAGTTTCTCCAGCGGCTGCAGAACCAGTATGACGGCATCAGCGAGTCGATGAACGCGACCATCTACCTCGATAAGGCGCCGAGCGAGCGGATCACGGGCCTGGTGGTCAAGATCAGGGACGATGCTCCGGCGCAGGAACTGCCCGCGGATGCGGCGCAGGGGTACCGCATAGCCGGGGAAGCAAAACCGATCGATCTTGACGCGCAGAAGGTGATGGAGAAAATACGGGCCGCAGAAGAGCGGATCGCGGTGCTCAAGAACGACAAGCTTGCGAAGGAAGGCAGGATCCAGGATCTGAACAACCGGGTCGCGGACCTGATCAAACAGGTCCAGGACAAGGAAGTCGCGCTTTCCAGCAAAAAGACCGTTCAGCAGAGCGTGCAAGAACAATTCGACAAGATCAGCGAGGAGGCCCAGATCATCGTCATGGAACTCGGCGATGCCGGCCAGGAGATGGCGGTGCTTGCCCAGTCATTGAGCGGACTGCATACGGATATCGCCAATCTTGAAAAAGAGCATAAGGCGTGGGAGGCATCGATTCATGACGCCCAGGAGCATATCAACCTGAACAACCGGATCAAGGAAGAGGTGCTGGTTGTCATCGCGCAGGTAAAGACCGAACTGGAGAATCTGGTGAAGCGCCGTGCCGCTGACGAGGCCGAGCTTAAAGCGCTTGAAGAAATATGCATCCAGGACGAGGCGGAGATCGCCCAGATGGCGGCGCGCCTGCAGGAGATGTCGGTCAAGCAGGAAACCTTTACCGTTGAGATCGGCGAATTGCATAAGAAGATCGCGCAGACCGAAGCCGATATGCAGGTTCTCAAGGCGTCGCTTATCGATGCGCAGGCCCAGTCCCAGGCGGTTGTGGCCGGCATTTCAGAGATCGAGGCGGAGATCGGCGAGAAACGCAAGGAATCCGATGCGCTGAAGGATAAGCTCTATGAAGTGCAGATGGATGCCAAGGACCTCGAGTTCAAGTACCAGAGCATCAGGCAGAAGCTTCTGCAGTCGTATAAGATCGACCTGGACACCGAGGACCTTGCCGTGTTGATCACGGGCAGCCAGCAGGCTCCGGATGCCGGGCAGCCTGCAGAGCCCGCGGCTGAAAAATCCGAGGTTCCCGCTCCAGCGCCAGAGATCAAGCCTGCGTTCAGCATTGAAGGATTGGACGAGAACGCGTTGAACGAAGAGGTTGCCAGGCTCAAGGATAAATTAAGCTCGTACGGCACGGTGAACCTCGTTGCCATCGAAGAATATGACGAGCTCAAGAAACGGTATGATTTCCTGACCCAGCAGCAGGCGGACCTGGTCACTGCCAAGGAGTCCTTGCAGGATGCGATACAGAAGATCAACCGTACGACGAAAAAGATGTTCCTGGAGACGTTCGAGCGCGTTCGCGAGGAGTTCAGGAACTATTTCCGGGCCCTGTTCAACGGCGGTGACGCCCAGGTATATCTCATCGACGAACAGGACCCGCTCGAATCAGGCATCGAGATCATCTGCCGGCCTCCGGGAAAAAAGCTGCAGAACGTATTGCTGCTTTCAGGCGGGGAAAAATCCATGGCCGCGATCGCGCTTATCTTCGCGATCTTCAAGGTGAAACCCTCGCCGTTCTGCATCCTTGATGAAATCGACGCCGCTCTTGACGAAGCGAATGTGGACCGTTTCGGCAGGATACTGCAGGAATTCAGCCAGACATCGCAGTTCATCGTCATCACCCATAATAAGAAGACGATCGCCAATGCCGACGTCATGTACGGCATTACCATGCAGGAATCAGGCGTCTCGAAGATAGTTTCCGTGAAGTTCGGGGAGAAAAAGGTTGGCCAGGAACCGGCTGCGCCTGCGAGCCCCGAGCCCGAAGCAGTCCCTGCGTAAAAAATGGGGTCAGGCACGAATTAAATCGACTACATAAGTATGTTGTTTAATTCGTGCCTGACCCCATTTTAAGCGCAGGTGGTATTCTTGCCTTTTTTCTTCGCTTCGTACAGGGCTTTGTCCGAGTAGGAGATCAATTCCGCTGTCGAGTTTGCGTTCTCAGGGAAGGTCGCAACACCGATGCTGACCGTGAGGATTTTATTGGGCAGGACTTCCTGGTTGAGAAACGGAGTTCTGGCTATGTTCTCCCGCATGCGCTCGGCGATCATAACAGCTTCATTTTTATCGGTGTAGGGGAGTATGACCGCGAATTCCTCGCCCCCGTATCTGCACACATAATCCATTTTCCGGGAATGATTCTTAAGGAGCGTAGCCATGTCCTTGAGGATCCTGTCTCCGTTCTGGTGGCCGAGCGTATCGTTGTAAACCTTGAAATCGTCTATGTCGAGCATGATCAGGCTCAAAGGGTTCGACGTCGCCCGTGCTTTTTCGAGCTCCATGGCCAGCAGATGCTGAAAATACCCATGGTTCCACAGTTCGGTCAGTGAATCCTGATGGGTGCTGATGACGGTTTTTTCGTACAATTGGGAGTTTTCGATCGCCAGCCCCGCCTGGTTCGATAACATGATGAGCATGCGCAGGTCGTCTTTGGTGATCGGTTTTTTCGTGATGAAGTTGTCGGCAAGGATTATCCCGTTGACTTTGTCCTTCGCTTTTAACGGCACGATGACAAGTTCCTCGGATTTGAGCATCTTGATGACCGCGTCATTGCTGTAGTGGCCGATTGTCTCCTTGGTCAGGTGGAGCGGCATGCCTTCAAGCACTACAATGGAGAAAAGGTTGTCCTTATGATCCTGCAGGGGTATCTTGAACCGCTGGACCTGGCGGTTAAAGGGGGATTGCTGGATGTGGCTAGAGACCTTATAGGCGTTTATCAGGTCATCCATGTCCATTTTTTCCTGCTCGACGTATTTCCAGACACGGTTGGCGTCTTCGCCTGTTTCCGGCCCGATGGCCATTTTCCCCTCAACAATGCCTTCCCTTTCGTTCACCAAAAAAAGCATAGCCCGGTTGAACCCAAGTCCGATATGCGCTGTGACCCCGGTGAGGATGATATAAAGGATCTCATCCAGCTTCAGGGTGGTGCGCATTGCATTGGAGATTTCGTAGAGGATTGCCAGCTCGGATTTGGTGCGTTCGAGCTCCTGCTTGATTGAGGAGAGTTCTTCCATAGATATTACTTTATAGCATATTTGCGCTACCGTGTCAACCCATAGTGAACGACAGGTGCCGGCTGCGATATGTGTGAGATTTACGTAATCGAAGAGTCTATTGTTACGAGGCCGCATGGGCCTTGGAAAGGGGGTATAATTCGGTTGACACTTCCATGCGGGTATCATATAATAATTCTCTAATTTCCAATGCTTTTTAACCCTTTACGGAGGCGCATATGGCACTCGAAAAGAAGGAATCCCATAAGGAATCTCAGAAAGAGGCTCCGGCCAGGGATATGTTAAAGGACACTGCCAAAGACAGCTCTGAACGGCAGAAAGCGCTTGATCTTGCCCTGTCGCACATCGAAAAACAGTTTGGCAAAGGCTCGATCATGAAGCTGGGGCAAAAGGTGAAGGTCGATGTGGAGGTTATTCCGACCGGGTCCCTTACCCTTGATTACGCCCTTGGCACCGGAGGACTGCCCCGCGGCAGGGTCGTTGAGATCTTTGGGCCCGAGGCATCTGGAAAGACCACGTTGACCCTTACCGCGATCAGGGAAATGCAGAAGAGAGGCGGGGTCGCCGCGTTCATTGACGCGGAGCACGCCTTTGACGCCACCTATGCCAAAAAGATCGGTTTGAACCTCGATGAACTGCTTATTTCACAGCCGGATACAGGCGAACAGGCGCTCGAGATCGCCGAAACCCTGGTTAGGTCGAATGCAGTCGATCTGATCGTGGTGGATTCGGTTGCCGCGTTAACCCCGCGAGCAGAGATCGAAGGGGAGATGGGCGATTCGCATGTGGGCCTGCAGGCGCGGCTAATGTCGCAGGCTTTGCGCAAGCTGACTGCGGCAATATCCAAATCGCGTGCATGCGTAATTTTTATAAACCAGCTGCGCGAGAAGATCGGCGTAATGTTCGGCAACCCTGAGACGACCCCCGGAGGCAGGGCGCTCAAATTTTATTCCTCGGTGCGGCTTGACGTGCGCAGGATCGCATCACTTAAATCGGGGGATGCTGTGATCGGGGGTCACGTCCGCGTCAGGGTGGTCAAGAACAAAGTCGCCCCTCCGTTCCGCGAGGCGGAATTCGATATCCTTCATGACCAGGGCATCAACAAGGCAGGAAGCATTATAGACGCCGGATTGAACCTGGAAGTCGTCCAGAAGTCGGGGACATGGCTGTCGTTCAACAATGAAAAAATAGGTCAGGGCAGGGAGGCAGCGATTACCGCGCTGCGCGAGAATCCCAAGCTGGCCGACGAAATAGAGAAAGAGATCAGAAAAAAGATCGTTGCCGGAATTTAATACGGGGTGATGCCATGAAGACAACAAGGATAATATTCTGGTTCGTTCTATCTTCGGTTGTATGTCCGTTATTCCCTGCGGCTTGCAGGGCTCAGGCCGGCCAGGACTCTCTGGCGGCGCTTGACCAGGCCACGGTATCGGTCGCTCAAAAAACCGGCCATGCCGTCGTCTCCATATCGGCCGAGCACGTGACCAGGATACCGGCGGCTCGAAGATATTATTTCTACGGCCCTGGCGCAGACGACGACATGTTGCGCAGGTTCTTCGATGATTACTTCGGATCCGTTCCGCAGAGGGAGTTCCGCCGCAGCGGCCTTGGTTCCGGCGTCATCATCGACGCGCAGGGATACATCCTTACCAACCAGCATGTGGTCGAGGGAGCCGACAAGCTGACTGTTATCCTGCCTGACGGCAGGCAGTTCTCAGGCGAGGTCAAAGGCGCTGATACGCGCGCAGACCTTGCGGTCATCAAGATTGACGCTTCGAATTTGCCTGTTGCCCGGCTCGGGGATTCAGATACATTGAAGATCGGGCAGTGGGTCATGGCCATAGGAAATCCGTTCGGGTTCGCGATGCAGAATCCTGAACCGACGGTTACTGTCGGAGTGGTGAGCGCCCTTCACCGCACTCTCGGCAATGCTCTGGCAGTGGACCGGGATTATAACGACCTGATCCAGACCGACGCGGCGATCAACCCCGGGAATTCAGGCGGGCCGCTCGTTGACCTGCAAGGCAACGTGGTCGGCATCAATGTTGCTATTTTTTCCACTACCGGAGGCAATCAGGGGATAGGGTTTGCCATTCCCGTCAACAGCGCCAAGCGCATCATATCGAGGCTGATCCAGGGCAAGAAGATAGAATACGGCTGGCTTGGCGTCAGCATTCAGGAACTGACCGGAGACCTGGCCAGGTATTTCGGCCTCGGGGCGGATCAGAAAGGCGTTCTGGTCGCAGAGGTCCTTGCCGGCGGTCCGGCTGACAAAGGCGGCATGAAGGACGGCGACATCATTCTGACCTTCGGCAATCAGCCGGTCAAGGACGTTAAATCCTTATTGCAGATGGTCGGCCGCAGCGAGGTAGGCAAGAAAGTCCCGATCGTTGTTTTCCGCGATAAAAGATCCCTGGCACTGACGGTTGAGATCGGCATGCGGTCAGTCGAGTCTTCCGAAGAAACGCCTGCGGTGAAGCAATCTGCGGACGTGACTGGCGCCTGGCGGGGCATGAGGGTCAGGGAAGATAGGGAAGGGCTTGTCATCGTTTCAGTCGAACCGAATAGCCCTGCTGACGCTGCCGGGATCACGCCCGGCGATGTGATACGGCAGATCAACCGCGTTCCCGTTTCCACGATCGCCGAATACGAGAAGGCAACGCGGAATCTGCACGGAGACGTGCTGGTCGGCGTGTCACGGGGTTATGTTATCCTCAAAGAGAAGACCGATAAAGCGAAGTAGCCCTGGCGGGCTCGAGGAAAAGGCTCGGGAATACGCCTTTCTGCTTCTTAAATTCAGGTTAAGGTCCGAGCAGGAGCTTCGCAGCCGCATGAAACGGAAAAAATTCCCTGCCGGGGTCATCGATGCTACCGTGCGGTTCCTCAAGGAAAAGCAATTTCTCGATGACGGCCGTTTCAGCCGGGCCTGGATCGACAGCAGGCTCAAGCGTTCTATCGGACTGCGCAGGGTAAAGAACGAACTGCGGCTGAAAGGCATACCCTCCGCTCTGGCCGAGGCGTCGGCAGCAGCAGTTACCGAGGGGTACGACGAAAACGAAATTGTGCAAGGCCTGATCAGCCGCAAGACCGCCACTATGAAAGGCATTGACCGGCAGAAAATGAAACAAAGGATCTATGCGTTCCTTGTCCGCAGAGGGTTCTCTGCGGATGCGATCATGGATAATCTTAACAAGACATTCAGAGATGAAAGCTGACGTACTGCGGGATAAGTATCTGCAATTCTTCAAGTCCAAGGGCCATAAGGTCGCGGAAAGCGATTCGCTGGTGCCCAAGGACGATCCGACTGTCCTCTTTACGCCGGCTGGCATGAACCAGTTCAAGAAGCAGTTCCTGGGCATCATCACGGATTTTACACGCGCCACCAGCTCACAGCGCTGCCTGCGCACCGACGACCTCGATAAGGTCGGCAAAACCGACTGCCACCACACGTTTTTCGAGATGCTCGGCAATTTCTCTTTCGGGGACTATTTCAAGAAAGAGGCGATCGCCTGGGCGTGGGAGTTCCTGACTATGGAATTGCGGATCTCGCCCGACAAATTATGGGTGTCCGTGTATAAGGATGACGACGAGGCGTATGACATCTGGAAGAACGATATCAAATTCCCTGAGCAAAAGATCGTCAGGTTAGGCGATCATGAAAATTTCTGGCCAGCGGACGCCAAGGAAAAAGGCCCCAACGGCCCCTGCGGCCCGTGCTCGGAGATATTCATAGACCTCGGCCCTTCGGCCGGATGCAAGAAACCGGATTGCTCTCCCGCGTGCTCATGCGGCAGGTTCATAGAGATATGGAACCTGGTGTTCACGCAGTTCAACCGCAAGGAAGGCGGGATACTTGAGCCCCTGCCGCAGAAGAACATCGATACGGGCATGGGCCTGGAACGGATCACCGCAGTCATGCAGGGCGTCACGAATAATTTCGAGACCGACCTGTTCCAGCCGCTGATCAGGGAGATCGTTTCCTCCGCCGACATCAAACAATCGCACAATCAGGCTGACCTGAATGCGGTCGCCGATCATGTCCGGGCTGCCGTATTCTCGATCTTTGACGGGATCCTTCCGTCCAATGAAGCAAGGGGGTACGTGGTCCGCAAGATCATTCGCAAGGCCATTCTGCATTTGCGCAGCCTCGGCAACAAAAAGCCCTTTCTGTACAGGCTGGTCCCGGTGCTGGCCCGGATTATGGAAAAACCTTATCCGGAACTGACGGCTCGCCGGGAAAACATCGCCGAGATTATCCTTTCGGAAGAAAAAAATTTTATCGCGACGCTCGATTCCAGCGATGCCGTGCTCAAAGAGAAATACGCCGGCTTCTCAAAAGCGTCCGATCCTGAGGAAAGCGGCAGGGTGGCGTTCCGGCTTTACGATACCCACGGCATTCCGCTCGATCTGACAAGGGACTGGCTTGCTGACAGAGGGATACCGTTCTCTCAGGAATCGTTCGATCGCGAGCTTGAGAAACAGAAAGAACGTTCCAAATCCCAGAGCACAATGCAGGGAGACGTGTTCAGCATGAAGGAAACGCATCTGAAGGATGTTGCCGCGACCGGGTTCATCGGCTATGACAGTTTTACGGGAAAGGCGACGATCGTCAAAATCATCAGTGGCGGCAGGGACGTTTCGCAAATTCTTCCCGGCGATGAGGCAAAGATCGTCCTGGATGCCACACCGTTCTATGCCGAATCAGGAGGACAGGTCGGAGATACCGGCGTGATCAAGACTCCGGAAGCGGTTTTTGAGGTTGTTGACACCCAGAAATTTGAAAAGGTCTTTTTGCACATCGGCAGGGTAAGGGAAGGGACTATCAGGACCGGGGACAGCGCTGAAGTCTCGGTGGACCGTGAGCGGAGGCTCTCGATCGCGCGCAATCATACGGCAACGCATCTTCTTCAGGCGGCGCTCCGTAAAGTCCTCGGTAACCATGTGCAGCAACAGGGTTCGTGGGTCGGGGCTGACCGGCTGCGTTTTGATTTCACGCATTTCAGCGGGATCAAGGACCGGGAGCTTGACCGCGTCGAGGAGCTTGTGAACGGTTATGTCATCGCCGATCTGCCCGTGTCAAAGCGCGAGATGACCCTGCAGGAGGCGCGCGAGCAGGGCGCGCTTGCGTTCTTCGCTGAGAAATACGAAGACAAAGTCCGCGTCGTGTCAGTCGAGGGTGTATCGAAGGAATTCTGCGGCGGCACCCACCTTGACCGGACAGGTTCCATCGGGCTTTTCAAGATACTCAACGAAAGCTCGGTTGCCAGCGGTGTTCGAAGGATAGAGGCCGCTACCGGCTCTGCCGCATACAGGCTCATGAAGGAGGAACAGGAGGCGGTGCGGAGCGTATCGCGGGCGCTTCGGGCTCCAGCCGACAAGATCGCCGTCGAGATAGAGAAGCGGCTCAAAATCATCAAGGATCTGGAAAAACAGCTTTCAAACCAGCGCCTGCAGGCTGTAAGCGCCGGCATCGATCAGATTATCGCAAAGGCCGCCGTTATCAAGGGCGTTAAGGTCATTATGGAGCGCCTGCAGGGAGCAGATATGGATATATTGCGCAGGGCGGCGGATCTCATCAGGCAGAAAGAGCAGAAGGTCTTTATCGCGCTCGGATCAGGAGAAGAAGGAAAAGCATGCCTTATCGCGGCGACCGATGTGGCTTCGATTGACGCAGGCGCGATCATCAAACAGGTTTCAGCCGAGATCGGCGGTTCCGGCGGCGGAAGGAAGGATTTCGCGCAGGCGGGCGGCACCAGGCCCGAAAAGATCGAGGCGGCGTTTGAAAAAATGAAGTCGCTCCTTAAAGAGGCAATCGCTTAGTCAAGGGGTTTGCATGAAAATCATCAGGTCTAATTCCGTAAAACAGCTTGAGAAAATATATAACCGCGGTTTTTCTAAATCACGCAGGGCCGAAGAACGGGTCAGGCAGATCGTAGAGGATGTCCGTAGTCTCGGAGACGACGCGGTGTTGAAATACACGCGCAGGTTCGATCATATCAGGATGACCGCGCGGCAACTTCGCGTGTCCGAACGTGAGATCAGCGGCGCATACCAGAACATCGCGCCGAATTTCGTCCAGAGCCTGAAGATAATCATCGAGAACATCAACCGGTTTTACCGCAAAACTCTTAAGAAGTCCTGGAAGATGCGCGGGGCCGATGGCATGGCCCTGGGAGAATTATACACGCCGCTGGAGCGCGTAGGCATATACATACCGGCAGGGACCGCACCGCTCGTATCCACGGTGTATATGTCCGTCCTGCCCGCGCAGATCGCCGGCGTAAAAAAGATAGTCCTGATTAGCCCGCCTGACCGCAACGGTTTTATCAATCCGCATATCCTGGTAGTGGCGGACCTGCTCAAGGTCAACGAGATCTACCGCGTCGGAGGCGCGCAGGGCATTGCCGCGCTCGCCTTCGGCACAAAGACGATCCCCAGGGTCGATAAGATCGTGGGTCCCGGAAATATCTATGTTTCAGAGGCAAAACGCCAGGTGTTCGGTTACGTGGACATCGACATGATAGCCGGACCCACGGAACTGGTGATCATCGCGAACCGTTTTTCTGATCCGAAGTTCATTCTAGCGGACCTGAAGGCGCAGGCAGAGCATTCCCACGGCCTGGCCATACTTATAACGAATTCCCGTGAGCTGGCAAAATATGTCAGGGCTCAGCTTCCGTCGGTAGAAGGGTATATTATCCTGACTAAAAATCTCGAACAGGCGGCGGAGATCAGCAACCGCGTGGCGCCCGAACATCTGGAGATCCTCGTCCAGAACCCGCGGCGCATCGTCAAACTCATCAGGAATGCGGGCGCTATATTCCTTGGCCCTTACAGCCCGACCGCGGTGGGCGATTACGTCGCCGGCCCGAGCCACGTCCTGCCGACGAACGGCAGCGCCAGGTTCTTCTCCGGGCTCTCTGTTTGCGATTTCATAAAAACCAACCACGTAATCAGTTATTCCAAAAAGGCTCTCGAGAACATCCGTGGGCCGCTGGAAAAAGTCGCAGGCATAGAAGGTTTGAGCGAGCATTTGCAGTCGGTAAAGGTGCGGTTTGAATAACCGGAGACGAAGATGAAAAAGAGGACAGCGGCTGTTACGCGCAGGACCAGGGAAACCGATATTTCAGTAAAGCTGAACATAGACGGCAGCGGCAAAAGCATGATCCGGACCGGCATCGGTTTTCTCGATCATATGCTGGAATTGTTTGCCTTCTGGGGATTCTTTGACCTTGAGATCCGGGCCAGGGGCGATTTCAAGGTCGATATCCACCATACCAACGAGGATATCGGGATCGTCCTGGGCCAGGCTTTCAAAAAAGCGCTCGGGGACAAGAAAGGGATCAGGCGGATAGGGTATGCCGGCGCGCCCATGGAAGAGGTGGTTGCCAAGGCTATCCTGGATATCAACGGCCGAGGGTTTTTCGGCCTCAAGGTTTCAGGCGTCCCCGCGGGCAGGATTATGCCGTCTGAAGGATACCGCTTTGAATACGCACAGCATTTTTTCGACGGACTGGCGAAGCATCTGGGAATGAATCTGAACATCAGGATTGAGGACGCTGGCAAGGACTTGCATGCAGCGCTTGAGCCCGCGTTCAAGGCGCTTGGCCTTGCTCTCGACCTGGCAACGCAGATCGATCCGCGGAGAAAAGGCGTTCCTTCAACCAAGGGCGTCATAGATTAATAGCGATGATCGCGGTCATAGATTACGGAATGGGCAACATACACAGCGTCAGGAAGGCCCTTGAATCCAAAGGCGGACGCGTCAGGGTTACGAACAGTCCGTCTGATATCGAGCGGGCGGATAAACTTGTCCTTCCGGGCGTCGGCGCGTTCGGCGATGCCATGAAAGAGCTTCATCGCCGGAGACTTGACGATGCGATCAGGCAGCACGTTGCCAGAGGCAGGATATTCCTGGGCATATGCCTCGGCATGCATCTTCTTTTTGAATCGAGCAGGGAAAGTGCGTCTGCCACGGGCCTTGGCATACTCAAAGGCGCGGTCAACGCCTTCAGGGCTGAGCGCGGCCTGAAAGTCCCGCATATGGGCTGGAACCAGATCCATTTCCGCAGGCAGGAATGCGCCCTGTTCAGGAATATCGCAAGCGGCTCATCCGTATATTTCTGCCATTCGTATTTCCCGGTGCCGGCTGATGCCGGATGCATCGCCGCGCAGACCGATTACGGACGCTTATTTGCCTCGGTCATCTGGCAGGGCAACGTGTACGCGATGCAGTTCCATCCGGAAAAAAGCCAGGCGGTCGGGCTGGCGATAATGGATAACTTTGTGAGATTATGATACGGCTCATTCCTGCCATAGACCTTAAGGACGGCAATGTCGTTCGGTTATACCAGGGCAAAGGCGACGAGAAGGTGTATTCCCGCAATCCGCAGGTCGTGGCGCGCCACTGGAAAAAACAGGGCGCGTCCATGATACACGTGGTGGATCTCGACGGCGCGTTCACGGGCGAACCGAAGAATCTCCCCTGCCTTAAGAAGATCGTAAAGGCAGCGGACATCCCCGTCGAGTTCGGCGGAGGCCTGCGCACCATGGAAATGATCCGGACAGTCCTGGGGCTGGGCGTTGCCCGCGTGGTGCTGGGGACCAGGGCAGTCGAAGACAGGGAATTTCTGCGTGAATGCCGGCAGGAGTTCGGGGACAAGGTTATCGTTAGCATTGATGCGAAGAACGGCATTGTCATGACGCAGGGCTGGCAGGAGTCATCGAGCAGGAAAAAAGCGGCGGTGGAGTTTGCGCTGGAGCTCAAGGCGATGGGCTTTGGGGAAGCCATTTATACCGATACCTCAAAGGACGGCACGCTGCGCGGGCCGAATATAACTGCGGTTGAAGGGCTGCTGTCCGGCGCCGGCATTGCGGTCATCGCCTCGGGCGGGGTCTCGAGCCTAGACGACGTAGTCGCGCTGTCGCGACTGGAGGCGCAAGGTCTGATCGGGGCCATCATAGGCAAGGCCCTGTATGAGGAACGGTTCACGCTCAAAGAGGCATTGAACCTTTTAAAAACAAAGCGGAAGGAGGGCATATGAGATCGGAACGCGTGGGTCAGTTTTTGATCATCGGTTGCGCGGTTATGGTTCTTGCGGGCTGCGCAACGATGCGTAAGAAAGAAAATCCCGAGACTCTGGCATTGAAGGATCAGGTGTCGGACCTGCAGAAGCAGGTGCAGCAGAAGGACGCTGAGATCGACAGTCTTCGCAAGGCATTGAGCAGGACGACCGAAGAAAAATACGCTGTCTCGAAAGCGGAACGCGCGATCGAATCAGGTTCCTCAGTCCCGTCGGTGACGCAAATACAGACCGCGTTGTGCAACGCCGGTTATACCATTGAGGTGGACGGTAAGCTTGGCAGGCAGACCCGCGCCGCCATCAAGGATTTCCAGAAAGCCAACGGCCTGACGGTTGACGGCAAGGTCGGCAGGAAAACATGGGCGCAGCTTGAGCCCTATTTGAACAAGTAATAAGGGTTTTGTATGCTCACAAAGAGGATCATTCCCTGCCTTGACATAAAGAACGGCAGGGTGGTCAAGGGGGTGAAATTTCTGGGCCTTCGCGATGCCGGCGACCCGGTCGCTGCGGCCATGGAGTACGACCGCCAGGCTGCGGACGAACTGGTTTTTCTTGATATCACCGCCAGCTACGAGCGGCGCAAGACGCTCGTCAGGCTGGTAGAGAAGATCGCGAAGAACATATTTATGCCGTTTACGGTCGGCGGCGGGATTTCGGGCGTCAGCGATATCAGGGACCTTCTGAACGCCGGCGCGGACAAGGTTTCCGTCAATACATCCGCTGTGGGTAATCCGGAACTTATCGCCCGTGCGTCGCGGAAGTTCGGGAGCCAGTGTATTGTCGTCGCGATCGACGCGCGGAAACGTACATCGCCTGGTGCGCGGGGATGGAGCGTCTATACTCACGGAGGCAGGACGCGTACGGGCCTTGAAGCTGTTTCATGGGCCCGGAGGGCGGCGCGCCTGGGTGCGGGCGAAATCCTTCTGACAAGCATGGACCGCGACGGAACCCGCGGCGGATATGACATCGCGTTGACCAGAGCGGTCTGCGAGGCTGTGACCGTGCCCGTTATCGCTTCAGGCGGAGCCGGGACGAAGGAACATTTCCGGGATTGTTTCCTGAAAAGCCGGTGCGACGCCTGTCTGGCAGCATCGCTTTTTCATTACCGGGAACTTGATATCCGCAGGCTTAAACAGTACCTTAAGAAGAACCGAATACCGGTACGCATCGAAAACGCACATAGGAGCCATACGTGAAAAAGAAACCTGTTTTTGACGTGAAAACCCTTAAGTTCGACGACAGAGGGTTGATCCCTGCGATCATCCAGGATTACCGCACTCACGAAGTGCTGATGATTGCGTACATGAACCTCGAATCGGTGCGCAGGACTTTGAAACTCAAGAAGACATGTTTCTGGTCGCGTTCGCGCAAGGAATACTGGGTCAAGGGCATGACGTCGGGCCATTTCCAGTTCGTCAAATCCATATCGTATGACTGCGACCAGGACGCTCTGTTGATCAAGGTCCGCCAGGTCGGCGTCGCGTGCCATACGGGCAATCGAAGCTGTTTTTACCGCAGGATCATTTAGAGGCGCATGTATAATATCACGCAGCAGGAATTTTTGAAGTTGAGCAGGCGCTCGAACGTGATCCCGGTGTATAAAGAGATCAATGCCGATCTCGATACTCCGGTTTCATGCTTCCTGAAGCTGTCCAAGGACAGATATTCGTTCCTGCTCGAATCGGTTGAAGGCCAGGAGAAGATAGCGCGGTATTCCTTTCTTGGAAGCAGGCCGAGCTTTGTCCTTTCCAGCAAAGGCCGGCATATAGAGACAAGGGACCGGGGAGTTGTGCGAAGGTATATCGCGCAACAGGACCCCCTGGAAGAGATCAAGCGTATCATGGATGGCTTCCGGCCCGCGCGGATCAAGGGGCTGCCGCGTTTTTACGGCGGGTTCGTCGGATATATCGGCTATGATTATGTGAGGTTCATAGAGAATATCCCGGATAAAAATCCAGACGAGCTCAACGTGCCGGATACCTTCTTTATCCTGACCGATAAGATCCTGCTGTTTGATCATATAAACCATACCCTGAAGATCATCGTAAACGTCATCCTGCCTTCGCATAACAGGCCTCTGTCTTTGTCCGCCAGGGCAACGAGGTATCGCGATGCTTTGAAACAGATCGAGGCGATCGACAGGGATTTCAGGCGGACCGTACGCGCCGATGAACTCGATGCCCAGGTCCCCGGCCGTAAGGCGAAAGGTTCTATAAGTTCTAATTTTGAGAAATCAGAATTTTGTGGTATAGTTAATAAAGCCAAAGAGCATATCAGGGCCGGAGATATAATCCAGGTAGTGCTTTCCCAGCGGTTCAAAGCTAAGATCAGGCGTGAGCCGTTTGATATTTACCGTTCGCTGCGCGGCCTGAACCCTTCGCCGTATATGTTCTTCCTGCAGATGGACCGCGTCACGCTTATCGGCGCTTCACCTGAACTCCTGGTCAGGTGCGAGAACGGGATTGTGCAGGCCAGACCGATAGCCGGCACGCGCAGGCGCGGCAGTACGGAGTGCGAGGACAGGGCACTTGAGAGAGAGCTGCTGAACGACCCTAAAGAAAAGGCCGAGCATCTTATGCTAGTCGATCTGGGAAGGAACGATATCGGCAGGATCGCTAAGCTCGGGTCTGTTAAGGTGACAGATTTCATGGCGGTCGAACGTTATTCGCACGTCATGCACCTGGTAAGCGAGATAACCGGGATTCTGGATAAAAAATACGATGTTTATGATGTCCTGCGCGCGTGTTTCCCGGCAGGCACCGTATCGGGCAGCCCCAAGGTCCGCGCAATGGAGATCATAGACGAGCTGGAAAATACCCGCCGCGGCACGTATGCAGGCTGTGTCGGATACGTGAGTTTCTCCGGCAATCTGGACACGTGCATCACCCTGCGTACCATGGCGGTCATCGGCGATACAGCCTACATTCAGGCAGGCGCGGGCATCGTAGCGGATTCTGTGCCTGCAAAGGAATATGCGGAAACGCAGAACAAAGCAAGGGCCCTGATCGAGGCCCTTCAATAACAGCAAAATCAAGGAAGGAGTACGGACATGGCAGTAAGGATAAGATTCAGAAGGATAGGCAAGAACCCGATCAAGAAACCTCATTGGCGCATCACCGTTTTTGACGAACGCACGACGCGGGATGGCAGGTTTATCGAAGAGATCGGTTTCCACAATCCCGTTTCAAAACAGTCGAAGGTCAAGATCGACCGCTATGAGTACTGGCTCGGCAAAGGGGCAAAGCCCACCGCCGCCGTTGCCGCAGTCGTGAAGAAGGTCAGGGCCCAGGCGGCAAAAGGAGGCGCGTAATGCCTCCGCAGACGCAGGTCAGCCCGATTATGCAGTTTGTCCCGTTCATCTTCATATTCGGGATATTTTATTTCCTTATTATCAGGCCGCAGAAACAGCGCGAAAAGGAGCATAAGGCGCTTTTGGCGCGCCTGGCCAAGAACGATGAGGTTGTGACGTCATCCGGCATACACGGGACCGTCGTCAACGTCAAAGATACGACCGTGGTCATCAGGGTTGACGATAACGCCAAGATAGAGGTCGATAAGGCCGCAGTGGCGCATGTAAAAACAAAACCAGCAACGAGTGAAGGAAAGTAAGCATGGATAAAAAACTTCAATTAAGGATAGCGCTTATCCTCGGGATATGCTGTGCCTGCGCGTGGTTCGCCTTCCCGCTTGATAAACGCATCAACCTGGGGCTGGATCTGCAGGGCGGCATGCATCTTCTCTTAAAGGTGGACACGTCCAAATTAAACGAGAAGGCAAAGGCCGACGCGGCGGACCGTGCCATAGAGGTGATTCGCAATCGCATTGACCAGTTCGGGGTGAGAGAGACCTCGATTCAGAAGCAGGGCTCAGATGAGATCGTGGTGCAGCTGCCCGGCATCACAGACCGGAACCGGGCCCTGGAGGTTATCGGCAGGACCGCGCTTCTTGAGTTCAGGCTTGTCGAGCGTGATAGCGATAAGATGAAGCTGGCGCTTGAGGGCACTGTGCCCGAGGGATATGAATTGAAGTATACGGAAGAGGACCATGAGCCTGTGTTGCTCGAAAAGGCGGCTGCGCTCACCGGGGATTCCCTGACCGACGCACAGGTGACTTTCAGCCAGAGCGGGTTCGGTGAACCGGTGGTGTCAATACGGTTCAACGCGGAGGGAGCAAAGAAATTCGCCGAGATCACCGCGGCGAACGTGGGCAGGCGGCTTGCCATAGTGCTTGACGGCAAGGTTCAGTCCGCGCCGAACATCAAAGAGGCGATTCCTTCGGGCGAAGCGGTCATAACCGGCAGGTTCAATCCTGATCAGGCGGCTGACCTGGCGTTGATACTTCGCGTCGGCGCGCTCCCGGCTCCCATGACAATCGAAGAGGAGCGGACCGTCGGGCCGCTTTTGGGCTCAGATTCCATCAAGAGCGGCGTCAAGGCTTCGCTTATCGGTTGCGGCCTTGTGTTTGCCGCTATGATCGCGTATTACTTTGTTGCAGGCGTATTTTCCGTAACCGCGATTTTGTTGAACGCGTTGCTTACGCTGGGTATTCTCGGCATGCTTCCCCTGTTGTTCCACGGCATTTCCGCCACGATGACATTGCCGGGTATCGCCGGCCTTGTGCTGTCCCTGGGCATGGCTGTCGATGCTAACGTCCTTATCAACGAGCGCATCAGGGAGGAGCTGGCCGCAGGCAGGAACCTCCGGACCGCGATCGCTAACGGCTACGAAAAAGCGTTCAGCGCCATCTTTGATTCCAACCTGACCACGCTGCTGGCCGCATTTTTCATGTTTCAGTTCGGCACAGGCCCCATCAGAGGGTTTGCGGTCACTTTAACCATCGGTTTGATCACCAGCATGTTTACGGCTATCGTGGTGACGAGGGTCCTGTTCGAGATATGCCTTAGTTTCAACCTTATCAAGTCTTTGCCGATGATGAAGCTTATCGGCGAAACAAAATTCGATTTTATCGGCAAACGCTACATCTTCTACGCTATATCCTTAATTGTCATAGGCGCCGGGTTGTTCTCGTTTTTCAGCCAGGGCAAAAAGGTCTTCGGGATAGATTTTGCCGGCGGCCAGCTGCAGGAATACAGTTTCAATAACCCGGTTGAGATAGAGAAGATTCGAGCAGGCCTTAAGGATCTCGGCCTTGCCGACGCCTCAATCCAGCAGTTCAAGGAGAATCCGAACGTCGTCCTGATACGCACGTCCGAGGATAAGAACGTCCAGATCACCGAAAAGCTCAAGGCGGTGTTCCCGCAGGAGAATATCCAGATACTGCGCATCGAGCGCGTCGGACCTGTGGCTGGAAAGCATCTGAAGGACAAGGCGCTCGCCGCCATCATCTGGGCAATGGTGGGCATTCTCGTCTATGTCGGATTCAGGTTCAAGCATTTCAATTTCGCGGTCGCCGGCGTGGTCGCGTTGCTTCACGACGTCGCCGTTGCGGTCGGAGCGCTTGCTCTTACCGGCAGGCAGATAGACCTTCTGTCAGTCACTGCGTTTTTGACCATAGCCGGTTATTCGATCAACGATACGATCGTTATCTATGACCGCGTTCGCGAGAATGCCAGGCTTTTGCGCAAGGCCACGCTCAAAGAACTCATCAACATAAGCGTCAATCAGACGCTGGCCAGGACATTGCTGACTTCGGGCGTAACCCTGCTCGTTGTTATCTCGATAATGATCTGGGGCGGAGAGGTCTTAAGCAATTTCGCGTTCACCCTACTTGTGGGCTTTATCTCCGGCATCTATTCGACCGTGTTTATCGCTTCGCCGCTTGTCATAGCGATGAGCGGGAAGAAAGAAAAATAGCCGTTCACTGCCGCAACCGCCCCCGCGTTTTGCCGCGCAAAAGGCAAGATGACGGGGGCGTTTGTCTTTAACCCCTATGTTCAGGTCACTGAAGATTTATAGAGGCGCGAACCTTGATTTTGACCGATTGAACGCCACGCTGGCCGAATTTGGGTATAAACGCCAGGACGCGGTTCTGCACGAAGGCGATTTCTGCCGCCGCGGCAGCATCCTTGACGTTTTCGCGTTTACCTTCGAGCTGCCCGTCCGCGTCGAGTTTTCCGACGACACTGTCGCTTCCATCAGGACCTTTGATCCCGTAAAGGGGACCGGCCTCTGGGATCATCAGATGGTCATCATCCTGCCGTACAGGAAGACCTCCGCGGCCAGGCCCGGGTTCTCAGAACAGTTCCCCCTTGATAACTTCGTCGATATCCAGCCCGGAGATTATGTCGTGCATAACGATCACGGCGTCGGCAGATACAGAGGGATAGAGAAGCTGCGCAGGCAGGATAAGCCCCGGGATCACCTGGTCATAGAGTATGAGGCGGGAGAAAAGCTTTTCGTGCCCGTAGAATCCATGCACCTGGTGCAGAAATACATCGCCTTTCACGTGCGCAGGCCAAAGCTCAACCGCCTCGGTAGCAAGGAATGGCAGAGGATCAAACAGCGCGCGCGCAAAGGGATTGAAAAGCTCGCCTGGGATCTGCTATCGTTGCAGGCATTGCGCATGAATACCAGGCGCCGGGCGTTTTCCCCGGACACGGACTGGCACCGTGATTTCGCGCAAACGTTCCCGTATAAAGAGACGCCTGACCAGGCCGCGGCGTGCGGCCAGGTCAGGGCGGATATGGAGGCCGAAAGGCCCATGGACCGATTGATATGCGGGGACGTGGGTTACGGCAAGACAGAGGTCGCCATGCGCGCCGCGTTTAAGGCGGTCATTGACGGCAAGCAGGTCGCATATCTGGTGCCGACGACGATACTGGCGGAACAGCATTTCCAGAACTTCTCAACGCGGCTTAAGGATTTTCCCGTCAATGTAGAGATGCTATCCAGGTTCAGGACGCAGGCCCAGCAGAAGGCCATCATCGCCCGTATCGCGCAGGGCGGCGTGGATATCGTCATCGGCACGCACCGCATGCTCTCCGAGGACGTGCGCTTCAAGAACCTGGGCCTGGTCATCATTGACGAAGAACAGCGTTTCGGGGTGCGGGCAAAGGAGAAGTTAAAGGCCCTTCGCCTCACGACAGACGTCATCACCCTGACCGCCACGCCTATCCCGCGGACCCTGTACATGTCGCTCATGGGAGCGCGCGACCTCTCGGTCATCAATACGCCGCCTGAAAATAGGTTGCCTATCACGACCGTCGTGGTAGAATATGATGAGGATATCCTCAAGCAGGCGTTGAATAGGGAATTGAACAGGAAGGGGCAGGTTTTTTTCCTGCACAACCGCATCGAGGACATCGGCAGGCTGCATGAGAAGGTCAAGCGCCTGGTGCCGGCCGATACCCGTATCAGGGTTGCGCATGGCCAGATGCAGTCATCCGTGCTTGAAGAGGCCATGGCCGATTTCCTCCAGGGAAGGATAGATATCCTTCTGTGTACGATGATCATTGAATCAGGGATCGATATCCCCAATGCCAACACGATCATCGTCAACAATGCGCATACGTTCGGATTATCTGATCTCCATCAGCTCCGCGGCAGGGTAGGAAGGTTCGACAGGCCGGCGTACGCGTATTTCGTGATTCCCAGGGCGATGTCCATATCGACGATCGCTGCCAAAAGGCTCCAGGCTCTCCAGGAATACAGCCATCTGGGCGCGGGCTTCAGGATAGCCATGGAAGACCTGGAGATACGGGGAGCTGGCAACCTGCTCGGCCCTGAACAGCACGGGTTTATCAACGCCGTAGGGTTCGACCTCTATTGCAGGCTTTTAAAAGAGGCGGTCTCGGCTTTCAAGAAATCAGATTTTGCGTGATTAAAAAAAAGGACCGTATTATGAGGACATGGATTATTGCTGCCGCGTGTGCGGCGGTTATCGCAGGCGGGGCAATTCCCGCGTCTCTGGCGCAGGACAAAGTCGTCGCTGTGGTGAACAATGAGATCATCACGCAAAAGGACCTTGACGGTTTTGTCAGCTTTATGCGCGTTCAGCTGGCGAGGGACCATACCCGCGACCGCGCGGAACAGCAGATAGATGCCATGAAACAGGACCTGCTGAAGCGGCTCATCGAGGACCGCCTGATCCTTCAGGAGGCGCGCAAAAGCAATATCGTAGTTGATAAGACCCGAATAAAGGCAAAGGTTGCGGAGCTGAAGCGCGCTTATTCCTCCGAAGCGGAATTCCGGGAATTCCTGCAGATGCAGGGGGTAACCGAGGCTGATCTCGAGCAGAAAATGCGCGACCAGATGATGACCTATGAGATCATCGAGAGGCGCATCAAAAGCAAGATCGTCGTTAAACCGTCCGAGATCACGGAATATTATGAGGCGCATCCGGCCGAATTTACCGTGCCGGAACAGCGGCAGTTCGTTTCCGTCGTCACGGAAGATGAGGCCCGCGCACGTAAGGTCGCTGCGGACCTGAAGGCTGGCAAGGTCATAGATGCGGTTGCCGTCGAATATTCGCTAAAGCCGAACACCTTCACTGCGAAAAAAGGCGGCGAGCTGAAAGCGGAGATCGAGAATATCGTGTTCGCCCTTCATCTTGACGCCGTGTCCGATCCGGTGAAGATCGACAACGCCTATTATGTGTTCAAGCTTTTGAAGATCATACCGGGTTATAAGCAGGAGCTTATAGAAGCCCAGAACGCCATAAACCGCATGCTTTTCGAAAAGAAGATGCAGGAGAAGATGGTCGAGTGGCTTGGCGAGCTTGAGAAAAAGGCCTACATCAAGATCCCCTGAGGGGCAAGGATATCCTCTATGATCAGGATAGGCATAACCATGGGAGATCCCGCCGGCATCGGCCCGGAGATAATTGCCAGCTCCGGCCTGAAGAACAGCCGGAGTGTCCGGTATGTCGTTATCGGCGACAGGTCCGTGTTCGATAAAGCGGCAGGCAGAAGAAGTTCTCGCCTGCCTTTTCAGTTCGTTGACCTGGCAAACGTGGATCGCCGCCGTTTTGCATTCGGGAGAATATGCGCAGAATACGGCAAAGCATCAGTTGAATATCTTGATGCGGCAATGGACCTTCTTGCAGCACGTTCGATCGACTGCCTGGTGACAGGGCCGATTTCAAAAGAGGCGGTACATAAGGCGGGATATGCCTACGGCGGGCATACGGAATATCTTGCGGCCAAGGCGAACCGCCCTGGCGTAGTCATGATGCTCGTCAATGATTTCTTCAGATTCAGTCTGGTTACCAGGCATGTGCCGCTGTCGCGCGTGGGCAGTACGCTTAACAGGGCTGCCATATGCTCTACGCTGCGTATCACCCGTGATGCGCTGCAGCGGCTGTTCGGCATACGAAAGCCCAGGATCATTGTACTCGGGCTCAATCCGCACGGTTCAGATAACGGGATTATAGGCAATGAAGAGAACAGCGTCATCCGTCCGGCACTAAGGGCCTGCCGGCTGGCCGGCGTCACCGGCCCCATCGGAGCCGATGTCGCTATTGCGCAAGCCCGCGCCGGCATGTACGACTGTGCCCTTGCGATGTACCATGACCAGGCATTAATTCCGTTGAAACTTACCGGAGACAGGACAGGGGTGAATCTGACCCTCGGCCTTCCGTTTGTCAGAACCTCGCCTTTACACGGTACTGCGTTTGATATTGCGGGAAAACATAAGGCGGATCCGTCTTCTTTACGCGCGGCCGTCAATCTTGCCTTGCGATGCGTCCAAAACCAAAGAAAAGTTTAGGCCAGAATTTCCTTAAGGACCCGAACATACGCCGGAAGATCATTGCCGCGTGCGATTTTTCTGACGAGGACATTGTCTTAGAAATAGGCCCGGGTGAGGGAGCTCTGACAGGGTTAATAGCGCATCGGGTAAAAAAACTCACTGCAGTCGAGGTCGATCGCTCATTAAGCTCAGCCCTGTCAGCCCGGTTTTCTGGCGATCCCAGGGTGACCGTCATTAATGCGGATATCTTGAAATATGACCTTTCTGTCGCGTCTATCTCGCCGTCGCGCAAACTCAAGGTCGTAGGCAATATACCCTATTACATAACATCGCCTATTATCGAGCATTTGTTTTCTTTCCGAGACCGGATATCAGCCATATACCTTACCGTGCAGAAGGAATTCGGCCAGCGCATCATCGCAAAACCGGGGAGCGAGCATTACGGCGCGTTCAGCTGTTATGTCCAATATTATGCCCTGCCTAGAATAGAGTTTATCATCAAACGGACCTGCTTTTTCCCAGTTCCGAAAGTTGATTCATGTTTTCTCAAGCTGGAAATGCGCGGAAAGCCCGCAGTACGGGTTGACGATGAAGATCTGTTCTTCAGGATTATCCGCGGTTCCTTTCAGCAGAGGCGCAAGCAAATACGTAATTCCCTCAAGACGGTTATATCCGCCGATAAAATTTTAAGGATTTTCGATTCGGCCGGCATATCCCCGACTACCAGGGCTGAAGAATTAAGCCTTTTGGATTTTTCCCGCATAACCGATGAGATCAGCCGTGCGTGTTATTGACTCCGTTCATACGCTATCCGTGATGCCTTTCCGTGCGCTTTTGAAACGCTTTGGAAAACAGATCTTTGCGCTTGTATTCATTGAATTGCTATCCGGAACGTTCTTCCTCGCCGCTCCGTTCTTCTCCGGATTCCTCATCGACGAGGCATTTCTGAACAGGGATTGGCAGGCGTTTACACGCCTTTCGATAGCCGGAGGCGCTGTTTTCATCTTCAGCGCGGCCGTAGGGTTTTTCGGGGAGTTTCTTAAGAACAGGATAGCGGTGCAAGTCAGATTAAAGCTTACAGGCGGATTCTTAAGGAAGCTATACGGCCTGGATTTGCCGTTTTTTCAGTCGGTCCCGTCAGGGGAGACGATGTACCGTTTCTTTGATATCGAAACAACAGCTTCTTTTCTGACAGGGCATATCCCGGATATGATCAAGGATATTGTCCAGAGTGCTATTATCCTGGCGGTCGCAATGGCGGTCAATCCCCGGCTTACGATATTCATGCTGATTTTAAGCCCGCTGTTATTACTGCGTAGTATTTACGTGCAGAAGCGGTTGTTGCCCGTGTTCAGCCGTGTATGGGAATCCAGTTCAGCTCTCTCCCGCAGGATATTCGAATCCCTGTCCCGGATGTATATTATTAAGGCAATGGGCCTGGAACATGTGCAACGCCGGATGTTCATGCGTGAGCTTGTCAGTAATTTACGCTGGAAGTCAAAGAATTTCCGCTTGCTCCAGGCCGATTCTCTCCTGTCGTCTTTCCTGTCCAAGTTTATTTATGGGCTTGTAACGCTTTACGGCGGATGGTTGATCATCCGCGGTGAGGTCACGCTTGGCAGTTATACGGCGGTTATGATCTATCTGACCCAGTTGGGCGCGCTGTTCCATTCGGCCGGAACTGCATGGCAGTATTGCCTTGAAGAGAGGGTTTCTCTGGCTAAATTATCGGATATCATGGAAGCAGACGCTTCGGTTGCCGATACCGTGTCTGCTCAGCCGGTCAGCCGCCTGGACGGAGAAATCGAGTTTAAGAATGTCAGTTTCGGCTACCTGGAGGGCAGCCCGGTTTTGCGGGATTTGTCGTTTATAATACCAGCGCATTCCATGACGGTCATTACAGGCCCTTCAGGATGCGGTAAATCAACGATCCTCAACCTCTTATTGCGGTTGTATGAACCATGGAACGGCATTATTCTGTATGACAGAACCGATTTCAAGGTTATAAGCATCGCGTCGTTGCGAAGCCGCATCGGTATCGCATCCCAGCAGCCGTTCCTGTTCGACGACACAATCCGCGCGAATATTGCATACGGGCTTGAGGATATCCGCCAGAGCGATATCGAGGCTGCTGCGCGGATCGCCTGTATACATGACGAAATCAGAGCCTTGCCGCAGGGATATGATACCGTCATAGGAGAGGATGCCTGCCGGCTTTCGCACGGCCAGAAACAGCGGCTGGCTATAGCGCGGGCTCTGGCCAGGCAACCGGATTTACTTATCATGGATGAAGCCACGGCTGCGGTAGATCCGCTGGCAGAAGAGGACATATTCAGGCAGTTAAGCTCCTGGCGCAAAGGCAGGTCGATTATAGTAGTTTCGCACAGGCAATCAGTGCAAAAGCTGGCAGATACGGTCATGGTGCTGGGTAAAGACGGCATCAAAATCCTTTGACATATCTGCCAAAATGCTATATATTATTACTTCCATGAAAAGGGAGGTATTCTATGGCTAAAATGACGGTTAAAGACCTTGATTTGAAAGATAAGACCGTTCTTATGCGGGCGGATTTCAACGTTCCGCTTGATGCTTCATTAGCGATTACTGACGATACGCGTATCCGCGAAACAGTGCCAACGATAAAGTTTATTCTTGAAAAAGGCGCGAAAAAAGTTGTTTTGATGTCCCATCTGGGACGGCCTGACGGCAAGCGCGTTGATAAATACAGCTTAAAGCCGGTTGCAGCCAGACTTGAACAGTTGACAGGCGAAAAAGTCAAATTTTACGATGATTGCGTGGGCGATGCGGTAAAATCAGGCGTTGCCGCATCTTCTGAGAAGATCATATTGCTTGAGAATCTGCGTTATCACGCCGAAGAAGAGGGCAATGATCCCGTATTCGCAAAGCAGCTCGCTTCTTTAGGCGAGGTGTTCGTGAATGACGCTTTCGGCACTGCGCACCGTGCGCATGCCTCCACAGCAGGCGTAAACAAGTTCCTTAAATCCGGCGCCGGCCTTTTGCTTGAAAAAGAGATCAAATACCTCGGAGACGCGGTGGCTAATCCCGCAAAGCCGTTTATGGTCATACTCGGCGGGGCCAAAGTTTCCGATAAGATCGGCGTGATCGAGAACCTCTTGCCGAAATGCGACGCGATCATCATAGGCGGCGGCATGGCATATACGTTCCTGAAAGCAGAGGGGAAACCTATCGGCAATTCGAAATTGGAAAAAGACAAGATCGACCTCGCAAAGAGCCTTCTGGATAAAGCCGCGTCGATGAAGAAAGAGATAGTTCTTCCTATCGATCATGTTGTTGTTGACACTGTTGACCCGAAGGCAGCAACTCAGGTCGTCGGCCAGGATATTCCCGAGGGAAAGATTGCGGTGGATATCGGCCCCAGGACCGTAGAATTGTTCAATAGAAAGCTTGCAACTGCCAGGACAGTCGTTTGGAACGGGCCTCTTGGCATATTTGAGATGGATGCCTTTAGCAAGGGGACTGAGGCAGTGGGCAAATTCCTTGCGGGCGTCAAGGCAGTGACCATCATCGGCGGCGGTGACACGGCAGCAGCGGTTGCCAAATTCAAATTACAGGACAAGATGACGCATATTTCAACAGGCGGCGGCGCAAGCCTCGAGTTTCTCGAGGGGAAAACCCTCCCGGGCATTGCGGCATTGTCCGATAAATAGGAGAATACGTGCGTAAGACCATCATCGCGGGGAACTGGAAACTTTACAAGACGATCACCGAAGCCATCGAACTTGCCAATGGCTTGAAGCGGGAGCTGTTCAAAATCAATGCGGGTGATGTGGACATTGTTATTTGCCCCGTATTTACCGCATTGAGCGAAGTAGCGGAGGTCGTGGCGAATTCCAACATAGCTCTGGGAGCGCAGGACGCGTACTGGCAGGACGAAGGCGCGTTCACCGGTGAAGTTTCCGCCAAGATGCTCAAGGATGCCGGCTGCACATACGTGATTATCGGCCATTCCGAGCGCAGGCAATTTTTTTCCGAAACCAACGAAACCGTTAATAAGAAGATCAAGGCCGTTTTGTCGCATGGCCTGACGCCGATCATGTGCGTGGGAGAGATGCTCGCGGAGCGCGAGGCAGGCAAAACCTTCAAGGTATTAGATGACCATGTGATAAACGGTTTAAAAGGTTTCAGCGCGGAAGAAGCGGAGAAGATTGTGATAGCTTATGAACCGGTGTGGGCGATCGGTACGGGTAAAACCGCGACCCCAGCTCAGGCGCAGGAAGCGCATCAGTATATCCGAGGAATACTTGCGAAGCTGTATAGCGATGATGTCGCGTCAAGGATCAGGATCCAATATGGCGGCTCGGTGAAGCCGGAGAATATAGAGGAGTTAATGCGTCAACCCGATGTGGACGGTGCTCTGGTCGGAGGAGCTAGCCTCAAGGTTGATTCCTTTGCCCGGATCGTTATGACAGCGGCTAAGGTAAAGAAATGAAGGTGGATATATGATGGCTTTGGTTATTACGGTTCATGTCATTGCATGTGTTTTATTGATTGCGATTGTTCTGGTCCAGCGCGGCCGCGGCGGAGGGTTTGTCGAGAATCTTTCAGGCCTTGAATCCATGTTCGGAACCAAAACCAGCGTTTTTTTGACCAAGGCGACCACAGTCAGCGCTGTCGTGTTTTTCCTTACCTGCCTGTCGCTTGCGGTCATGTCAGTGCACAAGAGCAAATCTCTGCTCGAAGGGTACAGGCCTGCCGCATCAGGCCAGCAGTCAGGCTCAACGGCGCCTGTTGAGGCAGTGCCATCGCAGCCGGCAGCTACACCAAAACCTGTTGTGACGCAGCAGCCCTCTGCAGTGCAGGCCCCTGCGCAACCGGCAGATCAACCGGCGCTTAAGACCAGGGGCGCTCCGCAGCCCCGTCAGGGAGATCTCAACTAAGAGAACGGCAACGGGTTTAAAACCACGGATGAACGTAAGCCAAAGATCATTGAAAAGACTACCGGCTTTGCTGGTAGTCTTTTTGTTTTTAACAGCCGCCCAAGCAGGCGCTAAGGATTACGGCGACGCGATCGTGAGCGCCTCGGTCGCCGACGCGCGCAATCTCATACCCATGCTTGCTTCTGATTCGGCATCGGCGGAGATCAGCGGGATGATATTTAACGGACTGGTGAAATATGATAAGGATTTAAACCTTTGCGGTGACCTTGCTGAATCCTGGGAAATACGGGAGGGCGGGCTGGTAATCGTCTTTCATCTGCGTAAAGGAGTCAGATGGCAGGACGGCCAGCCGTTTACCGCGCAGGACGTCGAATTCACCTATAAGAAAATGATCGATCCTGATGTGCGCACTCCCTACGCCGGAGATTTTGAGCGCGTTAAATCGCTTGAAGCCGTTGATGACCATACGGTCAGAGTCACCTATAAGGAGCCGTTTGCTCCGGGGCTTGCGAGCTGGGGCATGTCCATAGTGCCCAAACACCTGCTGGACGGAAAAGACCTCAACACCACCGAATTTTCGCGCAGGCCTGTGGGCACAGGGCCGTATGTCCTGAAGAAGTGGAAGGTCCAGGAAAAGATCGAGCTTGCTTCCAATCGCGATTATTTCGAGCACAGGCCGTATATAGACCGCGCCATCACCCGGGTCATTCCTGACGAATCGACCATTTTCCTGGAGCTGCAGACGCAGGGGCTTGATTCTGCGGGCCTGACGCCATTGCAATTCAGCCGCCAGACAGACACGGCCTTCTTCAAGAAATACTATCGAAAGTTCAGGCTTCCGGGATTCAATTACACGTATATGGGGTATAACCTTAAAGATCCGAGATTTGCCGATAAGAGAGTACGGCAGGCGCTGAACCTTGCCGTGGATAAGAAAGAAATTATCGATGTCGTGCTTCTGGGATTCGGCCAGGTCTCGACAGGCCCGTTCGTATCTCAATCCTGGGCATATAACCATGATGTCGAAGCCGCCGGTTTTGACCCGGGGCGTTCGCGCGCGCTTCTTGCAGAAGCTGGATGGAAGGACGTCAATAACGACGGATGGATCGAGAAGGACGGCCGGGCCTTTGAATTCACCCTTGTCACAAACCAGGGCAATGAACAGCGCCAGAAGACCGCACAGATCATTCAGCGCAGGCTAAAGGACATAGGTATCAGGATGAAGATCAAGGTTGTGGAGTGGAGCGTCTTTCTGTCTGAATACATAGACCGGAGGGACTTCGAGGCCATACTCCTGGGCTGGTCGGTTCCGCGTGAACCCGATATCTACGATATATGGCATTCAGGCAGGACCAGGCAGGGAGAGTTTAACTTCATAGGCTACAAAAACGATGAAGTTGACAGATTGCTGGTTGAAGGCAGGCGCGTCTTTGACCAGGGTGAGCGGCAGAGGATATACCGCAGGATACACCGGCTCATCTACGACGATCAGCCTTATATGTTCCTTTTTACTTCGGAGAGCCTTTCGGTTTTGCATAACCGCTTTCAGGAGGTGAAGCCCGAAGCTGCGGGCATAGGGTACAATTTCATCGAATGGTGGGTGCCGCGGCAGCAGCAGAAATACACGATCCTGCAGTAGCAAACGGCCCTGAGAACGAAATCGGGCATAGAGTATGCTGAACTACATAATAAAAAGGTTTCTGGGAATGATCCCTGTCCTATTCGGCGTGTCGATCGTCAGCTTTGCGGTTATCAGCCTGGCGCCGGGCAGATTTTCATCCCTTGACCAGGCGATGAACCCGAAAGTTTCTGCCCAATACCAGATGCGGCTGAACAGGGCTTTTAACCTCGATAAGCCAGTGCATGTCCGCTATTTTCTCTGGCTCAAGGATTTGGCGCGCCTGGACCTGGGCCGTTCGTTCGTGGATAACCGCCCTGTTGCCGCCAAGATATTAGAGCGTGTCCCGGTTACCGTAGGGATAAACGCCTTGTCCTTGCTTGTGGTGTTCCTTGTTGCTATCCCCGTTGGGATCCGCGCTGCGACAAAAGAAGGCGGCGCGTTTGACACGGCAACGGCTGTGTTTTCTTTTGTTATGCTTTCCGTGCCCGCGTTCTGGCTGGCGCTTTTGTTGATGCAACTTTTCTGTATCCATCTCGGATGGCTGCCGATTTCGGGTCTGCATTCGCTCGATTTCGACTATTTCCCGCCAGTACGCAGGTTCCTTGACGTTGCCTGGCACCTGATACTGCCGGTGTTCGTTTCCTCAGTCGCTGGGCTGGCGGTGATATCCAGATATATGCGTTCGAGCATCCTGGAGGCATTGCAGCAGCCCTACATCTATACTGCCCTGGCCAAGGGGCTGCCGCAAAGAACGGTGCTGTATAAACACGCGCTGCGCAACGCTCTTTTGCCGATCGTGACACTGGCAGGCCTATCGATACCGGGCCTTCTGGGCGGGAGCGTCATATTCGAATCGATCTTCGCGTTGCCCGGATTGGGGCAGCTGTTTTTTCAGGCAGTGATGGCCAGGGATATACCTTTGATCATGGCTGAAGTTGTCCTGGGCGCTCTCCTGACTGTCGCAGGGAATCTCATAGCTGACATCAGTTACGCGTGTGTTGACCCGCGTATAAGGTATAAATAGATGAAGGACAATCCGTATCTTTTCTGGGGGCTGGCGATTATATTGATGTTGAGCGCAACCGCTTTGTTTGCTCCGTTGATCAGCCCGTTTGACCCTTCTTCCATAGACAGCCAGGGGCTGCTCATGGCGCCTTGCGCAAGGCACCCCCTTGGTACTGACGGCCTGGGCAGGGATTTGTTGAGCAGGATGATTTATGGAGCTCGGATATCGCTATCAGTGGGGATTATAGCCGTGGGTATATCGATTCTTCTTGGATTGATCCTCGGTTCCTGCGCGGGTTTTTACGGCCGCATTGCAGATGCACTAATCATGCGTTTTGCCGATATCATGCTGTGTTTCCCTACGTTCTTTTTGATCCTGGCAGTCATAGCCGTTGTCGAACCCTCGATCTATAACATCATGATCGTCATAGGGCTGACAAGCTGGATGGGGCCTGCGCGACTTATCCGGGGAGAGATATTGTCTTTGAAGGAGCGAGAGTTCATTCAGGCGGAGCGCGCGCTCGGCGCGTCGGACGCGCGGATCATCATCAGGCATCTTGTCCCCAACGCGGTCGGACCGGTCCTTGTAAATGCGACGCTGGGTATTGCCGGTGCGATTCTTCTTGAATCCAGTTTGAGTTTCCTTGGGCTTGGGGTCCAGCCGCCGGTCCCAAGCTGGGGCAATATTCTTATCGAATCAAAATCCACCCTGGGTATAGCCTGGTGGATCACGGTATTCCCGGGATTGGCAATATTGATCACGATACTCGGATTCAATTTTATCGCGGAAGGGCTTAAGAAGATCATTGGATAATGAACATATGTCCCCATTGCTTGAAGTAAAAGGCCTTAAAGTCGATTTTCATCTGGAAAACAGGATCGTCCATGCGGTGGAAGGCGTGGATCTGCAGGTCAGGCGGAACGAGACTGTCGTGCTGGCAGGAGAATCAGGTTCAGGCAAGACAATAACCACCCTCGCTTTGACCAGGATTCTTCCAGCGCCTGCGCGCATTGTTGCGGGCCAGGTGCTTCTGGAAGGGAGGGATATGCTCGCCCTTGAAGAGAAGAAGCTTTATTCGATACGTGGCGGCGTCATAGCGTATATATTCCAGGAGCCGGCGAGTTTTCTTAACCCTGTATTAACCATCGGCGAACAGATCGTCGAGGCGGTAATTTGGCACCAGAGGCTGGGCAGGCAGGAGGCTCAGGATCAGGGCCGCGAACTGCTGCGGCAGGTCAGGATCGCAGAAGCTGACCGGGTGTTCAACAGCTTTCCTCATCAGCTTTCCGGCGGCATGAACCAGCGGGCATTCATCGCCATGGCCCTTGCGTGCAAGCCGTCTTTGCTTATTGCCGATGAGCCGACGACTTCGCTGGATGTGACCATCGAAGCGGAAATACTGAAACTTCTGACTGAATTGAAAGAAAAGGTAGGGTTTTCTCTTTTGTTCATTACCCATAACCTGGCGATAGCGCGCAAGATTTCACAGCGGATCTACGTGATGTACCGGGGCCGGGTGGTGGAAAACGGCCTGACAGAGGATATTTTTAAAGATCCTAAGCATTTTCACACGCGGGAATTGATCGCAGCGTATCATAAAATAGGGAAATTATGATCCTGGAAGCGGTGGATATAAGCAAAAAGTTTCCGGTTGAAAAAGGGATGTTCGGCCCAGCCTCGGCCAGGACCGTTGCTCTGGACCGGGTGAATTTCAGGCTTATGGAGTTCACGACCCTGGGTATAGTCGGAGAATCAGGCTCGGGCAAGACCACGCTTGCCAGGGTCCTGCTCGGCCTTATCCCTGCCGATTCAGGCACGATCAGGTTCAATGACGCGTTCATCAGCGATTTCCGCAAGGACGTGCAGATCATATTCCAGAACCCCTATAACAGCCTGGATCCCAAGATGCGCATCAAAGATGCGTTGTATGAGCCGCTGATCATACATTCGGTCTGCCCGCGGCGGGAAATGCGAGGGAAAGCTTCAGAACTGCTCAGGATCGTGGGCCTTGACGATGCCGCGATGGAAAGATACCCATCCCAGTTCTCAGGCGGACAGCGCCAGCGGATATGCATCGCGCGGGCATTGGCGTGCGGGCCGAAACTCCTGGTCCTTGACGAACCCATATCCTCGCTGGACCTGACCATACAGGCTAAACTTCTGGATCTGTTCGTGGAGTTAAAAGAGAAGTTCAGGCTGACCTACATCTTCATCAGCCATAATCTTTCAGTCATCAGGCATATCGCGGATACGGTGCTGGTCATGAAGCATGGCAGGGTGGTTGAGCATGCGGCCGCACACGACCTGTTCGAACGGCCCGCAGCGGAATATACCCGCCAGTTACTTGAAGCAGCGCGATAAAATACGGAAGAAAGCCGCGGGTTATCCTGCAAAAAAAGTATTTGACAGATATTATTTGTATGGTATACTTTTATTCCTATGCCAAAGACCTATTTTCCAAAACCGTCTGAGATAAAGCGAACGTGGTATCTGGTTGATGCGAAAGACCAGATACTCGGGCGCTGCGCTTCAAAGATAGCTTCCGTGCTCAGGGGAAAACATAAGGCTATTTACACGCCTCATGTCGATACCGGCGACGGCGTTATCGTCATCAACGCCGCTCAAATCAAAGTCACGGGCAGAAAGCTCAAACAGAAATTATACAGCCGCTATTCCGGTTATCCGGGCGGGCTGAAGCAGGTGCCTTTGGAGCAGATGCTTGAAAAACGGCCCGAGACCGTCATGAAGCTTGCCGTGGAACGCATGCTTGCCAAAGGAGATCTTTCGCATCAGATGAAGATGAGATTGAAGGTATATAAGGACGATAAACATTCAAACGCAAGTCTTAAACCGGTACCATTAAAGATATAGGTTATTATGGATAATGTAACGCGGTTTGTCGCAGTCGGAAGGCGAAAGGAATCGATAGCGCGTGTTATCATGACGCCAGGCCAGGGCGCAATCACGGTTAACGGCGTGGACGCGGATACCTATTTTGTCCGCGAAACGGACCGGATCATGGTCAGACAGCCTATGCGGTTGACCAATACTGCTACGAAATACGACGTGGTTGCCAATCTCAACGGCGGGGGTATAACCGGGCAGGCCGGGGCGTTGAGGCATGCGGTATCGCGCGCGCTTTTGGCCGCGGAGCCGGAGCTTAAGGACCTTTTACGCAAGAACGATTTTCTGACCCGCGACCCGAGGATGAAGGAGCGCAAGAAATCGGGGCTCAAAGGCGCCAGGAAACGCTTCCAGTGGACAAAACGTTAATGAAATAATCCAAATAAATAGCCAGGTATTCTAGGTCCCGCTTGTGGAGCGCACGCAACCAGGCGGGATTTTTTTTGCCCTGCGGCGACGGAAAGGCGGCCTTTCTGCGACGAGAAAAATACTTGCCATAGCCGGATTTGCGGGTATAATAATTTTATATACTTTAACGACGGAGACGATATGATCGTGAATGTAGGCGTTGTCGGTGCGACCGGGTATGCCGGGCAGGAGCTTGTCGATATTTTATTGCGTCATCCCCAGGCGCGCCTCGCCGGGTTGTATTCGACTGCAGACGAACCACGGCAGTTTAGTTCCGTGTTCCCACGGTTCGCTGGCAGGGTAGAGCTGATGCTCAGGAAGCTCGATTTGAAGGAACTGGCCGATAATTGCGACTGTGTTTTCTTGGCTTTGCCGCATACCACGGCGATGGATGCAGTGCCTTATTTGATCAGGAAAAAAAAGACCGTCATTGACCTTTCCGCCGATTACCGTTTGGCCAGCGCTGACGTTTACAAGTCCGCGTATCATGCCGCGCATAAGGATAAAGGCAACATAAAGAAAGCGGTGTACGGCCTTCCTGAATTGTACCGTCAGAAGATCGGGACCGCGCAATTGATCGCGAATCCCGGATGTTACCCCACTGCGGCGATCCTGGCGCTCGCCCCGCTTGTTGCCACGGATGCCGTCGATACATCGTCGGTTATCATCGATGCCAAATCCGGCACCACAGGAGCTGGCAAGAAGGCGGTGCTTGAATCTCTTTTCAGCGAGGTCGATGAGGATTTTAAGGCATATAAGGTGAATGCACATCAGCACATGCCCGAAATCGTGCAGGAGCTTTCAAAGCTCGCAGGGAGAAAGGTCCCGGTTTGTTTTGTGCCTCATCTGTTGCCGCTAAAACGCGGGATACTCGAGACCATATATGTGCGGTTGAATAAAAAAGTGGCCTTTGACACGGAACGCATCCTGGACCTGTACCGGAAGTTTTACAAGCATGAGCCTTTCGTTCGCATACGCCGGAACGGCGAATTCCCGTCGCTCAAGGATGTCTCGGGGACGAATTTCTGCGACATCGGCGTGCAGGCGGATAGGGGTTCTGTCATAATCATATCGGCGATCGACAACCTGCTCAAAGGAGCTTCGGGCCAGGCAGTGCAGAATATGAACATACGGTACCTGTTCCCTGAAACCATGGGGCTTGTGTAAATGGACGTCATACCAGACGCTATCTTGCCGAAGGGATTTACGGCCAACGCGGTCGCCTGCGGCCTGAAAAAATCGGGGAAACCCGATCTGGCCCTTATCCATTCCAGCAGTGCGGCTCTTGCCAGCTGCATGTTCACTACCAACAAGATCGTAGCTGCGCCAGTTACCTTGTGCAGGGAACACCTCAAGAAGAACAAGGTTTTTCATGCGATCATAGCCAACAGCGGCAATGCGAATTGCTTCACCGGCACGGCAGGCATTGCTGACGCCCGCAGGACTGCGGCTTCAACCGCATCTCTACTTGGGGTAAAACCCATCTCAGTGCTTGTTTTTTCAACGGGAATCATCGGAAAACGGCTTGACGCTGGTAAGATCGTCTCGGCCCTTCCGCGTCTATGCGCAGGATTGTCCTTGCGCGGCATCGATGCGGCGAAGAAGGCCATTATGACGACGGATACCTTTTCCAAGGCTGCCAGCGCGCAGTGCGTGATTGGAGGAAGGCGCGTGACCATATGCGGCATCGCAAAGGGTTCAGGAATGATCGGGCCGAACATGGCAACGATGCTCGCGTTCATCATGACCGACGCGTATATCACCCAGGGATGTCTTGACAGGAGCCTGAAAGAAGCGGTCAGGGAGACATTCAATTGCGTCACCGTTGACGGCTGCATGTCGACTAACGACTCGGTCGCCGTGCTTGCGAACGGCCGGGCAGGGAACAAGAAGATCCGCTCCGGAGGCGATGCGGCAGTGTTCGCAAGAGCGCTTAAGGCAGTGTGCCTTTCTCTGGCGAAGATGCTCGCTCGGGACGGGGAGGGAGCGACGAAGTTCATCACGATTCACGTGAAAAAGGCCCGCACATTCGACGAGGCCAGGACGGCTGCGCTTGCCGTTGCCAATTCGCCTTTATTTAAGACCGCGGTGTACGGCCAGAACCCGAACTTCGGCAGGATCGCATGTGCGGTCGGCGCAAGCGGCATAGACGTCAGCGAAAAGGGATTGCGCGTGCATATGGGGCCTCTGGACAGGAAAGACGTCGTCATAAATATCAGCTTATCGCGGGGGGACGCCGCGTGTACGGTGTACACATCCGACCTGACCCCTGAATATATCAAGATCAACGCTGAATATAACTGAGGTGGACTATGCAAGAAGCCATTAAAAAAGCCGACGTGCTTATCGAGGCGCTGCCGTACATACGGGCGTTCCACAATAAGGTCGTGGTAATCAAATACGGCGGCAGCATCCTGGGCGAGGAAAAAATCCGCAAAGGCGTGCTTGAGGACATCGTGTTTATGAATTTCATGGGCTTGAAGACCGTGCTCGTGCACGGCGGAGGCCCGAATATCTCTGACCGCATGCGGCAGAGCGGTAAAAAGACTGATTTTGTCGACGGCATGCGCGTGACGGATGAGCAGACCCTCAAGGTCGTCGAAGAGGAGCTTCAGAAATTGAACACGATGATCGTCAATGAGATCGTAGAGCTCGGCTGCAGCGCGGTCGGTCTGAACGGCAAGGAGAACAGGCTCCTCGCATCGGAGAAAAAGAAGGCCAATATAGACCTCGGCCTCGTGGGCCATGTCGTCGGCGTAAATACGCAGGCCATCCTGAACGAGCTTGACAAGGATAAGGTCGTCGTCATACTTCCCATGGGAGCTGGTAATGACGGAAAGACGTATAACGTCAATGCCGATGAGGCTGCCGCGAACGTGGCAGAAAGCATGAAGGCTGAGAAGCTGGTTATCCTGACCAACGTCAAGGGTATCATGCGCAGCCCAGACGATCCCAGCTCTTTCATGTCGACGCTTACGCGCGAGGATGCCAAGCAATTGATTGATCAAAAGGTGATCCAGACCGGCATGATCCCGAAAGTCCAGGCGTGTATACATGCGGTCACCAAGGGCGTTAAAAAGACGCACATGGTTGACGCCTGCATTCCGCATGCTTTGTTGCTTGAGATCTTCACTGACCAGGGCATAGGCACAGAAATCATCAGTTGAAGACGCTTTAGCTAACTATCACTGCGGCATGAGTTTACAAATAAATTCTTTTATGTGCGAAAGTTGTATTTGTTTTGTAACTTATTATTTTTAAAAGGGTTAGCTAAAGCGTCTTCATATGAAAAAAGAAGAGTTGTTTCAGATATATAAGGATTGCATAGTTCCCAGTTACACAAAGGTTCCGCTGGTATTTGTTAAGGGTAAAGGGAGCTATTTGTGGGATATTGACGGGAAGAAGTATCTGGATTTTTTCCCTGGCTGGGGAGTGGGGAACCTGGGCCATTGCCATTCAAAGGTGATGTGCGCGATACGAGACCAGGTCTCCAAGCTTATCTTTGTTCCTAACAATTATCATCATATAGCCCAGGCAAAGCTTGCTAAAGAGCTGAACTTCTGGACGCAAAAACCGTACAAGGTTTTTTTCGCTAACTCCGGCGCTGAGGCTAACGAGGCGGCCATCAAACTTTCCCGGAAATTCGGCCAGGGCAGATTCGAGATCATCACATTCATCGATTCTTTCCACGGCCGCACGCTTGCAGCTCTGTCAGCCACGGGCCAGAAAAAATACCAGGAAGGGTTTGCGCCGCTTGTCCAGGGATTCACGTCAGTACCGTTTAATGACCTAAACGCGGTCAAAGCAGCTGTTACAGACAAAACCGTAGCTATCATGCTCGAGCTTGTCCAGGGAGAAGGCGGTATCAACATCGCCACTCCTGAATTCGTCAAGGGCTTGCGCGAGCTGTGCGATAAACATAAACTGCTTTTGATCGTGGATGAGGTCCAGACCGGCATCGGCCGCACCGGTACGATGTTCGCCTGGCAGCAGTACGGCATAGAGCCTGATATGTTCACGCTTGCGAAATCCCTTGGCGGAGGCCTGCCTATCGGGGTCATGATGGCCAAAACAGCCATTTCCGATATGCTGACAGCCGGCACGCACGCATCCACGTTCGGCGGCGGGCCTGTTGTATGCCGCGCCGCGCTCGCAGTGCTTCGCGCAATTCAGAAGGAAAAACTGCTCAAACACGCAAAAGACAGCGGGGCATATCTGTGCGAGGCGCTTAACAACCTTAAGGCAAAGCATGTTCATATCAAGGAAGTCAGGGCAATGGGCCTCATGTGCGGCGTAGAATTGACGGTACCGGGCAAGCCGTTCGTCGAGGCGTGCATTCACAAGGGGCTGCTGATCAATTGCACCCATGACAGGGTCCTGCGTATTATGCCGGCATTAAACGTAACCAGGGGCCAGATCAATAAGGCAGTTGAGATACTCGATACTGCGCTAGGCTCGTTATAGCCACCTGTAACAAAAGGAACGCCATGAAAAAGGATCTCTTGACCGTAGGCCAGTTGAGTAAACAGGAAATTTACGATATATTTTCGCTCACCGCGAAGATAAAAAAAACGCCGCACAAGTATGGGAACGTGCTTCGCGGAAGATCGCTCGCGCTCATTTTTCAGAAACCATCCAACCGCACGTATGTATCATTTTACGTCGGCATGTTCCAGCTTGGCGGCACGGCGCTTTACCTCGGGCCTGACCAGATCAAGCTCGGAGAACGCGAAACGGTGCATGACGTAGCAAAGACATTGAGCAGATATGTCAACGGCATTGTGTTGCGAACCTTTGCGCACCAGACCGTCATTGACATGGCGCGATATGCCGATGTTCCGGTCATCAACGGCTTGTCCGATTTCTCCCATCCGTGCCAGGCATTGGCGGACCTGTTCACCATAAAAGAAAAATTCGGCAAATGCAAGGATATTACCCTGGCGTATATCGGAGACGGCAACAACGTGTGCAATTCTCTCATTTCGGCTTGCGCAAAGCTGGGCGTTCATCTGAATATCGCAACTCCCCGCGGGTATGAGCCTGATGCGAGCGTTATCAAATCAGCAAGGGCTATCGGCCTGCAGTCAGGATCCGTCATCAGGTTTTTTGACAAAGCGCTCGCCGCAGCACGGGGCGCAGATGTGTTATATACGGACGTATGGGCTTCCATGGGCCAGGAAAAAGAAGCGCAAAAGCGTAAAAGAGCCTTCAAGGCATTCCAGTTGAATTCAGAGCTGCGTGCCGCTGCTAATAAAGGCGCGTATATAATGCATTGCTTGCCTGCGCACCGGGGCGAGGAGATCACCGATGAAGTGATCGATGGGAAGGGCTCGATTGTATTCGATGAGGCGGAGAACCGCCTGCACGTGCAAAAGGCAGTGCTTGTGCAATTAATGGGAAGATAATTCAGCGATTGCGCACAATATTCCACTATCAAGGAGAATCGTATAATGAAAAAGATCGTTTTAGCGTATTCCGGCGGCCTTGACACGTCCTGCGCCATTAAATGGCTCAATGACAAGGGATTCGAGGTCGTATGCTTTATCGCAGACCTCGGCCAGGGCGAGGATTTCGATGCTATTGAAAAGCGCGCGCTGGCCGGTGGCGCAACAAAAGTCTATTGCAAAGATCTGACCGACGAATTTGTCAAGGATTTCATCGTGCCCGCGCTCAAGGCCAATGCGGTTTACGAGGGTAAATATATGCTTGCAACAGCGCTCGGCAGGCCTCTCATCGCCAAGTATCTTGTTGAGGTCGCGCATAAGGAAAAAGCGGAGTATGTCGGCCACGGCTGCACGGGAAAAGGCAACGACCAGGTGCGGCTTGAAGTCACAACCGCGATCCTCGATCCCAAATTGAAGATCATCGCTCCTGTGCGGGACTGGGAGTTCAAATCGCGGGAAGAGGAGATCGAGTACGCGTTGAAACACCGCATTCCCATCGACGTCACCAAGAAAAAAGTTTACAGCATTGACCGCAACCTCTGGGGCATCAGCATCGAAGCGGGTATCCTTGAAAATCTCGACCAGGAGCCGCCGGAGGACGCCTATATCATGACCAAGTCCCCGACCGGCACCTCGACGTATCCTAAATATGTCGAAATAGCATTCGAGAAGGGCGTGCCCAAGAAACTCGACGGCAAGGCAATGGGGCTCAAATCCATGATCAAGACGCTCAACCAACTCGGCGGAAGCTACGGCATCGGCAGGTACGACATGGTCGAAAACCGGCTCGTGGGCATTAAATCCAGGGAGATCTATGAAGCTCCTGCGGCTACGATCCTGTACACCGCGCATAAGGAAATCGAGGCTTTGACCCTGGACCGCGAGGTGAGCCATTATAAGGAAATGGTCTCGCTTAAATACGCGGACCTGATCTATTACGGATTGTGGTATTCGCAGTTGAAGCACGCGCTCGACGGTTTTATCAACGTGACGCAGCAGCACGTGACCGGTTCCATCAAACTTAAATTATTCAAAGGCACCTGCGTTGCGGTGGGAAGGAAATCGCCGTATTCGATGTACAAAAAAGAGCTCGCGACATACGGCGATGAGGATAAATTCGATCAAAAGCTCGCCGAAGGCTTTATCAAGATCTGGGGAATGCCGTATAAGCGGTAACGTCTAAGGAGCGATCATGGCAAAGAAATTATGGGGAGGAAGGTTCACCAAACAGATGAATCCTGCATTTTATGAATTCCAGAAATCCATCCAGTATGACCATAAGCTGGCGATGTATGATGTTTTCCATTCGCTGATCCATATTCGGGCTCTTGTGCACTCGAATGTTCTGAGCGCATCGGAAGCTTACAAGCTTGAACGCGCGCTTGCCGATATCCTGAAAGACATAAAAGCAGGGACGTTCACGTTCCACAGCGCGTCAGAGGATATCCATACCGAGATCCAGAACCGGTTGGAAGCCAAAGTCGGGGATACCGCGTTAAAACTGCACAGCTTCCGGTCGCGCAATGACCAGATCGCTTTTGACGTCACGTTCTATTGCGTGCATCAGGCGCAGGAGATATTCAAGCTTCTTGTGGCCTTGCAGGAAAGCCTGCTTGGGCTTGCCGGAGAGTATAAAAAGGAATTTTTTGTCGGCTACACGCATACGCGCAGGGCGCAGGTCATCAAGTTCTCGAAATATATCAAGGGCTTTGTGTCCATGCTTCACCGCGACCAGCACCGATTCGAGGATTTCGCCAAGCACACATATATCTTCATCGGCGCAGGCGCCATGGCCGGCTCGTACATCAAGTCCGTTGATTATGACAAAGCAGTCAAGCGTTTCATGTCAACATACTGCAAGGACCTTCCGGTGAAGATCTCTGTTGTGAAAAATCCGCTCGACCATGTGTCGAATCGCGACGCAGTGATCATGTTCTTAAGCTTCGCTGCGACGATGCAGATGCATTTATCGCGCATGGCAGAGGATTTTATTCTTTATTCGACCCCGGAATTCGATTTTCTTGATCTGCCGGAAGAATTCTGCACCGGCTCAAGCTATATGCCGCATAAGAGGAACCCGGATTTTCTTGAACTCGTACGCGGCTACACCGGCAGGGTATACGGCAATTTGACGTCCTTGCTGACCACCATGAAAGGCTTGCCGTCAACATATAACCGTGACATGCAGTTAGACAAAGAGCCGTTGTTTTCCTCTGTCGAGATCGTCAAAAGCGAATTATCGCTTTTGAGCGAATTCGTCAAAGGAATACGCCTTAACACTGATGCGGTAGAGAAAGTCCTTGCTGACGAGAGCATGTATGCAACCGAACTTGCCGAATATTTGGTGGGCAAAAAGATCGCGTTTCGCAACGCGCATGAGATCATCGGAAAGCTCGTGCGTTATGCGGAAGAGAATGATTTGAAACTTTCGGAAATACCCGATCACGTGTTAAAAGGTTTCTCTCAACAATTAAACCAGAAAGAGCTTAAGCGTATCATCAATCCGCATTTCGCAGTCAACACCAAACGCTCTCCTCGTTAGAGCAGGAGGCCGTATGCATAAAGGCGTTGTGTGCTGTTGTGTCATAAGTGCTTTGAGTGTTTATTCGTCCGTTCTTGCCCAGCAGTCGGAAGAAAAACTCACCATCACCACGTATTATCCTTCCCCGACCGGGGTATATCAGACCCTGTGGGTTGCGCCGGGCAATAACCCCGCCGATTGTTCCGCCGCAGGCGCTCCTGAAGGCAAAATGTACTATGATGCGAGCGGCCGGGTTCTTCTTATTTGCAGTAATTCGACAATAGGGGGATGGGGGTACTATCCTGTTCCCGGAGCCGGTGGTTTGTGGGCTTTGAACGGCGCGCATTTGACCACTGCTAATACTACGTGGGATGTCGGTATTGGAACAACGAATCCGCTTGCAAGATTGCATGTTGTTGCGCCCAGCAGCCATATGTTGCAGTTACAGCAAAATGATTCTACGACAGCAAACCAATACAGTGGTGTAGGATGGACATCAGGCACGAAACAGGCGTATATATTTGTCATGAATGACCATAATTTAGGAGCAGCCGCGGGAGGGTTTGGCGGCAGCGGATCCATGAATCTTTATACGGGCGTCGGGGGTAACATCACATTTTACACGAATAACAGCAATAATGAACGGATGCGGATCAATGCTGATGGCAATGTCGGTATTGGAACAACGACTCCAGCTGTGAAGTTGGATGTAAATGGCGCTCTATCCGGTTTCGGGGTTGTGCCAATAGGTTCAATAATCGCCTGGCATAAATCTATGGCAGGGACACCGGTTTTGCCTGCGGGTTGGGTTGAATGCAACGGGCAGGTGCTCTCTGATCCGGATTCTCCGTATAATGGCGCAACTATCCCTAATTTGAATGCGCGGGCAGGGTATAACGGAGGGTTATTCTTGCGCGGCGGCGCTATCTCAGGGTCTATTCAGGAAGCTACAGCCATTGCTGCCCAGAAGAATCGAGCGTCATTTGGTGGAACTATGCTTGAGAATGGTGATGGTAGCGGTACGGTGATTTCTTATACCGGGATTTATAGTTCGGTTGCGGATTCCTTTACTGAAGCTGTTCAGCGTGTCAGACCGGTGAATATGGCAGTAGTTTGGATTATGCGGGTTAAATAAAAACATCGCAGACTTTTTTGATAATCTTATGTTATACAGTATATTGTGTAACAAATTCCCAAATGACTAAAGGAGTAACAAAGTTCCATGCACGAATTTAAATTCAAAAGTAATCAATTGTATTGTGAGAATGTTAAGGTTCAGGATCTTGCTGAGAGGTATGGCACGCCCTTATACGTGTACAGCTACAACACGTTCATCGGGCATTTTTTGAAACTTAAAAGGGCGTTTGCTCCGGTAAAGCCGCTTATCTGTTATTCGGTCAAGGCGAATTCGAATCTGGCTATACTCAAGGCATTGGTTGAGCATGGCTCTGGGCTTGATATCGTCTCCGGCGGAGAATTATTCCGCGCACTCAAGGTCGGCTGTCCGCCTTCACGCATCGTCTATGCGTCGGTCGGTAAGACAGACAAAGAAATAGAAGAGGCGATACGAAAGGGCATCCTTTTCTTTAACGTTGAATCGTTGCCGGAATTGGAAAATATTAACCGCATTGCGCGAAAGCTTAAGAAGAAGACGAACGTCGCGCTGCGCATCAATCCTGATGTCGAAGCGAAGACTCATAAATATATCACAACGGGCAAGCTGACCAACAAATTCGGCATTGATTTCGATACAGCGACCGATATCCTGCGCATTGCAGGCGAGTTGAGCAATGTGGCCATCAAAGGCATCCATATCCATATCGGCTCGCAGATAACGATCGGAGAGCCGTTTGTCGAGGCGATCAAAAAAGTCGTTGCCTTTATTAAATCGAACAAGGCCAGGGGCGTTGATATTGAATACCTCAATATCGGCGGAGGCCTGGGCATTATCTATTCCCATGAGGTTCCCCAGACCGCGGCGGAATTCGCGGCAAAAGTTCTGCCTATACTCAAGGCAAGCGGTCTTAAGATCATCATGGAGCCTGGCAGATTCATTATCGGCTCTGCTGCGATCCTGGTGACAAAAGTTCTCTATGTCAAAAAGACGCCGCTTAAGAAGTTCGTCATCGTGGATGCGGGCATGAACGATCTTATCCGGCCATCTTTGTATGAAGCTCATCATGAGATCGTTCCGCTCATTGACGAACAACGCTCGAACGAGAAGGTTGACGTGGTCGGCCCTATTTGCGAGAGCGGTGATTTCCTTGCAAAAGAGCGGATGCTGCCCAAGGTCAGGGAAGGAGAGTATCTGGCTGTTATGTGCGCAGGCGCTTACGGATTCAGCATGTCGAGCAACTATAATTCCCGCCGCAGAGCAGCTGAGATCCTGGTCAAGGGCAGAAAGATCGCCCTGATCCGCAAGCGGGAAACAGCGCAAGACCTGATAAGAAACGAAATCGCCAAGAGTAAGTTTAAGTAAATATGAGTAAGATTGAGTAATAATGTTATAATGCGTAATATCTTAAATAAAAATAGGTAAAACGACCTTATGAACAAGAAGATGGATTTCACAAAGCTCGTCGCTGCTGGGAATGATTTTGTTTTGATGGATAATCGTTCTGCGCGCATGAACGGTAGCCGCCTGGCATCATTGGCAAAGCGCATATGCGACAGAAAATACGGCGCAGGAGCAGACGGCCTGCTTGTCGTCGAAAAATCCCGTAAAGCGGATTTCAGGATGCGCATATTTAACGCTGACGGTTCCGAGGCGGAGATGTGCGGCAACGGCTCGCGGTGCTTTGCGCTGTATTGCGTCAAGCTGCAGGGAAAATCCGTCGCTGCTCTTAAGATCGAGACGCTCGCAGGCATTATCGCGGCGCACGTTAATAAGGATCAGGTCAGGGTAAACTTGACAGCGCCGAAGGGATTGCGGCTCGATGTCCCGGTCAGGGTCAGCGACCGCCTGCTCCATGTGAATTACATCGATACAGGCGTTCCCCACGGCATCATTTTTGTCAAGGGACTTGCGTCGATGGAAATTGTTGACCTGGGCCGCGCGATACGGTATCATAAATCGTTCGCTCCGAGGGGGACGAATGTGGATTTCGTCGAGGTTACGGGCCAGAACAGCATTTCGATACGGACCTATGAGCGGGGGGTAGAGGATGAAACGCTTGCATGCGGGACCGGGTCTGTTGCCAGCGCTCTTATCACCGGCCTGAAATTACAGCAACTAAAGTATTCGCGGGTGACAAATGCCGTCCAGCAAAAATTTAAGGTGTTGACCCGCGGCGGAGAGGTCCTGAAAATCTATTTTACTGTGCAGGGCGACAAATTTTCTGATGTGTGGCTTGAAGGAAAGGCCGGCATCGTATATAAGGGGGTATGGCATGTTTAGCGGCTCATTGGTTGCTATTGTTACGCCGTTCTCAACCCGGGGCAAAAAATCAGTCGTTGATGAAAAAAAATTAAGGGAATTGATCGAATTCCAGCTCAAGAACGGCACGGCCGGAATTGTGCCGTGCGGCACAACAGGAGAATCCGCGACGTTGTCCACTGCGGAACATGAGCGTGTCATCGAGATCACAATCGCCCAGGTAAATAAAAGGGTCCCGGTCATTGCCGGCACCGGCTCCAATTCGACGGAAGAAGCGGTGAATCTCACCAAACATGCGGCTGACGCGGGAGCGAACGCGTCGCTGCAGGTGTCTCCTTACTATAACCGGCCCACGCAAAAAGGGCTGTATGAGCATTTTAGAGCAGTTGCGGATGCGGTTGATATCCCGATCATTCTTTATAACATTGCCTCTCGCACCGGCGTCAATATCGAACCGGAGACAATGGCAAAGCTGGCGAAAGACTGCAAGAATATCGTAGGTGTAAAAGAGGCATCGGGAAACCTCGAGCAGATGTCGCGCATCAGGGCTTTGTGCGGCCCCGGGTTTGATCTGATCTCCGGCGACGATGCATTAACGTTGCCTTTGCTTGCGATCGGCGGCACAGGCATTATCTCGGTCGTTGCTAATATCGTGCCCAAAGACGTTGCAACCATGGTTAGCGAGTTTCAGAAAGGCCATGTAGCCAGAGCGCAGAAACTTCATTATAAACTGCTTCCTCTGATAAAAGCCATGTTTATCGAAACGAATCCTATTCCGGTCAAAACAGCCATGGGGATGCTGGGCATGTGCGAGCCGGGATTGCGTCTGCCCATGTCTGAAATGCTTCCCGAAAACCAGGAGAAATTGCGCAAAGCCTTAAAAGATTATGGCTTGCTTTAGAAAAAGGGGTCAGATCCCTTTTTTTACAGAGAGGTGGAGATGAAGAGACTGGTCGTTACGATGGTTATTTGTTCCGGCGTATGTGCTCTTGGCCTTGCCTGGGCCCAGCAGGACGAAAAACTCACCATCACCACGTATTACCCTTCCCCGACAGGAGTGTACCAGACGCTGCGCATTGCCCCCGGAGGCAACCCTGCGGATTGCAATGATCCGATAACAGCCCCGCTCGGTAAGATGTATTATGATTCGACTGCAAATTCGCTCTATATCTGTTCCGCTCAAGGCGCAACGGCCGGGTATCAACTGGTTCCCGGAGGCAACGGCGCGTGGGCAGTGAATAGCAATAAGCTGTATGTGCTCAATACGACTTTGAACGTGGGCATAGGGACTACGAACCCTGAATCA
>JAKPTF010000072.1 GCA_029571225.1 Candidatus Omnitrophota bacterium | reverse complement strand
TTTTTTAGTGACATTCTTTACTTCAAAGGCTTGGTATCCGAATTTCAGGAACAGATCTCGCCATTTGTAATACTGGGTTTGCGCGATTTGGTACTTGGCGCAGAGCTTGGAGATTTCGATCTGGCCGCTTAGGCCTTCAATCACGATTCTGAATTTCTCTTGGCTGGTCCATTTACGTTTTTCCATAGAATATGAGCTCCTTCCTGGGGATATGCCCCATAAGCCATATTCTAACTTAAAAACCCTGCTTTGTTAATAGGGGTCAGTATATTAACGTGTTTCCGGCAGGGATCCAGACAAATAGCGTGACGCTCGCTGTTCTTCCGGACACTGACCGGACAGCAAACGTGTCTGCCCTGATCCGGGGAGGCGAGATTGTCGTCAACGCGGCTCGTATTCCCGGCGATCCCGGAGTCCGCGACGGCGGCGGCCTGGAATTGATCGACGATGAGCCGGGGGTTGAGGTCGTCAAAGAAGGCGCCTACGGCGTCTCGTACGGCAAGATGAAATCATACGGCTTCCGCGACTGCATTGCCGTGGCTGTGCGCGATGCCTCGGGCAAGGGAGTTCTCCTGCATCTGTCCCCCGGCACTGATATCGCATACATGATGAATAAGGTGTGGGCCGAATTCGGGCTTAAACGCAAGGATGCGCGGTTGCGCGATCTTGAGATCAGCGTTGCCGCAGGATTTTATTTCCGCCAGACGAATATCCTCAGCGATCTGGGCGCTGTCCTGCGTGCACACGGCGCAGTGCTTTCCGAACAGAACAAATTTATCAGCGACGACGACGTGCGAAATATCCTGTTCGATCCGTCGTCGGGAAAGATGTATGAGCTGCGCAACATCCTCGACGGCGGAAAGCCGGCCGGCAAGACAAAGAAGGTCCGCGACTGGCTGGTCGGCGTTTTCATAAACGCGCCTGACACGCTTACTCGCGATCAGGCGCGACGTGAGCAGGTGCAGTTCGAGTTGACGCTTGAAACTGCTGTCAGGACCGGCCTTGTCTTAAAGCCCGAATACGTGTACCGGGCCCCGTTCCGGGTCATCACCGGCCATACGCTGACATTCGAGGTGAGCAATCTCGACCAGCTCATCAATGAGCTTGCGCGCAATGCGTATGACGGATATGCCTCGTTCTTCGATCCGGACCTGGCTGCTGCGGGGTTGCGCAAGCCTTCTTCGAGCACTCGAGGGCTTATCAATATCGTAGTTTCCAAATCACGGGATGCATATGTGATTGAGATCCGGGATAACGGCGCTGATTCCCGCGGCGCTGATTCGGCGCACAAGGGAGTGTCGCTAGTCAGGGTCATGTTCGATCCGGACAAGAACAAACCGTTCCTTTATTTCGGAAGGATGGGTGTTTTTGAGAAGATCCTCAACGGCGATGCGGAAACCGGGTCCGAAGGCGTATTGAAATATTTATGGAACAAATCAGGCGGCGTGCCGGAAGGCGCGATTTATGAGAAGATCCCGGGCAAAGACGGCATGGGCATGACCGTGCGCATCAGAATACCGCTCCAGGCAGTGGAAGAAGCAAAGCCCGGAGTTCTTGTCCCGACCGCATTTGCGGTCGATGTTCCGGCAGAGGCTGAAAGTCCCAAGAGCGATGCGCGCGACGGGGGGAAAAAGCTTCCTGCGGACATAAAGTCCGTGCCGGATCCCGCAGACATATCTTTTCTCATAGCTGATCTCAAACTGCTTCCTGACGGGTCGATCAAAATACTTGAATTCGGCAGGGGCATGCATTCGGGCTTTGAAGGATATGAAGCGCTGTACGGCGAGAACGGGATCATGAGCCAGTTCTGGGACAGGCTTGCAGCTTTGGGTTTGCCTATCCGGTACACGATAAGCGTAATGACGCTTGGTTTCGGCGGAGAACAATTCGTGCATGATCGCGCAGTCAGGAAGCTGGACCGACTCCCCGGGTCAAAATGCACGTTGTTCGCAAGCTTCCTGCATGAGCTGGAAACAGGCGCCTTTGGCGCAAAAAAGCCGGATTTCGATCCCCGGGACCTTTCCACGTATTCAGGCATACTCGTGTACGGCGGCAGCGAATACGGGGACGATGAAATATTGGAAATAATGAAGGCGTATCCGTGGATCCTCGTTATCGACGGACGCGCCAATACGGTCGATCTTTACGCGGGCGATAAATTTCTGACGAACACCCTTTTCGAGGGGGATCTCGCCCGGTACCGGCCAGGCTGGAAAATGTTCCCGAAACAATACCGGCGGGATCTTGCGGATTCTATACGCAGGGACATGCCCGCGCAGCGTTACGTGATCAAGCCATTGGAAGCAAGCCGCGGCAGGGGAGTGCTCGTTGTCGAGTCGGATGCGCTGGATGATGTGCTCAAAAAGATCTTAACGAGGGATAATGCGGCTGAAAAAGCGCGGGTCAAGATGGAAGAATTTCGCATTGTCGACGGAGAGGACGATCCGTATGAATATTGGGTCATTGACAAGAATCCTGTTTTTTTGATTGAGACCTGCGAGGCATCAAAACCGGTGCGCGCCAACGGCGAACAATATGACGGCACCATGCGCATGGTGTTCACGCTCACCCGGAACAAAGGGGATACATCGATCGATTTTATCGACGCGTACTGGAAGCTTCCCTCCAGGCCTTTGGGCCAGGGGCCGTCCAGGGATTCGGTTGTTTCCAAAATACACCGTGAAGAGGATGCGGATCTGGGCGCGCCAATCTCGGCGCCCGTATCAAATCGGGACAAGGCGATCGTTGAAGAACAGCTCAAGGGTATAATTCCGGGCATATACCAGCGCATAATATCGGAAACGCCGGACGCCGTAATGCGCCGCCTGATCAACTCGGTTGACGAATCGCACCGCGCATACGGATTGTATCTATTGTCGCGCACCGCAAATATCCCTGTTGATCTTGCCGTTGAGGCGCAGAAAGCTGCGGCAGAGCGCAACGGGCTTTATGACGCCATCCTGGCCGACCTGATCGGCAGGCGCTACGACTGGAAAAAAAACAGCAATTTGATCCCCCTGGCAGGCGTGCTTATGGGCTCGCATGACGCGGCAGTGCGCGACGAGATGATACAGTGTGCGCTTAACAACAAAAAGCTCAAGCCGTTCCGGGAACTGTTGCTCGATCATGCCGATCTCTGGGAGACGGCCAAGCGCCCGGAGACTAGGGCCCGGTATGCGTCGTTTTTGTATGAGCGGCGGCGGATAAACGCGCGTGAGCTCCTTGCCAGGTATGAGAAGCTATTTGCAGCGGGGGATTATGATACCCGGAAGTTCATCGTACGCGACCTTGTTGCCAAGAACAGGGTGCTTCGAGCCGCATGGCTTGCGCCGTATCTGCAGGACAAGGAAAGCCTGTTGTTCGCGCTCTGGTACAACGTGTTGGAGGAAAACAAGGAAAAGATGCAGAAGGCGGCGTTCGCGGCAAAAGACGACGGCTCGCTCGGTCGTTATCTCAGGTACCGGCAGGACGTCGAAACCCTGACCGACGATCAGGTCGTCAAACTGCTGCGGATCGCTTCAGTAAATCAGAAACTCAAGTTGTGTGAATGGTATAAGGAGATTATCAAGGAAAGGTCGACCATGACGCGTTCGATCCCGCTGAGGCGCCTGTACGCGGTGCTCGATTGGTATTTTCACGCGACGCAGACTATCTTCGAGTCGTTCCAGGCAACGACCGAGGCGTGCGACGAGTATATCTACAACACGGGCAAGGACGGGGGAAATGATCCATACCGGTTCAAGGATGCGGCGCTTTCCGTCGCGGACGACGGGACTGTGAGCATGCAGCGCTCGGGCAAGAAATACGTCGTTTCTGCGCACGGCCAGTGGTACGCGGTGATGAATACGGCGCAGACGATCATGAGGGCTATGAATGCCGTTGAGATGGAAGACATGTTATCTGCGATGAAGGTCTATGTTTCAGCAGGCGGCGTTCGGGCACGGGACATGCAGGAGTTGATCAATGCCGGCAAAGAGCTTCTGCGGGAAGCGGAATCTGTCCGGCCTGCGGCGCAGGAGGCAGTAAAAGAAACAGGCGGCTTCGAACCTGAAGAGGCGTCGGAACGGCCCAAGCCCCAGCCTATAGTCGAGATCCCGTTTAATTCCCAGAAGCCGTTTTTAAACCTCTGGGGAAAATATAATTTCAAGAAGACGCAGGGCGCCTCGTACGATTCTCTTGAGCTCAATCCGGAGAACATCCGGGGGTTCAAGGCCGCGCTGACAGAGCAGATACGCGATACCGGCAAAGCAGCGCTTGTCAAACAGGTCAGCAGCAGGAATGAGGCGAATGTTTCCCCGAACCTGGTCTGGTTGTTCCTTCGGATCGTGTTTTCTCCGGACGAAAAACAATTGAAACTGCTGGATGCGATCTATACCGCGGATGAGGATAACGTCCTGACCGTTGCGGCTTTGCGCGAAGCAAGCGGCATCAATGCCAATAATATCCGAAATTACCTGCGCATGTTCGAGAAAATGGGCGTGGTCCGCATGGCCTTTGTCGGCCGCGAGAATGTCGTGACAGCTGTCAACAAGGACATGTTCCATGCGTGGTTCGGCCAGGATGCGAAAGACGGAGGAGGCCGCGCGGTCGGCGGCGTAGATCTGCGCGCGCTTGTATCCGCCGGCGCTAAAGCGCGATCAAAGGCCCTGGCTTCGAAGCCGGTCCGGCCTGTGAATGAGGCTGAACTGCGCAGTCAGTGGGGAAATATATGCGGGGATCTTGCAGCGGGCCGCATGCCCTACGATACGCTTCGCGATTACGTGGACCAGTGCTCGGCGCAGAACGCGCAGAAAGAGCTGATGGCCGCAGTCGATTATATCGCAGAGATCCTGCGCGCAGAAGAGTGTTATGGAATTGCCACTCCGCAGGAGTTAAGAGCGATCCTCGAAAAATTCCCGATATAAAATATAATTCTAACTCATTATTTCGCATATTGTTAGCTAAAGCGTCTTCAATGTGCTTGACAAGAGAAGGTTGTATGGTATAATTTATTAAATAAATTGACGACCTTTAAGCTGGCCCTGCGAGGCCGGCAAGGTGAAAAAATGCGCGCTGCAACGAAAAAACAGAACACAGGAACCTAACCCGAAGAGGGTTAGGTTTTTTATTTTACAAACCCGCCATAAGAGGGTGTGCATGAAAGAAAAATCGGTGGTGCTGGACCAGGAAACCGTAAGCCGCAGCCTGGTGCGCATGGCGCATGAGATCATCGAGAAAAACAAGGGCGTCGGGAATATCTGCCTGGTCGGCATACGCACGCGCGGGGTTTTTATCGCCAACCGGCTCGCGGAGAACATACAAAAGATCGAAGGCAGGGAGGTGCCGGCGGGCACGCTCGATATCACGCTTTACCGCGACGACCTGACGCTTATCGCATACCAGCCGGTGGTGCATAAGACCGAGATCGATTTCGACATTTCCGGAAAAGACGTGGTGCTTGTCGACGATGTCCTGTATTCGGGCAGGACGATCCGCGCAGCGCTTGACGCGCTCATCGACCTGGGCAGGCCAAACACGATCCAGCTCGCCGTTCTCATTGACCGGGGCCACCGGGAACTGCCGATCAGGCCGGATTATGTCGGCAAAAACATCCCCACGGCCAAAGACGAAACAGTCCAGGTCAGGCTGTCCGAGATCGACGGCAAGGACGAAGTGGTCATCATGGAGAAAAATGA
>JAKPTF010000076.1 GCA_029571225.1 Candidatus Omnitrophota bacterium | reverse complement strand
AATCACGCCAATTCGGGCAAGAAATTCGACGACCAGCCCCGTATCGCCAAAGAGGTGATGTACGGCATAAGACATTCCCGAGCGCTCCAATCGTTCGTCAAGGGCCTTATGATCGAGAGCTATCTGGTCGAGGGGGCGCAGGATCCCGGCGGCCGGGTCTTTGGCAAATCCATCACCGACCCCTGCCTCGGCTGGGAAGATTCCAGGAATCTGGTGCTTAAACTGGCCGATTATCTGTAGAAATCTTAGGCATAGATGGGGAAGGAAAAGAGATGAGAAAACATGTGCAATGGCAGATTCTTCTGATTGCGGGGCTCGTGGGGTTGTCTGCTGCCCTGTATTTCGTTCATTACCTGATTTTCAGGGATCCGCATCATATTTTCCTGTATCTTATCGGTGATATCGCGTTCATCCCAATGGATGTGCTCCTTGTTACCCTGGTCCTGCATCAGATCATTACAAGGCACGAAAAACAGGTTATGCTCAAAAAGATGAACATGGTGATCGGAGCGTTCTTCAGCGAATCGGGCACGCAGCTGCTGCGGCTGTTTTCCGGCTTCGACAGGAATCAGGGAGATTTGCGGCATGAACTTGTTTTTGACAGGAGTTGGGTGCAGGCTGACTTCGACCGGGCCATTTCAGCGTTGAAAAATCATGAGTTTTCTATTGATCCCCAAAAAGGTAATTTGAAGGCATTGCGGGAATTCCTAATTTTCCACAGGACGTTCCTTTTGACATTACTCGAGAACCCGATACTCCTGGAGCATGAGGAGTTCACCTCGATGCTGTGGTGTGTATTTCATATTGCGGAGGAATTATCCGCACGTTCCTCGGTCGAGGACTTGCCCGCATCCGACCTCGAGCATCTTTCAGGGGACATAAAGCGCGCGTACGGCGTACTGATTGTGCAGTGGCTGCGATACATGAAGCATCTGCACAAAGATTATCCGTACTTGTTCTCGCTGGCGATGCGCATGAATCCGTTTGACGCAAAAGCTAGCGTGGTTGTGAAATAGGGTGACCGGCATAAACAAAAAACCCCAAGCGTGGTTACTTGGGGTTTTTCGCAGGTGATAGGCCTAAATAGCTTGCCGCTATCGACCGTCCTCCTTGCTTGAAAGATGAACTTTTTCCTTCTTGCATATAAAGCATGCCATATGATCGCAAGGATTTCAAGGCCTTTTTTTCTGGCCGCCGTTGTCTTTCTGTGCTGTTGCAAGGCGCTGCAAGCGCAGGAGTCGTTGCCGGAATTCTCCGCACATGACCGCGTGCTCATCCTCGCGCCGCATCCTGACGACGAGTCCATCGCCACAGGGGGCGTTATCCAGCGCGCGGTCAAGGCAGGCGCCGAAGTCAAGGTCGTGTGTTTTACCAACGGCGACAATAATGAGTTATCTTTTATCGTGTATGAAAAAAGGATAACGTTCCGCAAGGGCATATTCCTCCATATGGGCATGGTGCGCGCGGCAGAGACTATGGAGGCAATGAAAATCCTCGGCATCAATAAGAGCGACGTCAATTACATGGGTTATCCTGATTTCGGCACCATGGAAATACTCACCAAATACTGGAATACGTCAAAGCCATACCA
>JAKPTF010000058.1 GCA_029571225.1 Candidatus Omnitrophota bacterium | reverse complement strand
GTAGATAACGCATCGCGCGACGGTTCTTGTGAGCGGGCGCGCAGGACAGATCCGGGTTTTCCGGTCATCGTGGTCGAAAACCGCCGCAATGAAGGTTTTGCGAAGGCCAATAACGCGGCCTTTGCCCGATGCGATGCCCCGTTTATCGCTCTGCTCAACGCGGATACGAAAGTCGAGCGCGACTGGCTCGCGAAGCTGATCACGAAAATGCAAAGCGACGCAAGGATAGCAGTGGCAGGCTCGCGCCAGGTGCCGCAGGAATCTTCCAGGAAAATCGATCCAATTACGCATGAGGCGAGCTGGTGCTCCGGAGGGCATTGCCTCATACGCGCGGAGGCGCTTAATGCTGTCGGGTATTTCGACGAAGGTTTTTTCATGTACGGTGAGGACGTGGACCTGTGCTGGCGAATGTGGATAGCCGGATACTCGTGCGTGCACGTGCCGGAAGCGGTCTGCCATCACCATTACGACGGGTCGGAGCGCAACCGCAGCCGCAGGCTGTATTACCATGTCAGGAATTCGATCCTCTTGCGGTATTGCTACGGCGAAGCGCCCGATGTAAAAAAAGAGATCGGCCGCTGGATGAGGGAAGGGCTGTCGCGTATGATCCGCCATGGCGCGTTCGGGGAATCCTGGGCCGTCCTTGCCGGCGTCCTGGGCCATTACGCGCATGCGGGCTACTTTGCGAAGAAAGGCGCTGTCTTGAAAGCGAACGCGCGTTTCAATGAAGTGCGCCGGGACTGGATATCTATATGACGCCGAAAATATCAGCGGTGGTGATGATTTATAACGAGGAAGCGCAGATCAGACAGTGCCTGGATACGGTCAGATGGGTCGATGAGATCGTCATCTGCGATTCATTCTCGACGGACCGGACGGTCGAGATATGCCGGCAATACACGGACAGGATCTATCAGAGGCGTTTTGACAATTTCGGCAACCAGAAAAAGTGGCTCATGGACAAGCCTGGCCACGAGTGGGTGCTGTTTGTCGAGGCGGACGAGCGTTTTCCCAAAGAGCTTGCCGATGAGATACGGGCAAGGCTTTCGGTTGACGAGGGGTATGACGGCTACTGGATGCCTTTCAAGAATTTCGTTTTCGGCAAAGAGATGAGAGGCAACTACTGGGTTTTCAGGAAGATTAAACTGTGGAGGAAAGGAAAGGGAGGATGGCAGGACAAGCTTGTGCACGCCGGATTTATACTGGACGGCAAAGCCGGAGAACTGCAAAACGCAGTTCTGCATTATCCGTATCCGAATATGAAAACCATGCTTGTTAAATTAGGCCGTGCGACGCGCCTTGAGGCAGAGCAGCTTGTCGCGCGCAACGCCACGGTAGGGTTTATAGATACGATTAAAGCCCTGTGCTGGATACCGGTGTCTTTCTACAGGTTCTTTTTTGCCATGGGAGATTATAAAAGCGGAATCGCGGGGCTGGTCTTCTCGGTTGTCTCGTCTTTTTACAATATCGCCGTCAACATTCAATATTGGAATCTTCGATTATGCGGCAGGGCCCGTTAGTATCGATTATAATCCTGAATTACAACGGCAAGCATCTTCTGGGCGTGTGCCTTGATTCGGTAATTGCGCAGACATACGAAAACCTGGAGGTCATTGTCGTAGATAATGGCTCAGCCGACGCGTCAGTTGAGTTCGTGCGGAATAATTACCCCAAAGTCAAGGTCATAGCCAACACGGCCAACCTTGGCTATGTCAAAGCCGCCAATCAGGGGATTGCGTATTCTCATGGGGAGTTTCTCGTGGTCCTGAATAATGATACCAGGGCCGATGCGAGCTGGATCGAGCATCTGGTCCGGACAGCCCGCACGGATCCTGCGATCGGCATCTGTGCCTCGAAACAGCTGAATTTTTTCGAGCCGGCAGTCATAGATTCGACGGGGATCCAGTTCTTCCGAGGAGGCTATGCGCGCGACAGGGGCAAGCATGAAAAGGACTGCGGCCAGTACGACCTCAAAGAAGAGATATTCGGCGCTCCGGGCGCCAGCGCCTTTTACCGCAGGGCCATGCTTGATGACATCGGCGTATTCGACGAGGATTATTTCGCCTACTGCGAGGAGTTCGACCTGTCGTTCCGCGCGCAATTGCTTGGATGGAAATGCATATTCGTGCCGGAAGCGGTCATTTACCACATGTCGGGCCGGACTCGCGCAGCTTCTGATGAGCGGTTCCTCGTATTCTATGTCGAGCGCAACCGCCTGTTCACCATAATCAAGAATTATCCCGTGCGGCTCTTCTTGCTGAACTGGCCGTTTTTGCTAAAATACGAGTTCGATATACTAATGCGGTTTCTGAAAAAAGGCGAAAAGGAAGTGATGTCGGCGCGTTTCGACGCGTTACGGCACCTGAGCGGGATGCTGGCTAAACGGTTTGCTATCCAGAGACGCAGGAAAGCATCCATTGCCATGATTAGGCAGCATATCGACAGGGAAAGAAGGCATCCATGATATCCGTGGGGTTCGACATACGGCCGCTCATATTCACGCGTGCCGGCATCAGGACGTACCTTTATAATCTGATCGTGTGGCTGGCGCGCACGAACGGCTGCGGCCTTCATCTGTTCATCTCTTCAAAGAGCGGAATCGATTGGGCGGCGGTTTCGCCGCATATATCCGAAGAGCTCATCCGCCTGCCGCATATCAACGAGGCATGGGGCAGGTTCTGGGAGACATTTATGCTTACCCGGGGCGTCAAGAAACGAAGGTGCGATGTATTCCACGGCGCCAGGTTTTTTGTGCCCCAAAAACTCTCCTGCCCTTCGGTGGTTTCCATACATGATGTGGCTTTCAAACGGTTCCCGCAGTTTGTTACGCCGAAGGCGTTCGAATATTTCGACAGGGCGGTGGCGGCATCGGCGCGGTCCGCCTCGAAGATCATTGTGTGTTCTCATGCAACGCGGGCCGACCTGGAGGAGTTTTACGGCGTTCCCGCATCGAAGATCAGCGTTGTGTATGATGCTGCCGGAAGGGAATTTTCCGGCGTGCGCGACACCGCAAGGCTTAAAGCGTTAAAACAAAGGCTCGGAATCAAAGGAGGATTCCTCCTGTCAGCCGGAACAATAGAGCCGAGAAAAAACTACGTGAACCTCTTGAAGGCGTATGCGCTTTTGAAGGCAGGCAGGGACCTGCCTCTTGTGATCGTTGGAGGGAATGGATGGCTGTTTGGGGATGTTTTTGAAGAGATCAATCGACTGGGATTGCGCGGTCGTGTTATCCTGGCAGGTTATGTTGACGACCTGGACCTTGCCCAACTGTATTGCGCATGCGAATTGTTTGTTTTCCCTTCGTTCTATGAAGGGTTCGGATTGCCGGTACTGGAGGCTTTGCAAAGCGGAGCGTGCGTCGTAGCGTCTGCCACGTCATCAATCAAAGAGCTGTTTGCTTCCTGTACCTTTCAGGTCGCGCCTGAAAGCCCGGAATCCATCGCTGAAGGCATGGAGCGCGTATTGAATGACGGGCCCCTGCGCACAAGTTTGATTGAGGCAGGGAAAAGGAGGGCCGCTGACTTTTCGTGGGAAAAGACGGCGCTGGAGACACTGGCTGTGTACAATACCCTTGTCGCAAAACGGCTATGAAACTTAAAATCCTCATGATAGATATCGGGGGGTGGGGAGGCATAACGCATTATACGTATAACCTCATGCAGGCATTGGCCGACAACGGCGGAGTCGAGTCCTGCCTCCTGACCGACCGGGCATATGAGCTGGACAGCCTGCCCCGGAGGTTCAATATCATCAAGAGGCCGCTTAAGGATCGGGAATATTTTTCCATGCTGATGCAGGTGCTGGAGGCGGTTATCAGGTTCAGGCCGCATGTCATCCATGTCCAGACCATGTCATCCGCGCGCAAAGACTGGGCCATGTTCCTGCTTGCCCGGATATTCCGGGTGAGGATGGTATTGACGGCACACAATGTGCTGCCGCACGAAGAAGCTGAAAAAAAGGCGATGTTCATGAAGAGCGCCTTTGGGATAATATACGCCTGTTCAAACAGGATTATTGTGCATTCGAAATTTTCGCGGCAAAAGCTGGCAGCTATTTTCAAGATCGACCCGGGCAGGATTCCTGTCATACCGCACGGCAATTATCTTTTTTTCCGCACCAGAGAAATGTCAAAGGCTGACGCCCGCCGGGCCCTGGGGCTGGGCGATGATAAAAAGATCATACTGCAGTTCGGCGCTTTGCGCGAATACAAGGGGCTGGATATCCTGCTCGATGCGTTTTCCAGAGTCAGGGCGGGTAACGACGCCGCCCGGCTTTTGATCGTAGGGAAACCCATCAATCTCGACATTGAGGCGGTTTTGAATAGGATCAGGGCGCTCGGCCTGGAGCAGGACGTCATCGTTAAGGCGGAGTACGTGCCGTTTGATGATATGCAGGCGTATTTCTTCAGCGCCGACGTCGTCGTGTTCCCGTATAAAGAGATCGATATGAGCGGATCGCTCCAGCTTGCCTACGCCTTTGCCAGGCCGGTCGTCTGCGCGCGTTCCGGCGGCCTGCCCGAGGTGCTGCGCCATAAAGAGAACGGCATGCTTGTCAAACCGAACGACAGCGTTGACCTGGCTCAGGGCATCGAATACGTATTGTCGAACAGCGATATTGCTATGTTAATGGGCGAGGCGTCTTTGCGCATGGCAAAGGACGATTTCTCCTGGGACAGGATCGCAGCGTCAACGATCAGCGTGTACCGGGACGCTGTCAGGGGCTGAAATGGCAAAAAACATATTGTATATAACAGATACGGGCAGAGTGATCGGCGGAGGAGAGATCAGCCTTCTCAACCTTCTGGAAAATCTCGATAAAGACAGGTTTCGCGCTGTCGTTTGCGTTCCGGATGAAGGAAATGCAAGCAGGCGCATCCGGGATCTGGGCATTCCGGTATATCCGTTCGCGTACCGCAAAGTCGGAAACCCGTTCAATTTCCCCGCGACAATTCGTTCGATCAGAGAGTTATGCGCCGTTATAAAAAAGGAAAATATCGACCTGGTCCACACGAATGCCACAGGAGGGATCGTCGTGCTTGCGGGAATTGCCTGCCGTATGACAAAAAGGCCTCTTGTGTCGCATATACGGCTTATCTACAGCGGTTTTTTTCAGGATATCGCGCAGGGGCTTCTTTCCGCGAAGATTATCCTTATTTCTGGCCGGATCGGCAGGAAAATGAGCTTCAAATTCTTTAAACGCAAGTTGGCTCTTGTTTACAACGGGGTAAATATGGCGCGCTTCAGCCAGGAGTCGGCGCGGACTGACCTGCGCAAAGACCTTGATATCCCTGAAAACGCGTTTGTCTGCGGAGCAGCAGGCGCATATGTGCCGGGCAAGGGCTTTGAATATCTGATCAGGGCCGCGCGCATCCTGCAAGACGCTATTCCCGGCATGCGAATGATCATTGTCGGTTTCCAGCCGGATGAGCGTATGCAATATGTTCGCAAGCTCAAGGATATGGCAGAGGAAGCAGGGCTCGGCCGGACCATCCGGTTTCTGGGTAAATGCGACGACATGGCTGCGTTCTTCAAAGCTATAGACGTCTTTGTCTTTCCGTCACTTATCGACCCATTCGGCCGCGTGCTGATCGAGGCAATGGCCAGCGCAAAGCCGGTTGTTTCCTTTAACACAGGAGGCGCGCCGGAGATCGTCGCCGATGGAAAAACAGGATGGCTCGTCAGGCCGCGCGATCATAAAACGCTTGCCGCGAAGATATCCTCATTCCAAGACAGGGATACGGCGCGGCAGTTCGGTATGGCGGGATATGAGCGCTGCAGGCAGATGTTCGATATAACCATGCACGCGCAGGCGGTACAGGGGGTTTACGCCGAGGTTTTACGCGACAAATCCAGCGGCTATATCCTTTGTCCCATATGCGCAACCGATGACTGTGCGGTGATCAACACGTGCAGGATCAGCCCCCAGGACGCGGTTATCGAGGAAAAAAAGGTATCCCTGTGCAGATGCAGGCACTGCGGCCTGGTATATGTCAACCCTCAACCCAAAGTCCTTGAGCGAAGGCCGCAGGAATTGTACACGCAGGAATATTTTCAAAAAGGCTATATGAGGTTCTATACTGAAGATAAGGGCGCAACGCAGTCAAACGAGCCGTTTTTATTCCGATTGGACCTGATCGATGGGTACAAAAAGTCCGGGGACCTGCTTGATATCGGCTGCGCCTCAGGAGAGTTCCTGAAGGCCTGCAGGGACAGGGGATTCCGGGTGAGCGGGATCGATATCTCTGCGTATGCGGCCGGGATTGCAAAGGAGAAACACGGCATTGACGTAAGGCAGGGGGAACTGCGCGAGGCGCATTTCGCGCCGTGCTCTTTCGACGTTGTAACCGCGGGCGACGTGCTCGAGCATATCAGGGACCCTCGCGCTTTCCTCACGGAGATACACCGGATCCTCAAGCCGGACGGCATCCTGTACCTCGCAATGCCTGATTTCTCCGGCCTCCATTACCGGGTCATGAGAATGATAGCGTATTTCAACCATAAAAATTATTTTGTCCTGCCGCATCATATTTTCCATTTCACGCCTCAGACTCTGGAAAAACTCCTGCATGAGGCGGGATTCGTGAAATTGAAGTCATTGTCCACGGAGTCGAGCATTCAGGAAGAGGGCTTAAGGCGTCTGTTCATGCTGATGCTTTTCGCCGCTGCGCGGATATTCGATATGAAAGACAGGATCGTCATGCTTGCGGCAAAGATGAAGGAGGCCCCCCAGGCGCAGCCATGAGCATTGTTGCCGCAGTCATTGTCACGTATGACAACGAGGCTATGCTTGAGAGCCTGCTCAATGACCTGGCCGCGCAGCGTCGGCCGCCAGATGAAACTTTTGTCATTGATAATTCGCTCAACGGCAGGACAGAGGCAATGGTGAAAGAACGGTTCCCGTACGTGCTCTATACAGGTTTTCGCGCAAATAAAGGCAGTGCAGGAGGGTATTATGAGGGCATCAGGCAGGCGTCGCAGGCATGCGAACTGATATGGCTTCTCGACGATGACGTGCGCGTCCCGGTTGACAGCCTGGAGAACCTGCTCAAAGGCCTGGCCGGCCTGACCCGGCTCAAGGCCGCAGCCGTCGTGCGGAGCTGGTGCACGGAAAGATGCCCTTACAGCTGCGCGCGGGAAATGCGCAGTTTTGCCTGGCGCGGCACGCTTATCCCCGCGCAGATCGTCAAAGACGTTGGCCTACCGCAGAAGGATTATTTCCTTTATTGCGACGATACGGAATACTCTCTGCGAATAACTCAGGCGGGATACCGGATGTACTGGATCCCTGGCAGCCTTGTGCTCGAGCAGCGCCACGCTGACCGGACGGATCTGGGGCTGGCAGGCGTGCGTGCGCTTGTTTACAGGGATAGGGCAAAGCTGTATTACGCTTTCAGGAACCAGATAAATCTGTACCTGACAAGAAAAATGTGGCTGCCCGTGGCTCGAACCATGCTGTATGCGGTAAAAGTGGCGTTTCTGGCATTATTTTCAAGCGCAGGCGGCAAAACGGAGAATATCTCCGCTATCATGGCCGGCCTGAAAGACGGAGTCCGAGGCGTTCTCGGCATAAATCACGAATACACGCCCGTATAGGATGGATAAAAACACTAAGCGGTTCATTGTCGCTTTATACTTTTTCCTGAGGCTACCGGCCATTGTCCTGATCCGGATGCTGTTCTGTTTTGACCGCAGGCCCGGCTCGCAAATCGGCAAGATCCTGGTGATCCGGCTTGACCGTATAGGGGATTTTGTTACATCATTGCCGGTCATCGATAATCTGAAAGCCGCGTATCCTAATGCCGGGCTGGATGTGCTGGTCAGGCCGTATATGAGGGGACTGGCGCGTCTCTGCAACAATATAGACGGCGTTATCGAATACCGCGGTTTTGCCCGCGCAAGCGCGCATATCCGCAAGGCCCGTTATGACCTTGTGATTGATCTTCTCTACGATTATAAACTACTGCCGGCGCTGCTGGCGTTCCTGAGCGCTGCTCCTTTGCGCGCAGGTTTTGCCTGGGGCTACAGAGAACTGTTTTTTAACAGGGCAGTCAGGCAGAAGGACCTTCAGGGCAAGAATATGATCGCGGTGCATCTGGAAATCCTCAAGCCGCTGGGCATCCAGGCGCAGGTCACTGTGCCCAGGATCCGTATTGATAAAAAGAAGCCAGGCGGGCAGCTCGTCTTGGGCATTCATCCCGGAGGGCATTTCCCCTCTCAGTGCTGGCATAAGGACAGGTTTTCCGCTGTGGCGCAATGGGCGGTAGAGCGCCATCATGCCAGGGTATATGTTTTCGCCGGCCCTGATGAAAAAGAGCTTGTGTCGTATATCGTAAATGCGGCGAATCATAAGGACGTCCGGGCAGTGTTCCCGGATACTGAGGGGCTGGTGCGCCTTATTTCTCAATGCGATATTCTCCTGTGCAACAATTCAGGGCCTTTGCATGTGGCAACTGCTTTGGAGGTGCCGACCGTATCCACCATGGGCCCTACTGACCCTCTGCTATGGATGCCGCAGAGCCCTGAGGCTATTGCCATCAGCAAGCATCTTTTATGCAGCCCGTGCGGCCGCGCCGTGTGCGCCGGCCACGCATGCATGGATTCCATTACGGTCGAGGAAGTGGAGAAAGCCGTCGAAGTGCAGATACACAGGTTACGGCAGAAACAGCGCCTTTTTACATGAAAACATTGCTTATCACATTCGATTTCCCTCCGATCGTGGGCGGGATATCAACGGTTTTTGCGAACGTGTGGAAATTTTTGAGCCCGGAGCGGTTCCCTGTCATGGCTCCGGCTGTGAGGGGGAGCATTGATTGGGACAGGGGGTTTCCCGGCAGGGTCATAAGGCGCAGGCTGCCTGTCAAAGATACGTTATTCAGTAAAATAGCGAAGCTTATACTGTTGTTTGTCTATTGCCCGGTTTTGCTCGCGCGGGAAAAGACGCAATATCTGTTATGCGGCCAGCCCATCATTCCGGGGCTTATCGGGATTGCAATGAAAAGACTTCTGAGAATCCCGTTCCAGGTCTGGGTGTACGGGGGAGAGGTGGTTAAGTTCCGGCATGAGAAGCCGGTGTTCAGGATACTTTTGTCAGTGCTTAAGGAAGCTGATTCGGTTGTTGTCAACAGCGAGTTCACCAGGAGCGTGTACGTAAAGCTCGGGGTCCCTTCGGAAAAAATCCTTACGATTACGCCGGCGGTGGATACCGGATGCTTCACCCCAGGTATCGATATTTCTGATTTAAGGGCACGCTGGGATATCTGCGGCAAACGAGTGATTATGACCGTGGCGCGTTTAAGCGAAAGAAAAGGGCATGATACGGTTATGCGCGCTTTAGCCAGGCTGGGGCTGGAATTCCCAGACCTGGCGTATCTTATCGTAGGCACGGGCCCTGATGAAAAACGGCTGCGCATACTGGCTCAGGAGCTGGGCGTAGCGGACCGTGTGGTTTTTTGCGGAGCAGTTGCGGATGCGGAACTTGCGCGCTATTATAATTTGTGCGATATCCACGTGATGCCAAACCGCCAGGTCAAAGGCGCTGATACCCTTGAGGGATTCGGCCTGTCCTTCATAGAAGCGAGCGCCTGCGCAAAGCCAGTGATCGGCGGCAGGTCGGGCGGCTCGCGCGAAGCGGTGGAGGACCGGGTTACGGGATTCCTCGTGGATCCGCTCGATGTTGAAGAGCTTGCGGAAAAGATAGCATTTCTCCTGCGTGACCCTTCGACGGCCCGGAGAATGGGGCAGGCAGGCAGGCAGCGGGTGCTGTCGTCTTTCCAGTGGAAAGACCGGGCGCTGTCGCTGGATGAGTTCATAAACAGCAGGGCCCAAAGATTATGAAGGATCTTTATTCCTGGATGCACGAGAGAGTATCCCGGCCGGATGAGCGCGGAGAATATTCCTCCGGCGTGTGGCAGGACCAGGTGCGCACTCACGCGCTTCTCTGGTGCAGGGACGCGCGTGAGCGCGTGCTCGAAGTCGGATGCGGCGAAGGCCTGTTCCTGGCGCAGTTGAAGAAGGAGTGCCCGCATCTTGAGGTGTGGGGCATCGATACCAGCAGCGACCGGATCGATCAGGCGCGCGGCCGCATTCCCGGCGCCGGCGTCCATTTGAGCGTCGGCAACGCCGAAAAATTGAGCTTCGGCGATGATTTCTTCGACGCCGCGCTGTGCATCAACGTCGTGTTCAACATGCCGTCTTTCGACGTTGTCCGCAACGCTGTTACGCAGATGAGGCGCGTGGTTAAAAAAGGGGGGAGCGTTATATTCGATTTCCGCAATGCGGCCAATCCGCTCCTTGCAGTAAAATACGGCCTGGCGCCCTGGTATGACAGGACGGTCAGGGATCTGCCGCTCAGGACCTATTACCTGCGCGATATGGAGCGCATGCTTCAGGGCATCGGGCTCGAAATAATCCAGACCAGGCGTATCGGCACCATGCCGGTCTTCGGCGCGAGCGTGATCATGATACGCGCACAGAAAATATGACGGCGAAACTTCCCATTATAGGTTCAACGAGTTCCGTGTCCGATGCCCTGTATGCGCTTGCGCATGTGCCTTGCCCGCGTGTGAACAGCCGCTGTAAATCTCTCCTGGGAGCTATGCTCTCAGCGGGGCCCGTGCATACTATGGATTCGGGCATTGCCGCGTTCTATCTGATACTTGAGGCATTAAAAACGCTGTCGCCTCGGACTGAAATTGTCCTGCCTGCGTACACCGCCGGCAGCCTTGTGGTCGCGGTACGCAAGGCCGGGCTGAAACCCGTGCTGTGCGACGTATCCCTGCGGGATTATAATGCCGACGAAGAGTGCCTTTCGCAAGCCGTCGGAGGCAATACGCTGGCCGTTGCGGCAGTGCACATGTTCGGTATCCCGCTCGGGTACATCGAAACCCTGCGGGGCCGCATACCTGCGGGCGTTTATCTGATCGAGGACTGCTGCCAGGCAATGGGCTCGAGGGTAAAGGATAAACAGGCAGGCTCTTTTTCGGATGTATGTTTCTTCAGCTTTAACAGGGGCAAGAACCTGCCTGCGAATAACGGCGGCTGCATCGCCGCCCGGACAAGCACGCTGGAACAGGCAATCCGCAATGTTGCCGCCACGGTTGCGCTGCCGGGTGCTTTTGACTGGTGCGGGGCATTCCTGAAAAATCTATTGTTTTCCATAGGCACCAGGCCTTTCGTGTACGGCATGGCAAGCGCTTTTGCGCAAGGATTCAGGGAAACCGCTCCTCCCCGGGACCTGGACGCGCGGCAGATGGGGAATTTCCAATCCGCGTTATGCCTGCGCAGTCTGCGCAGGGCTGACAGTCTGTTTATGGCGCGGTATCGTAACGGCATGGAGCTTCTTGGCGGCCTTAAAGGGGCCCGTGGATTGCGATTGCCTGTCATAAGAGAAGATCTTTGGCCTGTGTTTAACAGATTCCCGATTTTGCTTGAGGATGAACACCGTATTTCAGAGACGCGCAAAATTTTGTGGGACAAAGGCATAGAAACATCTAATATGTACGCAAAGCCGCTTCATCATATGTTCGATCTCGGATATGGCAAAGACGATTTCCCGAATGCGCGTTATCTGGCGCGGCATTTACTGACCTTGCCTGTGCATCCGGGAGTCGGCAGCGCTCATATCAGGACAATTATAAACACGCTGCGAGGAATATTATGATCCCGGCACGCAATCTTGGCAGATTTTTTTATAAGGCAGTCAGACAGCCGGGGTATGCGTTTGGCGTATTCTCAAAACGGATGATTGCCTGGTTCTATTACTGGTTAGGAAACGGCCGAAGTTCCATGCCCGAGGCAGTGACGTTGTTCCTTACTCATCGCTGTAACCTGCGGTGCAAGATGTGCGGGCAATGGGGAGAAGGCGGGGTTACAAAAAAGGAAGGAGCCGTGGTCCTGGCGCAGGAGCTTTCGAACAGCCGGATCCGAGGCGTCGTCGATGACATCGCGAAGTTCAGGGCCAACGTAACCCTGTTCGGCGGAGAGCCGCTGTTGTTCCCCGGATGCGTTGACCTTATCGGCTATATCAAAAACAAAGGGCTGCACTGCCTGATGATCACCAACGGGTCGCTCCTTGAGCGTTACGCAGAGGGCATTGTTGACGCGGGCCTCGATGAACTCAACCTTTCCCTTGACGGCGGCGGGGCATTGCACGATCAGATCCGCGGTATGCCCGGGCTGTTCGACAGGATCCTGGCAGGCGTCAAGAAAGTGAATTACTTCAAGGCCGTGAAAGCACGTTCTAAGCCGCTGGTCAACCTGCAGTGCACCATAACCAGGTATAATTATCACTCATTGGAACAGCTGCTCGATGCGGCCGCGGCCATGAAAGCCGATTCTTTAACGTACCATAACCTTATTTTTTTAAACAGGGATATATTGTCCAGGCAGTCAGCCGTTGACGCAGCGCTGGGGAATTCATCGAAGAATTGGGAAGGGTTTCTGTCCGATCCTGAAATAGATCCTCTGGCGCTGTTCGATAAGATACGCTCGATCAAAGCGGGATCTTACGCGTTCAGCGTGGATTTTTACCCGAATTTCTCAGAAGAGGAGCTCAAGCGGTATTACCGTGAAGCCGATTACCGTCCGGCCGGATGCAGATGTCAGAGCCCGTGGGTCGTGGCATATGTTTTCCCCGACGGAGAGGTGCGGCCGTGCCTGAATTTCACCTATTCCTTCGGCAATGTCCAGGCGGAAGCATTGAGCCGCATCTGGAACGGCAGGAAAGCTATATTGTACCGAAGGCAGCTCAAATCTGCCGGGATATTCCCGGTATGCTGCCGCTGCACTGAACTTTACCGTTACTAGAGGGGGCAGGGCGACATGAACAGGAAAATAAGGATCGCGCATATCATCACGCGTATGGACTGGGGAGGCTCTCCTGACCTTGTGCGAATCATATGCGCGGGGCTAGACAGTAAGAAATACGACGTCACGCTTATCAGCGGCCCGACTTTGCATCCCGCGGAAAAGACCAGCGCGTTCCTTGAAGGATTTTCCGGAACGTATATCAGGGTCTCGCAGCTGCGCAGGGATATCGAACCGGCCCGTGACTGCATGGCGCTCATCCGGCTGTATTTGATCCTGCGCCTCGGCAGGTTCGATATCGTACATACGCATACGGCCAAGGCAGGCGCGCTCGGCAGGCTTGCGGCGCGCATGGCAGGGGTCAGGGTCATCGTGCATTCGCCGCACGGCCATAATCTTTACGGCTATTTCAGCCCTGCCATGACACGGCGGATCGTAGGGATTGAGCGGTTCCTGTCCCGGTTTACTGACAGGATAATCGCAGGCACCAGGCTGGAGAAGGAAGATTATCTGAAGCACGCGATCGGCACTGACGGAACCATCGATGTCATTTACGCGGGGCTTGAGCTCGCCGGCTATGGCGCGGGCCCGGCAGGCAGGGACGGCCTTAAGAAAGAATTCAATATACCTGCGGACGCTTTAGTGGTCGGCATGATCGGCAGGCTTGAGCATGTCAAGGGCCCTGCTTATTTTGTCGATGCCGCGGTGCGCATCGCCCGGTCGCGCGACGATGTGTATTTCATGCTCATCGGCGAAGGAAGCCTGCGTCAGCAGCTGGAGGATACGGCGGCCCGAGCGGGCTGCAGAGCCAGAATCATCTTTACCGGATGGCGCAATGATATACCGTCATTGCTTTCTCTTCTGGACATCATGGTGCTGCCGTCTTTGAACGAGGCGGTAGGGCTTGTGCTGGTAGAGGCGCAGTCGCAGGGTATTCCTGTCATTGCCAGCAATGTGGGCGGGATCCCTGAAACCATTAAGGATAACGAAACTGGGATACTCGTGCCGCCTGCCCATGCTGAAAAATTCATGCAGGCGATAGTCTTTCTGCTTGACCATCCGGACAAGCGCAGATCCATGGGAGCAGCCGCGCGCGCCTGGGTCGAATCCCGTTTCAAGGCCGGGGATATGATCGCGCACGTCGAACGCCTTTATGACACGTTATTGCATACGAAAAATATTCTATAATGCGGTTCTTCCGGCAGCGATGCTGTTGGGCAGCACTGCCGCAGCGCATGCGCAGGCCGATACGCGGCCGGGCCCTGGCGGCTATACGCAGCTATCTTGCGCCATACACGTGGCTTCCAATATCAGCGACGGTAAATACAGCCTTGAAGAGATAGCGGACATAGCCTCGGCGCACGGGATCGATGTCCTGATACCGACCGACCGCGACGTGATGACATGGGAATACGGCATTGCGCCTTTGCGCGGCGTGCTCAAAAAGCGCGTGGCAGAACGGTCGGTATTGTCGTACGGGCCGGCAAAATATCTGCAGAGGCTCCAAGGCCTGCAAAGGGCGCATCAGGGCATGATCATTATCCCGGGGATTGAATCAGCGCCGTATTATTGCTGGCAGGGCAGCCCGTGGAACGATGACCTTGTGATTAAGAACTGGCACAAGCATATGCTCGTGATTGGCCTGTCAGATTCTCATGACCTTAAGGATTTGCCAGTTCTTGGCAATCCCGCAGGTCTTTTAGAGCCGTTCGGGCCGGGAAGTTTACTGCTGTTCTGGCCGGCGATTTTCGTCATTGCGGGAGTCCGGTGCCTCTTCAAGAGGGTTTATACCTACAGGGACGTATC
>JAKPTF010000055.1 GCA_029571225.1 Candidatus Omnitrophota bacterium | reverse complement strand
CGCAAAGATTGCGCAGACGATCAATGCGGATGACCGGCTCAGGAAGAATTTCGAAGCGTTCGCGGCACAGCTGGCCGCGGCGGAGAACCACGTCCTGCGGGGCGCGTTTATGAACAGTTATATAACGAGCATTGAATCTCTGGAACCCACGGCAAAGGCTCTTATCGCCAACGAAAAGCGTGAGGCTGTTGCCGTAGACGTGTTTGACGGTTTCGGGATCGTCACGACGGGGATCCCGCGTGACGGCGCCGGCAAGGTGATGCCGCCCGAAACGGATACAAAGGCGCTGCCCAAGAGCTATGCGCCGCCGACAGGAGCAGAGGAAGCCGCTTAAGCTCTCCTTTATGCAGCGCCTCATTGTCAGGCGCTGAGAAGAGCGGAGCGTTAAGATAGTAACAAGATATGAGGTGTGCCATGAAAACCAAACTGATGCTCAAGGTGGTCTCTCTCCTGACGGCGGTATCGTTCCTCTACACAAATGTTGTCTGGTCCGCGCCGCTGCGGCTGGCCGCGGTGGAAGAAAAGGCGGCTGTCGTCACGACGCTGGCGGCAAAATCGCAGGCGCAGGAAAAAACGGTACTGGATACGCTGCCGGTCGCCGATCTGGCGACGACGATAGCGCCGATGCTGGTCGATGCGTACCAGGATCCCGAGGACAAGACGCTGGCCGAAAGACGCAAGGTGGATCCGAAGGCGAAATCTTTTGCCGAAAAGATAGAAGAGGTCAAAGGGGTGCTGGCAAGAACAGAATACGCCAAATACAAGCCGCAGATCTTGTACGACAGGACCGTTTCGATGGATGCGACGGCGACCGCTTCCCTTGATTTCGTCGCGTTTTCGCTCGTGCTCGACGGGAAAGAGCATGCCCTCGTCATACACCTCAAGGATATCGTTCCTGCCGACAAGCAGGCGGAGCTCAACAAGGCAGTGAAGGGGATGCTGCCTGAAGTGATCAGCTTCAAAATGGGCAGGGATTATGTCTTCGGTTTGCACGAGATCACGAAAGGGAAGGCCTTTGACGGTGTTGTCAAAGAAACGATGACGAAGATTGAGGCGGCAAAAGACAAGCCGGCGCAGGATATCGTGAAGGAATCCCAGGAGAAACCGAAGGCGACGAAATGGGGCCGCTTTTTTACTGTTTTAAGGGGGAGCTTTCTTGCAGTTGTATTAGCGGCCGCCTTATTTGCCAGCGGCTGCGGCGGCGGTGGCGGACCGCTTGCCGTTGATACAACATACACCATTGTGACGGTAACGGACGCGACCGGTAATGAAATAGTTTCGCCGATCAACGTTCTTACCAAGTTCCCGTGGCAGACGATCAAGAATGACGCGAATCCTGTAAAGATTGAGTGGAGCGATGCCGTCAAGATGAAGGATCTCCCCTCTTTGAAGGTCGATTTTAAGATGACCAAGACCGATAACAAAGACTATGTTGACGCAAAAGGGTTCGGCGTGCTCTTTGAGAAGGGCGCAAGCAAGTACATTCGGTTTTACGTCAAAGGGACACCGGGAACGCCCTCCGCATTCATTATCGAGCAGAAACGTGTTCTCGGTAAGAATGATGCCGGCGAAACTGTCTATGAGACGTTCAGGGAATCGAGCATCACCGGCATCGGCGATCAGTGGAAATATGTTGAGATCGGCCTGGAACCGGATGCGACGCAGGTGGTGTTTGTATTTAAATACACAGAC
>JAKPTF010000050.1 GCA_029571225.1 Candidatus Omnitrophota bacterium | reverse complement strand
TTCTGTGTTTTCGCCACGACAACCATGATATCGACTTGACGCTGCAGCCGCGTCCAGATCGCCATCGTAATCCTGTGCAGCGGATAGCGCCTGAAGGTTTCGTGGTTCCAGTTGACGCATGTGGGAAGGGGTATACCCGCCCGGCGCGCAGCCGGCATACCGAAGAACAGGGTATTGAAATGATTGTTGAGAAAGAGAATGTGCGGCGCCGTTCGTCTCAGTTCGCGGCTGAGCCTTGATATCCCGCAGGGGTCAAAACGGAAGCGCAGGATATCCGAAGTTACGGGATATCCGAGCTTTGCAACCTCACGTCCCACCGGGCCGGGGCTCCTTAAAAAAAGCACCTGAATGGAAAAGACCTGCCGGTTGATCGTGCGCAGCAGCTCCAGAAGCATCTGCTCACCGCCGCCGATACCCAGAGAAGAAACAAGCACGGTTATTCTGATTGGCTCCACAACTGCGCCCTCAAATCATTGCGGTGGTCTTCCGGAGACAGTCTCAAATAAAGCGAGAAGCTGCTTCGTATGGTCTTTGATTGACAGGTTCTGAACCACATAGGCATGGCCTGCACGGCCCATTTCAGAAAGCATCTTGGGATTATCGATCATCCATTGAAGGGCATTCGTTAAATCATGCTCCGAATCGGGTGCAAACAGCTTTCCCGTCACTCCGTCCATCACCTGTTCGGGAATACCGCCAATGGCGGCGGCAAGCACCGGTGTTTCCTGCATGTAGCTTTCGTAGATGCTCAGCGGCGCGTTATCATACCAGCGGCTCGGCACGACCGTGAAAAGCGCTTCTGCGATATACCGGTACAAATCCGGGCCTTCCTGAAATCCCGGAAAGCGAATGCGTTCCTTAAAGGCCGGCAAAATTAAAGCCTTTAATCGATCAATTTCATGGTCGTAGCTTTTTCCGATCAGGATAAGGTCGACATCAGGGGCAACGTTCTGATAAGCGCGGATGAGCAGATCAAGCCCCTTTTCATAAGACATCCGCCCGAAATAGACGATGGCGTTTTTCTTTTCCGGCTGTATCCGCTGGCCATAATGAACAACGGGATACCGCAGCATATGGATTTTTTTTTCCGGAAATCCGCCTTCGACGAGTTTTGTTTTCATAAACTCGCAGGGAACCACAAACGCCCTGATAGAGTCGTAGATATTAAGCAACCGGTACAGATACATGGCGGCAACCCGAACCGCGGAGGCCGGGATGCTTTTTTTTACGCAGCAATACCGAAGGCCATGATGGTATGCACCGTCCACGCAAAGCGTGCACGGTTTCCCGTCACGAAGAAGCGTATAGTTTGGACACAGCAGGTTATAGTCTCCCAGATGCATGACCACAGGAATATGGCGTTTTCGAAAGGTATGAAGGATGCTGGGCGACATATAATTGTAGATGTTCAGGATATAGGCGATATCGGCGCCCTGGACTGAACCGAGCAGTCGAGAAAGCGCCAGGCGCGCTTCAAGTGAATAAATGCTCCTGTCCAAAAATCGGAACCAGTTGAACGGGGTGAGGCGGATGTCTTTGAGCTGAATCTGATCGGGTCTGCCGGGCGGATCAAGAAAATAGCTGCTGTACGGGGTTTCCCAGCTCCCGGCGTATCTGACGCTGAACGGTATTGCCGTATGTCCGGTAGCGCCGAGTTGAAGCATGAGATCATACAGGTATCTGTCGGTTCCGCCGTTGAGAAAAAAATATTTATTGCAAATGACGATTTTCATGTCGAACCGTTCCCGTTTCCATGCAATAAAGGCCGATCCCGCTAAACGCGGCGAAAAGGCGTCCCGAAGGGGCAAATACAATATCCCGCACGTTTACCAGGGGGATATCCACCGGAATCCTGTCAAACGTAGCACCCCTGTCGCGGCTTATGAAAATGCCGTCTGCAGCCTTCAAAT
>JAKPTF010000043.1 GCA_029571225.1 Candidatus Omnitrophota bacterium | reverse complement strand
ACCTTGAGCGTCACGTTGCCGACAAAACCGTCACAGACAACAATGTCGCATTCTCCGTTGAAAAGATGTTTTCCCTCGACATTTCCTATATAGTTGAGATGCGTCTTTGACAGAAGTTCGAATGAATCCTTGAGGAATTCGGTGCCTTTTGATTCTTCCTCGCCCACGTTCAACAAACCTACGGACGGGTTTTTCATTCCCAGTATCTCCCTGCCGTATAGCTCGGCCATGATTCCGTATTGCATCAGGTGCATAGGTTTGGGGTCGATATTAGCGCCGACATCCATGATCAGGAATATGCCTTTTAGGCTCGGCATGACCGTCGCGATGCCCGGCCTTTCAACACCGGGGAGCAAGCCAAGAGTCAAAGTGCCTGCACAAACGGCTGCTCCGGTATTGCCCGCGCTGAAGAAAGCATCGGCCTTGCCGTCGCGGACAAGCTTCAGGCCAACGACGATCGATGAATTACGCTTACGCCTGACGCTCGTTGCCGCCGGGTCGTGCATTTCGATCACTTCGGTCGAAGGGCATACGGTCAGATTTTTGGAACTGAATCCGGATTTTGCCAGCAGCGTTTCGATCCTGGGCTGGTCCCCTACAAGGACGACCTCAACCCCGTACTCTTTTACTGCGGCAATGGCCCCTTCGATCACGACATCGGGCGCGTGATCACCTCCCATGGCATCAACTACGATTTTCATGGCGTGGGTTGATTATTTCTCTTTCTTTTTTTCCGCTTTGACCTTGATCTCCACTGCCTGCTTGCCGGCGTAAGCGCCGCAGACAGGGCATATACGATGGCTCAGCTTGGGGGTCTTGCATTGCGGGCAAACCGACAGGCCGGGACTTGCAACCTTCCAGTGCGTCCTTCGTTTTTTGCCCCGGGTGCTTGAATGTCTTCGTTTCGGTAACGGCATGGTATTTCCTCCTTAAAGATTAATCACAATTGCATTTCGCCACGGTATTAAGATCCGCCCCGCATCCGGGGCAAAGCCCTTTGCAGGACTCTTTACATAACGGCTTCAGGGGATACTCGAGCATGATATAATCCCTGATATCCGGGTCGAGGTCGATCGTGCGCGCGCCTTTTTCCAGCGGATAATCGACGCTGAAATCTTTATCCACCTCGACGATAAATTCCGATAAACACCGGCAGCATTTCATGGAAAGCCGTCCCCGGACGGTCAATGAGGCGTTCACGACGTCATTGACCCGCTGCAACCGCGCCTCTACCTGCAGAGGGCTCTTGAACCCGGCGATATCGGTGTTGAGATCGAGCTTTTGCGGGTCGGCCTGTTCCTGGACCGTGAGCCCTTCGGGCCTGATCCGGTCAACCTGTACTTTCATGGCAGATCTTCTTCGAGAGCTCCTGCGCTATGAATTTCGGCACGAACGCTGACAGGTCGGCTCCCAGCACGGCGCCTTCTTTCAAAAGCTTTGAGGAAATATAACTGAACGTCTCCTGCGGCATCAGAAAGATCGTCTCGATATCAGGGGCGAGCTTCCGGTTGGTCAGCGCCATCTGGAACTCGTATTCATAATCCGAGAGCATGCGCACTCCCCTGATCAGCACATTGACCTTATGCTGCCGCGCGAATTTCACCACCAGGCCGTTGAAATCAGCCACGGACACGCCCTTCATCCCGCGGGTGGCCTTTTTAAGCATGGCCACGCGTTCTGCAACGGAAAAAAGAGGTTTTTTCCCGGGATTGTGCGCGACCGCCACAATGACCTCCGGGAATATCTCACGCGCCCGCTTGATGATGTCAAGATGGCCGAACGTGCATGGGTCGAACGTTCCTGGATATATTGCTTTGGCGCTCATGGATGCTGATAGAAGGAAAGGACGGTGTCCCCGTACCTGGACTGCTTGAATAAAACCAAATTCCCTTGCTTCGATGGCAAGGGATCCTTTTTAAAATGCTGGATAATCAGGAATCCTGAAATATCGTTTAATATATCATATTCTTCAATGCTTTGCAAGATTTTTTCTGATAATCCCTTATAATACGGCGGATCGGCGAATATGACGTCAAACCGCCTGCCCTGCCCGGAAAGCCTCGAAACCGCTTCCATCGCATCGTCCTGATAGACCTCGATGGCTGTGCCGGATGGCTGCGGTTTCAGGCCGGAGATATTGCCCCGGATCGCATGCAGGCCTGTGCGGTCCTTTTCGACCAGGACGACCCCTTGCGCGCCCAGGGAAAGCGCCTCCAGCCCCACAGCGCCGGAACCGGCGAAAAGCTCCAGGAAAGAACACCCGGTCATATCCCCCAGGATGTCGAATAACGCCTTGCGCACCCGGTCCTCTGTGGGCCTGATGCCCGCGGGGGCTTTTAACGCCGCTCCTTTATATTTCCCGCTGATGATATGCATATTATCCTGCCACTGATAATCTTTCGTATTCAGGGAACCGCTGCACGATCTTGAGCTTCAACGGCCGGTTGCCCGGGTCCTTCAGATCAGGGTCCTGGGACACGAGCCTCACAGCCTCTTCCCTGGCTTTTTTAAGAAGCTGCATCTGCGTCAGGGGATTGCCGATGCGCAGGCCCGTGAGGCCGTGCTGACGGCTTCCGAAATATTCTCCGGGGCCGCGGATCTTGAGGTCCTCTTCGGCAATGACAAAACCGTCATTGGAGCTGACCATGGCTTCAAGCCTGGCACGGGCTTCCTCCGTCCTGGCCTCCGATACCAGGATGCAGATCGATGCGTGCGCCCCCCTGCCGATCCTGCCGCGCAGCTGATGCAGCTGCGACAACCCGAACCGGTCAGCATGTTCTATGACCATACAGGTGGCGTTGGCGACATCGATGCCCACCTCAAGCACCGTGGTCGCGATGAGAATATCGATCCTGCCGTGCTTGAATTCAGCCATGACAGCGTCCTGCTGCTGCTGTTTCAGCCTGCCGTGTATGAGGCCGACGTTCAGGTCCCTGAAGGTCCTTGCCTTGAATTCTTCATACATCTTTTCCGCGCTCAACAGGTCCATGGCATAGGATTCCTCAATAAGAGGGTATACGACATAAACCTGCCTGCCGGCTTTGGCCTCGCGCCTGACAATCTGATACAGCCATTCCCTGCGATCTTCAGTGATCCATTGCGTCGAAACCGGCTTGCGGCCCGGAGGCAGGCCGTTGATCGCCGATACATCCAGGTCCCCGTATATCGTGATGGCGAGCGTCCGGGGTATGGGCGTCGCGGTCATGATGAGGACATCGGGGTTATGCCCTTTGCGGGGAAGCAGCGCGCGCTGCCCCACGCCGAAACGGTGCTGCTCGTCTATGACGACAAGGCCGAGTTTGCTGAAACGGACGTCTTCTTCCAGAAGCGCGTGCGTTCCTATGACCAGATCGATGGTCCCGCCGCCGATCTCCCGGATCGCCTTCTCGTGATCCTTCTTCGATAACCCTGATGTCAAAAGTCCGACCCGGACGCCTGAGACCTGCGCGGATATCTTCTCATAATGCTGTTTTGCCAGTATCTCGGTCGGCACCATCACTGCAGCCTGATATCCTCCCTGTATCGCCATCATCGCTGCTGCTGTCGCAACCACGGTCTTGCCGGAACCCACATCGCCCTGCAAAAGCCGGTGCATGGGCTGGGATGCGGCCATATCAGAGCTGATCTCTTCAAGGACCTGCTGCTGGCTTTCCGTCAGCGTAAACGCAAGGCCCCTGATAAAACCGTCCACAAGCTTTCCGGAGGTCGAATGGCGTATGCCGGATACCTGCTTTCTTCTCACTTTGCGCATGATAAGCGGGACCTGGAACAGGAAGAACTCTTCAAATGCCAGGCGCGCATACGCCCTGCCGCGGACCTCTTCGTTTTCTGGAAAATGGATGTTCGCGATGCTCCTGCGCAGGTCATACAACTCCTGCGCCGCGCGCACCCCGGACGGAAGAAAATCGGACAGATGGGCAACGTATTTATCAAGCGCCTCCCGCATGAGCCTGCGGAAACTCCGCTGGCCGATGCCGGAAGGGACAGTGTACACGGGAACGATACGGCCGATATTCAGGGACTCATCCGCGCCTTCATCCGAAACAAGCTCGAACTCCGGATTGGACATCTGCAGCCTGCCTGCGTACCGCTGCGGTTTGCCGTAAAGGATCACCGTACTCTGCGGCTTGAGATATTGTTTCATATAGGGCTGGTTGAACCACACGCATTCAAGCCTGCCTGTGCGGTCATCGACCACTGCCTGCGTGATGCTGAAACCCTTGCGCCTCCATGACCGGCGCTCGCTGCTCACCGTGACCGTTGCCTTGATCGTTTGAGATTCCCCTTCGCGCAGCATGGCGATTGAGGCGAACTTCGTGCGGTCCTCGTACCTGCGGGGAAAATAATACAAAAGGTCCTCCACTGACCTGATGCCGTGGCCGGCAAAGGTTTCGGCGCGTTTCGGGCCTATTCCTTTGAGGTACCTTATAGATATATCGTTCAGATGTTCCATCGAAATAAAGGCTGATAAAGGGGCGCCTGTGAAGGTGTGTCACAAAGCGAGTTGCGAAGCCTGAAAGGCTTCGCCTGTTCGAGCGACTGACACACCTTCACAGGCGCCCCGCTATGAGCTTCCTTTTGATGAATCATCGAGTTTCCGTGCGTAAATATAAACGCTGACGTCGCGGCCGTGGATATACCTGAAATACGACCTCGTTTTGCTGAATACCAGCGTGAAGCCGCTCTTGGCAAAGAACGCGCCCGCATCCCGTGAATACGTGGCAAGACGCACGCCGGGTATGCCTTTGTCCTTCAGATACGACAAAAACGCTTCCATCAGTCGCGAACCTGCGCCGCAGCGGCGAAAGCCGTCCGCGATATTGATATGCAAAGTCGCCGGGTATTCCCTGCTGAAATCAGGGCAGTATAACTGCCCGCGGATAAGGCTCCAAAGCATATGCAGTCCGAAGACAAGGTTCTTTTTGCGCACCAGCACATCGCTGCTTGCCAGGCGCGCCAGCAACCTGGGGACAAGGGACCGCACCGAGACCCTGTCAAGCGCGCGGGAATCACAACAACCCAGCAGATAACCGACGACCGTGCTGCCCGACTCGGCGACAAAGCACGATCCAGGCTCGTAATCGGTAAAGTATCCGGTCAGAAGGTCCATCATGAATTCCCGGCTCTCAAAGAACGCTGACGCAGGATCTCCCATAAATGCCGTATCCCAGGAGATCTGCCTGACTTTGTTCCGGTCATTCGCACGATAATGCCGGACCGCCACGACTGCCATATCAACGCACCTTTAAGATCCGCCAGGCTGCCGCATCAAGCGGCACGCGGAAGAAACGGCGCCGCGCCCGTGCCATAATATAATCCGGGTCCCCCAGGCTGGCAAGGGGTATGGAAATATACGCGGTCGATCCCTGAAAAGTAAGCCTGGCATCCTTGATGAACACAACGTCCTTTTTATCCTTGATACGCATGCCGCGCCGTCCGACCGTGATGGCCAGCTTCGGCATGGCGGCAAATCCCTTTTTTTTGTTATACCCGAGCAGATTGATATACAGACCGATGTTCTTATCGATCTTTTTGCGCAAAGCGACCTTGATGCGCAGATCCTTGTCAACGACGGCATACTGCAGGAACGCTCCGTTGGCCTGCGCGCCGTTGCCGGAGCCGACGCTCTGCCACTCGATGTCTCCCTCATCAAGAGAACGGTGGATGTCAACATGCTCGAAATCGCCGAATAATTCATTGGCGCGGGCAAAGGTATAAAGGTACGGAGGATTATACGCTATCTGGCTTTTGTACATCCCAATGGCCTTTTGCTTGTTGGAGAGCTCTTCTTCTGTCAGCAAGAGCTGATACCAGGAAAGGCCGGCAAGCGTTTTCGGCGGTTTAAGCGAAAGCTTCGGCCGCCTGCCCCGCGGCCGGGGCCACCCGATCCCATGGATGAGATACGGGTATATTGCGGGCTTTTCGATCGCGCCTTCCAGGTCCCATAAAGCCACGCGCAGGAACAGATACAGGGATTGATGATCGCGGTTCAGATCAGCGGGATGAGAAACGAATATCCCGGTCGGCTTGAACGCCGTCAGGACTGTCTTAAGATCCGAAAGTATGCTTTCGCCGACATACGGAGCGCCTATTGACAACGCGTCCTGATACGATACCTTCCGGACGCGGGGAAGCCAGCTCCGGTACGGCTTTGAGGTGTTCCAGTATTTGCCGAGGATCTCCATGGTGCCGAAATCAGGATACCCCATATAATTGACGTCGCTCTTCTTGACGCCGAGGAATCTCATCGCCTCCATGGTCTCTGCCGCTCGCACCATGCCCATATGCAGGAAGATGCCTTTGCGGAACGTGATCCTTTTTTCATACACGATAAAGGAGAACTCATTATTATCGCCGTTGGTAAAGCACACGACCTTGACTTCGGCGCCTGCCTTGACCGCGCGCTGGATAACGCCGCCCGTCGCGATTGACTCGTCGTCAGGATGCGGCGCGAGGATGAGCACGCGGTCATGGCCGGAAAATTCCGGCAACGCCTGCTGCGCGAGCAACGCCGGACAACAGCACAAAAAGACACCGGCGGCCAGAAAAAAAGGCCTTGAAATCCTGCCGATCATGTGGCATGCTTTATATGCAAGAAGGAAAAAGTTCATCTTTCAAGCAAGGAGGACGGTCGATAGCGGCAAGCTATTGAGGCCTATCACCTGCGAAAAACCCCAAGTAACCACGCTTGGGGTTTTTTGTTTGTGCCGGCATCCTATTTCACCACCGCGCTCGCCTTTGCGTCAAACGGGTTCGTGCGCATCGCCAGCGAGAACAAATATGGATAATCCTTGTGCAGATGCTTCATATATCGCAGCCACTGCACGATCAATATGCCGTACGCGCGCTTTATGTCTCCGGAAAGATGCTCGAGGTCGGATGCAGGCAGGTCCCTGACCGAAGGACGCGCGGATAATTCCTCCGCAAGATGGAACACACCCCACAGCATCGATGTGAACTCCTCATGCTCCAGGAGTATCGGGTTCTCGAGCAATGTCAGGAGGAACGTCCTGTGAAAAATGAGGAATTCCCGTAACGTTCCCAGATCCCCCGTCTGCTGATCGATGGAAAACTCATGATTTTTCATCGCGGAAACGGCCTTGTCGAAGTCGGCCTGCCCCCAGCTCTTGTCAAACACAAGTTCATGCCGCAAAGCGCCCTGGTTCCTGTCAAAAGCAACGAACAGCCGCAGCAGCTGCGTGCCCGATTCGCTGAAGAACGCTCCGATCACCATGTTCATCTTCTTGAGCATCACCTGCTTTTCGTGTTTGGTGATGATCTGATGCAGGACCAGGGTGACGAGGAGCACGTCAATGGGGATGAATGCTATGTCCCCGATCAAATAAAGAAAAATATGGTGCGCATCCCTGAAAATCAGGAAATGAACGAAATACAGGACAGCCGACAGCCCGACGAGCCCCGCAATCAGAAAAATCTGCCACCGTACATGTTTTTTCATCTCTTTTTTCCAGCTCTGCCGCAGCTTCTACAGATATTCGGCCAGTTTCAGGACAAGGTTGCGCGAATCTTCCCAGCCGAGGCAGGGGTCGGTGATGGATTTACCGAAGACGCGGCCTGACGTATCCTGCGAACCTTCGACCAAATAGCTCTCGATCATCAGACCCTTGACGAACGACCGGAGCGCTCGGGAATGCTTGATACCGTACATGACCTCTTTTGCGATGCGCGGCTGGTCGTCGAATTTCTTGCCGGAATTGGCATGGTTGGTATCGATGATGACCGCAGGGTTAACAAGCTGCCGCTTATGATACATATCGGCAAGCTTCATCATGTCCTCGTAATGGTAATTCGGGATATACTGGCCGTACTGGTTCATGGCCCCGCGCAATATGCAGTGGCTATAGGGATTGCCCGATGTCTTGACCTCCCAGCCGCGGTAAATGAACACATGGGGAGCCTGCGCGGCCTGCACTGAATTCAGCATGACATTGAGGTCGCCGCTCGTCGGATTCTTCATGCCCACGGGGATGTCAAGGCCGCTGCAGGTCAACCGGTGCTGCTGGTTCTCGACGGAGCGGGCGCCGACGGCGACGTAGGACAGGATATCCTCCAGATAGGGATAATTCCCCGGGTAGAGCATCTCATCGGCGCTCGTCAATCCTGATTCTGATAAAAGCCGCAGATGCATTTTTCGAAGGGCTTTTAATCCCTGCACGATATTGGGCTGGTCTTTGGGATCAGGGCTGTGCATCATGCCCTTATATCCTTCGCCGGTCGTGCGGGGCTTGTTCGTGTATACGCGCGGGATCAGCAAAAACTTTTCCTTTACCCGGTCCTGGAGCTTCGCAAGCCTGGACACATACTCGCACACCGCATCCTCGTTATCGGCCGAACACGGCCCCATGATGAGGAGGAACATATCGCTCGTGCCCTCGAAGACGCCGGCGATCCGGCGGTCCCTGTTCTTTTTAACCTTCTTAAGCTCCTCGGGAACGGGCATCTGGCTCAGGATCTCGCCGGCGCTGGGTATCTGACGGATATATTTGAAAGACATGGGTCACTCCAGAGTAAAGGTATTTGACCGCACCGTTGTCCAGTTCCAGGATGACGGATCGGTTTCTTTTTTCACCTGGTACAATACAGCCACGCGGTACGTGCCCGGGCCGGGGCTCACATACGCGTTATCCTCGTATATCCTGGGCGTCCATGAGAATGCGGCTTTCCTGCCTGCCTTGATCTCCTCCGGCGCAGGAACCGTATAATCGACGGTGCAGGACGGCTGCCGGCAGCGCAGAGGCAACGCGTCCCAGCCGACCGAGGCTTTTCGTTCGATATTGCTCAAGCCCATCTCGGGTTTCGAACTCGCCGCAATACAGAACACGCTCACCGGGGATATGTTTGTTATCGTCAATTCGACTTTCTCGCCGGCCTTAAATGTATTCTTGTTCGTTGTTACCTCGATATGCTGGCAGCGGGCCGCGCACGGAATGCAGAAGACCGCGGCAGCTGCCACCGATGCATACCGCCATATTTTCGCATGTAAAATCGGCATACCACTCCGTCCGGTTTTAGTTATTGTAGCCCGAAACAGCGGTTGAATCAACTTAATTCTGGGCAACAGAGGCCTTCTGGAGGGACAAAACCATTAACGGTGCGCGGTGGTCTGCCGTAATACGACGGAAGTTTCTATTTGACGGGCGGGGATATTCCAATATGTCCGCAGAAGCATGTTTTTCTCCTCTTCAGGCACACATCTGAATCCGTGCTTCTCATAGAATCTAACAGCCCATGCGGCGTCTTTCCACGTTCCGATGAGCACCGGCCGGTCCGTTTGCGCCATTAAAAACGCCAGAAGCTTTGAACCGACGCCCTTATTGCGCAAAGCCGTCCTCACATAGGCATGCCTGATCAGGGTGACGTCCCTGACATCCTGGATCCCCATGACCCCCAGCACGACCCCATCTTCTTCGCATGCCCAGAACCTGACCCCCGCTGATATCTCATGGCTCAATTCCTGCCTTGACATATAGGGTTCTTTCCAGCGGTCCGAAGGGATATGGCCCTGATACGCCCGGGCGGCGTCGTTAATGATCTCAAAGATCACGTCAAAATCTTTATCAGTGCATGGCCTGATCGGCATGGGACCCGCTTTTGTGGGAGATTATTTATCGAGGGAATAATACCATTCGTCATACCGGTTGACGAATTTCCAGGACTGGATGCTGATGGGCGCGGTACTCAGGCCTCCTCTGGTGTCAACAGTCGAAAAATATACCTTGACCCCGACAGAAGCCTCTTTCATGTCATTCTTCAGCTTGACGGTGATCACCTCTATGTTCGTGCACGCAAAACCCTCCTTATTATGGTGGGCGCTGATAAGGGATGATATCTTTGCCTTCTTTTCAGACGGAAACCCTTCGTAATACGTCCGTTCTTCCAGGTCATCGCTGTCCTTCATCAAAAGGGCCATCGCATATTCTTCCGCGACTTTCTTGACCTCTTCTTTGACCTTTGCCTCAAGGGCATCGTATGCCGCTCCTTCGTATAATTGGCCATCCTTCCAGACGCTCTTGTCTTCAGCGCACAGCGCAACCGAGCGGATCATCATGACGGACAAGAATAAAAAAACGTATTTTTTCATGATACCAGCCTATCTCTTGCCGAGTAATTGCTCCCGCAGCCTGTCGATCGAACGGACGACTGCGGCAGCGGAAAAAAAGATCGCAGCCGACACGTATGAGATAGCCGCGACAACGTGCTGAAAGCTGGTCGTCACCTCGATGGATGCAAGCAGGCCGACCGCCAAACTGACCAAACACAAGATGTAAAGCGCTCTTTTCATTCCTGCCTCCTTACTGACCCGGTATGAAGGATGTGCGCCTGCGGCGCTGTCACTTTGAAAATGCCAGGATCCCCAGTGCGATCAAGTTGCCGACCGGGACCAAAACGACAATAAACCCCAGCCATGCCGGTTTCTTGCATGCCTCTGCCACTTTCAACCATATCAAAACGGAGATGACGATATTTACCAGCGGAATGAACATGAGAACTGTCCACCAGCCGGGCTTGCCAGCGATCAAGCATGTCAAAACGATGTTGGCGATAGGAACCCACGCGTACCACGATTTGTCCGCATGGCCGGTCTTTTCAGCGATACGTTTCAGGCATATGGCGCTGAACACATACAGTGCGATGATAAAGATCAACATCAGTATCTCCATCCTGCATCCTCCCTGGTTTAATCAGCCTCGCCGCTTAAAAAATCCGCAAGCACCGACCTGTCGTCGTCTCCGATGAATTCGAACATCCCGGCGACCTCGAACTCGGGCCGGGACTGCTGCGCGGTTTCTTTTCTCTGCACGCGGAGCACCTTCACGATGAAATCGACGCCTCTGCCTCCTTTAAAATCGAGCTCGCAGATAAGATCCGTATCAACGGGCAGCGCAACCGTGGCCACGAAACATATCCCCGCGATGCTCATATTGACCGTGTACGCCTGAAATGCCTTGCCATGGAACATATAATCCATGGCGATTTTCTTATTGACCCTGGCGAACCTCCTGCGCTCGGCGCCGCTATACGCCCTGGTCTGGATGAACTCCTGCATCAAGGCGTATTTCTTGAGGTCCTGGGAACTGGCCTCGCGCATCTTTCGGATATCGTCCTGGTAATAGTGCTCGATGGCCTCCTTTATCTCGGAGAACGTGCTGATGAAAACCTTGACGTCATAGTTCGTCATCTGTTCGATCATCTGGACGACGCCTTCGTTGAGCGGGTCGGCCATTGCGATTGACAGGGTGTTGCCTATCTTGTCGATGGGGATCAGGGTATACAGGCGCGCCCACTTGAACGGGACGAGCGAAAGCACCGGACGGGGAATCGTGTAGAGTTTCAGCGGCAGATAGGCGAAATCATACTGGTTCGACAGCGCGACCGCGACATCGAGCTCCGTGGCATACCCCATGGAGATAAGATGCTGGCTGATATAGCCGCCCTTCTGGCGCTGTGCCTCAAGGGCCTTTTCGAGCTCCGCGGGGCTGATGACCTTGCGCTCGATCAAAAGCTCGCCGATTTTCCTGTTGATCGACCTGGAAATCATAATTGATCATATTGTAACGCAGATTCGCGGATTGAGCAATGATTTTGCTGGAGAATGTTTGACTGCGGGAGAGATCAGAACCTGGAGGTGAATGAATACATCAGGCGTCCTTTTTCTATGATGGGCTCGCCTTTCATGCTGAACACCTTGACGCTTGCCTTTTTCTTGACCCAGCGTTCCACCTTTTTCGCTTGGTAATACGGATACCATACGTCAAATCCAAAGGCTTCTTTCCAGGCATTGCGC
>JAKPTF010000040.1 GCA_029571225.1 Candidatus Omnitrophota bacterium | reverse complement strand
ACCTTGATCACGTCACGCCTGACCAGGCCTTTTGCAAGCGCCGGATCCTCAACCTGTTCGCATATCGCGACTTTTAATCCTGCTTTGATCAGCTTTGCAATATATGTATCAGCGGCATGAAAGGGGATCCCGCACATGGGGATACGGCCTGCCTTGCCCGCATCGCGCGATGTCAGGACCACGTCCAGAATGCCGCACGCCTTTTTCGCATCCTCCATGAACATTTCATAGAAGTCGCCGAGCCGGAAAAAAAGGATGGCGTTCTGGTTCTTTGCCTTGATCTCCTGGTATTGTTTGAGCATGGGGGTGAGGGTATCCATAAGCTAATTTTATCAGTTATGATGACGCATTTCAACACATTTGAAAGCGTTTTCACCAAGGCCGGGCTGAACCCTTGATTTTCACCATATATATAGTAAGCTTTAAGTACGACTGTAGGTAAACCTGAGCATCCCGTTTCACTCAGGCCACAACTTATTATTTTTTACATGAATTAAGAATTGCCACGGTTCTTAATTGATGGGAGATTAAGCCGTGGCATTTTTATTTCCACATATGAACGACTTTATTAAAGCGCTTAAGCGGGTCACAGCGCTTGTCCTCAGCTTTTGTTTTATCTTCGAACAAGCCGTGTTTGCCCAGGTTTTGCCTGCGAGCATGCCCGCTGCTTCCGGCATCCTTATGCCCTTGCCGGATTCATTCCGTCCGATACATTTACGTTCAATCGATTTTGACCGGTCATCCCGCAGCTTCTCGGTTTTGCTTGATAGGGGAGATGTAAAAGGAAGCAGCCAACATGAATTGGAACAGTCTATCAGGGAAATGATGACGTATTTTTTCATCGGTCTGCGGCTGCCTAATTCGTCGTTCTGGGTAAACCTGCGGCCTGATGCGCCTGATTGCGTCATTGAAGATGCCCTGGCTAAGACCGATATCGGCAAAATCTTCCTCGCTGCGGATGTACAGCTGAAAAAAGACCTTGCCGCATATACGTCGCCGAAAACCAAAGAGGGCAAAGCATACTGGGATAAACTGTATAAGAAGGCAGAAGAATTGTTCGGCAATGAAGGTATTTCGATCCCTACTGTAACAAGGCCATGGATCGTGCCCAATGAAATAATCCTGCGGGATGCCGGCACCAGCGCATATATTTACAAAGCCACGCTCAAAGTCATGCTCGAGGCGGATCATGTCAAAACCGTCGCGGCAGAGGATTATCCGGATTCGCGCGTGAAAACACTCAATGATTATTCCTCCCGGATCCTCAAAGAAGACATCCTTCCCAGGCTTTCAAGAGACGTCAATGTTTCCAGAAGGTACGCATCTTTGCGCCAGGTGTATTACTCACTGATCCTGGCGCAGTGGTTCAAATCGAAACGATCGAACATCGCGGATCAGGGTATCGACAGCAGGGACCTTGCCGGGCTGACGTCAAAGACAGCGTGGACCAAAGATGCGTATTTCAAGCAATATCAGGAATCGTTCCAAAAAGGCGAATATAACATCCAGGATGCGGTCCGGACGCAGCATGGCCTGACCATACGGCAGTATTTTTCAGGAGGAATACAGCTCGGCGTTCAAAACAAAGAGGCGCCCTCGCCTTCGGTCCTCTCGATAGCAGCAGATGGCGGGATCCAGATGTTTGCCGAAAAAGGTCCCGGTGCGCTTGTTACGCCGCATGGCCGCGGAGATTTCACGATACAGCTTCTGCATAAAGATATCACCCGGGGCGAGCAAGACGGGGATATTGTCAATCCAGGGGGAAAAGAGTTACCCGACGCTTACTCCATGTTCCGGCAAGGCCTTGATTGGACAAATACGCGCAGTCTGCCAGAAACTGCCGAGTATATTCTCAAGACGTTTATGGGTATCTATGAGCCGTGCCGGATCATGGTGCTCGGGCCTGGCGCGGGAACAGAACT
>JAKPTF010000031.1 GCA_029571225.1 Candidatus Omnitrophota bacterium | reverse complement strand
TCTTCTGCGATAATACCCTTCGAAGCAGAGCGGTTTCATGTAACCTCCTTTTTTGTTGTTCTGGCGAACAACTTGAGGTTACTACGCTCTGCTTTTTTGTCAAATAAGCATTTAAAAGTCCACAGAGTTTATTATATTATCGACAATCTAAAGGGAAGGGGTCTTTTTTAAAGGTCGTCGCTGTGGTGCTTGACGATCTTGCCTTCCACCATATAGACGACATCTTCAGCTATGTTGGTGGCGTGGTCGCATATGCGCTCAAGGTAGCGGGCGATCAACAACAGGGCCACTGCCCGGTCAACGGTGGTAGCGTCTTTTGCCATATAATCGTTGATCAGCTCGCTTTGCACCCTATCCCTGAGCTGATCCGCTTCAGAATCAGCAAGCATCACTTTTTTGGCAAGGCCGCTGTCCCTGCTGACAAACGCGTCAATGGAATCCTTGACCATTTTCTGGGCAATGGCCGAGAGCTGCGGTATATCTATGAGCGGCTTTAAAAGCGGCTTCTCGACCAGTTCAAGAACCCGCTGGCAGATGTCCACTGCGAGATCCGCAATTCGCTCAAGGTCGGCATTAATCTTCAGAGCCGTCGCAATGAACCGCAAATCGCCTGCCATGGGCTGATTCCGCGCAATAAGATCTATGCACTGCTCGTCAATGGCGTTCTCGATGCCGTCTATCTTCCTGTCATTGGCTATAACCTCCTCGGCCTGTGCCTTATCCCGGCTCTTTAAAGCCTCAATGGATCGGAATATGGCCTCCTGGGCCATAACGCCCATTTTCAGAATCTCCTGATGCAGGTCCTTTAACTGATCATCAAAATGTCTTTGCATAGTAAACTCCTTGCGATTATCCGTAGCGTCCGGTTATATAATCTTCGGTGCGCTTGTCCCGGGGCGCGGTAAACACCTGCGCAGTCGCGCCGAACTCGACCATTTCTCCGAGCAGCATAAAGCCGGCTTCGTCAGATACCCGGGCTGCCTGCTGCATATTATGAGTCACGATTATTATAGTATAATCCCGTTTTAACTCACGCATTAATTCCTCGATCCTGGCCGTTGCCTGAGGGTCAAGGGTGGAGCATGGCTCATCCATCAACAGAACTTCCGGCTTGACCGCGATCAAACGCGCGATGCAGAGCTTCTGTTTCTGTTCAAGAGACAATGACAACGCGGACTTGCTCAATCTATCTTTTAGATCGTCCCATAAAAGCACAGCCCGTAGACTTTTCTCAACAATCGCATCAAGCTCATTGCGCTCGGATACCAGACCGTGAATCTTCAGCCCGAAAAGGATGTTCTCGCTGACTGACAGCGGGAACGGATTGGGCCGCTGGAACACCATGCCGACTTTCTTGCGCAAATCGATAAGGTCCGCATCAGAACCGATGATATTGACCCCATCAACCATGATGCTGCCGCTTGTGCGCACGCCCTCCACCAGATCGTTCATCCTGTTGAAGGTCCGTAGCAAGGTCGATTTACCGCATCCCGAAGGCCCGATAATCGCGGTGATCATATTCTCGCGAAACGCCGCGCTCACGTCTTTTAATGCCCGGAAATCTCCATACCACAAATTCAATTTACGGACTTCGATCACAGGCCTGGCTATTGTGTTATGCAATGCGTTTGGCACTATCCGAACTTCCCCCGGATGTAATCATCGGTCCGTTTGTCAGACGGCGCGGTGAACATCTTATCGGTTGCATCAAGCTCGACCAGCTCTCCCGACAGGAAAAACGCGGTCCGATCCCCCACGCGCGCTGCCTGCTTGACATTATTGGTCACCAGAATTATCGTATAATCTTTTTTCAGGATCATCATGGTCTCTTCCACCTTTGCGGTCGATATGGGGTCAAGCCCTGAACAGGGCTCATCAAAAAGGATAACTTCCGGACCCACCGCCAGTGTGCGCCCAATGCACAGCCGCTGCTGCTGGCCGCCTGAAAGCTTGAACGCAGATTCATGAAGCCGGTCCTTAACCTCGTCCCAGATGAACGCCTGTTTGAGCGATCGCTCCACGATCTGAGCAACCCGTCTGTTATCTCTCTCCCCGTGCATGCGCGGCCCGTAAGCGACATTGTCGAAAATGGATAACGGCAAAGGAAGCGGAAGCGCGAATACCATACCGATCTTTCTGCGAAGGGTCTCGCGGTCGATCTTGCGGACATCCCTTCCGTCCATCGATACCACGCCGGACATGCGGAATTCCGGGTTTTCTTCATTGAATCGGTTGAGCATGCGCAAAAAAGAGGTCTTTCCGCTGTTCGAGGGACCGATGACGCTTAATATCTCTTTTTCTCGTACGCTCATGGTCACGTGTTTCAGCGCCTGCGTTTTGCCGAACCATATATCAAGTGCTTCAACGGAGAATTTCACCATTTCTTCTTTTTCCTGAACCTATACCGTATGATGATAGCGACAAGGTTCATAAACAGCACCATACTCAAGAGCACCAGCGCTGTGCCGTAGCGGACTTTCTCATCAACATTGGGAACCTGCGTTGATATGACATAGAGATGATACGGCAATGCCATTGCCTGGTCGAATACCGATTGCGGCAGCCGCGGCAGATAGAACGCTGCAACGGTGAACAGGATAGGCGCGGTTTCGCCCGCTGCCCTTCCGAGGCCGAGGATCGTGCCGGTGATGATGCCGGGGATCGCATTGGGCAAAACGATATGCCTGATAGTCTGCCATTTGCTTGCCCCTAACGACAGGCTCACCTCCCTGAACGAATACGGCACTGCCTCAAGCGCTTCGCGCGACGCGGTGATAATCAAAGGAAGGATCATTATGCCCAGGGTTAGGGACCCTGAAAGGATCGACGCGCCGAATTTGAAGAACACGACAAAGAGCGCAAGGCCGAACAGGCCGTAAACTACCGACGGCACGCCTGCGAGATTCACAATGGCCAGCTTTATCGAGCGCGTGAGAATATTGTCTTTGGCGTACTCGCTTAAGTATACCGCTGCGAGCAGCCCGATGGGCAAAGCGAACAGGATAGCGCCGGTTACCAGATACAGCGTTCCGACGATCGCGGGGAATATGCCTCCTGCGCGCATGCCCTGGCGCGGCATCTCTGACAAGAACTGCCAGTTGACCGCAGGCCATCCTTTCTGGATGATCACCACCACGATCAGGCCGACCGGAACGACGATCAAAAGCGTGGCAACCAGCAGCAAAAAAAACGCGATCTTTTGTGTGCGTAAGGGATGTTTGCTCATTTGTGTTTATGCAGGAAAAGATCCGCGGTCACATTGATCGCAAAACTGATAATAAACAGGATGATGCCGATCGCAAACAACGCGAAATAATGCTCGCTGCCTACAACCGCTTCTCCCATTTCAGCTGCGATGGTCGCGGTCAATGTCCGCAACGGCTCCAGAAGCCCGCGCGGGATGACTGCGGAATTCCCCGTGATCATCATGACCGCCATGGTCTCTCCTATCACCCTGCCGATACCGAGCATCACCGCCGCTACAATGCCGCTCGATGCCGCGGGCAAGAGCACGCGCCAGATCGTCTGCCAGTGCGTGGCGCCAAGGGCAAAAGCGCCTTCTTTGTATGATTTCGGCACAGCATACAAAGCGTCCTCCGCAATGGATACAATCGTCGGCATTGCCATGAACGCAAGGATGATGGACCCTGAAAGGCCGGTCAGGCCAGTCGAAAGATGGAATACATTTTTCACCAGCGGCACGAGCGTCACCATGCCGATGAACCCGAGCACAACGCTCGGTATGGCGGCTAACAGCTCGATACCGCCTTTAAGCACCTCTTTTGTCCTGCCCGGGGCGATCTCCGCGATATATACTGCGCAACCCAAGCCGATAGGGACTGAGATAACAGCTGCGCCGAATGTCACCCATAGCGACCCCAGGATCAAAGGCAATATACCCAGTTGAGCAGGCTCTGAAATAGGATACCAGCTCCTGCCCGCAAGAAATTCACCGATCCTGACGAACTTGAAAACGGACAGGCCTTCTTTCAGAAGGAAAACAAAGATAAGCGCCACAAATATAACCGAGGCGATACCGCACAAAAGGATCAGCTTCTCTATGACGAATTCTTTGAATTTGCGCAACATAGGCATTACCGTGCGTGAGCGCCGGGCGCGTTATTTGATCGGCACAAAATCGGTCTCTTTTACTATTGCCTGGCCCTCAGGCGACAGAGCGAAATCTATGAATTCTTTTGCCAGCCCCTGGCATTCGTTGTTGAAATAAAAATACAAAGGCCGTGAGATAGGATACAGGTTTTTCACGACATTATCTATGGTGGGTTCTATATATTCGGATTTTTCGTCTTTTGCCACCGCTATCACCTTCTGCCTTGGAGAGATGTATCCCATGCCGTAATAGCCGATCGCTGAAGGGTTTCCCGCGACTTCATCCGCAATGGCCTGGGACGATGAAAGCATGAGCGCGTCCGGGGCGAACTCCGTTTTCAAGCCCGGGTCGTTTTTACGCAGCACGTGCTCTTTAAAATACACATGCGTGCCGGAATTAACTTCACGGGACAGGATGACAATCTTCGCATCAGCGCCGCCGACCTGCTTCCAGTTCGCGATCCTGCCGCTGAAAATGTCAGCCAATTGGTCGAGCGTCAGCTTTCCGACCGCATTCTTCGGGTGAACGACGACCGCAATGCCGTCCAGCGCTACCTTGACTTCAACAGGGCTGCGGCCTTTCGCATTTGCCTGATCAATTTCTTTCTGTTTGATATTGCGCGATGACATAGCAATATCGCACGTGCCTGAAATCAGGCTTGCCATGCCTGTGCCAGAGCCGCCGCCGGTCACTGCGATGAAGGCGTCGGGATGCTCTTCCATGTATCTCTCTGCCCATGCCTGGCCGAGATTGACCATGGTATCCGAGCCCTTGATCTGCAAAGCGCTGATCTTGCTCCCTGCTAACGCATCATTGGTCCCCAGTATTAACATAAGCAAAGCTACAAGTATTCCGGCCATAAATCCCCCCTGGTTAATCAAGATTGATTGTACGGCTCAAAGGTTAAGCGTGTGTTAAATATGTGTTAAATCTGTGTAAAATGGCAGGGGGCCGCAGTCGGGGGGCTGAAGCTCTATAGCCCGATATCATCCAGGCCTTCAAGCCGGTGCTTGACGATCTTCGCCTGCGCGATATAGATGATATCCTCGGCGATATTGGTTGCGTGGTCACAGATGCGTTCAAGATGGCGCGCAACGAGAAGCAGGGGCAAAGCGCGGGGCACGGTGGAGCAGTCTTTCAGCATGTAATCGTTGATCAATTCGCTCTGGACCCTATTCCGCAAATCGTCGGCTTCCCGGTCGCGCAATATGATCTTTTTTGCCAGGTCAACATCATCATTAAGAAAAGCCTTAATTACATCCCTCGTCATCTCGCAGGCGATGACGGACAATTGAGGGATATCGACAAGCGGTTTCAAAAGCGGTTTGTCAACAAGGTCAAGCACGCGCTGGGCGATGTCAACGGCAAGGTCACCCATGCGCTCAAGATCCGTATTGATCTGCATGGCCATAGTTATAAACCGCAGATCGACTGCCATGGGCTGGCGCAGCGCCAGAAGGCTCACGCAGGCATTGACGATCTTCACCTCATACTGGTCTATATTCGTGTCGCGCGCGATGACCTCTTCAGCAGACCCCCTGTTCGATTGCTTGAGCGCCTCGATAGAAGCGGCAATGGCGCTCTCGACCATGCTTGCCATGATCAGGATGTCTTTTCTCAAAAACACCAGCTCCTCGTCAAAATGCCGTTCCATAGTAAAACTCTCCTTTAAATATGTCCGATTATGCCCGGCTGCTCAAGAGCTATGATAAGCCGCAGCGCCGGCACGAACGGGCAGATATCGTCGCAGCCCATGGTCACCACATAATCGAAATCCCGCACGGTAAGATCTTTGAACCCTTTACATCGCTGGCCGCTGATATCGATCCCAGCTTCCTGCATGACCTTGATCGCATCAGGATTGATCCTGAACGCAGGGTGAGACCCTGCGCTGTACGCTTCCACGATCTCGCTGCCGAGCGCGCGGGCAAACCCCTCTGCCATCTGGCTGCGGCAGGCATTCTCGACACATACGAACAGAACTTTATGCTTTTCCATTATCCGAATCTCCCTGTTATATACGCCTCGGTCTGTTTATTCTTCGGCGCGGTAAAGATATCCTGTGTCTTTCCGAACTCGATCAATTCTCCCATCAGAAAAAAACCAGTCGTATCTGATACCCGCGCAGCCTGCTGCATATTATGCGTAACGATGACGATCGTATAGTTCTTCTTGAGTTCGAGCATGAGCTCTTCGATCTTGCCCGTAGAAATCGGATCAAGGCTCGCGCACGGCTCATCGAACAAAAGGACCTCAGGGCCCACCGCAAGGCACCGTGCGATGCACAACCGCTGCTGCTGTCCTCCGGAAAGGCGAAGAGCATTGTCTTTAAGCCTGTCCTTTACCTCATCCCACAGCGCGGCTTTTTTCAACGATTCCACGACCTTTGCTTCGATATAATCCTTGTCCCGCACGTTATTGACGGTCAGGCCGTAGCTGATGTTCTCGAAAATAGTCTTGGGAAAAGGATTCGGTTTCTGGAACACCATGCCGACGCTACGCCGAACATCCACCGCATCGATTGTCGGGTCCAGTATATCTTTGCCGTCAAGATACACATGGCCTTCGACGCGAGAACCAGCCACCAGTTCATGCATGCGGTTCAAAAGCCGGATGAACGTGGATTTGCCGCAGCCCGACGGCCCGATGATGGCCGTAACGGTATTGCCGGTAATAGACATATTGATGTTTTTCAAAGCGCGGACCGCTCCATAATAAAAGTTGATTTCCCGGGCTTCCATTTTCGCATTCATCTTTTCATGCATGGAATCTCCTCTGCCGCTGCCGTATGATGATCGCCGATGCCGAAATGGCCAGCACAAGCAATAACAGGATCAGTGCGCATCCGTAGGCAATGGCGGTCTGCTGATCAGGATGCGTTCCCTCGGTCATGAGCGCGTAGATGTGGTACGGCAGCGCCATGGCCTCGTCAAAAATGCTTTTGGGGAATCCCCGGTTATAGAACGTGGCTGCGGTGAACAGGATCGGCGCTGTTTCCCCTGCGATCCTGCCGATGGACAGGATCGCGCCGGTCAAAATGCCGGACAGTGCGTTGGGCAGGACGATCCGTTTGATCGTCTGCCAGTGCGTTGCGCCCAGAGCAAGGGATGCCTCCCGCAGCGATTGCGGCACTGCCATAAGCGCCTCCTGCGCAGCCGAAATAATAAGCGGTAGCACCAGTATTCCCAAGGTCAGGCTTCCCGACAAGATCGATACGCCGAATTTGAAGGATTTCACGAACAACGCCAGGCCGAACAGTCCGAATACGACCGACGGCACGCCTGCAAGATTATTGATGGACATGCGTATGATATTTACGATGAACCCGCGGGGGCTGTATTCGTTCAAATATATGGCGCAGGCGATGCCCAGTGGCAGGGCAAAAACCATGGCGCCCATGGTCAGGTACACCGTGCCCGCGATAGCAGGAGCAACCCCGCCTGCGGTCATGGATTTGCGCGGCACATCGGTCAGGAACTGCCATGAAAAAACTCCTGCTCCGCGCACCACGATGAAATAGATTATTGAGCCTAGGAAAAAGAGCGTTGCGGCCATACACAGCCATAAAATGCCAAAACCTATCCTCTGAGAAAATCGCTTTTTCATCTGTCTATGCCGAGTTTGAGTCTGAACCGTTTGCACACCATTTCTGCGATCATATTAAAAACAAGCGTGATCACGAAAAGGACAAGCCCTATTGAAAACAGGGCGTTGTAATGAAGGCTGCCCATGACCGCCTCTCCCATCTCAGCTGCGATGGTGGATGTCATGGGCCTTACCGGTTGAAGGAATGAACGCGGAACGATAGCTGCTCCGCCTGCAACCATCAGCACGGTCATGGTCTCACCGATCGCCCGCGACATTCCCAGGATGATCGCGGTCGAGACCCCGGAACCGGCTGCGGGAAGAACGACGCGCATGAGCGTCTGCCAGCGGTTGGCGCCGACCGCATACGACGCCTCCCTGAAACTGTCCGGCACGCAGCTCAATGCGTCCTCCGCAAGGCTGCACACGGTCGGGATAGCCATAATGCCTAAAATGATGCTCGCGGTCAATGCGCATAATCCGGTGGGCAGCCCGAATGCCTTCTGCAAAAACGGCGCCGCAACGACCATTCCGAAAAAACCGTATACGACTGACGGAATACTCGCGAGTATCTCGATCAGGGGCTTGAGAAAAACTCTTTGCTGTGCGCTTGCGATCTCGTGGATATATAAAGCGCTCCCGACGCCCAGGGGCACGCAGATGAAAAGCGCGCCGAGCGTCACCCAGAAAGACGCCATGATAAGGGGGAATATTCCCCATTCGGGCACCGATGCGGTCGGATACCATGCCCTGCCGAAAATAAAATCCGAGAACCTGACATGCCTGAACAACGGCAGGCTTTCTTTTAACAAAAGCAGGATGATCCCAGCGAGGAATACAAGGGATGAGAACGCCAGGGCGGTAAACCCGCCCCGGTATATCTTTTCCTTTATTTTGGTAAAGTTTTCCATCGATCTACCTGATTGAAACGCACCCCTCTTCTTCGACGAGCTTCTGTCCTGCCGGACTCTGAATGAAATCGAGATATTCCCTGGCCAGACCTGCCGGCTTGCCGTTGGTATACATAAATAGAGGCCGTGAAAGTTTGTACTGTTTCGAAAGCACGGTCTCTTTACTGGGTTTGACGCCGTCGATCTTCAAAGCCTTGACGCCGTTGAGGTACGCAAGGCCCACATATCCTATGGCGCCTGGGGTTTTGCTTACCACGGATGCGACTGCCTGGTTCGATGACTGCATAAGCGCGTCCTTGCGGACCTTTGCCTTGTCGAGCGCAAGCTCCCCGAACGCCTCGAACGTTCCGCTTGCCGAATCGCGAGACACAACAACTATCCGGCCTGACGGACCTCCGACCTGCGCCCAATCCGTGATCTTGCCGACGAAGATATCCTTGAGCTGTTTCTTGCTCAATTCCGATACGCTGTTGGCATTGTTCACGATCACCGCAATACCGTCCATTGCGATAACATTGGCCTTCGGCGCCCGCCCGCGGGCAGCCGCTTTTTGTAGCTCATCTTCTTTGATAGCCCGTGAGGCGCTGGCTATGTCGCAGGTGCCTTCGATAAGCGAGGTAATGCCCACGCCTGAACCGCCTCCGCGCACGGATATGTCAGCCTCACTGTGAGCATTCATATATTCCTCTGCCGCACGTTGCGCTATGGGCAGGACTGTCGTAGAGCCCTCCACAACCATGCGCGCCGCAAAACACTCACCCGCCAGGCTGAAGAACGAGCCCGCCAGGAGCAGATATGTCAGTATTTTTTTCATTTTTTATCTCCTTTTTTATCCGGTTAGAATTTGGTCACCCAATCGAGCTGATACACGTCTATATGCTTGCTCGTGCCTGTCTGATAACTCCTGTATGGATCGGTAATCATGTAATTCAGGCCGATGGTCGAATTTGGCATAATGGCATAGGTACAGCCGAATTTATGGCCTTTTGCAGCTGTCCCGCCGAGATGGAAATCCGAATCATTTATAGTCGCAAGCACCGCATCCTGCCCGATCTGGCGGTAATTGTAAAACAGCTCATACGTTCCTTTGTCCTTGACCTTGCCAAGCTTCAGGCCAGCCATCCACGCATTTGTTTCTCCTGCGCTTCGTTTTGCGACGTTTGATACCCATGTGCCGTGCATAGCGAAGGGCAGGGACGAACCGAAGATATCGATATCAAGAGGTGAGTACTCGCCGACCAATTCGAAAATATCGTAATCGTATTTAAGGTTCGTGCCGTCAAGGGTATTGTTAATCGTCGGGGTATAGTTGGCGCTATAGTTATTCCAAGGCATTCCTTTGATATTATCGTAGCTGTATAAGCCGATCGCAAATTTACTGTCGCGTCCCGCAAGCTTGGGAGCCGCACCTATCTGAATAGCATAGAGCATCGGGTCATTGGAATCAGAGCTGCTCTCGCCCAGCGGCAGGAATCCGAAGGTCATGAATGTGTTCAAGGTCGCGATCACGGGCGTGAACGCAATATATCCGCCTTCGGGATTAATATCGCCGTCCCAAACCACATCGGTCGTGTAGAAAGGATTGGCGAATTTTCCGCCGACCAGTTTCATATCCTTCAAAAACGGAACATCGGTCTGGGAAAACGGCGTGTATTCGACAAACGCCCGGTCGATCCACACATGCTTGTTCTGGAACATGTTGGTGAACGACTGGTTCGTCGAGGTCTGCTCCGGGCCGCTCGTCTTGTTCTCTCCCGAGGCCATGCGGAACCCGACTTTCATTTGATCGTTGGCCTTTGTATCAAAGCCGTAGCGGAGCCTGAACCTGCCCCTGTCGCGGTGCTTGGACCCGGTCTTGGTCTCGCCCTGATAGCGGATACGGACGTCTCCTGAGAACTTTGTATTCTGAATCCACTTCGGCAGGCTCTCGTTGTTGCCTGCGGCATTCTGCTGGCGCACTTCTTCCTTTGTCTCGGTTATGAGCTGCTGCGCCTCGCCCTGTGTCAGGACTCCCTTTTCAACGAGCTTATCGACAAGCAGGTCGATTTCGCCCCCAAACGCCAGCGTGACCGCCGCACAAATGACCGCTGCCGCCGTTACTCCGATCCTTCCGAAACATACCATCTTTTCCTCCTTGGTTTTATTGTATATTTCAGCCGCATGCATACGCGGCAATAATTTTCAAGCGGTCATCAGGCCGCCATCTGGCTGTAGTAGCAGACCAGCGTATCGATCTCTGCGTCGATGATAGCCTGCAGCCGCCTTACCGCCCATATACATACATTCCACACTGCCTGTATCATCCGCCCCTCCTTTCTGTATTTTCGATATAAGTATACAAAAGAGAGGTTAAAACAACTTCAAGGCAAAGTTAAATGTGCGTTAAATGATTGTGCGGCTTTGGGAGAGGATACTAAAGAGGTAGGGTGAACCAGAAACGGGAGCCAATGCCTTCTGTGGACTCGACACCGACGGTTCCTCCGTGGAGCTCGATGATATGTTTGACGATGGACAGGCCCAGGCCGGTGCCTCCGAGTTCCCGGGAGCGGGCCTTGTCGACACGGTAGAAACGCTCGAAAATACGCGGGAGATCTCGCACCGGGATGCCAATGCCTGAATCCCCAACTGACACCGTGAGCGAACGGTCGCCCTTCTGGGCCGCAATCACCAATTCTCCCTTGTCCTTGTTGAACTTCACGGCATTATCGATCAGATTGGTAAAGACCTGCTCCATCTTTGCCCTGTCGGCAACGGCGGCCAGGTCGGCGGGAATCTTATTCTTGACCATCAGCGACTTTTTTTTGATCGCAACCCCGAACCCAGAGAGGACCTTATCTGCCAGCTCGCTGAAATGTACAGGTTCTTTCGCAAGAAACGACTCTCCGGATTCCAGACAAGACAGATCGAGCAGATCGTTGATAAGATTATTGAGCCGGTCCGTGTGTTCTTCTATGATCTTGAGAAACTGCTGCGCGTGCTCTTTGTCATCAAACGCGCCTTCCCGCAGCGTCTCGACAAACCCTTTGATTGAGGTCAGCGGGGTTTTGAGCTCGTGAGAAACGTTTGCCACAAAATCCCTTCTGACGGTCTCAAGCTTTCTCATCTCGGTTACATCATGCGCGACAATGAGGCAGCCCGTTACAGACCCGGCCGACTCTATGGGCACGGCGTTAATCTGCAATGTTTTATGAACCGGCCAGACAATAGCCAGTTCGCGAGACACAACGACATTTGTTTTCAGAACCTGGCTTATCACCTCGGCCATATCGTTGTTCGGAATGACTTCCAGGAACGTTTTTCCCTGCGCATACGCCAGGTCAATAGCGAACATTCGTTCGATGGCAGGGTTTACGGACACGAATGCGGCTTCTTTATCGAGAACTATGACGCCTTCCACCATGCTCTGGAAAATGGCGCGCAGCTGCTGGTTCTGCACCTCGATAAACCGGATTTTTTCTTCGATATGGGCAGCCATATCGTTCAGTGTCTGCGCAAGCCGGCCAAGCTCATCGGAAGAATCGAGATAGATCCTGTGATGAAAATCTCCTTTTGCGAACTTATCTGACGCATAAATGAACCTGTTAACCGACCTCATGAAATGCCGCGCCAATACGGACGCCAGGACAAGCGCCAGGGCGAGGCCGAATATCAGGCTGGCCAATATGGTATTGCGGGTCGTCGAAAGAATATACCGGACCCGGTCCAGGGCAAGGGCTAACCGCACAACGGCTCTGATCGAATCAGAATCCTTTAAGGGTACCGCGATATAAAGCATATCGATCCGGAGGGTGGAGGAATATCGTATCTCGGCCCCGGTCATATCGTTGAGGGCAGCCATAACCTCAGGCCGGTTGCTGTGATTTTCCATTGACGGGATCTGATCGAAGGGTTTTTCAGAATCGGCCAGGACCGCACCGTCCCTGGCGATAACGGTGATACGGCAGGATATACGGGCGCCGAGCTCTTTGACCGTGCGGTCAAGCCCGGCCCTGCTGCCGGCAAGGGCATCATTTGCCCATAATGTATCTGCCACAAGCATTGCATGCTTCAATAGAGACGCTTTGATATCAGCAAGTGCGGCATCTTCCAGTTTTCTGTCAAGATTGAAATAAATGAACGTAAAGGGGATAACCAGGAGCGCTGCAAACGAAAGGACAAGTTTTACCTTGAAGCTTCGCAACCGCTGCATGCTATTCTTCAAACCGGTAGCCATAATTCTTGACCGTGACTATATGCCGTGCCGAGGTTTTTAATTTCCTGCGCAGGGTGCGGATGTGCACGTCAACGGTGCGTGTCTGGATCTCCGTTGCCCGGTCATAACCCCAGATGGTATCAAGAAGGTAATCGCGCGAAAGCATTCTTCCCTTTGCCCTGATAAGCGTTTTTAGAAGCTCAAACTCTTTCGCTGTCAAAGCGACCGGTTTCTTGTTAACGGAAACGCTGATCTTCGCAAGATCAACGCACAGGTCTCCGATGGTCAGAATATCGGGTAGCTGCTTCCTTTCCTGTGTCCTGCGAAGGACCGCTTTAATCCGAGCCAGAAGCTCGCGCGGGCTGAACGGCTTTGTCATATAATCATCCGCTCCGAGCTCTAAACCGACTACCTTGTCCGACTCCTGGCGTTTGGCTGTAAGCATGATGATGGGGATATTCGCGGTAGAATGCTCTTTTTTCAACAATCGACATACCTCAAGACCGTCGATAACCGGAAGCATCAGATCGAGCACGATAAGATCCGGATGCTCCTTGCGCGCAGCCTCGATGGCATCCTCGCCGTCATAGCACGTAATGGTCCGGAATCCCTCTTTCCTGAGGTTATACTCAATCATCCTGACGATGTCTTTTTCGTCGTCTACTATCAGGATCTTCTCTTTCATTGCAGGACCTCGGTCACTGCCTGGGCTACATTGTTGAGATGGTCCCCGATCTTTTCGAGGTTGCTTATGGTATCGAGGAAGATTACGCCTGAAAGGACGTTGCATGAACCCTGCTCGAGGCGTTTGACATGGTTGTTCTTGAGCTTATCCCGCATGGTATTGATCCGGCATTCCTGCTGGAAAACTTTCTTCGCCTCGTCAAGGTTATTGGAAGACAGCGCGGCGATGGAACATGAGATCATTCCGTCGATATCCGAACCCATGGATTTTAATTCCGCCAGGGCTTCGCTGGAAAGGGGCAACGAACGCTCTATCTTCTGTTCGACAAGATCCCGCAGATTTTCCGCGTGGTCGCCGATCCTTTCCGCATCGTTGACCGCGTGGATGAGCGCGGGGATCTTTCTGGACTCATCGGCACTCAATTCCTGTTGCATGATCTCGACAAGGTAATTAGTGATCGCGGTGCGCAGAGAATCAACCGCTTCTTCGCTCCGGGATATCTTTTCCATATTCTTTGTGCTGTTCCTGTAGAGCCCATCCATGGCGATAAACACCATTTTTTGCGTGATGCCCAGGACCCTGACGATTTCTTTTATTGCCGCTTCAATGGCTATAGGCGGGGTATTAAGCAGATGCCGCTCCAGATACTTAGGCATGGACTCTATCTCTTCCTCTTCCTTGCTCTTGACGACCTTCTTCAATAAAGACGCGTACAGGGGCGTAAACGGCAGGAAAATCAGAGTATTGATGATCTTGAACATAGTATTGGCATTGGCAACCTGCCGCGGCAGGGATGCAGAGGTCAGAACTGCCAGATGCTCGAACGCGCCCAGGAAAGGCAAAAAGATCACGACTCCGATGATATTGAACAATATATGGCCCAATGCAGCCCTGCGCGCGGAAACATTAGTGCCCACTGAGGCAATCAATGCGGTCACGCAGGTGCCGATATCGCATCCCAGGACAATCGGGATCGCGGCTTTAAGATCGATCAAATTGACCATGGCAAGGCTGATGACCATACCGGTGGTGACAGAGCTGCTCTGCAGGACTGCTGTGACAATAAAGCCAGCCAGGATGCCGAGGAACGGATTTTTGCTGAAGCTGACGAACAAATTACTGAACCAGGGATATTTTCCGAGGGGCGCAATGACCTGCGTGAGAATGTTCAGCCCGAGGAACAGTATCCCGAACCCCAGAAGGAATTCGCCGATATATTTATGCGATTTCTTCTGGGCAAGGAGCAGGATCAACATCCCCGCGCCGATTATCGGCAAGGCATATTCGGTCAAGCGAAACGCGATCAACTGGCCGGTCACGGTGGTGCCGATATTAGCCCCGAATATGACTCCGAGCGCCTGCCCCAGGGACATGAGCCCCGCGTTGACAAAACCGACCACCATGACGGTCGTAGCTGACGAAGATTGAATTAAACTGGTAATACCTGTCCCTACCAGCACGCCGCGGAACGGGCTTCCTGTCAGGTTATGCAGGATCCTGCGCATCCGGTCGCCTGATGCTTTATGAAGGCCTTCGCTCATTTCAGAAAGGCCGTAAATGAAAAGGCCGAGCCCGCCGATAACACCGAAAATAATCTCTTTTACCATTTTGCGTTCGAACTATTGGCGTGCCGCCCGCGGCACACATTGACGCATACCCCGCAGATATATTGATTAACCTTATTGCTCTTGGCAAAACTGACGAGCTTCTCAAAACAGGCCCTATGATCGAATGCCCTGGCGTTGTCCTTGATGGCTCCTGCAGGACATAGTACTACACAGGCGCGGCATTGTCCACAATCTTCTTTAATCGGATTGTCCGCGGTCAAAGGCATATCGGTCAGTACGCTTGCCAACCGGAATTGGGCTCCCGCAACCGGATTCACCAGCAGATTATTCCTTCCGATCCAGCCGAGTCCTGCCAGTACTCCCAGATGCTTATGCGACAGGTGCGCTGTCTGATTTTTCCAATCGAGCAACTGCGATGCGGGTATGGGCAAGGAATAAAAACCTTTGTCCTGTATTGATTTGGATATCCTGAACGCGCACAGGTCAAGGAAGGTATTCGCTGTTTTGTAATGATGCGAATAGAGCAATGTCGGCTCCTGATGGATCTCGGCCAGCACGGCGGATGACAATCTGGTACCCACGACAACGGCATACCTGACCCTGTCTATAACATCCTTTGATAATGCGAATTTGTGTTTAACTTCGGATATATCAGCCACGCCGAAAAAATCAAGCCCCATCTCTTTGCAGAATGCACGCAGGGTATTATAATTGTCTGTTTTATCCATGGAGTTTTTTGAGATACACCATAAGTATCGATATAGCAGCAGGCGTCACCCCGGAAATGCGTGATGCCTGCCCCAGATTCAAAGGTTTGAACGATTTTAATTTCTCGCCGATCTCTCTTGAGATTCCCGGAATGCCGGTATAATCCAGATCAGCCGGCAATCTGATCTTTTCAAGATTCTCGAACTTAGCGACCTCATGCATCTGCCGTTCGATAAATCCGGCGTATTTCACGTCAATCTCGACCTGATGGGCGACCTCGCCAGGCAAGTCAAGCCTGACCCCGGGGATCGTTTCCAGAGCCGCATACGACATTTCAGGCCTGCGCAAAAGATCGGCCAGCGTGGTCCTTTTTTTTATCGGCGCGGTTTTCAATTCCGCAAGCCGCTTTGAGACAGCCGGGCTGTCTTTGACCGGATGCGCGTGAAAATACGCAATAGCCTTCTTCACCGCCTCGGCCTTTTTGCGCACGCGAAAGGCTTGCGCTTTCGTAATCAGGCCTGCGCGAAAACCTGCTTCAGCAAGCCTCATATCTGCATTGTCCTCGCGAAGGACGAGGCGGTACTCAACCCGCGAGGTGAACATGCGATACGGCTCGTTGGTGCCCCTGGTGGTCAGATCATCGATCAGCACGCCGATATAGCTGCTTGCACGGTCAAGTACCAGCAGTTCTTTGCCCTTTGCACGCAGCGCCGCGTTTATCCCGGCAACCAGGCCCTGGCTGGCCGCTTCCTCATAGCCGGTCGTTCCGTTAATCTGGCCTGCGGTAAAAAAATTCCTGATCCGTTTGGTTTCAAGCGTCGGGAAAAGCTGCGTGGGCTCGACGACAGTATGCTCAATGCCGTATCCGAAGCGCAGCACCTTTGCATGCTCAAGGCCTTTGATGGAATGCAGAACTTTTAATTGCACGTCTTCAGGCAGGCTTGTTGAAATACCGTTGGGATAGACCTGGTCCGTATTGTAGCCTTCCGGTTCAAGGAATACCTGATGGCGCTCTTTATCGCTGAAACGCACGACCTTGTCTTCAATTGAAGGGCAATACCTGACCCCTGTTGATTTTATCTTCCCGGTGTAGAGCGGAGATTTATCAAGATTGTCGAGGATGATCCGGTGGGTCGTCCTGTTCGTATAGGTAATATGGCACGGTATCTGGCGTTGTTCCAGGCGTTTCGTAGAGAACGAAAACGGCTTGGGCGTCCGATCCCCCTCCTGGACGATCAACTGGCTGTAATCTATGCTCTTTGCATCAATGCGGGGGCATGTTCCTGTCTTGAACCTCAAAAGATTGAATCCCAGGGCCTTCAAATCATCTGCCAGCGCCGTGCAGGCCTGTTCTCCCTGCCTGCCGCCCGGTTGCGATTGCAGGCCTACATGCATGAGCCCTGCCAGGAATGTACCGGGGCACAAAACGACGCATGATGCGCGCAATTCCGTGCCGTTTTTTGTCGCAACGCCCCTGACAGCGCCGCCCTCAACCACAAGGCGCATGACCTCTGCTTCTTTAAGCGAAAGGTTCTTCTGCGCCCTGACCCGGCGGGTCATATAGCGGATATACAGGGCACGGTCGATCTGCGCACGCGATGACTGCACCGCAGCGCCTTTGGAGGCGTTTAAGATCCTGAACTGGATGCCGCACGCATCCGCAGCCTTAGCCATCTCTCCGCCGAGCGCGTCTATCTCTTTGACCAGCTGGCCCTTGCCCACTCCCCCTATGGCTGGATTGCAGGACATGTGGCCGATGGTATCGAAACGCAGGTTGACCATTAGCGTGGAACAGCCCATGCGGCTGGCTGCCAGGGCAGCTTCTATGCCGGCATGGCCTGCGCCGACAACAATAACGTCGTAGATGCGCATAATGGGGATATTATACTATTCTGAGGCGTACTTGACAAGCAAAGGCAATATGTCCCGGGCGCGCATTTCGCCGAGGGACCCTAGTTTGGCGGTTTTTTCCGAAAAAGACATGGAGCCGTCGGGTTTGATCGAGCCGCCTGACATCAGAAGCGGCACAGCTAGGGCTGAATGCGCCTTCATTTCGCACACCGTGCAAAGGTCAGAGGTGACGCAAACGATATGCGACCGCAAGTCGAGCTTTGTTATGAGAGGCCCGAAATAATGGGCATCGATGGCCTCGATCACGTTTTTCTTCTCAATGCAGTTGCCGTCATGGCCGGGTTCATCCGGGCCCTTGATATGGACATACAGGCAATCGAAACGGCCGAGCGCGTCAACGGCGATCTTCGCCCAGACCGGATAGTCTACGTCGAGATGGCCCGTTAACCGAGGGACGTCCACGATCTCCATTCCGGTCAAAAGCGCGATGCCCCGCTCGACGGGCATCTGGACGAAACAGCCGCATCTCATGCCGTAAATATCCGATACCTGAGGAAAACGCGGAAGATTATCTCCTGCAGACCGCGTCAGGATGCAGTTGGCCGGAAGCTTTCCCTGCTCGACCCTGCGCTTGTTGACGTCCGATGCCTCGAGTACCGCGCGTGATTTTTCTATGAACTCGTTAAGGACCGCAGCTGCTTCCTGGGACGCGATATCGTCCGCGCGGCCGGGCAGAGGCTCTGCCTTCTTGACCGCAGGCTCAAAACTGCAGGGAGCGATGCCGAACATCTCCTGGCGCACATAGGCGGGATCCGTATTGGTTACGGCGCCGGATAAGCGGGCGCGGATGCCCCTGATTACGAGGACCGCTCGATGGCCGATGGTGTTCTTGAATTCGAAGGTAGCGTTTTCGAGCGTAACCTTCGTATTGATTTCTTTGGCAAGGGCCGTCGCCTCTTCGGTCGAAAGGCTTCGGTTGACGCGGCGGTCTATGATCGCGCGGCCATCCGCTCCGACGGTAGCAAAATTCGCACGCAGCGCAAGATTGCCATCCGCAAAACGTATTCCTTCGCTGAAGGCCTCGAGCGGGCCGCGGCCCGTATAATATTTGTTGGTGTCGTATCCTAGAAGTCCGATGACGGCGATGTCCGATTCGGGGGCTATGCCGGGAGAGAACGTACAGGCAGTGCCTGTGATGCCCTGCTGAGCAAGGCGGTCAAGATGGGGAGTTGCAGCCGCCTCTAACGGAGTCTTGCCGCCCAGTTTAGCCAGCGGCAAGTCGCCTAATCCGTCAAGGATGATGTAGATTATCTTTTTCAATTACTCAACACTTTGAGAAACCGCAGGCGTGGCATTTGACACAGCCTTCCTCGTGGCGCAGCGCGCCGCCGCAGTCAGGGCAGACTCCTACGATCTCGCCTGAAGCGCCCTTATCCTGCACAGGGTCATCGCGATGAGAATGTTTCATGGCGACCTCTGCGCTCGCGGCGATCTTCATATGCGACTGATCATTGATGAGCCTTCGTTCGACAACACGGGCGATGGCGTCCGCGCACGAGAAGATCCGCTGGCCCTTCTCCCATGACGGGGACGGACAGCGGATATTGCGCAGCTGCTCGATAATGGATTTAACCTCGACGCCCGCGCGGAAAGCAAGCGACACCATCCTGCCCAATGCCTCAAGCTGGCTGGCCGCGCAGCCGCCTGCCTTGCCCATCTGGGTGAAAAGTTCGAAGGGTTTTCCGTCCTCGTCGATATTTATGGTGACGTAGAGATTGCCGCAGCCGGTGGCAACCTTCGTTGTCGTGCCGATTATGACCTCGGGCCTGGGGCGGGGAGTGATCTTGCCCGGTTCTAGCTTAGATTCCTGCACCTCTGCCGTTGCCGTCTTGTGATTGATGTTGAGAACCTGTTCCTCGCGGCTGCGGTCACGGTACACAGTGATGCCTTTGCAGTTCAGCTCATACGCCAGCAGATACGATTTGCGCACATCGTCAAGCGTCGCCTCATGGGGGAAGTTGACCGTTTTTGATACCGCATTATGAACGTATTTCTGGAACACGGCCTGCATGCGCACGTGCCATTCGGGCGCGATGTCATGCGCGGTTACGAATACGCGCTTGACATCTTCCGGAATTCCGTCGATATTCGCAAGGGTCCCGGTCTCGGCGATCTTCTCCATCAGCTCCCGGCTGTAGAAGCCGCGCGCCTTGGCAATCTCCTCGAACAGCGGGTCGACTTCTACTAGTTTGTCGTTATCCATGACATTGCGGTAATACGAGATAGCGAACAGCGGCTCGATGCCCGACGAACACGGGCCGGCGATAATACTTATAGTGCCGGTCGGCGCAATAGTCGTCAAGGTCGCATTGCGCACGATAATTTTTTTCTTTTCCCATGTGCTCCCTTTATACGCAGGGAACGTTCCCTTTTCCTTGGCAAGCTCCTGCGATGCTTCAATCGACGCGTCAAGGATAAAAGACATGATTTTCTCGCCCAGAGATACCGCTTCTTCGCTGTTGTACGCGATGCCGAGGCGGATGAGCATGGTGGCCCAGCCCATGACACCCAGGCCTATCTTGCGCGTCGCCTTTGTTGCCTGTTCTATCTCGGGGATCGGGAAGCGGTTCACATCGATTAGGTTGTCGAGGAAATAGACGGCCAGGCGTGTGGTTCTGCGCAGCGCGTCCCAGTCTACCTCGTAACGGCTGCCTCTTTTAACGCACATCTGGGCGAGATTGATGGAGCCCAGGTCGCAGCTCTCATACGGGAGAAGCGGCTGCTCGCCGCAGGGATTGGTGCTCTCGATCTTCCCGAGTTTCGGCGTCGGGTTGTCGATATTGATTTTGTCAATGAAGATGACGCCCGGTTCGCCGTTCTTATGGGCCTGCTTGACTATGAGATCGAATATTTCTTTCGCGCTCTCTTTGCCTATCACGGCATGCGAATGCGGGTCGATGATATCGTAGTCGTCGCCGCTGGCGAGATGCTGCATAAAATCGTCGGTAATGGCGACGGAGATGTTGAAATTATTTATTTCCTTATTATTCTCTTTGCACGTGATGAATTCCCTGATATCGGGATGGTCGGTTCGAAGTATGCCCATGTTGGCGCCGCGGCGGGTACCGCCCTGCTTGACCGCTTCGGTGGCGGCATCGTACACCTTCATGAACGATACGGGCCCTGAGGCCACGCCGCCGGTCGTCTTGACGACGGAATTCTTCGCCCGCAGCCGCGAAAACGAAAAACCTGTTCCGCCGCCCGATTTGTGTATCATGGCCGTGGCCTTCAACGTCTCAAAAATAGAATCCATGGAGTCTTCGATCGGCAGGGTAAAACAGGCGCTTAACTGCCCGAGTTCGCGCCCAGCGTTCATCAGGCAGGGGGAATTCGGGACAAATTCCAGAGACGTCATCGCGTTGTAGAATTTCTCCTCGAGCTGGGCGCACTGCTCGTCGGTCTTCTGATACTGCTTATCCGCCTCGGCGATGGCGCGGGCCACCCTGCGGAACATCTCTTCAGGAGTTTCAATGACCTTGCCTTCTTTATCGCGTTTGAGATACCTGCGCTCCAGGACCTTTATAGCGTTGTGCGAAAGTCGTAACGGCATCGCATCCTCCTAGAAATGAATACGGTTTGCTGCAATAAAAAACACGCCCCTGTATCGGTTTACTTTGCAATTATAATCCGCAGGAAGGGATTTGTCAACAGGAAAACACAATATGTTGTATTTCATAAAACTGAGGCCACTACTTATTGTATGAGTGCCGACGGGACACGGTTTGCCCCGGCGGCAGCGATTGAGGGCTACTTATCCTTATTAGCCGATAGCGCCTGGCACGATTCCCTGATAATGAGCTCGGTCGGCAAAACGATCCTGCGGACCGGGGCTTTCTTTTTGAGATTCATGATGACGCTTAATTCTTTAACCGACTCCTGAGCCATCTTGACGAGCGGCTGGCGTACGGTCGTGAGAGCCACGGGCCCGTACAATCCCGACGGATTGTCGTCGAATCCTACAAGCGACACGTCGGTCGGAATCTTGATCCCGCGTTCGCGGGCGACCGCCATGACCTCAAGCGCCATAGAGTCTGACGCCACGAAGATGGCCGTAGGAGGCTTGGGCAGCTTGAACAGACGTTCGGCTGCCCCGCGGGCCTGACCGCGGGAATAATCCGTCTTTATAATATATTCTTCGTTCAAAGGGATGCCTTTTTGTTCGAGCGCCCGCTTGTATCCCTCAAAACGTTGCGCCGCGGCCTGAGTGAACAGCTCGCCGGCGATATGAGCGATATTACGGTGGCCCAGGCCTATAAGGTAATTGACCGCATTCTGCGCTCCGCCGATATTGTCGATGGCGATGCAGTGAACGGCGAGGTCTTCCACAAAATTATTGATGACAATCGTGGGGATATTGCCTGCTATGGCCTCCTCGACCTGCTGCCTGTTTTTGATGATGTCGGCAAAAATGACCCCGCCCAGGCCGTTGAGGTTTAGCGAAGTCCAGTCGTCGCTGATATGGAGAAGCAAATCCAGCTTCAAAGCCGCCGACATGGTCCCGATGCCGCGGATCAGCTCAAGGGCGTAGAAGGAATAAAAAAGGCCTTCATACCTGGGTATGACAAGCGCGATACAATTGCTTTTCCCTGTGGCAAGGCGCTGGGCGTTGATCGACGGCTTGAAATTCAGTTCTTTGATCGCGTTCTGTACGGAGACAAGATGCTTCTTCTTCACCCCTGGATTCTTGTTCAATACCCGCGATACCGTGCTGATTGAAACACCGGCCAGCTTTGCGACATCTTTGATCGAAAGGTTCTTTGAAGTGGATCTTCTCATGTTATTTTACAAGATCACCGGCGCGCAGCGGAGATTTTTCTTCCGTTATATCGCAGGCGGCGATCCGCTCTCTGGTCTGTATGACCTGCAGAGATCCTATTGCCTGTCCGTCCCGAAAGACCTGCAGCGTATCACCGGTCTTGAGATCATTCGCCTGCCCGATGTTCACGACGACAAAATTGTTGTCCCGGTCGACGGAAATGATCCGCGCCTGGGCGCCGAAATCCGCCTTCGGCGCCGTTGACTGCTGCTGCGGCCTGACCACGATCGGGGGCAACTGGATGGCTTCTTTTTTACCTGCCCGTTTTTCCTGCTGGACCGGACGGGCCGCGGGCGCCCCGCGCGCATCCTCCATCTGCGTTCTGATATCGTCCATCTTAAACATCTGCTGCTTTATGTACAGCTCCATGCTCGCAAGGCTGCTTTCCAGCGCCGCATTCTTTGACTGCATGTCAGCCAGCTTCTTCTCAAGCGACAGTTTGCGGTCGCCAAGCGTCTGGATCTGCATACGCAGTTGCCGATTATCGGCCTTCAGGGATTTGAGCCGCTTTGCAATCTCAAGCTTATCCGTCTTTTCCCGGGCGAGCTCCTGGGTCAGATTATCGACCATTTTCTGATTGTAAACCGAAGTTTGCTGAATATCCTGGGTCTCGCGGGTAAGATTTCCTACTTCGGCGGAAAGTTCATTCTTTTCAAGCACGAGTTTGTCGTTGGCCGCCTTCAGGGCAGCAAACTGATCACGCATCATCGACACCTGGACTTCCAGATCAGCTTTTTGTTTGAGCAAGCCGGCCAGATAGGCATCGTTCAAAGAAGGAGCCGCGGGCGCCGCAGCCGGCTGGGATGCGGCTGACGCTGCCGCTACTGCCTTGGCTGTATCATCCTTAAGCCTGGTTATCTCGCTGGCAAGCGCATCCCGCTCCTGGACCAGGACGTCGTATTTCTTCTGCAGGTCAGCCCTCTGGGCGCTCGTATCTTCCAGG
>JAKPTF010000030.1 GCA_029571225.1 Candidatus Omnitrophota bacterium | reverse complement strand
ATATAAGCGTAAGATCTCACGCGAGAGCGTTATCGCCGCCGCCCATATCGTTGCGCGCCATGAATTGCGCGGGAGGTACGATTTCATTTTCGATAATCCCTATGAGACCAGGGACGATATGCTGCAGACTGCGCGATTGATCGTCAATCTTCCTAAGCCATACATATTCCAGCCGTTTTCCCTCACATTCTTCCCCGGGACCGATCTTTACGACCGGGCTAAGAAGGACGGCATTATCGTCGATGAACGGACGCAGATCTACGAAAAGCAAGGCAACGGCTTCTTTGCATCCGATGTGACATATCTTAAACTCGTATGCATACTCTTGCCGAGGATCCCGCGTAGTCTGGGGAGGATACTGTTGCTGGGACCGCTCGTATTCGTTTTGCACCGTACCGCGTTTATCGGGTTCTATGGTATGATATACCGCATTATCGCGTACGTTAAGGAACGCCTCCATATTTCGGTCAAGGGGCTCTACAAAAAACATGCAACCATATAAGAAATTCGTAACCGATATTTTTCTGAGCGGCTGGATCGATATTTTGAACAATGTAAAGAATTTCGCGTTGATACCGATCCTTACCAAAAGTCTCGGTCTCACTGAATACGGCATCTGGGTACAGATGAAGATATTCCTGCCGTTCCTTGTCCCGCTTGCGATGCTGGGCATGTCGCATGCCATTGTCCGTTATTTGAGCGGCGACACCGACCGGACAAAGGTAGGAGGAGAATTCAGTTCTATTGCGATATTTACCGTATGTAACGGTTTGTTCTTATGCTGCATACTGTGGTTCTTGTCGCGGCCGATATCCGCTCTGATCCTCCACGATAAAAATCTCTACTATTTGATCCGGCTGTTCGGCGTGCTCATGGTATGTGAGGCGCTGTCGGTGCTGGCATTGAGCTATTTCCGCAGTTTCCGCGAAATGAAGCTGTATTCCGCAATATCTTTTTTCGAGATATGCCTTGAATTCTCAGGTATCCTGTTCATGGTGCATGCCGGATATGGGTTCCTCGGTGCTGCGCTGGCTATGGTCGCAGTCCGGGCGTTCTTCGTGTACGTCAAGTTCTCGCGCATATACCGTCATGTCGATTTTGCGTTTGCGCCGGCCGCAGCCCTTAAAAAATTCATTTCGTTCAGTCTGCCGTTATTGATCTCGGCGCACCTGTTCTATATCGTTGATTCCGGCGATAAATATATCGTTAATTATTTCCTCGGGCTTGAACAATCTGCGGTTTATTCTCTTGCGTATTCTCTCGCGTATACCGTCGTGCTTATAACCGCGCCGGTCATTTATATCCTGCATCCGGCAATCGCGGCATGTTGCAATTCAGGTAAACGTGACGAGGCGCGGGTGTATATTTCTTATTCCTATAAGTTTTTCATCATCGTGGGCATTCCATACTGTTTGCTTCTCGCGTTGTTCGCTCGCGATCTGGTTGTGCTCATATCCACGAACGATTATGTCGCCTCGGCACGCTATATGCCGTTTCTCCTTATCGCCTTTCTCATTTTTCAGGTCGGCGTGATCAGCGAGTACATAAACATTGTCTTTAACAGGACCCTGTTTGTGCTGTTTTTGCATGCGGGCCTTGCCGTATTCAACGTCGTAATGAATATCGTTCTCGTTCCCCGGTTTCACCTCATGGGAGCGGTTATCACCAGCGCGGCGACCTATTGCGCTTTTTGCGCCATCAACATCGCTTATTCGCGGCAATTCCTGAGATTCCCGCTTGAACCGGGACGCGTTGCATTCGTTGCAGCGATTGCTGCGGGTCTCGCGGTCGGTATCAACTCGATACCGATGCCGATACTCGGTAAGCTCTCGCTGGCCGTTCCGGTGTGCGCGGTCGCGTATGTCGTCGCATTGCGAGCAACGGGTATTATTACCCGTAAAGAGGTTGATTTTGTCAGATCCCTCATGGGAAGGAAGCAGGCTGCCATATGATAGACCGCGCTACTCAGAAAAGCTTTTCGTACGGCTGGTTCAAATTCGCCCGTACTGAGGTCGGCCTGGGGTGGTTCAAGGACTCGTTCGCCTATGTTGAGCTCATCCCTCGGGCTATCATAGCCGGCGCCGATCGAATCGGTTTGGATATCGGGTGCGGCTCCGGCAGCGATATGCTGCATATCAGGAGTAAGTTCGGATCGCGTGTTGTCGGGATCGATGTCGCGGATTCGCTTGCCGTTACCAAAAGGAACATAGAAGGCAAGCAGGGGCTTTGCGTTTGCCAGGCGGATGCGTACCGGCTTCCCTTCAAGGATGGTACGTTCGATTTTGCCTATAGCTTTGGCGTTCTCCACCATTTGCCTGATCCTGAAGCTGCGTTCCGTTCGATGATCCGCGCGGTCAAGAGAGGCGGATATATCGCTGTTTACCTGTATGAGGATTTTTCGCAAAGGCCCAGGATCGACCGGGTCCTTTTAAGGACCGCAAACCTTCTACGGTTGATAACGACGCGCATGTCTGCTCCTGCGCTGTTCGTGTTGTGTGTTGCGTTGGCTCCGGCAGTCCTTGCGTGCTGCAGCCTTCCGTACCGTATCCTTAAGAACAGCAGGATAACGTCTGGATTCGCCGAGCGGATACCGTTCAGGCACACGGTCCGTCTCGATTGCATTCGAGCTGACCTTTATGACCGTTTATCAGCCCCGATCGAGCATCGATATAGCAGGTCTCAGGTCGAGGCATGGTTTACGCGGGCAGGATTGTCAGATACCGGCATCGTGTATTATCGAGGATGGGTGGCATGGGGGAAAAGAACCGGCTCAGTGCCGTCGCGATAGGTATTGGTGCGGCGCTTATTGTACTTGCTGCTGCCGAGGGGCATTGCGCATCGGCAGCGCGTTTTCGGGAAAAGTCTTATTCTCGAAGATGACCGTTGACGACCAGGAATTGGATTGGAGGTTGACCCCGAAATACACGCAGAAGAACAGGGGGTTACGGATCAACAGCCTGGGTTTCAGGGGCGCCGAGTTCCAGTCTGAAAAGAAGGATTCGGTTGTCCGTATCCTGGCTGTCGGGGATTCATGTACGTTCGGCACGGCGGATATACCGGATTCCGATACCTACCCGTACGTGCTGGGGAATTTGCTCAATGCGCCGTTGAAAACCGCGCGGTATGAAGTGATCAATGCGGGTGTTCCAGGCTACACGTCCCGGCAGTGCCTGAGGTATTTCAAAAGCAGGCTCGTGAAATATCGCCCGGATATTATCATCATGTACTGCGGTTGGAACGATATCTGGACGTACCGGAATCCCGCAAGTAATACCGCTGCATCCCCGGTTCTGCGGAATATATCGCGCCTTATGAGCAAGAGTTTGTTATTCTCGTTGCTGCGCGATTATGCGATAAACCCCCTGAGGTTCAAGGTTATGCCTGCGAGATCAGGGGGTGTCTCAGGCGTGAGGAGTGTTGATCCCGCGATGAGACAGCTGATGAGCACATCATTTGACAGGAATATCAGGGACATGATCGCTACTGCTTCTGCCAACGGCATGAGGAGCATTCTTTTCACGCTTCCTATGCCGGTATCGGAACAGTATCCGCTTCATCCTCGATGGCAGGAGGGATATCCGGGATTACGGGACCTGCAAAAGGATTTGAACGGTATTATCCGCTCGGTGGCCGGCAGCGATGCAGCCGTTTTCGATTGCGAGAACGTCATGTCCGCGTATGGGCCGGCTGAGAGAGACCGATTTTTTGCCGATGCCGTCCATCTCAATCCAGAAGGTAACAGGGCCGTTGCGGAAAAGTTAGTGCCTATTATTTCGTTTGTCGATCGCCGGGAGCATTGATGAGTATTCGTGAAAAGGTGCGCGTTATCGGGTCCATGCATCGCAGCAAGGGTATGGCAGGATGGTTTAATCTGCTGAGAACCTCTGCGACCTTGCTGGTTGAGCCGCGCGTTGTCGCATCACGGCCTTTGATCGTGCAGATAGAACCGACGATCAATTGCAACCTGAAATGCACCATGTGCATGTCCCCGTTGTTCAAACGTCAGGTCCGGGTGCTCGAACCGGATAAATTTGAGCATATCCTTGCGCAATTCCCGTACGCTGAGAAAATAAGCCTTGTCGGTGCCGGAGAACCGCTTTTGAACCCGCATTTATTCCATATGATACGCTATGCCAAAGCTCGCGGGGTACGGATCGGCTTTGCTACCAACGCAACGTTACTCGATGCTGCCATGGCTCGCAAGATCCGTGAGTCCGGCGTTGATTGGCTGAATATTTCCCTGGATGGCGCGACAAAGCAGACATATGAGAGTATCCGCATCGGGGCCGATTTCGAGCGCGTGCTTGAGAATATCAGGAATTTGACGAAAACACTGGAGGGATGTGCTGCTCCCGAGGTTTCTGTATGGCATGTGCTCATGAAGAGCAATATTGACGAATTGACGCCGCTGGTAGCTCTTGTCGCGCGTCTGGGCATACGCATGCTGTATGTTCAGACCGCGCACTGCTGGGGCAGCGAAACGTGGAAGATGCGTACCGCAGGCCAGACGCTGCGTAATGATCGGGACGCTATTCAACAGGCACTCCGTTCAGCCCGCCTGGCTGCTGCAAAGGAACATGTTGGATTCGCGTATGTCAATATTGCTGCGGGTACAGGCCGCCGCGCCTGCCAATGGCCCTGGAGGTCGTGCTACATAACGACCGATGGTTTTGTCACTCCGTGTTGCCTGCAGGGCGCAAATCCTGATATCATCAATTTCGGCAATATATTCACTGATCGCTTTGAGAATATCTGGAACGGACAAAAATACCGCGATTTCAGGGCGGCGTTGAAACAGGGCCCGATACCGTCTATATGTGTTGATTGTCCAAGTTATTATGATAAGATTACGGTATGAACTATGAATTGTAAACGCCTGGTCAAACGGGGCATTGCGTCGCTTGTCGATACGTTCGTATCGCAGCCATGTCTGCCCGGGAACAGGGATCCAGCCACAAGGATCCTGTTATATCATTCGCTCCAGTGCAGGTCATCGGCTGATCCTCTCGGATTGCAGGTTGTGCCCGGGGAATTCGAGCGGCATATGGGGTTCCTGCGGGATAACGGGTATACGGTCATACGCCTCAGTGAGTTGGTTGACGGTATGTCGGGTAAAGAGAAAATAGGCCATAAAACGGTTGCGATCACGTTCGATGACGGCTTTCTGGATACTCTGAACGTTGCGTGTCCGGTATTGGAGAAGTTCGGATATCCGGCGACGGTCTTTATCAGCTCCGGCATCATGCGCGGCAATGTCCGCGGCGCAGACTATTGGGATAGCTGGGAATATATGACGAGGTCCGATGTCAAACGCATGTCCGAGCATTCGCTGTTCGATATCGGGTCCCATGGCGTTTCTCATGTCCGGTTATCCTCGGTGAGCGGTGAGCGGCAGTCATGTGAAATCCGTGATTCACGGGCTATACTCGAAGAGGTCATCGGCAAAAAGGTCGGTTATTTCAGTTATCCGCACGGTTGTTTTGACGCGCGCGTGAAAAAGGCGGTTGAAGATGCGGGATACAACGGCGCGTGCTCCAGCTTTATCGGGATGAACAGGGTATCCGGCGACGTATTCGCATTAAAACGTACGGAGATCAGCGGGTTCGACACGGTCGCGGATGTTGCGATGAAGCTTCGCGGCGCGTATGATTGGCTATATGGTTTTCAGAAACTGACAGGATACCGATAGATATGATCAAGAACAGGGATATAATCTGTATCTCATCGATCGACTGGAACTTTATATGGCAGGGCCACCAGGAGATCATGTCGACCTTTGCTCAGAACGGCAACAGGGTCATGTTCATCGAGAATACCGGTGCGCGCGCGCCTGGGATACGCGATGTCGGGCGTATCAGGAACAGGATACGTAACTGGTCCTCTGGCGTTAAAGGCATACGCACGGTGATGGAAAATTTGTATGTGTATTCGCCGCTCGTGCTGCCGTTCCCGTACCTGCGTATGGCGCGGTGGCTTAACCGCAAGATGATATTATCCACGCTCGACAAATGGATGAGGGTCATGGATTTTCACGATCCCGTGATATGGGTATTCCTGCCGACGCCGCTGACGCTCGATATCATCGAGAATATCAACAGCCGCCTCGTTGTATATTATTGCATCGACAATTTCATGGCCAGTTCTCTGGCTGCGAAAAAGATCCGCGATTCAGAGATAAAGCTGCTTAAATTGGCGGACCTGGTTTTTGTAACATCCCGCGCGCTCCAACGCCATTGCGCGCCCTACAGCAGAACAGTCCATATATTCCCGTTCGCGGTCAGTTACGAAGCCTTTGAGAGGAAGCGGCTTGCTCCGCCGGAGCATGTAGCGGAATTCGATACAATTCCCAAACCGGTTATCGGGTATGTCGGCGGTATCCATAAATGGATGGATTTGGGCCTGCTCGCCGCAGCAGCGCGTAAATTCCCGGAATATTCGTTCGTCTTGATCGGGCCGGTGCAAACCGATGTGTCGCAGCTTGCGGGTCTGAAGAACGTATATATGCTGGGCAAAAAAGAACATGCCGTCATACCTGATTACGTGAGATATTTCGACGTATGCATCATCCCGTATTTGCTGACCGATTATACAAAGAACGTGTATCCGACCAAACTGAACGAGTACCTGGCTATGGGCAAGCCTGTTGTGTCCACGGACCTGCCGGAGATCGCATATTTCAACGAGACGAACAGGAATGCGGTACTGGTCGGCGCAACGCCCGATGAGTTCTGCGCGCAGATCGTAAAAGCCCTCCGCGCATCGGGTACGTCGGACATTGAGGGGCGGGTAGCCATAGCCAAGAGCAATAGCTGGTCGGCGCGCATAGAACAAATGTCCGTGCTCATGGAACAGGTGCTGCAGGACGATAAACACCGGTTGATCGACTGGAAGGCGAAATTCATAAAGATCTGCAGGGCTGCGGAAAAAAAGATGTTCAAGCTCGGTTTGTTTGCCCTGGTAGTGTATTTCATGGTATTCTATACGCCTCTTGTCTGGCTTGCGGCGCGGCCATTGAAAATTGCGCACGTGCCGCAGCAGGCAGATGCTATCGTTGTTCTTGCGGGAGGCGTTGGCGAATCGGGCCAGCCGGGCCAGGGGTATGAGGAACGGGTCGGATACGCCGTAGATCTGTATAAAAAAGGATATGCCGGGCGCTTGATATTCTCATCCGGTTTCATGTACGTTTTTAAGGAACCGTTGGTCATGAAGGCGCTGGCAATATCGCTCGGCGTGCCGGCTGATGCGATCATACTGGAGGATGAGGCCAAAAGTACGTATGAACATGTTGTAAGAGTCCATGATATCCTCGCGAGTAAGGGGATGCGCCGTATCATCATGGTCAGTTCACCGTATCATATGCGCAGATTGGCGCTTGTGATGAGGAAAGCGGCCCCTGATATTCACGTGTATTTCTCGCCAGTCCCTCACAGTGTTTTTTATCAGCGTCCGGCAGATCCGGGAGGCCGGCTCAGGCTGAAGAAAATTGAATGGCGTCAGGTGCGGGCAATACTGCACGAGTATGCCGGTATCGGGTATTACTGGCTGAGAAAATGGTTATAGATGAGGAGGCGTAATGGGTTTTGTGGATAAAAAAGGAGCGTTATTCGGTAAGGTCAACATCATCGATGGTGCGTTTATTGTTCTGATTCTGTGCGTTTTCATTGCTTTGTATCCGAAAATGCTTACGCTCTATAGCCTTGAGATTGTGCCCTACGTGCAGTCAATAAAAAAGAGCATGAATGCAGATATCCAGCATGCCCCTCCCACCGTGCCGCCTGTTCAGGTGCAGGAGAACCGTGTTGTTGAAGCACCGGTTAATTATGAGAATCTGCCGGTGAAAGAAATGTGCATCAAGGTCAGGTTCAGCGGTTATAGCGCAGAGGTTGTACGGGCTATCAAGGACAGGGATCCGGATGAGAACATCCCGACGACATGGGTTATGGATGTTGTGTCAACAGAGCCCATGCTTGCGACAAACGCTCAGGGAGTCAGATATCGCGACCCGAACCTGAAAACCGCAGTTGTTCGGATACATGCTATGGTTTCATATGACAATGAACGGCTGTTCTATAACAATGAACCGTTAAAGCTTGGCTGGCATTTTCTGCTCAAGACAAGTATGTACAACGTGAACGGAGAGGTCATACAAATTGATCCCTATACCCGCAGTCAGGAATAGCCTGATAGTGCAACTGGCCTCACGGGCATATGTGTTATGCACGCGTAGGACATCGCGCGTCCTTGAATGGTTCTTTATCGTGTCGCTTGTTTCCATAGTCGTTGATGTTACCGTGAACCCGCTGGTTTCTTCACTTGCTATTATGGGACGTTTTGTCGTTGTATCTGCGATGCTGGTCGCTTTTTCACAGGAAACATTCTGGAAGACCGCAAAAAAGAACAGCGCGGTGTGCGGTTTTCTGAGGCGTTTGTTGCGGTCAGACAATCGATAAAAATCCGTTGCAAAGTAGGGAATAGCGAATAAAATAGAATCGTTGTCTTAAGCACGAAAGGTATGCATCCATGAGAGTCCTTATCACCGGCGGCGCTGGATTCATCGGTTCACATTTATCCGAGGCCTACTTGAAGCAGGGGCATGAAGTTGTCGTTCTTGACGATCTATCCACGGGCAGGCTCGAAAATATAGCGCATCTGCGCAATAATCCCGATTTCCAGCTGGTTGTCGGTACGATCCTCAATGAACGGCTTGTCGATAAATTTGTTGAGAAATGCGACGTTATTTTCAATCTTGCCGCAGCGGTCGGCGTAGAGCTTATCGTCAAGAAGCCGCTCGAATCGCTTACCACTAATATCAAAGGCAGCGAGATCGTGCTTGATATGGCCTCACGGTACAACAAGAAGATCCTAATCACGTCAACGTCCGAAATATACGGCAAAAATATCAACGGCCCGCTCAAGGAAACCGACGACCGCATCCTCGGTTCGCCCTTGAAGGCGCGCTGGAGCTATTCAACCGCCAAAGCGGTTGATGAAATGCTTGCCTATGTGTACTGGAAAGAGAAGCAAGTCCCATCGATCATTGTCCGGTTGTTCAACACCGTTGGCCCGCGGCAGACCGGTGCCTATGGTATGGTGGTCCCGCGTTTTGTAGGCCAGGCGTTAAAGAATGAAACCATTACCGTGTATGGTAATGGTAAGCAATCCCGTTGTTTCGTGCATGTACGCGATGTGGTCGGCGCTTTGATGAAACTGGTCGAGGAGCCTACCGCGGTCGGTGAGGTTTTTAATATTGGAAGCCAGGATGAGATATCGATCGAGGACCTGGCCAGACAGATCATTAAGATCACCAAAAGCAAATCGAAGATCAAATATATTCCGTACGAAAAAGCGTACGAAGAGGGGTTTGAGGATATGCAGCGCCGCGTACCCGATACCTCGAAGATCAATAAATTGATCGGTTTCAAACCGACGTATACCCTGCCTGAGATCATTAAAGATATACTGCAATATTTGAAACGTAACAAACAGTGATGCTCAAGAGCCGGTTTTCCTGCCGTTGACAACACGTCGCTCCGCAGAACGATGAAAAAGATCAAAATATTGAGGATCATCGCCAGGCTTAATATCGGCGGTCCGGCTATTCACACCGTATTGCTCACCGCGTCATTAGATCCGGAAAAATTCAGCACTGTACTGGCTGCAGGCAGCCTTTCCGAAGGGGAAGGGGATATGTCGTATTACGCCCGTGAAAAGGGCGTGCAGGTTACGACGATCGCGCCGCTTACGCGGCGGCTTGATCTCTTCAACGATATTTCCGCGTGCGCCGCGATCTATTCGTTACTTGCCGAAGGCGGGTTCAACATCATTCACACGCACACGGCGAAAGCCGGGACCCTGGGAAGGATAGCGGCTGTTGTATTTAACTTGTTCCATCCTTCCGCCCGGGTAAAGATCGTCCATACATTCCACGGGCATGTGTTGAGCGGTTATTTCAATCCCATAACTACGGCGGTATTTACCGCTATTGAACGGACGCTTGCATTCTTTACTCATAGTATCATTACCGTAAGCGGATCCGTCCGTGATGATCTTGTCAGGCTTAAGATAGCGCGTAGAGAGAAGATCCGCGTTATTCCCCTGGGCTTTGAACTCGATGCATTCCTGAGCGCCGGACCTCGCCCGCAGCCATCAGGATTCGTTGTTGGAATTGTCGGCAGGCTTGTGCCGATCAAGAACCACCGCATGTTCCTGGATGCTGCAGCGTTGGTGCATCGAAAAATTGCGGGGATCCGTTTCCTGGTCGTTGGCGACGGAGAAGAGCGGGGTAATCTCGAAGCGTATGCCCGTGACGCAGCCATTGACTGCGTTGATTTTAGCGGTTGGTCGAATGATCTGAAGCAGGTGTATTCCGGACTTGACCTTGTTGTATTGACATCGATCAATGAGGGTACGCCTGTTTCCGTTATCGAAGCGATGGCGTGCGGCCGGCCGGTGATCGCCACGGATGTCGGCGGGGTACGGGATCTTTTCGGCCCGGTACAGAAGGAAATATCCTTGCCTGAGGGTATGTTCCGGCTATGCGAACGGGGGATCCTTGTTCCGTCGAATGACAGCCGGTCTCTTGCAGCTGCCATCGCATTTATGTACGAGAACGCTGCGGCGCGGCGCGAAATGGGAACAGCAGGCAGGGCATATGTACGGGAAGCGTTTTCCAAACAACGGCTGGTCAGGGATATAGAAGATTTGTATGAAAAACTGCATGGAAATGATATAATATAGCTCTATGAGTACCATGGATATATACCTGATTTTTGCCATTCCGTTCTGCCTTGCGCTGATTATCACTCCGTTGGTGCGGATCGTCGCCTTTAGATCAGGTATGGTTGCGTATCCCCGCCAGGACCGGTGGCACAAAGCTCCCACGGCATTGTTGGGCGGGGTGGCCATATACAGCGCAGCGCTCATATCCCTTCTGTATTTCAGGATTCTCGACAAAAGCTTCCTGAGCCTCATTATCGGAGCGACGTTCCTGTTTGTTGTCGGCCTTGTTGACGATAAGGTGCGTATTACCCCGTACGTCAAGTTATTCGCACAGATCATCGCGGCATGCGTGCCTGTTTTTTTCGGGGTCATCGCAGGCCTTCCGATCAACAATGTCTTTGCCATACCCATCACCATTATCTGGATCGTGGGGGTTACCAATTCGTTCAACCTGCTTGACAATATCGATGGCCTTGCGGCCGGCGTCGCGGCGATAACGGCTTTTATGCTGTTTGTTTCCCTGTCAGGTTCTGGAGAAACGACGCTTAGTTCTGTCAGCCTTGTCATATGCGCGTCCTCCCTCGGATTCCTGCCCTATAATTTTAATAAGGCAAAGATCTTTATGGGCGATTCCGGCAGCATGTTCCTGGGCTATTCCCTTGCGGTCATATCCATCAGCGGCACATCGGGCAGGCAGATTACCAATGTATTGACCACCATGCTCATCCCCGTGCTTATACTGGGCGTGCCGATATTCGATACGCTGTTCGTCATGGTCGGCAGGAAACTTCGAGGCAAAAGGATATTCGAAGGTGGTAAGGACCATACTTCCCACCGGCTCGTGATGCTGGGAATTTCCCAGAAGAAGACCGTGCTGCTTCTTTATGCGATCAGCATCATATTCGGCCTTATCGCCATACTCTATACCAAGACCAACCTTTTTCTTATTTCCGTGATCGCTTTCTGCTCGCTTGTGGTGCTGGTGTATTTCGGTTTTTTCCTATTCGAGGTCACCTCGATAGAAGAGAAGAGCGCGACCTCTGCGCGTTTCGATACCCGCTTCGGCAATAAGACTTTTTTGAACAATGTGTTTATGTACAAGCGCCAGCTGGTTGAGGTCTTTTTCGATTTTATCTTCATCTGCATCGCGTATTATTCGGCGTATTTCCTGCGTTTTGAGGAAAGCATGCTTCCCGCTAATTTCGTGTTCCTGAAGGAGTCCCTGATCTGGATCATCCTCATAAAATTATGCACGTTCTTTATCTTCGGTCTGTACCGCGGCGTGTGGCGGTATTCGAGCGTATCCGATTTTTTCACGATTTTCAAGGTCGTAAGCTTGAGCTCGATTTTTTCCATACTCTTTCTTATATTCGCCTACCGGTTTCGGGAATATTCACGCGCTGTTTTTTTTATTGACTGGCTGCTGCTGCTTTTTTTGATTATGGGTTCGCGTTTTCTTTTCAGGCTCGTAGGCGAATTCCTCCTGAATCTGCGTAAAGGCGGCAAAAACATCCTGATTTTCGGGGCCGGGGACATGGGAGAAATGGTCCTGCGCGAGATCAAGCGCAGCAAATTCCTGGATTACAATGTCATGGGGTTCATCGATGATGATCCGGCCAAGCACGGCATTAAGATCCACGGGGTAACGGTCCTTGGCGGCAGGAACAGGATCAGGAACTTGGTTAAAAGTCTTCAGATCCGGGAGATCATGATCGCCGTCTCCACTCTTAAGGGCGACGGCCTGGCTGAAATCGTTAAAATATGCAATGATTGCGGGGTCGCGTTCAGGACCATCAGGGGAGTGTTAGATTAAGGGGCAAAGGGTGACGTATCTGCGGTATGTCAGCGAGTTCTTCATCAGCGCCACGTTCCTGTATTTCCTTTTTATAGCGCCATACAGCAGAAGAGGAGGCAAGTCGGCGCTTATCGTGAGCCTTTGCGCTATCTGGGTATATGGGCTTTGGGCGTATGTGCGCAAACCTGTCCGGCCGCGGTTCGGCAGGTCATTCGCTTTTTATTCCGTTGCCTTTTGCGCTGTGTCCTGCGCGGCAAGCGTGATTTTCAGCCATGATCCGTACCATAGCCAGAAGATCTTTGCGAGCAGGTATGTTTTTTTTATGCTGGCCGTGTGGTCGGGCTACGTAATGGGCAAGGATTTCTCAAAACGAAGCATCATGTTCTTTGCGTATGCGCTTCTGGTGATCGCCTCATATATGGCAATCGGCAGCAGCTCCGATTACTCGAAAATGTCAGTTTTTGAACCTCGATTGTGGACTGTGTGGGGCAGGTACACCTCGTTCAATATGTTGCCCCTGTACCTGGTCTACTTCCTGAGTTTCAGTTATGCGTTCCTTATAGCGTGGGGAAACGGTTATTTCAAATGGTTCGGCGTGGTAAATTGCGTGTTCCTGTGCCTTGACATACTTTGGCAGCAATGCAGGTCAGCGTATCCGGCGGCCTTTGCGGGCATTCTATTCGTGCAGTACTTCAAAAGCAAAAAAATACTGTTGATATGCCTGATCCTGATTATTGCGCTTATCGTTGCCCTGTCAGCGATTTCTACTTCGTTCAGGACGCAGGTAGCCGAATACGGGGATATGAACCAATGGGACAACCGTTTGCCACTTTTTAAATCTGCCCTGCGGATTTTCGCAGACCGCCCTATAACAGGCAGCGGCATCGGAATGTTTGAAAAGCTTATCAGGACTGCAAAATACGAGCCGCCGCCTGATTTCATGCCTATGTACCGCGATTTTTTTATCCACACGCATAATTTTTACCTGGAGACACTTGCGGAGACAGGGCTTCTGGGTGCCGCCTTCTTTATTACCATATTTAGTGTTTTTTTTATCCGGCTCGCAAAGGCGGTGCGCAGCATCACGGATGAGACGATCCGGACGTTCCTGATAGGCCTGGGAAGCATCATCGCCGTTTATCTTGTTTTCGGCATCACGTTGTCCATTATAACGGTCGGATTGAACGAGAGCTCGATGTTCTGGCTTTTTTTCGGCCTTGCGTGGGGATTGATAAAACGGGAGGAGGCCCATGGCTGAAACACTTGGAAGCCTGATAGACAAACTAACCATCAAGGATATCCGGGAATTTCACATCAATCAGATGATTGAGTCAAAGGACGCAAAATTCACCCGTAAGGAGCTTAAGGCTAAGCGTGCCGTGCTCCTACGGCAGAAAAATGCGCTCAAGGCGGAGATTGACGAGTTCGTCCGCACCGCAACAGCGAGGGGAAGCACGGTTAAGGACGAGAAACTGAAATTGTACAATCCTGCCAAGGACATCGGACGGATACCCCGCACGGACAGATTGGGTGAGGCGATATCGGGCCTGGCAATGAAAAACCTCCAGCTCTGGCATCTTGAGGACGAAGCGCGACGGGCGGATGTCGGCCTCGATTTCATCGGCAGGATCAAGAAGAAGATAGACTTGGTCAATCAGCAGCGCAATGATTACATCGACAGGATTGACGAGCTGTTTGACGAGCGCATAAGGGAGGCCAGATGAAAAAGCGCGCGCTGATCACGGGAATAACTGGCCAGGACGGTTCGTATCTTGCCGAACTGCTTTTGAAAAAAGGTTATGAGGTCCACGGTATCGTCAGGCGCGTAGCGCTCGAGGACACCGAGCATCATCTTTGGCGCATCAGGCACATCATGAAGCGCCTTATTCTCCACAGCGGGTCAATGGAGAGTTACGCCAGTATCTTCAAGATAATCGAGAACGTCAAGCCACGTGAATGTTATCATCTTGCCGCGCAGAGCTTCGTCAGCTATTCGTTCGAGGACGAGTTCTCCACAATCAACACGAACATAAACGGAACGCATTTCCTTCTGTCTTCCATCAAGGAGAAGGCTCCGCAATGCCGTTTTTACTTTGCCGGATCGAGTGAAATGTTCGGAAAGGTCAGGGATGTCCCTCAGAACGAGAAAACGCCGTTCCATCCGCGATCGCCCTACGGGATTTCGAAGGTGGCGGGTTTTGATCTCACGCGCAATTACCGCGAGGCGTACGGCCTGTTCGCGTGCAGCGGGATACTGTTCAATCACGAATCCCCGCGGCGGGGATATGAATTCGTTACGCGCAAGATCAGCATGGGCGTGGCGCGGATCAAGCTCGGCCTTGCGGATTCGCTCATTCTAGGTAATCTCGATGCCAAACGCGACTGGGGGTATGCGCGCGATTATGTGCAGGCGATGTGGCGCATGCTTCAGCGGGAGCGGCCTGACGATTATGTCATCGCTACGGGAGAGACTCATTCGGTGCGGGAGTTTGCGCAGATTGCCTTCGCGTACGCGGGCCTTGACTGGAAAAAATACGTCCGAGTAGATAAGGCGTTTTACAGGCCCGCAGAGGTCCAGGTGCTTGTCGGGGATTACGGCAAAGCGGCCGCTGAACTCGGCTGGCTGCCAAAGGTTAAATTCAGGGAACTCGTCGAGATGATGGTCGAATCGGACATAAAGATGCTGCAAAAGCGCCAGCGATGATAAGGGACTATCGCTCGTTCCTTGTCATCAATCCGTTCGGCATCGGAGATTGCCTGTTTTCGACTCCGCTATTGCAGTGTCTTCGTAGCCGGTATCCTTCTGCGCGGATATACTTTTTGTGCAATAAGAAGTGCTATCCGGTCATGTCCGGCCATCCGCTAGTGGAAAAGGCGTTCGTCTATGAAAGGGACGAATTCGTTGCCGCATGGAATAAGTCTATTTTCACATGGCTTTCAAAGGCGGCTGGGTTTATATCCGAAATCAGGCGCGAGCGCATCGAGGTCTGTCTTGACCTGTCGCTGAATACGCAGTACGGGTTTTACGCGTATTTGGCAGGCATCCCAAACCGCTTGGGGCTCGATTACAAAAAAAGGTGTTTTTTTCTCAATAAGAAAAAGTTGATAGACGGATTTCTCGGAAGGCACGTTGCCGATTTTTATCTGTCCGTCGTTGAGTTCCTGGGGCTTGAGACCGGGCAGTATCCCATGTCCGTAGGCATCGATGCCCGTGACCGCGACTGGGCGCGCGGATGGCTCCAGGCAAGCGGTATTGGGGCTGCGCAGACAATCGTGGGCATCGCGCCTTGCGGCGGCGATTCGTTCGGGCCGAACGCCTGTATCAGGCGCTGGCCTGCGGAATACTATTCATCACTGATCAGCCATTTGCGCTCTACATACGATGCCGCAGTCCTTGTGTTCGCCGGGCCCAGAGAATCCGAAGATGTGGCCGGGATCATACGTGCAAGCGGTGAAAAGGAGGGCGTATACGATCTGTCGTCCGTTACCCTCGGTCAGACCATTGCGCTCATCAGCCACTGCACGCTGTTTATAGGCAATGATACCGGGGCTCTTCGGTTCGCCGACGCTTTGCAGAAGAAGCTTATCGCCTTCTACGGGCCTGCGGACGATAACGTGTACGGCCCGTATCCGCCTGACCCGGTGCGCAAGATCGTTTTACGTTCAGACGTCGAATGCAGCCCTTGTTATAGGAACTTCAGACTGCCGGTCTGCGCGCATGACCGCGCATGCATGCGTAATATACCGGTTGAGACAGCCTGCGCGGCTGTAAAAAAGGCATTGGAGGATAGGTCCTGAAATGATATCACTACCGTATGCGGCGTATATGATGCAAAAACCGTTTCATTCGTTCAGGCATAAATCCCTTAAGCACAGGTGTGCAGAGAAGGCCCGCAGTATGGCGTTATACGAAAGGGCGCTGCAGGAACTTATCGAATACACTCATGAACCGGCCGATGTGATTGAGGAAAAATACAGGATGCTCCCTGTTGAGCTCAACAGCCGGGATTTCGACGGCTTCAGCGAAAAAGAGCTTATCGAGTTTTATTCGCATGACCGCCACTAGCTGTATGAGCTGCCGTTGTGGAACGCGGCAAGCGGACGGGTATATTATTTTATGGAGCTGATATTCCCGTATCTTCGCAGGCACGGGTTCACACACATCTTGGATTTCGGCGGAGGTTCCGGAGATCTTTGCATGGCCCTGTCAGAATACGGTTTCCTTGCGTCTTACTGTGACGTAAACCGGGTACTTTCCGATTTTTCCCTGTGGCGGTTCGAACGCCGCGGTCTGCGGATAGAAGCGGCCGATCCGTCGGATCTGGGGAATAACAGATTTGACTGCGTTGTTAGTTTTGACGTATTCGAGCATCTGAAGAATCTTCCCGATAAGATTCGTCAGATTGCCAGAGCTATCCGGCCAGGCGGCAGCCTTGTGTTCAACATAGAATTCAGCGGAGAGGGGCTACATCTAAAAGAAAATAAGGTCTATGCCGATTTTAGGAAGATCGATGCGGCATTGCGCGGCGCAGGCCTTGAATTCGATTCCAGGTTCAAGATGTTCCTTTTCTACAAAAAAAGATGAAACTGGCTTTGATATATAACCATGCGTGCCCGCATACGACGGGCGCCTATATTGAGAAGGCCATCAGGGACGCAGGGATCCATTACGACAGGTTCGGCATCAAAGATCCTTCCTGCATTCCGGAAGGTTTCGACCTTTACCTGCGGATAGACCACGGCGATTACAAATTCGATATCCCAGCTCATCTGCGGCCGGCTGTTTTTTATGCCATTGATACGCACCTGCCAAAGCCGTATAGGAAGATGCGTGCGCAGGCACGGCATTACGATATTATTTTCTGCGCGCAGAAGTCCGGTGCGGACCGCCTTCGCCGTGACACGGGCGCCGATACGCAATGGCTGCCACTTGCATCTGACCCTGCTGTGCATTGTCAGCTCGATGTGCCCAAAGAATACGATATCGGCTTTGTGGGCAGGAATGCCGCGAAATTTGCGCGCGGCCGCCATCTGGTTGAATTGAACAAACGTTATCCCCGCAGTTTCATCGGCCAGGCCGATTACCGGGATATGGCGCGGATTTACAGCGCTTCGCGCATTGGATTTAATTCGTCGATTATGAACGATATCAATATGCGCGTGTTTGAGATTATGTCGTGCGGATGCTTTCTGCTGACGAACGCGATACGTGATAACGGATTCCGTGAGCTTTTTTGCGACGGGCGAGACCTCGTGACTTACCGGACCGACCGTGAGATGTTCTTACTGATTGATCATTATCTGGCTCATGAACGGGAGCGCGAAGCCATTGCCGCTGCGGGTCGCAGGCTTGTCAACGAGCGCCACACGTATTTTCACCGCGTGCAGTCCATGTTTAATTATATCGCATATAAGTTCGGGGGTGGGTTCAACGCATTGAGGATATGAACGGCTGCGACGTCATAGTGACGGTTTACAATAAGATCGATCTGACTATGAATTGCCTACGGAGCGTCATGAGAAATATCCGGCAGGACGACAGAGTCATCATCATCGACAATGGCAGCGATGAACAAACACACCGGTTCCTTGAGTCGTTTAGCGCCGGTTACTCCGGAGTCAGAATGGAAACCGTGCGCCTTCCCGTCAACGTCGGCTATTTGCGCGCGGCCAACGAAGGCCTGCGCAGATCGACAAAGGACGTTGCCTGTCTTTTAAGCAATGATACCGTCGTCACCAAAGGATGGATAGAACGTATGTGTTCTCTCATGGATCGGTATCCTGCGATAGGTATCGTCAATCCAATGTCTACGACGTTCGGCCTCTATCCGGCGCGCGGGGAGAATGCCGAGGATTGCGCGGCCAAAATCGCGCATCTTCGCGGACAGTATACGGAAGCTTCTTCATGCGTCGGGTTTTGCATGGCAATACGCAGAAAAGTCATTGAATCCATCGGTTATCTTGACGAGGTGTATGACAGCGGGTATTTCGAGGACACTGATTTCTGCCGCAGGGCGGTCGATCCGGTTTTAAGTGCGCCATCGCCCGTGACGCGTATGTATGGCACGCCGAGCACTCGACGTTCGGCTCAGCGGAGCGGAAAAAACTTTTTGACCGGAACCGCGCCATATTCGAACGGCGCTGGGGCAGGCCGCGCAGGAGCATTTATGTGGCTTCAGGCAAGGGCCGTGACCGCAGCCGGCTGATCGATGAATGCCTGTCTGAGGCGCGCAGTGGCAACTGGATATGGCTGCTTGTCCCGAAAGACGAAAAAGACATTTTTTCGCCGTGCGCAGTGCACGGCAATATAAGGCTGATCGGGGTTGACCGCATGGCATTATGGTTCTATCCCTGGTTCCTGTATCTGTGGAAGAGGAAGAAACCCTTTGACAGCGTGGTGTTCAGATAAGGAGACAATTATGGCAATACGTCATATTCCTGTCGTGATCCTCTGCGGCGGCAGAGGCACCCGTATGAAAGAGGAGACAGAGGTAAAGCCCAAACCCATGGTCGAGATCGGGGGCAGGCCTATCCTATGGCATATCATGAAGCGCTACGCGCATTTCGGGTTCACAGATTTTGTGCTCTGCCTCGGGTATAAAGGCGACAAGATCAAGGAATATTTTCTCAATTACGAAGCGATGAACAACGATTTCACCGTTACCCTGGGCAAGCGGAACAGGGTAACGTTCCATACCGGCCATCGCGAAAGCAACTGGAGCGTCACCTTGGTTGATACCGGCGAGGACACGATGACCGGCAGCCGTGTCAAGAGGATTGAGCGGTATATCGATGCTGATGCGTTTATGCTGACCTACGGTGACGGGGTGTCCGATATTGATTTCAAGGCGCTGTACGCGTTTCATCGCAGGCGCGGCAAGACCGGGACCGTATCGGCGGTGCGGCCGTCTTCGCGCTTCGGCGAGATCATTGTCCGCGACAGCATGGCAGTGCGGTTCAGCGAAAAACCGCAGACAACCGAGGGTCTGGTCAACGGCGGCTTTTTCGTGTTCAATAAGGAATTCTTCAAATATCTAAGCGATGAGAGCGATTGTTATCTCGAACGCGAGCCTCTCGAACAGCTCGCGGCCGATAGGCAGCTTGCGGTTAACGTCCATACCGGCTTCTGGCAGTGTATGGACACCCAGCGCGAGCTTGACCTGTTGAACCAGTTATGGAAAAGCGGCAATGCGCCGTGGAAGGCATGGGAATGATGGACGGTTTCTGGACAAATAAACGTATCCTCGTCACCGGATACGAGGGGTTTCTCGGGTCATGGCTTACGAAGTTTCTCATCCATGAAGGAGCGCAGGTTACGGGCATTGACGTCCGGACGCGGCGCAGGGAAACCGTGCTTACCGCTGAGGAGCTCGCCTCAGTGGATATCGTGAAAGGAACCGTCGAGGACTACGGGCTCCTTGAGCGCGTCTGCAAGCGCCGCAGGATCGGATTTGTGTTTCATCTGGCAGCCAGGTCGCTGGTCGGTGAATGCTACGAGGATCCGCTTGACGCGTTTTCTGTCAATATCAGAGGGACCTGGAATGTGCTGGAGGCCTGCCGCATGAACAGGGCGGTAAAGGGGGTTATTATCGCCTCCAGCGACAAGGCGTACGGCAGCCATGAGAGGCTGCCCTACAGGGAGGATTTTGCCCTGAGGGGCGATCATCCGTATGATGCGTCTAAATCCTGCGCCGATATACTTAGCAATACGTATTTCAATACCTATCAGGTGCCTGTGTGCATAACGCGCTGCGGGAATCTTTACGGGCCAGGGGATTTTAATTTTTCGCGCATCGTTCCGGACGCGATCAGGTGCGCTTTGACCGGCAGAAGGCTCTTTATCCGCAGCGACGGCAGATTCATCCGGGATTACGTGTATGTCAAGGATATCGCGCTAGCTTATATGCTGCTGGCCAGGAAAATGCTTACGACAGGGGTTAGCGGGCAGGCGTTCAATTTCAGCGATGAGAAGCCCCTTTCGGTCATTGCCATCGTCAATGCTGTGTACCGCTGCACTGGCCGCAAACCCGATTATGCGCTGTTGAACAAAGCGCAGTACGAGATCAAAAGGCAATACCTTTGCTCCCGCAAGGCGCGGCGGGTGCTCGGCTGGAGGCCGCGCTATTCGCTGGAAACGGGGTTGAGGGAAACGGTGCGCTGGTATGCGTCAATGCTTCAAGGAGGCAGACATGATAAAAGGCGTTGAGATACATCCGCTTCGTCAGATCCCGGATGAACGGGGCAAGATCATGCATATGCTTAAGAAGACGGACCCTTATTTCGAAAAGTTCGGAGAGATTTATTTCTCGGTCGTGAACCCGGGGGTAGTCAAGGGATGGCATCTGCATAAAAAGATGACACTGAATTACGCTGTCGTAAGCGGTATGATAAAGCTCGTGCTGTTCGATGACAGGAAGCTTTCCGTGACCAAGGGCCGGGTACAGGAGATATTTATGGGAGAGGACAATTACTGTCTTGTGAAGATACCGGCAGGGATATGGAACGGGTTCAAGGGTTCCGGGACAAAACCGGCGATCGTGGCAAACTGCGCGACGCTACCGCATGATCCTGCTGAGATAATGCGGCTTGACCCTTTTGTCAATCACATTCCGTATTCATGGGATCTGAAACATGGCTGATCTGACGCCTCTGGTCATTACCACTACCGGTCTGGTAGGCTCTACGCTTGCGCGGGTTTTGCATGCCTCAGGCGCACGCCCGGAGGATACGTATTATCCCGCGGTTGACACGCCCCGCGGCATACCCGTTGATATCACCTCCGGACAGTCGGTCAGGTCCCTTTTTGAGAAAACCAGGCCCAAAACCGTCATACTTAGCGCGGCGCTGACGAATGTCGAATACTGCCAGGAGAACCGCGACGCAGCCTACGAGGTCAACGTGAAGGGTGCGCGTAATGTCGCGGAGGCGTGCCTGGCATTCGGGGCAAAGCTTGTTTTTTTTTCGAGCGATTACGTATTTGACGGCCATGACGGGCCGTATTCAGAGACCGATGTACCGCATCCCTTGAGCGTTTACGGTGAAACTAAGCTTGCGGGAGAGTCTCTGATCAGAGACATGCTGGCCGATTATCTGATCATAAGGACCACTGTGGTGTACGGATACGAACAGATGGGCAAGAACTTCTGTTACCGGCTCATAAATACGCTTAAAGAGAGACGGCGTATAAATGTGCCGCGCGATCAGGTCGGAACTCCGACATACGCTTATAATCTGGCACAGATCGTTGCGGACCTCATCGATAAAAAAAGGACTGGCATATACAATGTTGTGGGCAGAGACCTTGTTGACCGGTACGAGTTTTCAAAGCGCGTGTGCGAAGTGTTCGGCCTCGACGCTTCGCTTTTGAACGCGGTTACAACCGAGGAATTGCGGCAAAAGGCCCCCAGGCCGCTCAGGGCCGGATTGCGCACGGATAAGGTGCGCAGGGACAGCTCAATATCTGTTATGGGCGTCGATGAGGGCCTTAAGGCGTTCAAGAGGGAATTAGATGGAAAAGCTTCGTAATGACATTCGCAGGCGCGTGCGCGCGTATTTCAACAGTTCTTTCGGCCGTAAGAAATTCGTGCCGGGCAAAACGTATATCCCTTATTCCGGCAGGGTATTCGACGCGCAGGAGATGGTCAATGTTGTGGATGCGGGGCTGGATTTCTGGCTGACCACCGGAAGATTCGCGGACACTTTCGAAAAGGATTTCTCTGCTTTCTTGGGCAGGAAGTATTCGCTTTTGTGCAATTCAGGATCATCCGCCAATCTTCTTGCCCTTTCGGCATTGACCTCGGCATCCCTGAAGGGCCGCAGGATCAGGCCGGGGGACGAGGTTATCACCACCGCCTGCGGCTTTCCAACAACGTTGAATCCGATACTGCAGAACAACTGCGTTCCGGTTTTTGTTGACGTCGAGCTGGGAAATTACAACATCCGGACCGAAGTGCTGGATGAGGCGGTATCCGCCAGGACGCGAGCCCTTTTCATCGCGCATACGCTGGGCAACACATCCGACCTGGAATATATTTCGGCATTCTGCAAAAAACGCGGGATATGGTTTATCGAGGATTCCTGCGACGCGCTGGGAACCATGTTCAAAGGCAGGCTGGCGGGAACGATCGGCGATATTTCCACATTTAGCTTTTACCCGCCGCATCACATGACCATGGGCGAAGGCGGCGCCGTAACAATGGATGAGCCGCTTTTGAGAAAGCTGGTGCTTTCTTTCCGGGATTGGGGAAGGGACTGCTGGTGCGGCTCGGGCGAGGATAATTCCTGCGGCAGGCGTTTCACGCAGAAATGGGGCGGCCTTCCGTTCGGCTACGACCATAAATATGTGTATTCGCACGTGGGATACAATCTCAAAATCACCGATATGCAGGCAGCTATCGGCTGCGCCCAGCTTGAAAAACTGCAAAGTTTTATTAAAAAGCGAAAAGAAAATTTCAATGTTCTGATGAGCGGATTAAGCAAATACGCGGGTTTTATGTTGTTGCCGTCTGCGACTCCCGGTGCTGACCCCAGCTGGTTCGGTTTCCCGATTCTCGTTAAAAAGAACAAATACTTTACCCGCGGGGATATCGTTGAGTATCTGGAAAGCCGCAAAATAGCAACGCGCATGCTCTTCGGGGGAAATCTCCTCAGGCAGCCCGCGTATCGCAATATCCGCAAACGCGTTATCGGCAGGCTGGTAAACACCGACCGTGTCATGAACGATCTTTTCTGGATCGGTGTTTACCCCGGATTGACGGCTGAAATGCTTGAGTACATGATCGCCTCATTCGAGGATTTCTTCAGGTCCAGGAAGATATATGTGTGATATCGTTCTTCTGGTATACGACCATCTCGATTACACGCGCAACTGCATTGAAAGCATATTGCGCAATACGAACTGCCGATACAAGCTCCTTGTAATAGATAACGGAAGCGTAAGAAAAGAGACTGTAGAATATCTGCGACAGATCGCTTCATCTGACAGCCTCCGGATAGCCGTTCACAGGATCGAGAGGAATATCGGCTACGTGGGCGCGGTGAATTTCGGGCTGAAAAAAACTAACGCCCCCTATGTATGCGTGATCAGTAATGATACCCTCGCGTATCCCGGATGGCTGGAAGAAATGATACGGACAGCGCAGCAAGACACGCGTATCGGCCTTGTCAATCCGCTGTGGACGGTACCCAAGATGTTTGCAGGCAGCAGGGACAGGTATGTCTCAACGGTAGTCAAACGCAATGCAGGCCGGTATATCGAGACGGATTGGGCGCGCGGGTTCTGTTTTCTGGCCACCAGGCCGTTGATTGAGAAGATCGGAGGCCTGGATGAGGCCTACGCGCCGGGTTATTTTGACGACTGGGATTATTCGGTTCGGGCCATACGCGCAGGGTTTAAATGCGCGCGCGCCCTTGGCGCATTCGTCTGGCATTACAAGAACGTGACCTACGGGCTTGAGTTTTCGACCGAATCGATGCGCGTAAAAGGCAGGATTTTTTACTGCAGGTACGGGGTGCCATTGCGCATCCTTCTCATACACGGCAGCCCTGACAGCTCGATGGCTGCAGAATATTCACGCCTGGTGCGTGCCGTGCTTGACGCGCAGGACAGGCTGGTTATCCTTGCAGTGCGCGGCTTTCCCGTTCAGACGCCGCACACTAACCTTAAAATTCGATTCGTGCGCAATAGATTCTTTTTGCGGGTGTTCATGCTGTGGTATCTCTGGGATAATTTGCGGTATGCGAAAGCGCGCAGATATGATATCATATTATGTTCCGGAGATTGGAACCGGTTAATACTGCATTTATCTTTACTCCGGGATGCATACGCTGGGAGGGTATATGAGTTCAAGGATGCAGAATGCGCTTCTGCGCTACAGGTGATCAAGGCGTTAAAATATCAAAAGCATCCCTTACTCTGAGGCGAAGTCCAGAACATTATGGATGAATACACGGTTAAAACTAAGCAATGGTTGAATGAGAGATTTGCCAGGTGCAATGAAGAAGGGATATATTACGCCCACCAGCCTATTTACGGGCTGCGCAAGGGATACAGCGAGATAAGGCCCATAAACAGGCACATCATTACTTATCATATAATGAGGGTTTTGTCTCATCTTCAGTTCTCGTCTCTGGTCGACATAGGAGGCGCGGAAGGTTTTAAGGCATGGGTTGCGAAACAATTATTCAATGTCAAAGTCGTGAATACGGATTTGTCCGAAGAGGCCTGTAAGAGGTCCAGAGAGATCTTTAATATCGATTCTATTCCTGTAGATATCCATCAATTGCCGTTTAAAACCGGAGAATTTGACGTTGTTTTGTGCAGCGAAACTATTGAGCATGTCTCTGATCTGCGCATTGCGACGCAGGAACTTCTCAGGATTGCCGGCAGGGCGGCCGTCATCACAGTGCCGCATGAGGATCGTGAAGTGGTGGACAGGGTAATAAGAGAGAAAATAGCTCACGGCCATCTCCATCATTTCGACGTAGATACCTTTGATTATCTGAAGCCTGAAGGCTATCGCGTCATTACTGAAAAAATGATCAGCCCCTTTTTAAAGAAATTCTCAATCTACAGGCTTGGCAAGGCCGCTGCATCTTTGCAGATTCGTGTGCATGACCTCTTTTGCAGGATCACCCCTAATTTCGAAGGAATTATCTTTGTGGTACTCAGGCAACCGGAATTCTGGGTTAAGCGAGCGCGTGTAAATATATCCCCAAGGCATATTTTAGATCTGACAGTACCGCAGATAATATAATAAACTCTGTGGACTTTTAAATGCTTATTTGACAAAAAAGCAGAGCGTAGTAACCTCAAGTTGTTCGCCAGAACAACAAAAAAGGAGGTTACATGAAACCGCTCTGCTTCGAAGGGTATTATCGCAGAAGA
>JAKPTF010000028.1 GCA_029571225.1 Candidatus Omnitrophota bacterium | reverse complement strand
GACGCCGACGTCGGCACAGAACGTATCCCAGCAATCTAGGGCTGTGGCACCTGGGCAGTCGTCGGCAGCTTCGCGGCCCGTTCAGTATAAGCCTGCACCGGCTTCTCCGGATCCCAAAGTGGTTCGCGAGAAACCGCGGGAGCCGCGTGCATCAGCCGGCATGATGACCATGGATACGGTCTCCCTTGAAACCGTTAAAGAAGGCTGGCAGCGCATGATCGAGGATGTCAGCCGCGTCAAAATATCGGTGGCGTCCTATCTGAACGAAGGAGCGCCGCAGTGTCTTAACGGCAATGAGTTGACCGTCGTGTTTCCCCGGAACTGTTCGCTCCATAAGGAAACGCTTGAGGAGAAAATCAACAGGAATCTGATCGAGAATAAACTTGCGGAGTTGTTCCATGCAGGTCTGAAGCTTAATTTTGTGCTGTCGCAAGAAGAGAAACATCCTGAAGATTCCCTGCAGCACCCGACCGTGCAATCCGCGATGGACATGTTCAACGCGCGGGTCATCAAGGAAGGCTGATGGCTCAATATACCGAATCCATAGAGAAGCTTATCGAACGGCTTATCAAGCTGCCCGGCATCGGCAGGCGCAGCGCAGAGAGGATCATTTCATATCTCCTCGAAGCTTCGGACGGGGACGTCGAGGCGCTAGTCAAAGCCATTACGAAGGTCAAGGAGAACGTCCGCTCGTGCAGGATATGCCATAATTTGAGCGAATCCGATATCTGTTCCATCTGCGCTGACCAGCGACGCAACCATCGCCTCTTATGCGTTGTAGAGGGGCCTAACGACGTCACATCTCTGGAGAAAACAGGCACGTATCAGGGCACATACCACGTGCTTCTCGGCGCCATCGCGCCGCTCGAAGGCAAAGGCCCAGGCGACCTGAAGATTGACACGCTCATCAACAGGATCAAACAGGACCAGATCCTGGAAGTCATCATCGCCACTGATTCCGATACCGAAGGGTCCACGACGGCTTTATATCTGACAAAAGTGCTAAAACCTCTCGGCGTGCGCATCAGCCGCATCGGTATAGGCCTGCCTGCAGGCTCTAATCTTGAATACGCAGACGCGGCCACGCTCTCCATGGCCCTTGAATCCCGCAGAACTCTGTAAACATGATCGTCATAAACAATCTTTCAAAAGCATACGGCAAGCGCGTCCTTTTTCATGACCTGTCATTGTCCATCAATCCCGGGGAAAAGATCGGCCTGATTGGCCCTAACGGCGCAGGCAAAAGCACGTTCTTTTCTTTGCTCCTGGGCGAATCCGAATCGACATCCGGGACAATTCAGTGTAACAAAAATATCCGCATCGGTTATTTGCCGCAGGAATCAAGTTTTCACTCGGCACGGACAGTAATCTCTGAGTTGATCGAGGGAGACCGGACCATTGTTTCACTAACCGGGGAGAAAGAAGAGCTTGAGAATAGCGGCCAGGCGGGGTCGAACCGGTACGGCGAGGTTTTGCATGAGCTTGAGACGCTCGGATATTTTGAACTCGAGCATAAGGCCCAAAAAGTCCTCATGGGTCTCGGTTTCAAGGAGCGGGATTTTGCCCGGCCTATCAGCAAATTGAGCGGCGGGTGGCAGATGCGCACGCTCCTGGCAAAACTGCTTACCGTGCATTACGACCTGCTGCTTCTCGACGAGCCGACGAACTATCTTGACCTGAACGCGGCGATCTGGCTTAAGGATTATCTTTCCGGATTCAGAGGCACGTTTATCATGATATCTCATGACAAGGATTTTCTGACCGATGTCACCAATTACACGCTTGTTCTGGAGAACGGCATGATTTCCAAGGTCAAGGGAAGTTACGAGCATTATGAGCAGGTCAAGGCGGAGCGCCGGTTGTTTCTCGAGCGGCAGTTCAAGGAGCAGGAGAAAAAGCGCATCCAGCTTGAGGAGTTCGTCGCGCGGTTTCACGCGCAGCCCAACAAGGCCGCTGCGGTGCGCTCCAAGCGCACAATCCTCGAGAAGATGGAACAGGAAAAGATTGTTCTTCCTCCTGACCCGAGGGAATCGATCGCCGATTTTCAGTTTCCGGCGTCGCGGCCGAGCGGACAGGTGGTCATGCAGCTTGAGAAGATCTCCAAGGCGTACGGCGACATACGCGTATATGAGGGTTTTGATTTCGAAATTCAGAAGGGTGAGAAGGCGGTCCTGGTCGGCGAGAATGGCGCGGGTAAATCTACGCTTTTAAAGATAATGGCCGGCGTCGTGCCCATAGATTCGGGCGTGCGCAAGCCGGGGTATAACGTCGATATCGGTTATTTTTCGCAAACGCGGCTTGATGTTTTGAATCCGGAGAACACCGTGCTGCGTGAGGCATACAGCGCGGCGCCGGGCTATATGGCAGAGTCCGCGGTGCGCAGCATCCTGGGCATGTTTCTGTTCACCGGAGACGACGCTGAAAAATACGTCAAGGTATTATCCGGCGGAGAGAAGAGCCGGTTGATACTTGCGAAATTATTGATAAATCCGCCGAATTTCCTCTTGCTCGATGAGCCGACAACGCACCTGGATGTGGACGCGGTTGATGCGCTCATCCAGGCGCTGTCGAAATATCAGGGGACGATGGTATTCATCTCCCATGATATCCATTTTGTCCGGTCTGTTGCCAATGTGGTGTATGAGGTCAAGGACGGCGGTGTTCGTAAATATCCGGGCGATTTCGATTATTACCAGGAGAAGAAAGCCGCGGGCGAAACCGCGTATATAGAAGTAAAGCGCAAGCCCAAGATTGAGCATAAAAAGATTGACGAGGAGAAGGAAAAAGCAAAGGAGCTTGAGCGCCAGCGCAAAGAAGAGGAGCGAAATCGCAAGGCGCATAATACTAACATCCGCGCGAAGATCACCAGGATCCAGAAGGACATCGAAAAGCTTCAGCTGGAACAGTACGCAAAATGCAGGGCCCTGGCAGACCCGCATATTTTCCGCGATGAGGAGACCGCAAAGGAATACGGCCGAAGGTTGAAGGAGATCGAGAAGGAACTGGCTAAACTTGAGGCTGCGGTCAAAGAGCTTGAGGCACAGATCAAATAGGATCAGCGAAAAATTTTTCTTGCATCACAACCGCCTGCGGTCATATAATATACCACAATGAAATACGCCGGTGTTATCCTTACTATCATCGCAATACTTCTTGCCGCTATAGGCGTGCGTTTATTCGAAATTCGTATCGCCTTGACCAATCAAAACGAAGCTGCGGAACAGCTCATGAATGCCCAGCAGGCCCTGATCAGTTCCAATCAGAAACTCGAATTAAGCCTGAACGAATTGCGCAGGCAGATAGCGGAGATCGGAAGCCAGTTACCGAAGCGGTAAAACAAAGGAGGGAGCATGAAGAGGTTGTTAGGGTTGTTGCTCGTAGTCCTGTTTGTGTCAGGTTGCGCCACGCCGTTTCCTTACGGTGTGCTGTACACTGAAGTCGGATTTCCTGTAGCAGCAGGCGAAGGCGCCCGCGGAAGCAAAGTAGGAACGGCGAAATCGACGTCGATCCTCGGGCTGGTCGCGACCGGCGATGCCAGCTTAAAAGCAGCTATGGAAAGCGCCGGGATCACCAAGGTAAAACATGTTGATTACAATGCCAAGAACATACTCGGCATCTACGGCGAATATACCACCACGGTTTACGGCGACTAAGTAGAAGTTTTTAAAAAAAGGGGTCAGGCCATTTTGTGTAATAAAAGGTCTGGCCCCTTTTTTGCTTTATCCCGCCTTTGATTTGGTATATAATATTCCCGTTGTGTCAGCTGTTCTAATATATATATATATGCGAAAGGACGTCCGATGAAACAGTTGCAGTTTGATTTTAACAATATGTTCAGTTTTTCCGTTGGTGCGGAACACGGGGTGACGGACAGAGATCTGGCAGGGATGAAGACGTTGGTCCAGAAGTCTCATGAACATTTTTCAGCAATCCTAGCCGATCAGCGCAACAGGGTAAACCTGTGCCTTGAGTGGGCTGTTTTGCCGGATCAGGATGCGAAGTTTATAGGGGGCATTCAGAAACTGGGGGGTGAGATCGCCCGAAAATATGAGAATGTCATATCGCTGGGTATCGGCGGGTCGTATCTCGGCCTTAAGGCAGCGCAGGATGCGCTATGCGCGCCGTACTACAATGATTTCAAGGCTGCGCGAAAGGGAAGGACGCGTATTTATTTTGAAGGTAATAATCTCGATCC
>JAKPTF010000016.1 GCA_029571225.1 Candidatus Omnitrophota bacterium | reverse complement strand
TGCGCGCTTATCGGTTTTCCGCCGTTCTCGATCTTTATGTCCGAATTGCTGATCATTATCGCCGGTTTTGCCAGAGGCGCGTACGCGCTGACGGGCGTGTTCATGTTCTTCATGGCGCTGGCGTTCAGCGCGATCATCTATCACGTGTGCGGCATGGTATTCGGTAAGAAGCCGCATACGATGCCCCTGACCGATGAACCCTTGAGCACAAAGGCGGCATATGTGATGCTTATGGTGCTTATTGCGGGGCTGGGCATTGCGGTCCCATGGGGCATCAGGGAGGGGCTCGCCGCCGCTTCCCATATATTAACGGGGATATAATATGGATTTTCGCGAAATGCTCGCTCAACTGAAACAGAAGCATAATATATCGGCGCTGTCAGTTGAGGAGCCGTATCAGGACGAGACCTATGTCTGGGTCGACAACCGTGATTTCCGCGCCGCAGCGGTCTTCGTGCATAAACAGCTTCGCGCGCCGTTATCCATGATGTTCTGCCAGGACAGGCGCGCCGCAGGCGGCGGTTTTTCCGTTTTGTGCGCCTTTTTATGCGCGTCCCTGAAAAAATGGCTGTTCGTGTGCGCTTCGATCAGCGAACAGGATCCGAGGTTCGATTCCCTTTCATCCGTCGTTTATTCAGCCGGCCTGTTCGAGCGTGAGATACGGGAAATGTTCGGCATTGAGCCTTGCGGCTACAGCGACGCACGGCGGCTGCGCCTGCATGAGGAAAGCTGGCCTGCGGGATTTTTTCCGCTTCGAAAGGATTTCAGGCCGCCGGCGGCCGCGGCAGCACAGGGGACCCAGTACGGATTCACGCGCGTTGAAGGGGAGGGAGTCTTTGAAGTCCCGGTCGGGCCCGTGCATGCCGGGGTCATCGGGCCCGGGCATTTCCGTTTCAGTTCCGCGGGCGAGCCGGTCATTAACCTCGAGATCAGGCTCGGGTTCACCCATCGGGGGGCGGAGAAGCTGTTCGAGGGCAGGCATCGCGATGCGGTCAATCTCGCCGAATGCGTCGCCGGAGACAGTGCCGTGGGCCATGCGCTCGCATTCTGCAATGCCATGGAAAAGATCTATAAGACTATAGTGCCATTGCGGGCGGTCTATATCCGGGCAATATGCCTGGAACTGGAACGGATGTACAATCACGCCGGCGATATCGGCGGCATAGCCGTGGACGTCGGATTTACGTTCCCATCGGCATTTTGCGCGCTGATCAAGGAAAAGATACAGGCATTGAACAGGGACCTGTTCGGCCACCGGTTCCTCAAAGGCGTGTTGTGCTGCGGCGGCGTGGCAAAGGACCTGGATGACGAGCGCATCCGTCTGCTGAAAAGTTCGCTGAAGGACATCGGCCGCGATTTCGCGGAATTGAAGCGCATCCTTCATGCAAGCGCTTCATTCATCGACCGTGTTGATACGACCGGCGTTCTCAAACGCAAAACGGCAGAGGACCTGGGCGTGAGCGGGGTCGCGGCACGGGCAAGCGGCCTGAATACGGACCTGCGCAGGGTTTTCAACGGCATATACGAGATCGCCCGGTTCCGGATCAGCACGGAGTCAGCGGGAGACACTCGCGCGCGGCTGCATGTGCGTATCGCCGAGTTCGAGGAGTCGATCAGGCTGATCACGGAGTTCGTTCATAATCTTCCCTCCGGCAGCGTCCGGAATGAGGCGATCGCCCCGCAGGCGGGGGTCGCACTGGGATATGCGGAAGGATGGCGCGGTCCCGTTCTTTACTGGATTGCCGCGCTCACCGACGGCGCGATTGACAGGTGCAAGGTCGTCGACCCGTCCTTCCTT
>JAKPTF010000083.1 GCA_029571225.1 Candidatus Omnitrophota bacterium | reverse complement strand
CGAGTTCCCGCAGAGGCGGGATACAGGCGCAATACCTGTTTAGCGCCAGGTATCCCGCACACCGGGAGCAGATCTGGTAGATTCCAGAGCCGATGGTGTCGCAGAGGCGTACACGCGATCCAAAAGGATGGATTGGTGTTGCGCTTTCTGCGTAAAGTCCAGATGAGAGAAGATTGCGCGATCGTGTTTTTCTATCCCCGGAGATTCCATCCGGGGTATTTTTATTATGGAGCTTTTCAACTCAATACAGGAAGTCGTGCAGGACCTGGCGAACGGCCGTCTGGTCGTTGTCGTGGATGACGAAGACCGCGAAAACGAAGGCGATCTTGTCATGGCCGCTGCCTGCGTGAAGCCGGAGCATATCAATTTCATGGCCAAGCACGGCAGGGGATTGATCTGCGTGCCTATGGAAGAAGAGCGTCTTTCGCAGCTTGATTTGCAGCCGATGTTGACCGGCCGCGGACAGAAGGGCGCGGAAGACAGGTTTGCCACCGCGTGGATGATCTCTGTTGACGCGGCGCACGGGACCACGACCGGCATATCGGCGTTCGACCGCAGCCATACCATCGGGGTATTGATCAATCCTCAGACAAAGCCGGAGGACCTTATCAGGCCCGGCCATATATTCCCGTTAAAGGCGCGTAAAGGCGGTGTGCTTGTGCGCGCGGGCCATACGGAGGCCTCGGTCGACCTGGTCAAGCTTGCCGGCTCGTATCCGGCCGCTGTCATCTGCGAGATCATGAATGATGACGGGTCTATGGCGCGCCTGCCGCAGCTGGTTTCATTCGCCAGGAAGCACGGCCTTAAAACCTGTTCCATATCAGATCTTATCGAATACCGGCGGCGCTCGGAAAAGCTCATCGAGCGCCTTTCCACCGCGAACCTGCCGACCGAATTCGGGACATATACCATTATCATGTATAAGGATTGCACGAACGGCCAGACGCATATCGCCTTGACCATGGGGGAATGGCGCAATGAAGCGGTGCTCGTGCGCGTGCATTCCGAGTGCATGACCGGCGACGTTTTTTCGTCCATGCGCTGCGACTGCGGCAGGCAGCTGCGGCGCGCCATGCAGATGATCGAAAAGGAGCGCAAAGGCGTGATACTGTACATGAGCCAGGAGGGCAGGGGTATCGGCCTGGAAGCGAAGATCAAGGCGTACCATCTGCAGGATAAAGGGCTTGATACGGTGGAGGCCAACGAGGTGCTTGGCTTCAAGCCCGACCTGCGGGATTACGGCATCGGCGCACAGATACTCGCGGATCTCGGCATCCGGCAGATCCGGCTGTTGACCAACAATCCCCGGAAGATCGTGGGGCTCGAGGGCCACGGCCTCAAGGTCGTCGAGCGTGTGCCCCTGGAGGTAGAGCCCAACCCCGCAAATATCGGATATTTGCGGACGAAGAAAGAGAAGATGGGCCATCATCTTGACCTGAACGGTTCATAACGCTTGCAGAAGGAGGATCCTATGGTAAAAGTGATCGAAGGCAGCGCGGTTGTCAAGGGAAAGAAATTCGGCATTATCGCATCAAGGTTCAACGACTTTATCACCAAACAGCTCGTTGCCGGCTGTTCGGATACCCTGGTCAGGCACGGCGCCAAAGACGACGATCTGACAATCGCCTGGGTGCCCGGCGCGTTCGAGATTCCTGCGATCGCATCGAAGATGGCAGGATCGAAAAAATACGACGCAGTCATCTGCCTGGGGACGATCATCAGAGGAGCGACCCCGCATTTCGATTTTGTCGCTTCCGAGGCCGCCAAGGGCATTGCCAGGGCAGGGCAGGATTCGGGTGTCCCGGTCATATTCGGCATTATCACCGCAGATACGATCGAGCAGGCGATCGAGCGCGCTGGCACGAAGGACGGCAATAAAGGCAGGGACGCGGCTGTTTCCGCCATCGAAATGGTCAACCTTGTCGACCAGTTGAAATAAGACTTCCGGGGATATATGAGAAAACGCAGCCTTGCACGAGAATTCGCTTTACAGATCCTCTATGAGATCGATATAACCGGCGATGACCACAAAACGGTCCTGGCCACGTTCTGGCATCTCATCGAAGAGGACGTGAGCGATGAGGTAAAACAGTTCGCCGCGGATCTCGTCGAGACCGTCGTCAAGCACCGCACCGATATCGATGCAAAGATATCCATGTACGCGACGAACTGGGAGCTGGACCGCATGGCAGTGGTTGACCGCAATGTGCTGCGTCTGGGCGGCTGTGAACTGCTGTACCGGACCGATATCCCTCCGAAGGTATCTATCAACGAAGCGGTTGA
>JAKPTF010000074.1 GCA_029571225.1 Candidatus Omnitrophota bacterium | reverse complement strand
TTCGACATCGGGCACCGCCGCAGCGCTCCAGAAGAACGGCATCGCGGTAAAGACATTGCCCAAGGTCGCCGAAGGCAGGCCCAATGTCCTGGACCTGATGAAGGACGGCAGGATACAACTTGTCATCAACACTCCGACGGGCAGGATCCCCCGTCAGGACGAAGTCAAGATCCGCTCGCACGTGATCCTGTACAATATTCCCTACACGACGACCATCTCCGGCGCGCAGGCCACGGTGAACGGCATCGAGATGCTTATCAAGAAGGAATTCGACGTGAAGTCTCTTCAGGAGTATCACAGCCGCGGGGCAAAGGCCGCGCCCGGAAAAAAGGGAAAGAAGAAATGATGCGGCGGTTTTCAATCAGAACCGCGCGCCGTGTCGAAATGATCGATATCACCGATGAGGTGCGCTCGGCGCTGCGATCGTCGGGCGTGAGCGCCGGGATGTGCGTCGTTTTCTGCCCGCACACGACCGCAGGATTAACCGTGAATGAAAACGCGGATCCGGCTGTCGTCAGGGACATGTCCGCCGCGTTATCCCGCATGGTCCCCGCAGACGCCGATTACGCGCATGCGGAAGGCAATTCGGACAGCCATATAAAATCTTCGCTCTTCGGGCCGTCGCTTTCGCTCATTGTGGAAGACGGCAGGCTGCAGCTGGGCACGTGGCAGGGCATCTATTTTTGTGAATCGGACGGGCCGCGGCAGCGGGAATGCTGGGTAAAGGTTCTGAAAGGGTGATATGGCGCGCGCATCGAGAGAGCTCGCAGCGTTGCGCGCGCAGTACCGCAGGCGCCGGAAGGAGATCGCGGCCCGGCTGGCCGAGTTCCGCAGAACCGGGTCCGCCGCTGACCGTAAGATCTTTGCGGAATTGTGCTTTTGTATACTGACACCCCAGTCAAAAGCGCTTGTGTGCGACAGGATCATACAGGGTCTTGCGTCTTCGGGGTTGCTCTTTGACGGAAACGCCTGCCAGATCAGGCCTCATGTGCGGCATGCGCGGTTCTATCGCAACAAAACGGGATATATCGTCGGCGCCCGTACATTGTTGAGCGCTTCCGGATCGCTCCGGATCAAGGATAAACTTAACGGCAAGGACCCGTGCGCCGCGCGTGAGTGGCTGGTGAAAAATATCAGGGGCATCGGATATAAAGAAGCCAGCCATTTCCTGCGCAACATCGGGATGGGAGAGGATCTGGCGATCCTTGATATCCATATCTTGCGCAATCTCAAGCGCCTGGGGGTTATCCAACAGGTGCCGCGCAGCCTCACCAGGAAACGGTATCTGGTAATCGAGGAGAAACTGCGGCGCTTTGCCCGGAAGGCCGGCATCCCTGCCGGGCATCTTGATCTGTTGTTCTGGAGCATGGCAACGGGCATGATCTTCAAGTAGTCCGCAGCGATGGAAAAAAAGATAGCGAAACTTATCTCGCTTCTTGATAACGCGTACCCGAAGGCGCGGATCGCCCTGCATTTCAGGGATCCGGTACAGCTTCTGGTCGCGACGATTCTGTCTGCGCAATGCACTGACGCGCGGGTGAATATCGTCACGGAGCAGCTCTTTAAAAAATACAGGACCGTGCAGGATTACGCGCATGCCGATATCCGTGCGTTCGAACAGGATATCCGCTCGACGGGTTTTTATCATAACAAGGCAAAGAATATCATCGCTGCGGCGCAGATGATCGTGCACGATTTTGCCGGAAAAGTGCCTGACAGCATGGAGGCGTTGGTGCGGCTGCCGGGCGTGGCGCGCAAGACGGCGAACATCGTGTTGTATAACGCGTTCGGCAAGATCGAGGGGATTGCCGTTGACACGCACGTGCGGCGTTTGAGCCAGCGGCTTGGCTTGAGTCCGCACGATGACCCTGAAAAGATAGAACAGGACCTCATGCGTCAGATCGATAAAAAGCTGTGGGGCCATGTCACCTATCTTCTGGTCGAGCACGGCAGGGCGGTGTGTGACGCCAAAAAACCGAAGTGTCGTGCGTGTGTGGTCGCGTCTTTGTGCCCAGCGAAAAAGGCGTTTTCGGGAGGAGAAGGAGGGGAATGAAACTCCGGATCAAATTAAACGGATACGTGTTGTTCGCGGCAGGGTGTGCGCTGCTGGCGTTTCCCGGCATCGTCATCCGCAGGGAAAGCGGCTCATCCGACGATCTTCTGGAAATGATCGCGATCGCGCTGATCCTCGCGGGCCAGCTTCTGCGGGTGTCCGCCCGCGGATACAAATCCGAGCATTCCTACAGCGGCAACCATCTGGTCCAGGGCGGGCCGTATTCCCTGGTCAGGCATCCGATGTATCTGGGCATCATCCTGATCGGCTGCGGCGTCGTGCTTTTCGTTCTGCAGCCATGGACGCTTTTGATCTTCGCCGCCGGTTTCCTGTTCAGGTACCGAGCCCTTTTCAATAATGAGGAAAAGGCCCTGGCACGAAAATTCGGGAATGAATACGAAGACTATTGCCGCCGCGTGCCGCGGCTCATTCCCCGGCTCTCGGTTCTGGCGGGCGCGGGCATATCCTCGTATTTACCCTTGCGGCTGTCCTGGTTTATCCGCGAGATGCCGAGCATACTCGGCATCCTTGCCCTGGGGATCGTGATCGAATCCTGGGAAGAGATATATCTGCACGGGCCGCGGTATCTGATGATGAGCCTCGCGCATTTCGACGTAATCCTGTGCGCGTTTTTCCTGATCGTCTTTTTTCTTGCACGGCACTATGAACGCACGACAGACAAAAGTAACTATTAAGACGAATGAACGCATAGCGCATCGGTATTGCCGGCTTGTGCTCGCGGCGCCGTCGCTTGCGCGGACCGCCAGGCCCGGAAATTTCATCATGGTGAAGGTCCCCGATGCGGCGGGCGTGTTGCTGCGCAGGCCTTTGAGCATTCATCGGGCAGAAGCCGCGCGCGGCCGTATCGAGCTGTTGTATGAAATCGTGGGCCCGGGCACTGATGCCTTGTCGCGGAAGAGGTCAGGGGATTTGATCGACGTGATCGGGCCGCTTGGCAACGGCTTTGATGTTCGTACCCGGGCTAGAGATGCGCTCAATATCCTCGTCGCCGGAGGCGTGGGCGTGGCGCCGCTGGTGTTTCTCGCCCAACGGTTGAAAAAAGGAAAGGTGTTAGCACTGATCGGCGCCCGGGCCGAGGCGCACATCCTGTGCGCCGGGGATTTCAGGAGGCTCGGGTGCGAAGTGCGCATCGCCACCGATGACGGCAGCGCCGGTTTTCGCGGCCGCGTCACCGACCTTCTGGAGGATGTCCTCATGCGGATACGGAGGAAAAAGGATTTTCGCCCGGTCCTGTATGGCTGCGGACCTGCGCCGATGCTCAAAGCAATGGCCCGCGTCTGCAGGGAAAACAGGCTGCAGTCGCAGGTTTCCCTCGAGTCCCATATGGCCTGCGGCATCGGCGCATGCCTTGGCTGCGTCGTGCAGACGACGCGCGGGTATGAGCGGGTCTGCAAAGAAGGTCCGGTGTTCCGCACAGACGATCTGGTGTGGTGAAATTCTCCGGCAGCCGCCGGAGCAATGAAGGGGGGTAACGATGTCAAAATCCGCGTTTGTATCGATTATCATTCCGGTCAAAAATTTCGAGCGCA
>JAKPTF010000064.1 GCA_029571225.1 Candidatus Omnitrophota bacterium | reverse complement strand
CGCCGGTGGGAATCGACCTGATCTTAGCGCCGGAGATGCCGATCCTTATCAGATCGTCCTTGATCGATTCTGCCGTCGTGACGATGAAATCGGTCATATGGGTATAGACAAACTTATTGGTGACCGGCGTCGAGAGATGCCGAGTGCGGACAATCAGCGGTATGTTAGTCAGGAACCGGGTAAAACCGATAAGCCAGCTGTCTTTGGAGCTGTGCGTATTGACTATCTCGATATTTTTTTCGCGGATGAACCGGCGCAGGTGCAGGATCGCGGGAAGGGCAACCGGGTTCGGCATATTGAGCGCAAGGCATGCGATCCCTTTTTTGCAAGCCTCCTGCAGGATCCTGCTGTCCGGCTGACACGCGAGATAGAAACGGTGCCCTTTTCCGCGCAGGAACATGATCTCGTCGAGTATTCTTTTTTCCTGCCCGCCCCATCCTTTTGACGCTTCGGTGTGCAATATTGTGTATCTCATGTATCCCTCACGTGCCTCTGCAATTGTGCGTTCAGAAACGTCCGCGTCGCAACGATCACATCATCGACCCCAATCGATGCCATACATCTCATATCGTCGCACTCCTTCATGTCGCACGGACGGCATGGCACCTCTTTCTGCACAACTATGTGGCGATCTCGATCAAGAGGACCAGTCCGGCGCATGTCGGTCGGCCCCGCCAGGACGATCGTCGGCACATCAAGCGCCAGCGACATCTGCATCGGCCCGCTGTCTGTCGTTATAAAACATGAACATCGTTGTATGAGCGCGGCTGACTGGCGCAGCGTGAATTCTCCCGTCACAAAAAATAAATTCTTCTCATCACCCAGCTTCCGGCACAATTCTTCCGCAAAAGGCTTCTCCTTATCCCCTCCCACGACAAAGAACGCATGGTCAGGATACTCCCGTGCCGCCCGTTCGAGGAATTCGCCGAGATGCGGCCACTGTTTTGACCCGTGGCTGCCGAACGGATGTATCCCTATTATTTTTTTTTCCACAACATTCTTTGCCCGCAAATATTCCGCAATGAAATTCTTCTCTTTATCAGACAGGAAGAGGTCCATCTTGTCTCCGGCATCGGATATGCCGATGGCTTTGGCCGTATTGAGCCGGATGCGGATCAGGTGCGCCGGTTCGGTCGGCCTATAATAGGTATGCGTGAGCAAAAAAGAAAATCTGCTCTCACCCCACCCGACCCGCACCGGGATGCCGGCAAGATAGAGCATCGGCACGATATCGGGATCATTACCGTGCAGAACAACACCCACATCGAATTTACCGGCCCGTAATTTCTTGATCAACCCGATACTGTTTTTGTATTTCCCCCGGTACGTGATCAGTTCGTCTATATACGGATTTGCATCGAGGACCTCTTTTCGCTTCTCGTGCGCGAGCACCGCAATATATGCCTCCGGGTAAGACTTCCTCACCGCCCTGACCGCCGGCGTTGACAGGAGCGTGTCGCCGATCGCCGTCGTGCTCACCAGGAGAATTCGTTGAATTGAACTCTTATCAAACGCCTTCTTTGCCGCGAGATCAAACATATCAAGAAGCTTAAACAGCGTCCGGAGGAATAGGTATTTGTGTTTCTTGAATTTCTTGGACATCTTATATTCTCAGACTCATTAACTGAACGCAGGCGGAGAAGCCTCAAGTCAGCATCGCGAGATTTTTCCCGGCGAGAAAATCTCGCGCGACAATAATTCTCGCTGGTTCCGCCTATCGGCGGAACGCTATGCCCGCTCGAATTCGAAACGTGCGGTCATGAGGTCTCCCCGCCTGCCACGTCTTTCTCTGTCATGTAATCCGTGTCCCCAGAAAATGATCGACCTCTCTGATCACTTCCCCCGGCTCAATGTCATCCAGACAGCGGCTCTTTTTTGTCCCATTGCACCCGTCTTTTCCGCACGGGACACATTCCCAATCGCGGTAGAGCACCGCATCATGCTCTCCCCGGGGACCCCAGTTATGGACACCCGACGGGCCAAACAGGACGATCACCGGCGTTTTGACCGCCTGCGCCATGTGCATCGGCGCGCTGTCGATCCCGACAAACAAGACCGCACCCTGTATGACCGCAGCAAGCTGTTTGAGAGAACATTCGCCGGCGAGATTTATGTGCGGTTTGCTCGACAACCGCAAAATATCCGCAACCATATCCCGCTCGCGGTCATCCGGCGCGCTCGTGAAAACAACCTGCAGGCCATATTTTATCGCGATATGATCAGCGACCGCGGCAAAACCGTCCCTGCGCCAGCACTTGAAAAACCAGCGGCTCGCCGGATGGATCACGACATACCGTTCGTCCCGACCGACGCCCTTTGCGCGCACTTTGCCCTGCGCCGCCTGACGGTCAGCATCAGAAACAAACATCTCCAGGGGCACATCCTGCACCTCAACACCGAGCGTCCGCACCAGATCAAGG
>JAKPTF010000065.1 GCA_029571225.1 Candidatus Omnitrophota bacterium | reverse complement strand
AGTCAATGCCGTCGTTGCGCAGATCGAGCACGCGCTGGCTTATCCATTCCGCTTCCATTGCATTGTCCTGAAAAAACATAAGCTGGGGCCGCGCGCCCCTGTGCTCGGTCGCGGAAAACAGATCCTTGGCGTATTTTGTTTTCATGCTGCGCAGGATCGCGTTGGCCACGTCGAGTATGTTCTGGCTTGAACGGTAATTAGCCTCGAGTTTGACGATACGGGTTCGGGCGAATCTGGCCGGGAAGTCCATGATGTTTTCGTGAGACGCGCCCCGGAATCCGTAGATGCTCTGGGCGTCATCGCCGACCGCCATACAGTTGTGATGGTCTTTTGCCAGCAGGTACGTGATATCAGCCTGCAGTTTATTGGTGTCCTGGTATTCGTCAACCATTATATACCGGTATCTGTCTGCCAGGTTTTTGCGTATGTCCTCATGTCGCGACAAAAGCAGGGCAAGGTACACTAAGAGATCGTCGTAATCAAGGTACCCTTTGCTGAATTTGTACGCCGCATACTCATTCCTTACCCGTTCAATATCCGGCCCCCGGCCGGTAAAATTAGGGTATTCGGTATCCACGATGTCCTCGACCGTGCGGCCTTTGTTGACGGACATGCTTATGATCTTGCGCAGGGTGTCCTTGCGGGGAAAGCGCCTGTCTTTTGTATCTATGCCGAGTTTTCCGACGCACAGATGCACCGCGTTTTCCGCGTCTGCCTCGTCCAGGATGGTGAAGACACCGAATCCCAGGCGCGAGGCGTATTTTTTCAAAACGCGGTAGGCGAAGGAATGGAATGTCCCGCCTTCGACGTGGCTGCAGCGCGCGTCATGCCGGCTTGCCCGCGAAAGCATCTGCGCAGCCGCCTTGCGTGTGAAGGTCAAAAGCAGGATGGACCCTGGAGCCACGTTGTTCTGCACCAGGTACAGCACGCGGTACTCTATGACCCTGGTTTTTCCTGAACCTGCTCCGGCTATGACCAGAAGCGGGCCGTCAACGGTCCGGACTGCCTCAAGCTGGGACGGGTTAAGCTCATTCTCGAAATCTATCATTGGACGGGGAGCGTGAATGCGACGGTATCGCCCACGGCGACGTCGTTGCACGCGCAGAATCCTGCAGGTACCTCAAGTACATACGCTGCCGCAGCCTGCGGCTCGTAGCTGGGGCAGGCGCCGGAGCATGCCGCAGCAGAATGCTCGATATGGACGATCCTGTGATTCCGGTCTATCCAGATCATGTCAATAGGAAAACGCACGTTCATCATCCAGAACGCGTGCTTTGCCTCGTAGGGAAAAACGAAAAGCATTCCCCGTCCCGGAGCAAGCGAATCGCGGTTCATGAGCCCGGTGGCGCGCGCATCAGCTGTATCGGCGATCTCTGCGGTAACGGACTGATCCCTGACGAAGACGTTTACGGTCAACGGCTGCGCGAACCCGCACGCCCGAAATGCGGAAAGGACCATAAGTACGGAGACGATTGCGCGCAGCATCATGCCCTCCTGTGTTTGATGATTACGGCTGCAGATTCTGCGATCAACAGCGCCGACAGCACAAGCAGGACGATGCTTGTAAGAACGAGCGGCTCGGCACCTCCTGCGCGCTTGATGAACCACGGTTTCAATATGAGCGCCAGCGACAGTATCGCTACCAGCGTCATGAAGACCGCGGGTATGAGCGTTACCTGATACGCCCTTTTTTTACGGTACAGCCAGACGCTCAGGCCCAGCAGGGTCATTGCGGCCAGGAGCTGGTTTGATGAGCCGAATACCGTCCAGAAGACCTTCCAGGCAGGTATAACCGCTCCGGTAGCATCCCTCGTTTTCGTAGTCACGCACAATGCCGGCAGCAAAAGCGTCGCAAGAGTCGAAAGCACGATGCCCATTTTGCTCTTCAGACCCGTCAATTCCTGAAATATATAACGGCCCAGCCGTGTAGCCACGTCGAGCGTATCATAGACGAACGTCGCAAAGGCAAGGAGCGCAAAATTGAACGCGAATTCATAGCTGATGCCGATCGTATCGAGGAACGAGGCTATTCCCTGCGCATATATCTGGTTCGGATCGCCGAGTTTGAGCGCCTGCGGCCTGGCTAGTATTACGAGCGTGGCCAGGGCGATCATGGCCACAACGCTCTCGAGGAGCATGCCGCCGAACCCAACCATCAGCGCGTCGCTTTCCCTGTTCAGCTGTTTGGAAGTCGTGCCTGAAGCCACGATGGAGTGGAATCCGGAGCATGCCCCGCAGGCGACGGTGGTAAACAGCAGCGGGAAAAGCGGAAGTCCGCCGGGGTTGGTCCACCGGGTAAACGCGGGGAACTGGACCTGCCAGCGGTTCAGAAAAGCGCCTATAGCGATTCCGGCTATGCTTAACCCGGCAGTGGAAGCGAGGAAAAAACCGCCGAGATACCCGCGGGGCTGCAAAAGCAGCCACACGGGAATAACGGCCGCTATGAAACAGTACGCCAGCAGGACGATATCCCAGGTGGTGCGGGCGTCAATTCCCGGAATAACCGGTATCGCCAGGGGTATATGCCCTCCGAGCCAGATACAGACGAAAACCAGCGGCAGGAACAGGGCCGTTGCCATGCCAAGCGGCAGGCGCGTGGTTTTAAGCACTATGCCCATGATAAGGGCAAGGCCCAGATACAACATCGACGATGAGGCGACTGCCGGACCGCGAATAGTATCAGTGAAGGTGGATGCGGTGATGTCGGTGAAGGCGATAATGATATAGACTATGGAAAACCAGAGGAATAACAGGAATAGCACGTAGGCCCTGCGTGACATGTGAGCCCGGATGATCTCGGCTATGGATCTGCCTTTGTGGCGGATAGACGCGGCGACGGAGGCCATGTCGTGGACGCCACCGATGAAGACCCCTCCAATTACCAGCCACGCCAATGTCGGCAGCCAACCGAACCACATGCCGGCGAGTATAGGCCCGACTATCGGGCCGGCGGCTGCGATCGCTGATAGATGCTGGCCGAGCAAATACCAGCGGTTCGCCGGTACAAAATCCTTATTGTCCCGAAAGGTATGCGCTGGGGTAGGCGTGCCGTCGGAAAGCTCAAAGACCCTGCGCAGGAACGACCCGTAGAAGGCATATCCGAGCCACAGGCACGCGCAGCCGGCTAACAGGAGCGCCAGGAGAGGCATCGGTTAAAATTCGCGCTCGTGGGCCAGCGACATATCCAGGAATGAACGCAGCCTGCGCGAGCGGCTCGGATGGCGCAGTTTCTTCAGGACCTTTGCCTCGATCTGGCGTATGCGCTCCCTGGTGACCTTGAATATATTGCCCACCTCTTCAAGCGTGTGCGCGCATCCGTCATTGATTCCGAAGCGAAGGACGAGTATCTTCTTTTCCTTCTCGTTTAGCGTGTCGAGGATGGTGTTCATTTCCTCTTTGAGCATTGACCTGACCGCGGTGTTCGCGGGCGAAGCGACCTTTTTATCCTGTATGAAGTCCCCGAAGTGCGTGTCTCCTTCGTCTCCTATAGGCATCTGGAGAGAAATGGGCTTCTGGGCAAACTTGAGGATAGCCTTGACCTTTTCCTGAGAGAGTCGCATATTTTGCGCGATTTCTTCGGGGCTCGGGTCACGGTCGTACTTCTGCAGGAATACCCGCGTGAAGCGGATGATTTTGTTAATGGTTTCGGTCATATGCACCGGGATACGGATCGTGCGCGCCTGATCGGCTATGGCACGGGTGATTGCCTGGCGGATCCACCACGTCGCGTAGGTCGAGAACTTGTATCCCCGCTTGTATTCAAACTTTTCCACCGCGCGCATGAGGCCTATGTTGCCCTCCTGGATCAGGTCGAGAAACGACAGGCCCCTGTTGTTGTATTTCTTCGCAATGGACACGACAAGCCGCAGGTTTGCGGCGACGAGGCGCTCCTTTGCGTGGTTGAATTTCAACTGCGCGGCTCGGATCACCTTCATCTGTTCTCGTATGCGGGCGTATGGCTCACCTATCTTTCTCAGTAGGGCCTTTTTATGGCCGGGTGTGCCCTTTTTGCTTCGGTCTATGGCGTCGATCTCTTTGATCAGCTTATGCAGGTTTACGATAACCTTTTCGATCACCGATGTGGTGAAATTGAAACTTATTAGAAGTTCGACCGTTTTTTCCTTGCTGCGGGTGCGTTTGATCCGTTCGTAGATGCGTCGGAATTTTCTGATAACGTTTTTGGGGTTTGTATCAATTTCGCCTTTGACCACTTCTTCGGGATTCATCGTGCCGGCCAGGATTTCTGCGGCCGCAGCCATGATTTCGTTATACGCAAACCGCGTTGACAGTACGGCGTTCTTCAGCTTTAGCTCTGCCTCTTCTATCTTGCGGGCAAGCTCGATTTCTTCCTCGCGGGAAAGAAGCGAGATGGATCCCATCTGTTTGAGGTACATCTTGACCGGGTCGTCGAGAGGGAACACCTGCTCTTCCGCTGCAGCCTCAAGGAGGTTTTCTTCCTCGCGCTTGGCTGCGTCCTTCTCCGCCTCTGCGGTTGCCTCTTCTTCGTTTTCTACGATCTGGATGTCCTCGTCGCCCAGTATATCGAAGATGCGGTCGATGTCCTCGGATGACGATACTCCCTCCGGCAGCAGATCGTTGACCTGGTCATAGGTGACGAACCCTTTTTGCCTGCCGAGAGCTATAATTTTTTCGACGTCTTCCTTGGTGTATATCTTTTTTTTCATCTGTGTTACCCCTTTTTGATTAGACTGTGGAACTCTGTGAACAATTTATTTAGCAGTTCATGGTCGCCTTTGTCCTGGGCCTTCCTGATTTCTGACTGCAGCCTAAGCCTGCGGGATGCCTGCCGCGCATTCTTGAGGCGGGCGATACAATCCTCGACGATAACGCGTTTCTGGGCCTCGGGGACGTCGGGGAGGAACGTGGATTCGCATACAAGCCGCATAGTTTCGTCCGATCCTACATGGTTGAGAATCGCGCCGGGGGCAATCGGTTTTCCCGATGCGGTCATTTCGAGCATAAGCCGCACGATTCTGGACGTGCGGCTGTCCTGAAAATCATCCGGGTCGAGGCGGTCCCTGATCTGGTCGATAAGGGACGATTCTTCCAGCATAAGCTTTATCAGTAGTTTTTCAGTCGGATGAACCGCAGTCGTGCGTATCCCTCCAGGCGCAGCCACCTCGTCCGTGCGGATCCCAGCCTTTGCCTTGGAAAGTTCGGTCAGGAGCGCGGATTCGTCCACATCGAGCGTTTCCGAGAGCTTTTTCACATATTCGGATCTAAGGACCGCGTTTTTGAACCTGGCTATCGTGGAGAGCATGTCCGAGACGATAGCGGCCTTTGACTCAGTCGCGATCCTGCCGGTTTTCCCGATAAGGAATTTAAGCTTGTAATCAAAAATCGTTGCTGCGCCTGCGATCAGTTCCCTGAAGGCATCGATTCCGCGCGAGGCTGTGAATGAATCTGGATCGAACCCTGCCGGGAGCACCGCGACGGTCAGGTTGACCCCCTCATCTATGAATATCTCCAGGGAACGGATGCTTGCAGCCTGGCCTGCCGTATCTCCGTCGTACACAAGACAAACATTGTGCGTAAAGCGTTTTAGAAGACGCACCTGCTGGGGGGTTAGGGCGGTTCCCAGCGATGCGACGATGTTGCGCATTCCAGCCTGATAAGGAATGATGCAGTCAAGGTATCCTTCTACGACTACCGCCCTGTCCTCCTGCCGGATTGCCTCTTTTGCCAGGTCAAGCCCGTAAAGGTGGTTGCCTTTGACATAGACGGGCGTTTCCGGCGAATTGATGTATTTGGGCAGAGATTTGTCCAGAACGCGGGCGCCGAACCCTATCACCGCAGACCTGACATCCGTGATAGGGAAAACGATACGGTTGCGGAACCTGTCGTAGAATCCGCGGTCCGTGCCCGCGATGACAAGCCCGGCTTTTTGCGCCAACCCCAGGTCGAATGAATTGCCGGTTAAGTGACGGACCAGACCGTCCCACTCATCAGGCGCATATCCCAGCTTGAAAGTTTTAGCCGTGTGAGGCGTTATACCCCTGTTTTCAAGGTATTTGTGGGCGGATTTCGCGCGCACCGAGCGCAGGGAACTTTGATAAAACGCGGCTGCCGCTTCGTTGATCTTATGGATCTGCGTCACAGTGCCGTTTGACTGCCGGTCCAGGCGATGCCTCTCTGGCAGAATAATCCCGGCCCTGCGTGCAAGATGTTCGACAGCCTCGCGGAATTCCATGCGCTCATACTGCATGAGAAAATTGAACGCGTTACCGCCTGCGCCGCACCCGAAACAGTGGTATATCTGCTTTTCCGACGATACCATGAAGGATGCGGTTTTTTCCTTATGGAACGGGCAGCACGCCTTGAAGTTCCTGCCTGCCCTCTTTAGCGGGATATATGCGGATATGACCTCGACAATATCAATGCGGCCGAGTATGTCGTCCAGAATCGATTCGTCTATAAAACCTGCCATGATGCCTATGCCGCCTGAGGGGCCCGTTTAATACGACGGAATCCCGATACGGACTTTATGTCAAAATCGCCGTGCCGGGAAACGTTATCCAGTATAAGGTTAAGTCCGAGTGTGTCCGAAGATATATGGCCGGCGATAACGACGTTCATGTTTGCGTCGACAACCTTTTTGAAATGGTCCTCGCTCAAATGCATGGAAACCAGCGTCCGTACGCCGCAACGGTACAAATGCCTGTAAATGTCCTGCGGACCTTCGGTTCCGCCTGTCATCTCAACGAGCACACGCCCGCACTGCCTGCGAGGGTTTCCAAGGATTATCCTGGGGCCGCATAACAGGCGGTCTGCGTGCTGGTATTCCGGAACGCCCAGCAGGACGTCTACGATATCCCTGACAAGCTTTGGTTTTTTTTGCTCTAGGAGCCGTGAAACAAATCGGTATGCGTGATTGTCAGCAGGCGTGTGGCAGCATACAAAAGGCAGCCCCAGCAAACGCGCCGCATCTACGCTGCGGTCATGGTTCGACGAGAGAAGCCTGCGCTGGACCTGTCTGCGGCGCTCGTTGAGGTACCCCTGCGCGACGCCTGCCGGAACGCCAGCCCTGCGCAAAACGTATGCCTGCACCTGCATGACCCCGTACAGCCCCGAGAGCGCTCTGCCCTGAGGATGGTGCGACATGACCAGGTCGATTCGCGAATCACGTCGCAGGCGGTCAGCGAGTAGCAATTCGGCCACGTCAATATCTATGCCCGCGAGGATCGACCGGACATCAGTCGAGAGCGGGCCGTTGAGGACCGCGCTGTCGGCGAAACCGCGTATGCCGCTTTTTTCATAACGGGGGTCTGCGGCAATGCCGTAGCGCACGAGCAATTCAAAGAACCTGGATAATTTCATATAAGCTATTTTTTCTTGCGTGCGTGGTCCCGGTCAATCTCAAAAACAGCATGGTTGAACGTGTCTTGAGGCGTCAGCTTTGACATGAAGGCGTGCCAGAGAAAGCCGTACGTCGCCGGGGCAAGGAATACCAGTCCCGATCCGGATATAGAGGTCTTAACGCTTTTGCGTAGGTAGGGATTTTCTGTTGCCATGAAGAAATACAGAAGCAGGCTCGTCAAAAGG
>JAKPTF010000060.1 GCA_029571225.1 Candidatus Omnitrophota bacterium | reverse complement strand
TCGTCCGGAACAGCTTTTCGAGGCCAGCTGCCCGTCGCTGCGGATCGTGCCCCTGCGCGCTGCCCCAGATCTGACCGGGCAGGCGGCCGCCTGGTTCCATGCGGTCTGGGGCACTCCCTTGGCGCTGTACCGGGAGAGTATTCTGGCTTGCCAACAGAACCCGGCCGGCATCCCGCAGTGGTACATGGTCATGGATCCGCACGGGGCAATCGTCGCCGGGCTCGGCCTGATCGACAACGATTTTCACAAGCGCCCCGATCTGACCCCGAATGTCTGCGCCGTCTATGTGACGGAAGCGCTGCGCGGCCAGGGCATCGCGCGGGCCATGCTCGACTATGTCCGCCGGGACGCCCGCAGCCTGGGGCACCAGAAGCTGTACCTGCTGACCGACCACACCCAGTTCTATGAAAAATGCGGCTGGCAGTTCCTGACGCTTGTCGAGGAGACAGGCGGCGGCCAGGCCCGCCTGTACTGGGCGGACACGATTGAATGAACGTAAAAAATTACCGGACTACAGCACCCAGACTGGCGTATCGGAAACATCTTATTTGAGCTCTTCATATTCTTTATATTCGAAACTTAGTCGGAAAAACGACTAAGTTTCAATTGATAATTGATAATGAGCGCCATATCGCTTACAATATAATCGATAGTTAGTCGGAATCACGACTTAATTTCGAATAGAGGTAAACGATGGTCATTAAACGCGACAGGTATCTGAACCAGCTCGTCAGCAGACAGGGCAACGGACTGATCAAAATCATTACCGGCGTGAGACGATGCGGGAAGAGTTTTCTATTGTTTCGCATTTTTCGTGATTATCTAAAATCTGTCGGTGTGATGGAGGAACAAATCATATCCATTGCGCTTGACGATGATATTAACGAGAAGTACAGAGAACCGAAAGAATTGTCTGCTTACATCCGTTCGAGAATTGTTGACGCAGGCAAGACCTATTATGTCTTGCTCGATGAGGTGCAGTACGCCATATCCAGGGAGGAACTCACCAATCGCGATGCGCCCGTCAGGCTCTACGGCGTCCTGAACGGACTGCTTCGTCTGAGTCATGTTGACGTTTATGTGACCGGCAGCAATTCCAAAATGCTCTCAAAAGACGTCATGACCGAATTTCGGGGGCGCGGCGATGTTGTCGAGCTATATCCCTTGACCTTCAAGGAATATTTTGACCATGTCGGTGGCGAAAAATCTGAAGCCTTTGAGGACTATGCCTTATACGGCGGAATGCCTCTGGTACTGGGCAAGAAAACTGACGACGAAAAGTACATGTATCTGTCTCAGCTCTTTGAGGAGGTCTATTTCAAGGACATCATCGAACGGTACAAGATCGAGCTTCCCAATGTGCTCTCTGAACTTACCAGCGATCTGTGCTCTTCGGTGGGGTCGCTTACGAACGCCACTAAAATTGCCAACACGCTTGGCAGCGTTAAGGGTGTCAAGGTGAGCAGCGAGACCATAGCGGCCTATCTTGAATATTTATCAGAGTCTTTTTTGTTCAAGTGCGCAAGACGATATGACGTCAAGGGGAAGAGATATTTCGAGTATCCCGCTAAGTATTACTGCGTGGACATCGGGCTTAGAAATATAAGACTGAATCTGCGTCAGCAAGATGAAGCGCACATCATGGAGAACATCGTTTATAACGAGCTGGTCGCGCGAGGCTACTCCGTTGATGTAGGTGTCGTCAAGATCGAGGAAACAGGTAAGGATGGAAAGCGGCATCAAAGGTCCTGTGAGATTGATTTTATCGTCAACCGAGGCGCGAAAAAGGTTTATATCCAATCCGCGCTTAATATGCCTGATGCGGGTAAGTCCCAACAGGAACTACGCCCGCTTCTAGCCGTGAATGATTTCTTTAAGAAGATCATCATTTCCAAAACCTTGATGAAGCCATGGACAGACGAGATGGGAATTGTTCGGCTGGGGTTAACAGAGTTTCTTTTGAACAAAGACAGTCTGGACCTATGAGCATAACCAGGAGGAAAACGGCATACGCGGCTTGACATGATTGCAGGAACGATCACGACATCTGCTGTCTCGCCTGCATGGTTACCGCCCGGATAAAAGCGGTCTTTGCCTGTGTATACCCGTCCCGGTCGTGCTCAAACCGCTGCAGCAGAATCATTTTGAGCGTGGCGTATTCCGCTGACGTTTCGGGGTGGGCGATCAGGTAATCGCGAAAAATCAGTTCGTCCCAATCCCCGGGGTAACGCACATGGATATGGTACACCTTGTCCGCAAAGCCATCGGGCAGGTAGCCCTTCAAAAACATCAGGTGCGGCGCGGGAGTCGGAAGCGTCAGCGCCGCTTCATCCAGGCAGATATACGGCGGCGCCGGAAAGCGGGCAATCAGCTTGTCGATG
>JAKPTF010000015.1 GCA_029571225.1 Candidatus Omnitrophota bacterium | reverse complement strand
ATCAAAAATCGTTCAATGAAAAGCGGGAAAAGCTGGTTACCGCATTCAAGGCGCTTGACCCCCAAAATGCCGCCTCCTATGAGAATCTGAAACAATCGATGGTCAAGGCGGACAAGTTGAGCGAGTCGCTCGTTGCGAAAGGCATGTACGAAAAAACGAAGAGTGAGTGCGATGCAAAGGCGAAAGACGCGGCAACGCCTGAGTTGCGGGAGCAGTATGCAAAAGCCGCCCAGATAATAGCGGACAAGCTCGAGGCGGTGAAGAACAACATGAACCTTATCAAGGGCGAAAAGCCGCTCGACAAGGCCGCGCTCGAGAAGATCTCTGCCGACAATTTTGAAGGGGATATGGTCTTCAAGATGGCCCAAGCGCAGCGGGCCGTTGGCGTGATGTCTCAGGTCGATGTAAAGAAGGAGATCCAGGCGCAAGTTCGCAAGACGGCTGATGAATACCTGAAGCTTGCTGTATTGCTGGAGTCGAGCAAGGATGAGAAGGCAAAGGCGAAGATCGCCGATCGTATGGACAAGCTCGCAGGCGATCTTAAACAAGCACATCCGGACGCATTGAAAGCGATGCAAGTTTATATTAGTAGAAATAAAGGAGTGATCTATGACCTGGCATCGGGAAATCAGCAGGTTGATAAGGTGATCGCCGATTTGAAGAAATACACCTCGGATATGCCGACAGAAATAGCTGGAACATTCGCTCTCATGACTGATCAAGATACCCTGGATACAGCGAAGAGGATGGCGGAATCTCCGCGTGCGCCCCCGGGAATTGTGCAGTCTATGCATATGAGTATCATGAGTGTCGGGTTCCAGAGGCAGTATGATGCCGCCCTCCTCTCTTTGTTTGATCCGACACTGTCACAAGAGAAGAAACTTGATATTGCCACGACAATTGTCAGCGCAAAGAACACCATTGCCGAAATATTTGCGAAAGATGAAAAACGCCTCGTCCTGCGGAGAGATACTGCCGCGGCCGAGGACCGAGCATTGCAGAGCGCGCAGGCGTATGCCGAGGCGAGCAAGAAATACGAAGAAACGGTTGCTAAATACGATCAGAAGATCAAATCAGGCACGATAACCGAAGCGGAGAAGGCGGAATGCAACAATCTCAGAGATGACCGCGATAAGAAAGAGAAAACGAAAAACGCTGATCTGCAGGAGGCGATGGAAAAGAAGCTCTTGAGCGGCCGCTTCGAAAGAAAACTTAATGAAACGATAAAGGCCATAACCGACAGCAAGTATGATGCGAAGGTTGCCGCCTCGAACATGACCGAAACCGACAAGTGCGTTAAGGCCTTTGAGGCGATGAACCTGGACAGGGCGCTTGCCGAGGCGAAACCCATCGGGATGCGCGGGACCGGGAGCGGCGAAATCCAGTACCAGGCGAGAGCTGCGTACAATAGGGCGATTGCCGCAACTTCAGCGGCGGAGCGTGCCCTTGCGCAAAATCCCAAGGATCCGAAGCTCATCGAGGCGTGCGACAAGGCGCGAGCAGCCGAGTCGCAGGCGGCATCGAAGTATTGGGCCGCCGCTTTGCAAATCAACTCGGACAACCGGAATCTTGATGAGATGAAGGCGGGCTTCCGGCAGAAGGTGAACGCCGCCGTCAACGATCTGATTGCCGCGGAACGGCTGTATCAGAGCGGCCAGAAGAGCCCTGCGGACGCGGCCATTTACGGCGCGAAGGAAAGCGAACTCTGGAAGAAAGGCGCCGAGGGGATAGACGCTGTTGCGAAGCTCGGCGACTCGATCCTCCAGGTCAGAAAGGCTATGATACGGCGTTCCAACCTGGCCGAGGGGCCGTTATCGGCGGACGCGAACAAAGTGATTGACTCCTACGCGCAGGAAGTCGTTGACCTGGCAAAAGCGGAACAGCTGGGCGTGAAGGATGTTAAACAGCTGGACGATGTGCTTGACAGAGGTAAACTGATCGACGGATACCTCGATTCGGTCGCTAGCTGCGTCGCAGTCAAAAAGGGTATGGACGAGGTAAAAGAGAAAAAGTTGGTCAAGGCCGGCGGGGAGACCTCGTACGCCTACGCGGTCAAGGAAGAAGCCGCGGCGGCGAACCAGCTTAAGCTGATGGCGGCAGCGCTGATGAATAAGGATAACTCCGCGGCATCGAACTTCCTCCAGAAAGCCGGTGCCTGCCTCGCCGCCGCCCAGCAAGAGCTCGCCAGATCACAGCGCGAGATCAGCGCACAGACCCGTATTGTTGACATGAAGCGGGTTGAAGATTTTACAAAAGACCCCGTTGGGTATATGAAGCGGATGAGTGAAGAATACTCGAGCAAAGAAAAGGCGTGTAAAGATGCAGGCAAGGAATATGAAGCGCTTAAGAATGAATATCTCGCAACCATTGGATCATT
>JAKPTF010000005.1 GCA_029571225.1 Candidatus Omnitrophota bacterium | reverse complement strand
CATATAGACGATATCGCGCGGACGCCGCGGGAGCAGGGAAGAACGGTTGATGTGGATACGATCAGCTTGAGCCCGTTGCCTCCGCGGTTTCGGCTTGAGCCGGATTCGGCAAACCTCTGGCAACAGGTGATAGCCTATAATAATTCCGGTTTTTCTCTTGACGGCATGGAAGAGTATTACGCGTGGCTTTCCGGCAGGCAAGTCAGCGGCATCACGAGGATGAACCGCTCTGATTTCACCCGCCTGCTGAGGGCCGGTGAGAACCACAGGATTCCGCTGAGTGCCATACCTCCTCTGCAGAACGCAGGGTTTCATATTTTCAGCAGATTACCCGAGCCCTACATCCATCGCCAATATATCATGCGTTTGACAGATATCCTGTCAATAGAACTCGGCATACAGAAAAGCTACCATTTCGTTTTCGATAACCTCGGCGGATTTTATTACACCGTCATGACAGAGGGTCTGGAAGAGGCAGTCAAAGCCGTCGATACGCTGCTGGAGCCGCAAGGCCTGTTTTATGCGCATGTTGTCCCGTGGATGAAAGAAGAACTGGATGAATTTGAATTCCCCGGCCTTGTAATGTTTGTCACAGCCACAGAACCGCTGCGGACGCTTATCGTAAGAAAAGACAGCCTGCATATGCGCCTGCTCCGGTTGATCGGCAATGTCAGGCAGGTATCGGACGGCATGTATCGGGTTGATAATATGGATGAACTTGTCAAAAAGTTGGTCCTGCCGCATTCAGGGGCGCCCGGCCGCGAGGGTTTATCTACAGTCGAGGATATCCCTTCAACCGACGCCCCTGTTTCTTCTGCTGTCATGCGTGACGGAGGCCTGACCACTGATGCCGTCCGCGAGGCGGTTGCGCGGTTTCAGGTTCTGGACTGGGCCGGTATGAAAAGAGGAGGGTACAGTTATTCCCTGTCGATTCCCGAGGCCGGCCGCCCGTATTTCAGATACCTTCCTACAGACAGGATCACACCCGATATCCTGGGATATTCGGATGGGCTAAGGGGGGAGACGCCGCTGGGAAAAATTCCGGGTTCGATCGAAGAGTTCAAAGAGGTGAATGTCGTTTTCCCCGAGCCCGCTGTTTTTCTTGTCAGCAGGAAAAGTGGCGGTTCGAACGGTATGGTTATGCTCGGTTTCCTCGAAGACGGCAGGCCCGTAGCCGCAAAGACGTATGCGTTCAAAGGTGAAAAGCATCATCCTGGCCTGAAACGCGCGATGGACAAGAAAGGATGGATCCTGCAGGATTTCAGGGGCGGGTATATCGCGGATAAGCTTGGGATCGGCCCGGCCATCCACGGCCGGTTCATCGACCGGGAACAGAATATCTACCTTGTTATGGATATCGTTCCGGGAGATTTCATGGGGGCTGCAAGGGAATCGATCACGCGTGAGACCCTGCAGGATTACATCGAGATAAAAGAACGGCTTGACCGGGCGGATATTGCGGTGAGCGATGATTTTCAGTTTTACATTACTCCCGCCGGTAGCATCCAGGTTATCGATCCGTGCGCTCTTGAAATCCGCACAGAGCCAAAGAACGGCCATCATGACGGTTACTGGTATAATCTTGCCGGATTGCTGGATCTGGCGGATGCGCGGCCCGAAAAAGAGGTGCTTGAGTATCTTGCAGCTCGCAAGCGGGACTATCTGATTGCCTTTGGCGATTATCTGAACCGAGCCAGCCCCAATTACTTCTCCGGAGTAGCCGCTCTGGTCCAGCGCATTCTCGACAAGACAGGGTCCGACCCTGACATCGGCATCAAGCGAGACGGCGGCAGCGTCTCCTATAAAGAAGCAACAGATGTTTCCGCAGATTTTGCCTGGGACAGAAGCAGCGTGCACGACGGCGGAGCGCCGGCATTGCAGATCATGGCTATGTTCGGTTTGAGCGGCATAACCCGTACGCCGGGGGTCACAATGTCCGAGCCGCGGGAATATGACGGCTATTATGTCCGGCGCGCGACGTTCGCGCAGGATGCCGCTCTGTCCGATCAGCTCAAGCTTTTGAAACACGAATTGTATGCGAACGAGGCTGTGCCTTTTGACTCGATAGACCTGGTGTACAACCTGCAGGACAGCTTGATCGCGGTATTCCCAGTTGTCACTCCTTTTATGGCAGGCGCATACCGTCAGGCGTCAATACTTGCTCCGTACATCAGGTATCTGAACCTTTCATATTATTACCATGTTCTGCCGCAGGTCGGCGATTATACGATGCTGAAGAAATGGCGGGATATTGTCAAACAGATAAACGAGGACCTGTATTGCATATCCTCGTACAAAAAAATGATGACCTACGGGGACCTGTTAAGGGAGATCAATGAGGACAAATCACCGTACATTTATGTCGAGATCGACCGGCGGTATGCCTCGGCCCGTTCGTATGAACTGTTGAGGATGTACGGCAACCGTGTCGAACCTTTGATCGATATGGTCATGCCGCTTGATACGGATCCGGGTAAATATCAGGTTGTCCTTCCTGTTTTTCCGACCGTATATTCCCCCGCTGCGTTCGCCGGCCATGACAAGGATTATTATCTGCGGCTGTGCAGGGATTTCGACCTGCGTCCAGGTCTCAAGGCATTGGTGGTCGGCCCGGGCGTGGGCCTTGAAGCATGGCTCGCTGCGCTCAAAACCCGCACCAAAGTGCGTTGCATAGGCATCAATCCGTTCGAGGTCGCCAACCTCATCTATACCTCGCGCATAGCAAATTTTCCGGTCGAGGCTATTGTCGGGGATAATATCATTACGCCTGAAGGAAACCCGCGTTTCCGGGGACAGCAATTTGACCGCGTCATATGGAATATGCCGGCGTTCAGGCCTGCAGGCGATACGGATCACCAGGCGCGTGCCGCAGGACGCCTTGACAGCCACTGGGACGGAGATTTTGGCGGAGTAACGCTTGAGCGTTTCGTAAAAGGGTTGTTGCAGGTCCTTAAACCAGACGGGGAGGCAATCGTCTGGAACGAGCCCAGTTTTATCCCGACCATGACCCATGAGCGCATCGACAGGGTAGGGGAAATGATGAAGCTTGGCGGCAGGCTTAATGTCATACCGTACTATGATTCCCAGACGAACAGTGCCTCTTACCTTGTTTCTTTTCCGAAACAGAGCCCGACCCGAGACGGAGGAGCGGATTTTAATTCTCCGCGGCTCTGGTATAAATTTGCCGGCCCTGAGGAGCAGGCAGCGCTTCAGATCAAGGCGCGCAGGCAGAACATCGATTACCGCAGTATCCTCGGCACAAGCCAGGTCTTGTTCCTCGGCTTCAATCATTTCAATTTCTTTGTTGCCGAACATATTGCAGCTTATGCCAAATTAATGAAAGAACTCGGGATCACGCATTACGCCATTGAAGCGCAGCCGAAAACTGCCGATGCGATCGCGCGATTGAATAAAGGCAAAGAGGTGGATTTTGGGGATATACTGCTTTGCCCTGAGATAAGCCTCGCACCGCAGGCGCATGTTGCAGCCGCGGCCGCGTTTGCAAAAGAAGGCATCACGGTCGTGCCTGTGGACATGGATCTTGCCGACTACCAAGGAGACGCTGACAGGGAAGAAAAAATCTATAAGAACATAAAGGCAATCCTCGATAACAACCCCGGTGCCCGTATTGCCGTCCTTATCGGCGCTGCGCATGCAAGCAAAAGCTATCTTAAGGAAGAAGGCGGATCCGTGCGGCTGCGGCTGAACCGCGATAATATCATGACTTCTTCGGTTTCTTATACCGGCGGCCTTGATATGTATCCCGTAAAGTTTTCGGCCGCAGTTTACAGGGCAGGGCTCCATAATGAGGATTTTGTGATCCACGAAAATTACAGTGAACCGGATGGCTCTTTTTCAGATGGTGAGTTCGACCATATTGTACATCTAAGACAAGATTACGAAGGCGTGAATCAGGAGATTCAGCCCGGACCTGCAGAAATGGGTGGCATTGACATGCGCTCCCTGTATCATGCCGATACGAACGCTGCTTTATATGCATCTTTTGTCAGGCATATACGAAAATTCTTGCTCAAGACGCTGAATTCTGCTATTCCCCAGCCAGATGCTGTTGTCTGGAATCCTTCTAACTTAAATGATACAAGTTATATACAGGAATATATAGCCGCGTGCATATCAAACGGCATATCCATCCCACGTGAAGAGATCATCCGTTCTCTTGCCATGAAGCTTGAGAACGAGGAACGGAATGCCCTCCATTCAGATCCTGCCGAGCTTGAACTTCTTGCGTTCGTAGAATCAGGCGCTTAATCTATTGACAAAATCAGCTTTTATCATATAATATGTTCAATATACGATCAGTGCTTGTTTTCTTGCCATTAACAAATCCCGCCACAAATTCAACGAGAGGGATATATTTAAAAAGTTCCAATCAAATCAGGAGAGAAACATGAACAAAAGAAAAGGGTTAGTAACAGTTTTGTCTTTAGGGGTTTTGTTTGTTCTGGTATTGAGCGGCTGCGCAACCGACCGTCAGGCCAGGAAAAAAGCAGAGATAGATGCGATGCAGAAGGAATTCGAATGGTGGCCGACAGACGCAAAACCCAGCCCTGTCAAGGATCCCCGCGGCGGGTTCTGGTGGTGGCCTGCCGAACCGGGCAAGATAAAGCCATGGGGAAACCGCGGCTATGTGTATTTGTACAAGATTATTTATGATTATAAGGAAGAAGAGCTTCCTCCGGCAAAACCGCAGGAGATGCGGCCGTCGCTACTGATCAAGAAGATCATCAAGAATGTCAAGGTCTATTTTGACTATGATAAGGCGGATCTGCGCGCTGACGCAAGGAAAATCCTTGAGGATGCGGTGGGCGTGCTCGGCCGCAATCCGGAATCGACGATCCTTATAACCGGAAACGCCGATATCCGCGGGCCGGAAAACTATAACCTCAAGCTGGGAAAACGCAGGGCTGAAAGGGTCAAGACGTTTATGCTCGAGAACGGGATCCCGGAAAACAGAATCAAGATCGTCAGCCGCGGCAAGCTTGACGCGGTCGCGCCCATCACGGACCTTGTCGGCATGCAGAAGGACCGTAACGCCCAGTTCATGATCGCGGAGGTAGAAGAAGTTATGCTTCCTGCGCCTGGTTCTTCCCCTGACGCGGTTTCTGCGCAGCCGGCTGTCGCTATCCCTGAAGGCGCGCAGAAAGTTGAAGAGGGCAAATATATCGCCCAGGTGGAAGAGAACGTCGAGAGCGCGGTCAAGGTGTCCACCAGGGAATACGTGGTCAAAAAGGGCGATTCGCTATGGAAGATCGCTGAAAAAGAGCTTGGCAGCGGCCACCGCTGGCAGTATCTCTACGAGTTGAACAAAGACAGGATCAAGAACTCCAACAGGCTTAAACCCGGGCAGAAACTCATGATCCCGGTCGAATAAGGCGCATCGTATATGGTTGGACCTGATATCAGGTTGAGCAGCCTTCTCAAAGAGAAATACATAGAGCTCGACCTGAAAGAAAAAGACAAGAAAAAAGTGCTCGCGGAGCTTGTTGACGGCATCGCTTCAAAGGCGAAGCTCAAGAACAGGAAAGAGATCCTGGACGCGCTCCTGAAGCGCGAAAAGCTTGGTTCCACGGGCATCGGCAACGGCGTAGCCATACCGCACGCCAGGTCTGCCAGGGTCAAGGCTTTCATCCTCGCTTTCGGCCGTCAGTCCCAGGGCATCGATTTTGGCGCGCTGGACGGTGAAAAAACGTATATTTTCTTTGTCCTGCTCTCGCCCGAAGAGAACATAGGCGGACATCTCAAGATCCTCGCTGAAATCTCTCGATTGGTCAAGGATAAATTCATAGTTGACAGGCTGAAGGCGGCAGCCGACAAAAAACAGGTTTCTAAAGTCATCTCGACATACGAGAGATAACATCTCATCTGGGGGCGTTGCTTATTATCTTCGGGACAATAGGAGCGCCCCTGTTTTAATTGCCAGGGAAACGCATGAAAAAAAGGTCAAACGCGTTGTTGATGTTAGTTATGCTGGCGTGCATGGCGCTTGCCTTGCCGGCGGCGGCAATAAGCCGGGATCAGCCCAGGGAGAAGCTCGTATTTTTCTTTTCGCAGACCTGCCACAATTGCCATGAGGTGAAGGAGGGCATTCTTTCGATGGTCGCGCGGGATCATCGCGGCCGTATTGACATCGAATATCGCGATATCGGCGATATGGATAATTACAAGCTTTTGCTGGGCCTGCGCGACAAAACGGGGTTGAATGAACGGATCCAGGTTCCTGCAATCTACTATAGCGGCCGGCTGCTGACCGGCCAGGACGCGATCGAGAATACCTTATTGGACCTGATACGGCAATCGCCTTCCGGCCGGAATCAGGGTGTGGCCGGCGACGGGATCCAGCCGGCTGATCTCCTGGACCATTTCAGGAGCTTCACGCCTGCGGCAGTGTCAGGCGCCGGGCTTATCGACGGAATCAATCCGTGCGCCTTCACTGTGATGGTGTTTTTCATATCGTTCTTGTCGCTGCAGGGCTATCGCCGCCGGGAACTTGTATGCATCGGTACCGCGTTCATTGTTTCGGTTTTTTTGACGTACCTGCTGCTCGGCCTGGGATTGTTCAATTTTCTTTACGGTATCAAGGGCGTTTTTGTTGTCCGAAAGGCTTTAAACATCGGCATGGGGGTGTTCGCTTTTGTTTTGGCCATTGCGGCGATCGTTGACATAGCGCGTTTCTTGAAGACCGGCTTGACCGAGGGCATGATGCTGCAGCTTCCGCAGCCGGTGAAACGCCAGATACAGAAAGTCATCGGCCTTGCATACCGAAAGGCCGCGGGAAGGGATAATGCTGCGCTGCGTTCCGGATTAGCCGGGCTATGCGCGACCGCGCTTGCGACCGGCGTCCTCGTATCTCTGCTTGAGGCAGTGTGCACCGGCCAGGTATACCTACCCACAATCACCTTCGTCCTTAAGTCATCGTCGCTGCGGATACAGGCGGCCGGGTACCTGGTGCTGTATAACGTCATGTTCATCGTGCCGCTGGCTGTGATATTCCTTTTTGCTCTGGCCGGCGTAAGCTCCGGGCAGTTCTCGAAATTCCTGCGCAGGCATTTTCTGGCCATCAAAACGCTCATGGCTGTCATGTTCCTGGTTTTTGCCGTTTTCTTATTATGGAGGGATTAGATGAAAGTTTTTATTCTGTTAGCTATGGCCCTGCTGTGTATGCAAACCCTTGTATGGTGCTCTGCGTCAGTGCCGCCTTCACCCGGGGCTGAACGTGCATCAGAAGCGGTCACCGACCCGTACGTGTGGGATTTCGGCTCTGCCAGAGCAGGCGACGTGCTCGAGCATGAATTCACGTTTACCAATTCCTTTGGGAAGGACATAAGGATCAAGGAAACCACGACTTCGTGCGGCTGCACGGTTTCGGAGATCAAAAAAAAAGATCTCAAACCGGAAGAATCAACGGTCCTCTCGGTAAGGTTCGATACTAAAGGGTATTCCGGGGATACCAGGCAATTCATTTACGTGAACACGGATAACGCAGATAAACCTGTTATCAGGTTTACGGTCCGCGGGAATATTTTCAAATAATTTTTTTAAGCAAGGAGGAATGGTTATGATAGGGTTACATCTGCGTATGGGATTACTGCTGGGGGTCTTGTTCGCGGTCATATACGCAGTCGTAGTGATGGCAGGCACATACTTGGGTCTGGGGAACTTCTATTTCTATCTTGCGGTATCGGCCGGATTGATGGTCTTTCAATATCTCATAGGCCCTAAGATTGTGGAATGGACGATGCAGGTGCGCTATATCACAAGAAAGGAGAACCCGCGCTTGTTCGATATGGTAGAGATCCTGGCACGAAAAGCCGGCCTTCCCGTGCCCCGCATCGGCATTTCACCGACTAATCTTCCCAATGCGTTCGCGTTCGGCCGGGGAGTGCGCGACGGCAGGATCTGCGTGACGTCGGGTATCCTGTCCCTCCTGGATGAATACGAACTGCGCGCGGTGGTCGGCCACGAGATGTCGCATCTGAAGAACCGTGACGTGCTGACGATCACCGTCCTCTCCGTCATCCCGATGATCCTCTACCGCCTCGCGTGGCATTTTCTGTTCCTGGGGGACCGGCGCAACCGTTCGTCGAACACTGCGCTCATCGGGATCGCGGCCTTTGTTTTTTATTTCATCACCAATCTGCTGGTGCTTTATGCCTCACGCATCAGGGAATATTTCGCCGACCGCGGCTCGATGGAGCTGGGCAACAGCCCTGCGTCCCTGGCCTCGGCGCTGTATAAACTCGTTTACGGCGCCGCGCGCATCGACCGGGAAGACCTGCGGCAGGTGGAGGGCATCAAGGCGTTTTTCGCCAGCGACCCGTCGAGGGCGTGGCAGGAGATCAGAGAATTGAAGCAGCTTGATGCGGACCGCAGCGGTACCATAGATCCGTCGGAGCTTGATCTCCTGCGGCGAAAGAACATCCGGCTCGGAACTGCCGACAAACTGATGGAGCTTTTGAGCACGCATCCTAATATGCTCAAGCGCATCAAGCAGCTGTCGAGGTACCGGATGGGATGAAGTTGCGCTAACGGGCACACAGGAATATACTATTAGCTATGAAGCCACGATCGAGCCCTGACCGTCGTCATGAACGCCTCGCAGCGGAGCACCGGCGGCTCTGTAAAAGATTCTCCGGTCTTGCCGCTAAGTTTGAAAAGGCCTTGCGCCTCCGGGATTCCATTCAGCGGGAGCTCGCGAGCCGAGAAGAAGAGCTACGCCATATCTTCAAGCTCAACGCGAGCCTTATATCGGTTGTCCCCTGCGACAGGATGTACGATATGGTAACCCGAATCGCCCACGGCCTTCTTGATACGGACATCGTGGTTTTGCGGCTTTTCGACTCGGAAAACAACGCCCTGCGCGTTGTCTCGAATTTTTTCACCGGAAGTAATATAATACGAGAACTGCCGGATATACACAAAGGAGAGGCAATCAGCGGCAGGGCGTTTGAGACCGGCAAGGCGATCTCGGTCTACGATATCGACAATGATCCCGTTGTCAGGAAGATGAAGCTCGTGCGGATCATCCGCAGGCAAGGCGCGCGTTCGATCCTGTCGGTGCCGATCCTGTTTCAGGGAAAACCGCTCGGCGTCATCTCGACATATTGCCGCAGGCCAAGGGCGTTCACGCCCAAAGAGATCAATCTCATGCGGGTGTTCGCCTCGTATGTTGCGGCGATTCTGCGCGAGGCCGAGCATCACCGCCAGATGCACCTGACCTACTTCAATACGATCAGCTCGCTGGTGCTTACGCTGGAAACCCGCGACCCCTATACGCAGGGCCACACAGAACGGGTCACGAAATACGCGCTCCTCATCGGCAAGGCAATGGGATTGTCCGCCGAAGACCTCCGTACTCTGCGCTACGCGGCAGAGATTCACGATATCGGCAAGATCAGCATCCCGGATTTTATCCTGAACAAACCGAGCAGCCTTAACAAACTGGAACGCCATATGATAGAGCTCCATCCGGTCAAGGGCGCGCAGATACTCGGGCCGCTGGAATTCCTCAAACAGGTCATTCCGATCGTCCGCCATCACCATGAGCGGTATGACGGCGCCGGCTATCCTGACCGGCTGAAAGGCGCCCGTATCCCGCTTCTGGCGCGTATCCTCGCGTGCGCCGATTCGTATGACGCCATGACGTCGGACCGGCCGTATAAACAAAAGCTTTCGTTTCAACAAGCGGTGCGCGAGATCAGGCGCAATGCCGGCAAACAATTCGATCCCGCGATCGCCGCTCTGTTCGTCAAACTCCTCAAAAAAGACCAGGGCGCATAAGCGTTCTTATCTTGACGTATCCGCCTGACGTGATAAAATAAAGTATCGTTTTTTCCCTTTTCATACAAGGCTACATTAGGGCAGATGCAATGAAAATCCTTATTCTGAATTCCGGGTCATCATCCATCAAATATCAGTTGTTTGAGATGCCTGGGGGAGCGGTTATCGCGCGCGGCCTTCTGGAAAAGATAGGCGAGGAAACATCGATCTTCAGCCAGAAAAGCGACAAGGGGCAGGTTGAGTTGAAACAGCCTGTGGCCAACCACGATGACGGCGTAAATTTCATCATCGGCATTCTAACCGACCCGGTTCACGGGGTCATCGCATCGGTCGAGGAGATATCCGGCATCGGCCACCGCGTCGTGCACGGCGGGGAAGAGTTCACCGCGTCTGTGATTATCACCGACGACGTCATCGAAAAGATCAAGAAATACGCGGATCTTGCGCCTTTGCACAATCCCCCTAACCTAATGGGCATCATGGCCTGCCGCAGGCGCCTGCCCTCGGCAATGCAGGTGGCGTGTTTTGACACCGCGTTTCATCACAGCCTTCCCCCGCACGCTTATCTTTACGCGATCCCATACGGACTTTATAAAAAATTCGGCATCAGACGTTATGGTTTTCACGGGACGTCGCATCTATATGTCGCAAAGCGACTTGCAAGCCTCTTAAACACCGATAAGGAGAAGCTCAACATCATAACCTGCCATCTCGGCAACGGCTGCAGCATCACGGCGATCGAAAAAGGCATGTCTGTTGACACGAGCATGGGTTTCACTCCGCTTGAAGGCCTTGTCATGGGGACCCGCTCGGGCGATGTGGATCCGGCGATCCTGTTTTATCTGAACAGCAAGGGGTATTCGTGCGAAGAGCTCAATACCCTGCTTAACAAGAAAAGCGGGCTTCTGGGCGTATCGGAATTAAGCAACGATATGCGTAATCTCATCGAGGCAAAAACGCGCGGCGACATGCGGGCGCAAATCGCCATAGACATATTCTGCTACAGGATCAGGAAATATATAGGTTCGTATCTTGCTGTTCTGGGGCACACCGACGCGATCGTCTTTACCGGAGGCATCGGCGAGAACAATGCGATGATAAGGCACGGGGCGGTCAAGGGGCTCGAGCCCCTTGGCGTCGAGCTGGACCTTGCGCGCAACGATACCGCGCAGCGCAGCGAAACGCTGATCAGCTCTGACGCCTCCCGCATCAAGGTCTATGTGATCCCGACGAACGAGGAATTGCAGATCGCGCTCGATACGTATACGATCGCAGGAAATATGGGGTCAGGCACCGGTGCCTTATCCCGTACATAATAGGAGAAAGCATGTTTAAGATACTCGACACCTATGAGTTGGGCCCCAGGATGCATTACGTGCTGATGGACGCGCCGCTTATCGCGCGAAAGGCGCAGGCAGGCCAGTTCGTGATCGTGCGCGTGAGCGAAAAAGGCGAACGTATCCCGTTGACCATTGCGGATTACGACCGCGCCCAAGGTACGGTGACTTTGGTATTCCAGGAGGCGGGCAAGACTACCTGCGCGCTCGGAGCCATGAAAAAGGGCGATTCCCTCCATGATCTGCTCGGTCCGCAGGGGAACCCCACGGAGACAGAAAAATTCGGCCACGCGGTCGTGATCGGAGGAGGCATCGGCGTCGCGCCGGTGTATCCTCTTGCGCGCGCATTGAAGGAAAAAGGCAATAAGGTTACTTCGATCATCGGATACCGGTCAAAGGAGCATATCTTCTGGGAGGACAAAATGCGAGCGGTGTCTGATCAGCTCATCATTGCCACCAACGACGGTTCATATGGCAGGAAGGGGTTCGTTACCGATATGCTCAAAGGCCTGATGGATTCTAATGAGAAGGTCGATATCGTGTTCGCTATCGGCCCGGCTGTCATGATGAAGGCGGTGTGCGACATGACGAAACCGGCCGGGATTAAAACGATAGTCAGTTTGAATTCGCTCATGGTCTGCGGCATGGGCATGTGCGGCGCCTGCCGCGTTTCAGTTGGCGAAAAGACGAAATTTACCTGCATGGACGGCCCGGATTTCGACGGGCACCAGGTAGATTTCGCGCTGCTTATGAAAAGGCTTGAGACCTATAAATCGGAAGAATGCTCATGCCAGGGAGGGGTTCATGGCGGTCGATAAGAAAGCGGTCCCTATGCGCGAGCAGCCGGTGCATGAGCGCATCAGGAATTTCAACGAGGTTCCCCTGGGGTACAGCGAAGAAGAAGCGCTAAGAGAGGCGAGCCGCTGCATGCAGTGCTCTAAAAAGCCCTGCGTTGACGGCTGCCCGGTCCATATAGACATTCCCGCGTTCATAAAGGCTCTGCGCGAAAAAGATTTTCAGAAAGGTATAGATATCCTTCACGCGAACGATTCCCTTCCGTGCATCACGGGTCGCGTCTGCCCTCAGGAGGAGCAGTGCCAGGCTGTGTGCGTCATGAAAAAAATGGGCGATCCCATATCCATCGGTAGGCTTGAGCGGTTTCTGGCCGATCGTGACATGCAGAACCGCGTCCAGGGCAAGGCTCCCCGCCCACCTGCGGTTGCGAAGAAAAACAAGAAGGTCGCGGTCGTGGGCTCCGGCCCTGCGGGCGTCACCTGCGCGGCGGAACTTGCGAAAAAAGGATATGCGGTTACTGTTTTCGAAGGGTATCATAAGCTTGGCGGCGTGCTCGTATACGGGATTCCTGAATTCCGTTTGCCCAAGGCGATCGTGGAGACCGAAATACGGTTGCTTGAAGAATTGGGTGTTACGTTCGTCACCAATGCCCTTATCGGCAGGGCAATGACAATCGAAGAATTGATGAAGGACGGTTACGCCGCAGTGTTCGTCGGGGCCGGCGCAGGCCTGCCGAATTTTATGGGTATTCCTGGAGAGAATCTGAACGGCGTGTATTCCGCCAACGAGTTTTTGACCCGCGTCAATCTTATGAAGGCGTATCTGTTTCCCGATTATGACACTCCGGTCAAGCGTGGCAAGAATGTAGCTGTCGTAGGAGGCGGCAACGTGGCCATGGATTCGGCCAGGACCGCCTTGCGCCTTGGCGCAGACCGCGTGTTTCTCATATATCGCCGATCGGAAAAAGAGATGCCAGCTCGCGCGGAAGAGATCGAGCGCGCCAGAGAGGAAGGGATCGATTTCCGGTTTTTGACAAATACCGTGCGCTATATTGGCGGCGCGGACGGCTTTGTCAAGCAGGTCGAATGCGTCAAAATGGAACTCGGCGCCCCTGACGCATCGGGACGTAGAAGCCCTGTGCCCGTGCCGGGTTCAGAGTTCACCATAGACATAGACGAAGCGATTGTCGCTATAGGAAATACGCCGAATCCGATCATCCCCCGCACCACTCCGGGGCTAAAGATCAAGAAACGTGGAGAGATCGAGGCCGACGATGACGGACGAACATCCATTCCGGGCGTTTTCGCCGGAGGGGATATCGTCACCGGCGCTGCAACGGTCATCACCGCCATGGGGGCAGGCCGTAAGAGCGCTCAAGCGATAGACAACTATCTGACGGCTCAAAAATAGCCGCTTATAGATACGATAGGCCAACGTGTAATTCTCTAACCAAGGGGGTTTCGTATGGCGGTCGCTGTCGCATGCGCTCCATCGGAGAAACAACTCGACAATATCATAGCGAAATACAGAGGATCTCCGGGCGAGCTTCTGGGCGTGCTTGAGGAGATCCAGCAGCATCATCCGCACAAATACCTGCCTGCAGGAACTCTTGAGTACGTCTCAAGAAAGACAGGCGTTCCCCTTTCAAAGATATACAGCATCGTCACGTTCTATGCGTTCTTCAATCTCAAGCCGCAGGGCGAACACTCAATCATCATCTGCCGCGGCACTGCCTGCCATACGCGGCGCTCAAAAAACCTCCTAGAATACCTTAAAAAACTTCTCGGCCTGCGCGAAGACGAAGCCCGGCAGGGCGAGAAGGTTTTCCTCACTACCGTAGATAATAAATTCACCCTCAAGACCGTTGCCTGTTTCGGACAGTGCGCGCTGGCGCCAGTGGTAGAGGTCGACGGGGTCATCTACAGCCACATGACCGAGAACAAGCTGAAAGACATCGTTGCCAGGGTTGCCAGGGGAGGGAAACGAAAATGACAAAAATCGCCAGCAGAGAAGATCTTCGCAGCATCCAGGAAAAAGGCATGAAGCGTTTGATTCCCCTGCACGGCCGCATTGCAGTCGGCATGGGCACCTGCGGAACAGGCAACGGCGCGGATAAGGTGTATGATGCGTTTGCAAAAGAGTTGCACAGGCGCAAATCCGGGATTTCGCTCGTTAGAACGGGGTGTTTCGGATTCTGCGCAGAAGAGCCGCTCGTCAATATCTGCCTTCCCGGAAGGCCGCTGGTCATACTGCACAGAATAGAGCCGAAAGACGTCAAGAAAATCGTCTCCGATATGATTGCCGGGGCAATGCCTCAGAAAAAAACCCTGTGCAGGATAGAAGAATGGGACCATCTGACAGGGGAGAAGATAGTATACGGCAGGGGGTATGAGGGCGTACCTCTGTGGAATGAAGTGCAGTTTTTTAAATGGCAAAAAAAGATCGTGCTGCGCGACTGCGGCATCATCGATCCTGAGAATATAGATGAATACATTGCGGTCGGCGGATATCAGGCGCTTTTCAATGTCCTGCACGGCTACTCCGGTATGCAGGTTATCGATGAGGTAAAGAGATCAAAACTGCGCGGCCGCGGCGGCGCAGGGTTCCCTACAGGCAGGAAGTGGGAGTTGATGCAGCAGGTGCAGTCAGATAAAAAATACGTCATTTGTAACGCCGATGAGGGCGATCCCGGGGCGTATATGAACCGCAACGAGATCGAATCAGACCCGCACATGCTTATCGAAGGCATGATTATCGGCGCGTTCGCCATGGGCGCGGACGAGGGCGTTGTCTATATACGGGCCGAATATCCGCTTGCGGTGCAGCGCCTGCGCGCCGCCATAGACGATGCTAAAAGATACGGCATCCTCGGGCTGAACATCATGGGCTCGAAGTTTAACTTCGACCTGCGGATTGTTGAAGGCGCAGGCGCGTTCGTGTGCGGGGAAGAAACCGCGATGATTGCCTCCATCGAAGGCAATCCCGGCAGGCCCAGGCCCCGACCGCCGTTCCCCGCGCAAAAAGGCCTGTATGGCAAGCCGACCACTATCAATAATGTTGAAACCTGGTGCAATATCCCCGTGATCATGGCAAAGGGCGGGGAATGGTTCACGCAGACTGGAACTGCCAATAGCGCCGGCACCAAGGTTTTTTCCCTTGTCGGCAAGATCAAAAACACCGGCCTTGTGGAGCTGCCGCTCGGCCAGCCCCTGCAGGTGCTCGTCTATAATATCGGAGGAGGCACCGGAACGCGCAAGAAAATCAAGGCGGTGCAATCGGGAGGGCCTTCGGGCGGCTGTATCCCGGTTGAGCTTTTCAACACGCCGGTCGATTATGAATCGCTCAACGCGCTCGGCGCCATCATGGGTTCCGGCGGCATGGTCGTCATGGACCAGGACAACTGCATGGTGGATGTGGCGCGGTATTTTACCGAATTCACCACGTCAGAGTCCTGCGGCAAGTGCACGCCGTGCCGCGAAGGCCTGTTCCAGGCTTTGCAGATACTGCGCGACACCTCAGACGGCAAGGCGACGCAGCAGCAGCTCCAGTATCTAAAAGAAATGGGGGAGATCATCAAGGACACGGCGCTCTGCGGGCTAGGGCAGACCGGTCCGAACCCGGTGCTTACAACGCTCAAATATTTCAGGAAGGAATACGACGAGCATATCGAGGCGAAACATTGCGATGCGGGCGTGTGCCTGAACCTTTTTCTTTCCCCCTGCGAGAACTCATGCCCGCTCCATATGAACATCCCCGGGTTCCTTGCACTGCTCAAGGAATATAATCTTAAGGATGCGTTCGAATCCATTTACCGCGATAATCCGCTTCCGGCGTCGTCGGGAAGAATCTGCCATTTCCATTGCAAGATGAGATGCCGCAGGGAGGATATAGACGAGCCTGTTTCCCAGGGCGAGGTGCACCGGTATGTGGCTGACACGGTGTATAAGCAGGGCAGGGAAAAATCAGTTCTCAAGAAGCTGATCGAGGAAAAACTTCCCGCTACCAAAAAGCGGATCGCGATCATCGGCTCGGGCCCTGCAGGGCTGACCTGCGCATTTTATCTTGTTCGCCTCGGCCACAGAGTGACCGTGTATGAGGCAAGCCCGGAACCCGGAGGCATTCTGCGTTACGGCATACCCGAGTACCGGCTTCCCAAGAAGGTCCTTGCAAGAGAGGTCGGGTTTATCAAAAAGCTGGGCGTTGAATTCATATTAAACAAGCGCGTAAATGCCGACGATCTGCGCAAGATCGCTCAGGATCACGACGCAGTTTTCGTCGCTACCGGGGCGTATAAGAACATGCCGCTGGGCATACCGGGCGAGAGCCTCGAAGGCGTCATGACCGGTATTTCTTTCCTGGAAAAAGTTTCGAGCGGCCACAAGCCGGCCATCGGCAAAGAGGTCGTCATTATCGGCGCGGGCAACGTGGCGGTCGACGCGGCGCGGACTGCCTTGCGCTACGGGGCGCAGGTCACGATCGTTTACCGCAGGGACAAGGCAGATATGCCTGCGAATAAGGACGAGCTTTTTGAAGCCGAACGCGAAGGGGTCAAGTTCGTGTTTTTCGCAGCGCCCCTGGAGATACTCGGGGATGAAAAAGGGAATGTCCGCAGCCTCAAGGTCAGCAAGATGATCCCCGGGGATTTCGACGTGTCCGGCAGGAGACGGCCTATGCCCACGAACGAGACATATGAGATTCCCTGCGACACGGTCATGATCGCTATCGGGGAAAAGGTAGATTCCGAGTTCTTGCGGGATTTCGGCATCGCCGTCAATCAGAACGCGACCGCGCAGATCAATCATTTCACCTACCGCACGAGCGTACCCAAGGTATACGCCGGAGGGGACCTCGTCATGGGGCCTTCGACCGCGGTCGAGGCGATGGCGCACGGCAAGGATGCGGCAGGCGCCATTGACACGGCGCTGATGGGAGAGAACAGGTTTGCGCGGCTTTCGCGACAATTCCCGTACGCGATGGCAGTGCCCATGAAGCCGGCCGCATCGAAGAAACAGACCGGCAAGAAGCTCATGATCAAAAGCAGGCATAAGAATTTCAAGGAAATATCGCTCGGGCTTACCGAGATGCAGGCGCATCTGGAGACGCTGCGGTGCCTGCGCTGCGACGTGAAGGAGGCGCGATGATGATCAACATCAGGATAGACGGCAGGGATTATCAGGTTCAGGAAGGCTCGACGATCCTGGAAGCGGCGAAGCAGGCTGGGATCATTATACCGACGATTTGTTATCTAGACGGCATCAGCGAAGAGGCTGCGTGTTCGGTGTGCGTGGTCGAGGTCATTGGCGCCAAAACGCTGCTGCGCGCCTGCGTCACGAAGGTTACTGCCGGCATGGAGATATTCACCAATACGGAGCGCGTGCGCAAGGCTCGGAGCCTCAACCTCGAACTGCTTCTCGCAAGCCATCCAAAGGATTGCTTTGTGTGCGACCGCAACCAGACCTGCGAGCTGCGCAGGATCGCCTTTGACATGGGCATCCGCGAAGTGCGGTTTGCCAAAACGACAAAACTTGAAATGGAGATCGACTCAAGCTCTCCATCTATCATCAGGGACCCGAACAAGTGCATCCTGTGCAGGCGCTGTATCGCGGTGTGCATGAAGGTGCAGTCGGTCAGCGCCATCGATTCCATGAACAGGGGAAAGCTTACCAAGATCTCGACCTTCATGGACAAAGGCCTCGGCAACGTCGATTGTATCAATTGCGGCCAGTGCCTGCTTGTATGCCCGACCGGCGCCCTGACCGAGAACAGCCATATCCGCGGTGTATGGAACGCGCTGGAAGACCCGGCAAAGGTCGTGCTTGTCGAGACCGCGCCTGCCGTGCGCGCTTCGATCGGCGAGGAATTCGGCATGGCTCCGGGTAGCCTTGCGACCGGAAAGATGGCAGCGGCGCTGCGCAGGCTGGGGTTCGATAAAGTTTTTGACACGCAGTTCAGCGCTGATTTGACCATCATGGAAGAGGGCCATGAGCTTATATCGCGCATCAAGAACAAAGGCCCATTGCCCCTGATTACTTCATGTTCTCCGGGATGGATAAAGTTCGCGGAACATTTCTACCCCAGGGTGTTCGAGCATATATCGAGCTGCAAATCGCCCCAGCAGATGTTCGGCGCGGTTGCGAAGACTTATTATGCGCAGAAGCTCAACATCGACCCGCGCAATATTACGGTCGTCTCGATCATGCCCTGCACGGCGAAGAAGTTTGAGGCGCAACGGCCGGAAATGGACAGCGCCTTCGAATACTGGAAGGATAGGATGGGTTTGAAGCAGTCCGATCGTTTCCAGGACGTGGATTATGTCCTGACGACGCGCGAGGCGGCGCGGATGATCAAGGAAGCGGGTATTGATTTTACCGGCCTTGCGGACGAGGACTTTGACGAGCCGCTCGGCGTATCTACGGGCGCGGCGGTTATTTTCGGCGCCACCGGCGGGGTCATGGAAGCTGCGCTGCGCACGGCATATGAGGTCCTCACGGGCAAGACCCTTGAAAAGATCGATTTTGAGGCCGTGCGCGGCCTCAAAGGCATCAAAACGGCCGAAGTGGATATCGACGGACTGAATCTCAAGGTCGCCGTTGCCAGTTCCCTCTCGAACGCGCGCGTGCTGCTTGAACAGATCCAGGCAGGGGAATCCCCGTATTCGTTTATCGAAATAATGACCTGCCCCGGAGGCTGTATCGGAGGAGGCGGCCAGCCAATACCCACGGATGCCGCGATCAGGCAGAAGCGCATGAATGCCATATACGAAGAGGATAAGAACAAACCTCTGCGAAAGTCTCACGAAAATCCCGCTGTCCGGGCGCTTTACCGGGAATTCCTCGGCGAGCCGCTCGGCGGATTGTCGCATCATCTGCTCCACACCCATTATCACCAGCGGGTGCTTGTATAAAAAAGGGGTCTGACCCCTTTCCCCAGGAGGTTTGCCATGGCCAAAATAAAGATAGGCGCAAAGACGTTCCTGTATCCCATGCCGGTGGTTCTCGTGGGCGCCGTCGTCAATGACAAGCCGAATTACGTCACAGTCGCGTATTGCGGCATCATGAACCATGACCCGGCAATCATTGCCGTTTCGCTGGCAAAGACGCATTACACCAACGCCGGCATCAAAGAACACGGCTGTTTCAGCGTGAATATCCCGTCAGCCGGCCAGGTGGCTGCTACTGACTATTGCGGCTTGTTCTCCGGATCCAGGGTGGATAAATCAATGGTCTTCCGGACATTTTATGGTAAACTAAAACACGCGCCTATGATCGAGGAATGCCCGCTCAATATGGAATGCGATCTGGTCCGGAGTATTCCGTTCTCGATCGACGAAGTCTTTTTCGGCAGGATCAGGGAGGCGTATTCGCTGAAAAAGTATTTGACCAGGGGTCTTCCCGATATCAGGAAAATGGACCCTATCGTGTTTTCCATGCATGATTATAATTACTGGGCAGTGGGCAGGCATCTGGGGAGGGCGTGGTCAAGCGGGGAAAAATTCAAGCCCAGGGCAAAATAACAGGAGGCATCGATGAAACGGACTCTCGGCATTATAGGCGTTACCATCCTGACCGTGTCGCAAGTTGGCTGCGCGAGTTCCCCCAACCGCGCTGCGGAAGGCAGCGTGATAGGCGGGATACTCGGCGCGGGCGCGGGCGCGATAATCGGCAACCAGGGGCATGACCGCGACCAGGACCGCACGCGCGGGGCCCTTATTGGCGGGGCGGTCGGAGCTATCGGCGGCGCGCTCGCAGGCAGCCAGATACAGAAGCAGCCTGCTCAGCAGCAGGGTGCGGCATCCGCGCGTCAGGCAGTCAATCCGAACCAGATATCGGTCGCACAGATACTCGATATGACGCGGCAGGGCGTGCACGAGGACGTCATCATAGACCGGATACGCCTGACTAATTCGAAATATAACCTCTCTTCGGCCGATGTGGATTATCTCAAATCCAACGGCGTGTCGCAGAAGGTCCTGATGGAGATGCAGGGCTTTTGATTCTCTGGTATGGGTGAATTCGGAGTCGGATTAGAGAAAGAAAGAGCGCTGGCAGATCGGATGGCCCGGCTGGGCGTGTCCGAGGAGGATATAGTCGAGTCGTTCATCAGGTCCTCCAAGCCCGGCGGCCAGAACGTCAACAAGGTAGCCAGCTGCGTGTACCTAAAGCATGTACCGACCGGAATAGAAGTGAAATGTCGGGAGGAGCGCTCGCAGTCGCTTAACCGTTACCGCGCGCGCAGGATACTCCTGGCGAAGATCGAGAACGCGCTTCTGGGCAGGCTTTCGCAGGAGCGCCAGGCGATCGAGAAGATCAGGCGACAGAAGCGCAGGCGTTCGCGCCGCGCAAAGGCGAAGATGCTGGAGAACAAGCACCGGCATTCCGCAAAGAAAGAACGCCGCCGTTCCATAATAGAAATAGACAGCGGCTGATAGGAAAGGGCTTATATGGCATCTAATTTTTCGTTCGACATAGTTTCGGAAGTTGACCTTCAGGAGGTCGACAACGCGGTTAACCAGGCGAAAAAGGAACTTTCCCAGAGGTATGATTTCCGGGGCTCCAAATCCTCAATTGATTTCGACCGGCATGAAAAACAGATCACGCTTGTGGCGGATGACGACTTCAAGCTCAGGGCGCTTCAGGACATCCTGACGACCAAGCTCGCCAAACGCGGCGTATCGCTCAAGGCAGTTACGTTCAGGGAACCGCAGAAGGCGTTCGAAGGGACCCTGCGCCAGCTGGTCCTGTTGACCACCGGCATTGACAAGGAAAAGGCCAAGGACCTGGTCAGGATCATCAAGGACCTGGGCCTGAAGGTGCAGACGCAGATCGAAGGCGAGAAGATCAGGGTTTCGGGCGCGAAAAAAGACGATCTGCAGGCGGTGATCGCCCATGTGCGCTCGCTTGATTTTCCGATTGCGTTGAACTTCACGAACTACCGTTGACATAACAGAGGGATCGGAAAATGAAAAAAGAGCTTTCGTTTATTACGGTGATAGGCAGGGACCGGAAAGGGATTGTCGCAAAGATTTCCGGCCTGCTGTACAGGAACGATATCAATATCGAGGATATCAGCCAGAAGGTTATGGAAGGCGTTTTTGTCATGACTATGCTGGTGGATATGTCAGGGTATAAGAAACCCTTGAGCGCGCTGGCCTCAAAGCTTGACGCGATCGGCTCATCCATGGGCCTGAAGATACAGGTCCAGCATGAAAATATATTCAAGATGATGCACCGGGTGTGAATATGGCGATAACGGTGGAAGAGGTATTCGAAACAGCGAGCATGACGCTCTACCAGCATCTTGACATACGCACGACCACGCTCGGATTGAATCTCAAGGACTGTATCCATTCAGATTTCGAGAAATTCCGAAAACGCGTGTACGGGCGCGTCCGGCAACAGGGTAAAAGGCTTATCGGTGCCGCGCGCGCCCTGGAGGTGAAATACGGCGTGCCCGTAGTGAATAAGCGCATCGCGGTTACTCCGGTGAGCCTTATAATGGAAACGCATCTATCCGTGAGGAAATTCATCTCTATGGCACAGACGCTCGACCGGGCAGCGGCTGACGCGGGCATAGATTTTATCGGAGGGTTCGGCGCGCTGTGCCAGAAGGGGTTGACCCTGTCTGACAGGATGCTCATCGAAAGCCTGCCCGATGTCCTGTCGCGGACACGCCGCGTGTGCGCTTTCCTGAATGCCGGTTCCACGGCAAGCGGCATGAACGTGGACGCGGTGAACCTTATCGGCGCGATGCTCAAGAAGACCGCCCGGCTGACCCCTAACGCTTCGGGCTGCGCGAAGTTCGTCGTATTCGTGAACGCTCCGGAGGATAATCCGTTCATGGCTGGCGCGTTCCACGGCACGGGCGAACCCGATGCGGCGCTTAACATCGGCATCAGCGGACCCGGGGTGGTGCGCAGCGTTGTGGAGAAGAACAAGGACACGGATCTTTCGGGCCTGGCAGAGGTCGTCAAGCGTACGGTGTTCAAGATAACCAGGGCCGGAGAATTGATCGGCAGGGAGCTCGCCGCTTCCCTGGGTGTTCCGTTCGGCATAGTGGACATATCGCTCGCTCCGACGGTCACGGAAGGCGACTCCGTTGCCGGCATACTTGAGGCATTCGGCATCGAGCGGGTGGGAGCGCCCGGCTCCACCATGGCGGTTGCGCTTTTGATGGATGCGGTCAAACGCGGCGGGGCCATGGCAAGCGCTCACGTCGGAGGTTTGAGCGGAACGTTTATACCGGTCAGCGAGGACCGCGGCATGATAAGGGCAGTGCGGTCAAAGGCCTTGTCCCTTGAGAAGCTGGAGGCCTTGTCAGCCGTCTGTTCCGTGGGTATCGACATGGCCGCAATCCCCGGCTCCACGCCCGAAAGTACGATTAACGCCATAATTGCCGACGAGCTCTCAATAGGTATTATTAACCGTAAGACAACAGGGGTGAGGCTCATTCCCGTTCCGGGCAAAAAACCCGGTGATACTGTCGTACTTGGCGGCCTGCTTGGGATCGCCCCTGTTATGGCGGTTAACAGGTTCTCTTCCGGAAAATTCATGGCCAGGGGCGGCAGGTTCCCTGCTCCTGTGACAGGCCTGACCAATTGAAAACGGTTTCAGAGAAAGCGGTCTATCCCCTTGAAAAGCCCCTTCGTGCGGATTATAATTTTTCTGGCAGGTCATTGTTAATCTGCAAGGGGGGCATATGGAGGACTTTCTCCGGACGGATCGAAGGCAGAACATAAGGTATGAGGTTACGTTCGTCGCCAGAGCGGTCCACGGTCTTTTGGGGGAGGAGATTACATGCTCTTCGCATGATATCAGCGCCAAGGGTTTCGGAATAAATATTGACCGGCCGCTGATGCTGGGAGAGATCGTTGACGTAACGTTTATCATGCCGGATAACGCGGAGCAGATAGAGACCCGCGGCATGGTGATCTGGGTTCAGTCTGTCGAGGATAAACTTTACCGGGCAGGCGTGGCGATCACAGACCAGGAGCTTCGTCCGATCCCGATGGTTCTGCGCAGCATCAACGTGCGCGGGAATCGTTATTCCGGCTAAGGCTTATGCGAATCGACAATCCCGGCGACGAACGCCGCAGGTTCAGGCGGTACAAGCTGACATTGAACGCGTTCTACCGCATTGACACCCCGGTGTACGTGCGGATGTGGTTCGGCGACCAGGAATTCGAGGCCGCGACCCTCGACATAAGCGCAGGCGGCATCGCGCTCCTCACTAATCTTGACATACCCGTTTCAAGCACCCTCATAATCAACATCACCCTTTTCAGGCTAGATCGCGACGGCAAGGTTGTGTATTTTTCTCCCGGAGAAATTCTCGGCGAGGTCAGGGCAAAAGGCGAGTACGACAAAAAACACTTCAGATTGAACATCTGTTTTGTCCATCCGGATAAAACCGTCGTCGATGAGATCAACAGGTTTATTACCGCAAACCGATAGGGGCCCCTGCGGAGCCTGTAAGGGCGTATAGCGCGAAGCACGCTCCGAATCCGGTGAGCATGGCAGCGCATGCGGCAAGAAGGATCCGGTATAAGCGCTCATTCATGCGTCTGGCGCTCCTGCTCATGGAGAATGAGATGAAGCTGTACCAGCCAAGGTCAGCGAGGATGTGGCCGAGAAAGAACACCGCGATCCCGATGATCCCCCTTTTTTGAGCCGCAAGCACCAGCCCCATCCCTATCGTAAGCCACCATATCGACCAGTACGGATTTGAAAGTGACATCGTGACGCCCATGAGCGCAAGATTGCCGCTGCGCATGCGGCACGCGTCCGGTTCAAGAGACGCGGTTTTTAAAGATGCCATGAGCGATATGCCGAAATAGACGAGTATGGCAGCTCCCGAGAGAGCCACGGCCTTAAGGACGACCGGATGGTTCATGAATTGCGCGAAACCCAGGACGATGAGGGTGACCATGGCAAGCTCTACGAGGGCATGGCCGAGAATAAACAGGGGCCCGGTTTTGGCGCCGTGGCTGGCGCTTTTGGATATCACCGCGGCAAGCAGCGGCCCGGGCGCCAGCGCTCCTGAAAGCGCTATCGTAAAAGATAGCGCAAAGATGGTAAAATAATTCATATCCATATTTTACCTCGTGATATAATAAAGGAAAGAAAAAAAGGGGTCAGACACAATTAATTGTTAATAACCTTGTGGATAAGATCAAACGGATCCTGATTATTTCGTCCGAGAAGAACCTGCGGGAAGTCCTGTCGTTCTGTTTCGACGGCTGGGGGTATGAGGTTTTCCTCGAAGAGTTTCCCCTTGCCGATATCTCCGTCATCAAGCGCATCTCGCCCGACGTGATCGTCGTGGACGTGCAGGCAGCGCGTAAGACACAGCTCCATATCTGCCAGCTCCTCAAAGACGATTTTCTCACCGCGTATATTCCAATCATCACCATCATCAACAAGCGGCAGCTGCGCCAGCAGCTTCTTGAGATCCGCCAGGGCGTCGATGACTATTGCATTAAGCCCCCGGACCCTCTGGATCTGCGCATCCGTATCGAGATGGCCTTGAAACGTGCGCAGTACAGCTATCACACCAATACCCTGACCGGGCTGCCCGGAGCGCGCATCCTCGAGGATCTGGTGAAAGAAAAAATCGCATCCGCAAAACCGTTCTCGTTCTGTTACGTCGATATCGATAACTTTAAGGCGTTCAACGACGCATACGGCTATCACAAGGGCGACCAGGCAATCATGCAGACTGCCTATATACTCTACCGGTCGGTGAAACAGGCCGGCAATCCGGACGATTTTATAGGGCATATCGGGGGGGATGATTTCGTGTTCATTACAACTCCCGATAAATACAAGCCGGTGTGCGAAAGCTTCATCCTAATGTTCGACGCGCTCATGCCGTTCCATTACCCAGACGAGGACCGGCTTCACGGCTACATCATCGCAAAGGACCGAACGAGAAAGCTCAAGAAACTTCCCCTTATGTCGCTGTCGATCGCGGTGGTAAACCGCACCGACACCAAGACCCTTCATAACACGATTGAGATCAGCGACCGTGTCGCGGAGATCAAGGGATACCTCAAGGCCCAGCCCAACAGTAAGTTCATGGCGGACCGCCGCAACGGCTACGTGCCGGAAGATGACAAATTGATCTATGAGAACACGCGCAGGCCTTCCCGCTCGTATCAACCGCTTGGCCAGATTTTTGTCGGCCGGCGCCTGATCTCCAGGGATCAGCTCGACGAAGCCCTGCGTATCCACTGGAAGCGGGGCCTGGCCCTGGGGGCGGTTCTCAAGGAACTCGGCCTTGTCAATGACCAGCAGGTGGCCGACGCGCTGCGCTGGCAGTCGGCAGCGGTCGGCGAGCACAGCGGTTCCACAGCAGCGGAAGTGTAAGTTTTTTTTGCTTGCATTCTGCGCCGTCTGCGCTATACTTATTCATGCCTGCGGATGAGGACCCTGTCTGAAGCCAAGGGGATGAGCAACCGTAAGCCTATCCTTTCGCGGGTAGGCTTAATTTGTTTATGGCCCGTGCGCACATTCGGGCCGCGGGCCGTTTTACACGGGAGGGGGCTATGAAAAAGCATAGCGTGGGGGTCGTGGCGATAATCGTTAAAAAGCGGTCGATGACCGCGCCGCAGGTCAATGAGGTCTTGACGCAGTTCGGCGACATTATCGTCGGGAGAATGGGATTACCGCATCATTTGCAGGATATGAACATCATCACCCTGATCGTGGACGCGACTACCGACCAGATCGGCGCCCTGACCGGCAAGCTCGGCATGATCAAGGACGTTACGGTCAAGTCAACGCTGGCAAAGGTCTGAAACACCCGAGGTAGATTATTATGGATGCAACGCTTGAAAATAAACGCTGGCAGGATACTGTCATCAGGGCCGAAGAGAACGCTTCGTATATGGCCGGTGACGAAGATTTTATAGATGACCGCAAGATCTCGGAGCTGTTGTCGTCGCGGCACCTGCCTGACGGCGCGCGCATACGCGACATCATACAGAAATCGCGCTCGATCCAGACTTTGCTTCCGCAAGAGGCTGCGGATCTTATCGCGGTCCGGGATCCTGGCCTGTGGGAGGAGATATTTTCGGCAGCAGCGGATATCAAGCGCGCCGTGTATGACAACAGGGTTGTCACGTTCGCGCCGCTTTACTGCTCGAACCTGTGCGTGAACAATTGCAGGTACTGCGGTTTCCGAAAAGACAACGGGGCAGTCCAGCGCCGCATGCTCTCCATGGATCAGATCCGCAGTGAAACGGAGATTCTCGCCGGAATGATCGGCCATAAGCGGCTTATCGCCGTTTACGGCGAGCATCCTTCGACCGGAGCTGAATATATCGCTGAAAGCATGCGCACGATCTACGGCGTCAACATACCCGTGCGCAGAGGCTCTGGCCAGATCCGCCGCGTCAACGTTAACGCTGCTCCCATGTCCGTTTCGGACTACCGTATCGTCAAAGATGCAGGCATCGGCACTTACCAGGTTTTTCAGGAAACATACCATCGCCAGACGTACCGCAACGCGCATCCGGCCGGCACGCTCAAGGCTGATTTCCGCTGGCGGCTTTATGCTTTGCACCGCGCCATGGAAGCCGGCATCGACGACGTCGCCATCGGCGCGCTCTTCGGATTGTACGACTGGCGCTTTGAGGTCATGGGAATGCTTGCGCACGCGCGGGACCTGGAGCGGGTGTTCGGCATAGGGCCACATACGGTATCGGTGCCGCGCATCGAGCCGGCGGTCAATACTACATACGGGCAGCATTCAAAATACCGGGTATCGGACGACGATTTCATGAAGCTTATCGCGGTGTTGCGCCTGTCCATACCCTACGCGGGCCTTATCGTTACCTGCAGGGAACAGCCGGAGATGATCCGAAGGGTCATCCCCATGTGCACGCAGAGAGATGCCTCTGCCCGTATCGGCATCGGCGCATACAGCGATGCGGCGGCCGCGCAGCAGGAACGCAAACAGCAGTTTATTCTCGGCGATACCCGGTCGCTTGATGAGGTCATCAGGGAACTCGCTGCGATGGGATACATCACCTCCTTCTGCACAGCCGGGTACCGCTGCGGCAGGACAGGCAAGAACATCATGACGCTTTTGCGCACCGGCAAGGAAGGCTGTTTCTGCAAATTGAACGCTATCCTGACGTTTCAGGAATGGCTTGAGGATTTCGCTTCCGAACAAACGCGCGCCATCGGAAAGGAGATCATCGACAGGGAGATACAGGAGGTCCGGGCACGTGCCTCAACGGATTTTACCCCTTCGATCATCGAGAGACTCCTTGAATATCATTCGCGGATCAAAAACGGCGAACGCGATCTTTGTTTCTAAAGGGCTTCTGACATGAAAAAGACACCGAAATCGCTGCGGCTGCAGATCGGCCTTTTTGGCCGCACCAACGTGGGCAAGTCCAGCTTCCTGAATCTGGTCGCGGGCCAGGACGTGGCGATCACGTCCCCGGTTCCGGGCACGACCACCGATGTTGTCGAAAAAACCATGGAGCTTCTGCCTGTAGGGCCTGTCGTGTTCCTCGATACGGCTGGGCTGGATGACGCCTCAGAGCTTGGAAGTCTACGCGTCAAAAAGACGCACAAGATCTTCGACCGTTCGGATGTCATCGTGCTTCTGACCGAGGCTGGCAGATGGAACGAGTATGAGGACATGGTGCTTGCCCAGGCTGATACGCGCGGGATCCCGGTCATAGTGTGCGTGAACAAAATAGACGCCAATCCACCGTCGGAGGAGTTTATTTGCGCAGTTAAAGAAAAAGCCAAACGGGTTATCCTCGTATCGAGCATCGACAATAAGAACCGCGATTCGTACGTCAATCCCCTCAAAAAGCATCTCCTTGATGTCTGTCCCGAGGATTATTTAAGCCCTCCGCCGCTCATCGGAGACCTTATCCCGAAGAACGGCCTTGCCGTCTTGATCGTGCCGATAGACAAAGAAGCGCCCAAGGGCAGGATCATCCTGCCTCAGGTGCACACCATTCGCGACTGTCTTGACCACCGGCAGGCGGCGCTTGTCGTCAACGAAGTGGAATATAAGGGCGTTCTGGCAAAATTAAGATCCCTACCCGATATCGCCGTTTGTGATTCGCAGGTAGTTGACCGGATGGTCGATGACACGCCTGAGAATATGCCCTGCACGACTTTCTCAATACTTTTCGCCCGTTCAAAAGGGGATCTCGCGGAACTGGCAAAAGGCGCAGCGGCCCTGCATTCTCTCAAAGCGGGCGACAGGGTCCTCATTGCCGAATCCTGCAGCCATCACCCCATTGAGGACGACATCGGACGCGTCAAGATCCCGCGGTGGCTCAAAAAGTTCACCGGCGGCGACGTTAGCATCGATGCATGCGCGGGAAGGGATTTCCCCGAAGACCTTACGCAATACAAAATCATCATCCACTGCGGCGGATGCATGATCACGCGCAGGGAGATGCTTAGCCGCATCGAGAAGGCCAGGACCGCAAAAATCCCGATCACAAATTACGGACTGGCAGTATCGGTGTTTCAGGGCGTCATACAGCGCACGCTTTCCCCGTTCCCGGGCGCAATGGATGCCTATCTGAAGAATCTGCATTGAGTTACAACGCTGAAAATATACTGAAGTCAGTTATCTTCCGGCCAGACGCCATTGCGCAGGCCTGCGCGGATGGAAGGTGATGTTGCGGATGCGGGCCGAGGTTAACAGGAATATTCCCGCCTCGATGGCGATCGTCGCCAAAGCAGCTCCCCAGTAGGAAAAGTAGCGTATCATGACAAAGATCAGCGGCATGCCTATCGCGGCCATGATAACGTGTATCATCGCGTAGCTGGCGGTCCTTCCGCAAACCATCAGGAACTGGATCCTGAACGCGTTGGCTCCTACAAAGAACACGGAAACAATCAGGAGCCGCAGGGTGATGACCGCTTCTGCATATGGCCTTCCCGCCACGGCTATGATGATCAGCGGAGAAATCCAGTAGGCGACAGGCAGTATTACCAGGAAGCATGTCGTGGTGAACGCCTGGATTTTCTTCATCATCCTGAATGCCTTTTTGCGGTTATGCAGATAAATCTTGGTAAGACGTGGGAACAGCGCTTGAGCGAAAGAGGCGAGCGGGAAAAGCTGGATGATGGAAGCGACTTTCTCCGCGATCGAATAATACCCCGTCACTGTGTTGGTGGTTAAAAGCCCGACTGCGACTATGCGCGTAGATGTGTAGGCATTGATGGCGACACTTGAACAGAATATGTTCCATCCTGCCTTAAGCTGCTGCTTGATATCTGCGTAGCGTTGAAAGCTATAGGTAATGCTGAACTTGCGAAAAACGACATAGAGCCCCGCGATCCCTGTTGCGACAGATACCATAGAATAGAGCATAGGGATAAGCAGATAATCGGACGGCCCCCTGACTGCAATAAAGACCCCTGCCGCAAAAATAATTCCGCCGCAGATGTTGAGCCCGGCTATGTACTTCATCCGTTCCATGCCCTGGAAATACCATAGGGGAAACAGCGTGCTGCCAATTACCGCGCCGAAGCTGTATATAAAGACCTGGCTGTCGTATTTGAACCGCGGGATGAACCGCAGCATTACTATAAGGATGATGAAGCTGGCTATTGCAAGGACGATTTTGGTGGCCAGCACCGCGGAAAATATCTCCTTGACCTTGTCCGGCTGCTCCTTGACCAGGGCGATTTCCCTGGTGGCAGAAAGGCTGAAGCCGTAGTCGGTAAGGATTATGAAATACTGCATGAGCGCCTGGGCGAAGGCGATGAGGCCGAATTTCTCCGGCCCGATGATACGTATTACGTACGGCAGGAAGATGACCGGAAGAAGATAATTCAAGGCCTGGAGCGACGAGAGCGACAAAAAGTTTTCCCAGACAACCCTGCGCTCTTTCCGGGGGATGATCCTGTCAAGCTTTCGCAGAAATACCTTGCGCATGGATTTAATTTACACAATAAAATAAGGGCAGTCAATAACAATTATTTCCTTTTTGACATGGATGGCCTGCGTGATATAATACGTTCGTCCGCGGAAGGGCAGCCGCGCACATTGCTCATACTCAAGCGTGCAGCATGCGCACGCATATTGCGTAAGGACATATAACAATGCAGGATTACCGTGTTGTCGAGAATCTGATCAGGCAGGTCGAAGATGAGGCGCGCAAACGCAATGCCGGCAGGGTCAAGAAGGTTTATCTGGCGCTCGGTGAGGTTCTGGGGTTCGATGCCGACGTCATCAGGCGCGAATACGAAAAGCTTAGCGCGGGAACCGTAGCCCAGGGGTCGGAGCTGGAGATCCGCTGGGTTATAGCCGGCAGGGATATCTACATAGAAAAAATAGATGTAGAAGCAAAATGATCATTGCGAGGTTCCATCAGGAGACGCTTTGAGCACGGAAGGTTCTCTGAATCCTTCTCAGGTACGACAACGCAAAGGGTTCACCTTGGTCGAGGTGAGCCTTTTTCTTGCCCTTTTCTCCATCATGACACTTGCAGCAGGCAGTGTCACCAGCCAGGGGTTCAAGGCGCTCAGAAAACTCAAGGACCGCACGACCGCGTTCAATCTCGGGCGCCAGTATCTCGAAGCGCTCGGCTATAATTCCACTAATTTCACCATATCGGGCAATGACGTCAACAGGCCCGAGCTGCGCATCAACAACGTCAATTATACCGTTACGATGAACGTGACCGATCTTCCGGACATCGGAGAGATCAAACGGTATGATATCCGCGTCGACTGGGTCAATGCCTTTGCCAAGACCACCGGTTCTGTCCGGGTCTCCACGTTCAAATCCTCCTATCCCGACCTGATCCCTGCGGGCAGGCCCATCACCATAACAAACCGCGAATCCACCGCGTTGACGAACTATCAGGTTCTGTTGACCATTGATACCGCATCGATCGTCGCCGCGGGCCACATGCGCGCGGACGGCAACGATATCAGGTTCTATGACATGAACGGCAATACGCTGCCGTACTGGATCGAGGCAGACCCATTGAACGCCAACGGCACGACTATGAACACCGCAACGACCCGCATCTGGATCAAAGTCGTGAATATCCCGGTCGGCGAATCGAAGATATACATGGATTACGGAAACCCTATCTTTACCACGCCGGCCAGTGACGGCAACGCGACGTTCGAGTTCTTCGACGATTTCAGCGCTGCGTCGGTCGGTACGGCAAAATGGACCGTTGTGGGCGGGTATTGTTCCATTTCTTCAGGAAGGCTATATGTGTCAGGAGGCAGCGGCAACTGGAACAGCGGATTGTATAGCAAAGCGAATATCCCCCGGCCGTTTGCCCTCGAGTATACCATGTACAGGGCCGGCGGGAATTATTGTATGCTGGGAGCAAAGAATACAGGAACCAGCGTCTATTGGTCGAATCTGATCTATGCGGCAGAAGATACGCATGATAGCAATGGTAGTCGTATCATCCCCCATGAGGAGGGGAATAATCGGGGTGATTACAAGCGATGGATACATGCGAACCGATGGGAGTTCTGGAAATTTGATGTGCTTCCTTCTGACGGCGTTAATTGCTCGGGCGGAGCACAGTATTATCTAGGGTGGTACCCGCAGCAATATTCTCCGTATTATTCGAGTGGATACAGCACCGCCTCGCCCTTGAAGGTGGGGATCTCAAACTATAATCTTGCGTTTTATCTTGATAACGTCCGGGTGCGCAAACTGGCGGTCCGGGAGCCGATCGTGACCATCGACGACCTCCCGGGAACGGTATTTTCAAACCGGGTCACGGTACGTGTCTTTAACCAAACGGGATCGGCATTGACGGAGCATCAGGTCCTCTTAACGGTTGATACAACCGCCTTGATCAATGCCGGCAAGATCCAATCTGACTGTCGAGATATCAGGTTCATGGATACGACCGGCAAGCGTATGGCGTATTGGATCGAGCCCGCTTCGAGCGATTATGCAAGC
>JAKPTF010000091.1 GCA_029571225.1 Candidatus Omnitrophota bacterium | reverse complement strand
CCTTGGCCAGAGAAATTATTTTGCGAACTTTCTGTCTGTTCATGAGATACCTGAGCACTCCCGCCTTGATATGCGCCCGGGTCTGCGCATCGAGATCATCCATATCACCGATCTCTTTAATTATCGTGTGATACCCCGCATCAGGCGAGCGCTCAAGAAACAGCTCAACGCGCATAACAACATCCGCGATCTTCGCCTTTCGCATGAAATACTTGGCGCGCCGCGTCAACTTCGCCTTCTGCTTCGGCATCCTCTCGCCGGCATTACGGGCCCGGTACTCAGCGTAACTCCGCATCCAGCCATCGCTCATCGACTTGCGCGCCGTGATTTCTTTTGCCCTGATCTCTTCAGCCGTGCGCACCCATCTCGTGTACGCGTTTTCCAATCTTATTTTCTCTTTGATGGGAACAAAGTCACTCGAGATAAGATCTATGACCTTATCTGTGATCTTCTCGTCCGCCTTTAACAGGCCGGCCGGCAAATCACCGGACACGCCGGCAATGCTCTCCATAATATCTATCAGATCCTCTACGCTCTTTGCTTCCTGCGCTATTTCCCTCAAAACCGCGAACGATTCGTCGGTGCCGGTTCGCAGCAAAAACGACGTCACGCGTCCAAGGCCTAATTCACGAACGTATGGAGTATGAGCACAATAATTCTGGAATGACTGCATCAGAACAGGATGATGATGGATTGCTTGTATCAACACATCTTCGGTTGACACAGGGAGCACTGAACCCGGCCTTGAGAGACTCAAGATATGATCCGCATTCATGCGGAAGAACAACGCTTTCCAGAGAAACATATACTTGTCGCCCGCCTGCAATTTCTCGATCATCAATGGAATCGACTTTTCCGGGCTGATAGAGAGCATTATCGAAGCAGCCTGTGCGCGTATGCTTTCATCAGCATCATCTAATCTTTCCGCCAGCAGATCAAAATATCTGCTTTCTTGCCGGTAATCCATTTGGTTGATGATTTCTTTTCTGACGGATAGGCTTCCGCGTGACAACAACACACGCAACAGTTCGTTCGGGAGTGCTTTCACATGGTCACGGATCCATGACTGCGCGTTACCGGCGGTCTCAGGCGGGAACGTCAGCAGGATTGCCGAACTGCAGGCAATGGCCGATTCCTTTTCGTTTTCACCTGCCTCTTCCAACACATTCAGCATTGTATTGAAAATCAGATCGGCTGACCGCTTATCAGTCAGGGACTGTAGTCTTTTGATGGACTCCTGCTCTCTCAGCGCGAAAAGTCCTGTATATATAAACGCAACAGATCTGGGTCCATCTGCATTTTCAAGTCTGCGTATATATTATTCAAGATTTCCCTCTGTCCGCCGGGAGACAGCTTCATGCATATGCCCCACACGGCTTCGCGCACACCGCTATTTTTTCTGAGTGTTTCCGAAAGGAACCTGAACGCTTTTTTTCGCATAACATCCGTACTTTTTTGACCGTTCACGATCTGCCCGCATGCACGGGCTGTAAATATGGTGAGGTTCTTTTTGAACTGAGCAATATACGCTTTCTTTTCCTCCTGAGAAGCTGATGGATCGGTGAGACGGGCAATAAGCTTCTCAACTGCGCTCACCGGCTTTTTACCGGGAGCGAGGGCGATAACATCATCAAGCAGGGTCAGGATATCCCGCATCTTTTCGTCCGGCACGACACCGCTGGAATACAGGGCCGCGACCGCGCCCCGGTACAGCGCGAACGCCCCCGCATCGTCCCCCTTTGCCCGCAATTCAGCTGCCCGGGCAACAAGGCGCCTGACCGCGCACAGCTCAACCGCTTTCCCGAGCTCATTGTTGTCGGATATCAAACGTTCCGCTTCATTGGCGCGCGCCTCGTGTTCATACACGTTTTCAGCAAAAACGCTCGCAATCTCCCGATCGGTCAGTTTTTGTTCCGACGCTTCCCGCGCGTCGTTGCGCGCGACAAAATCACGGTAATCCGCAATATGACGTGCCTCGTGCGCGAGTAACTGCGCAAGCGCTACCGGATCATCCTTGATCTGCTCCCAGAGGTCGCGCGTGATATAGACCGTGCCGGTCCGCTTGCCGGGATGACCCATGAAATAGTCGTGAAGGTCTTTCTGCCCGAACGGCACATCGACAACCGCGATCCTCTTGATATATTTCAGCAGGTCCCTGGCCGCGGGAGCCCCCTCGATCAGCTCCATCGCGGCGACAAGTTCTGCCTGCCCCAGCCGACGCGCCTCCGCCAGCGCGTCGATATCCCGTATGCGGCCGTCCCTTTTTGCCTCATCGAAGGCCCGGTCATCATCATAATAGTCTCCGATCAGGAATGACTCCCTTTTCAGGCTCTTTTTTATGTCGGCGTTCATCGCCGCTTCAGAGACCGCCGCCCCCTGCGCCGACTTGGCAAGCCCGGCGAGATACGCCGCGTCCGTATCCTCGTGTATGCCGAGGGCATCCCTGATCCCTTCTTCGCGCAGCAGGCTCTGCCGTATCTCCGCTTCGCCGATGACCTGGATACCGCCGGCCAGCGTCGACAGAACACCCGGCATGCCCCACATGGTCAAACCGGAAAACATGTTTATCACTCTAGCATCCACCCTGGTCTCGCTGCCGGGCTCCCTCCTCGCGTCTTTCACGCTCTTGGCATATTTTTTCAGCATCGTCCGGATACCGGCATCCAGGCTCTGTGCACCCCACCCCGCCTTCATGACTGAGACGCCGGCGTCGAACAGGCGAGCCCAGTTCAGCGCTATCCCTACACGCCCCAGAACCTCTTCAACCAGCTTGAGCTGTGCGCGCCCACCTTCGTGCACTTCATACGAGCAGTAATCGTCTCTCCTC
>JAKPTF010000088.1 GCA_029571225.1 Candidatus Omnitrophota bacterium | reverse complement strand
GATAGTTGAATACGGTTGGGTTATCCGGCATACAACCCGGATCAGCCGCTGACGGCGCAATATCTGTGAATTCAGGGTATTTCGCCGCTTCCAGGTGGATGTCCCCTGACCCGATTTTTTCTTTCACCACCGGCTGCTGCGAAGCAGGCAGACTTCCGCTGTCCACTGCATAAAGCGACCCTGCCGCGAGCAAAACAATGACGAATGCCGCTGTTAAATGCCTCATGGAAAGCCTCCTTACATATTGTAATCCTAATTCTTTGTCCTGTATAATATCATCTGCAGCACAGAAACCTTGACCTCAAGAAGCGTAGCCCCATCCCAGGGCAGGTAATAATACAGCCTGGCCACATATTGCTGGCCCGGGATAAGCTTCTGCTCGACCTGAGAGAATCCCGTTTGGGCATTGATATAAAACGTACTGCCCAGGGATTTCTGATGCGCGATGCTCTCATACGCGAGCGTTTCCGCTCCGGCATTATCGACCTTAAAAAGCTTGATCATGGTATAAAAATTGAACTTCTCTTTATCCGGATCGCTCTTGGCAGGCTTCACCACATCGCACAATACCTGCCATCCGGCCATATAGCGTTCGCCGTTGCGCGCGACGAATTTGTATTTGAACTCCGGGGAAATCTCGCGGAAAACCTTTGAATCGATGCCGAGAAGATATTCTCGTAGCTTCTTCTCATAAACGGCGCATTGGGCTATCGTATAATCACTGAAACATTTCAGATTTATCTTTTCCTGGCATTTGCCGGCGTTGCAATTATCCGTGAATCCGGATGTGCAATTGCCGTATTCTCCGCACACCCCGTCCCCCAGCATTCCTCTGTTATATTGATAATACACATCCTCCCAGTGGTCCGCCTGCTGCACGCAGTCCTGAACACAGTCCTGAAACGGGGGTTTGGGGGCATATCTGTAACACGGCGCGGTCATGGACAAAGGCTGGCAGACTGCGTTATTGAATTCCGGCGTAATGGTATATGCCGCATGCGGCGACGTATACGCAGTGCAGTTCTGGATCATGGAGCTGGAGCAAGGCTTTACGGGCGGGATATTCGGCGTTTGACAATACCAGTTTGACGGATTTAACGGATCCGGTTTGCATGATGAATCATTCGGCCTTGTGCTTTCCGGACAACCCCGCCTCTGGCAGTGCGTGATCGTTTCGGGATATTTTGCGCACGGTTCAGGGCAACTGCCGCAATCACGCGTAAAGGTATTCGTGCAATCGATGCACGAGGTGTCGAACGGCCTTTGATTGGGATTGGTTCCTGGTTTGGGGCATGCGGCATCCGAGGAATCCTGGCAATGCACCAGGGTATAATTTTGGTACAAACAGCAGTCCGGGCACTGCGAAGCGTTGGCCATATCCAGGGTGCGGCAATCAGTGCAGGTATTCACCTTCTCTATAATATCTGCAATGGCAGGGTCTCGAGTTTCATACAGGTGGATCGGATTCGACGTGTTATCCTGGCTCACTATTTCTATGCCGTGGTCGACCGGCAGATACTTGAGCACAAGCTTTTCCTTGGCGAGCGCGAAACCGCACGCGCAGCCAATCACCAGCAGAACCGCGCCCAGGGATATTTCCCATACTGTCGCCCGTTTTACCATACCGTGCATCTCCTGTCTTTGAGAACCGTGCTGTTTGCCGCGGTCACGTTCAGGGACATGTTACGGCATCTGCCGTCCTTGCGCGTTGCCCATGCCCGATAGGTGTTCTGGGCATCAGTACTATTGATCTGGTATTCAAAATACGGATCGTCGATCTTGATCGAAAGATTCTTGTTGATGGCAGCTACCCGGTCATCAGGGTCTGCGATCTGGTCGCATACGAAATACGTCTTTTCGCTCAACAGGTGCCGCTTCTGCGCCGAATAGATGGCCAGCAGGTTGAACTCTGCGTTCCTGGCGCGGCTTCGCTCAATAGGAGCCCTCATGGACGGAACTGCGGCCAGAACCAGTATTCCGACGATAATGACCGCGACCAGGAGCTCAAGAAGCGTAAAGCCGTTCTTCTTCACATGCATAGAGCCCTCCATACAAGTATATCGCTGCGGCGCGGCCATGACAATGCCAAATCAGCCTTTGCGTGAAAACGCTTTCGAGAAAGAAAAAAAACGCGGTATATTTCTATACCGCGTCCGAATTACCAGAGTTTATCCTGCAGCCAGGCATCCGCTTTGGTGACGGTTTCGTAATCCTTCTGCGCGCCTGCGGCTGCTCCCGCTGCCGCGCCTGACGCCGTATGGCACCCCGCTGTCAGGATGCATGCCAACAGCGCCGCAAGCACCAAGGCACTCCTCATCTAACCTCCTGTTTTGACCTGCCTCATGAGCCGTTCTATGGAGCGCTCTTTACCTAAATAATATATCACTTCGAAAAGCCCCGGTCCAACAGTTTTTCCCGTGAGCGCGACCCGGACCGGATGTATGAGGGTTTTTGCCTCGATCTTCAATTCCGCAACGAGTTGCCTGAACGTTTCCTCAATGGAAGGTATGTCGAAACGGGGCAGCGACTCAAGCCGCTGGGCAAACGCCCTGAATTCTCTGGAAAGGTCGTTTTGCAGGAATTTTTCCTGCGCCTTCGGGTCCATCACAGGGTCCTTGAGAAAGAAAAAATCAGCCCTGTCCGGAAAATCGTTCAGAGTCGTCAGTCGCGGTTGAAGCAGCGTGACTACAGAACGCACATAGCCGCGGTCAAACCCGTCTTTGTCGATCAGCCCTTTTTGCGCAAGGAGCGGGACGAGTTCGTCGACCAGTTTATCAGGATCCTCCGCCTTGAGATACTGATTATTTATCCAGTTGAGCTTGTCGAGGTCCAGCACCGCGGCGGTCTTATTGATGTGCCTGATATCAAAAAGCCTGATCGCTTCCTGCGGTTCGATGATCTCGCGGTTCTCGCCTGGCGACCATCCCAGAAGCAGTAAAAAGTTCACGAGCGCCTTTGAGAGATACCCCATGGACCGGAACTCCGATATCGCGGTCGCGCCTTTGCGCTTTGACAGTCTGCCTCCTTCGGTCGCCAGGATAAGCGGCAGGTGGGCGAATGCCGGCATGGCAAGTCCCAGCGCCTTGTACATGATGACCTGTTTGGGCGTATTGGAGATATGGTCATCGCCGCGGATGACATGGGTGATGCCCATAAGCGCGTCGTCAACGACGCAGGCGAAGTTATACGTGGGCGTGCCGTCTGATTTGATAAGCACCTGGTCCTTGATGACAGAGGTATCGAACTCGATCCTGCCGCGTATCAGGTCGTTGACCTCGACCTTTTGCGGCTGGATCCGAAGAATCACCGCCTGCCCCTCCGCCTGCTGCGGCAATTTATCCGCCAGATACGCCGCACCGCTTTCAAGGAGCTTGCGGGCATATTCCCTGTATATATCATACCGCTGGCTCTGGTAATAGATCTCGTCCCAGTGAAAGCCGAGCCACTCAAGGCTCCGGAGGATCTCGGCAACGTATTCTTTTTTTGACCTCAGCGCGTCGGTGTCCTCGATGCGAAGGATAAACTTGCCTTTCTGCGACTGGGCGAATATCCAGTTGAACAGCGCGGTGCGGCTGCCGCCGATATGCAAAAAACCCGTTGGGCTTGGCGCGAACCTGACCCTGACCATAGTTGTCAATGCCTTTCTTTACCGCAGAGCTCCTGCCCCGCGTCCAAAGCTTTCTTATTCATTATAGCCAGCTCCTGCTTCTGCGCAGGGGTGTTTTCATCGATTATTTGTATAACATCTTTTATATCAACGAGTTGGGTGCGAGCGCAAAAACAGCCCAGGGCGACCATATTCGCGCATTTTGGATTGCCCAGCCGTATCGCAATATCCGTGAACGGGAATTGCATAGCTCCTTTGATCGATGTCCGGCCCTCGACAAGCGAGCTGTTGACAAACGCCGTTCCCTTTTTTGATAACCGTCCGGCAAAGCGGATAAGCGACGGCTCGTTCATGATGATCAGGCTGTCGGCCTCCTGCACGACCGGCGACCCGATCCGGCTGTCCGATATGATCACCATACAGTTGGCTGTGCCGCCGCGCACCTCTGCGCCGTACGCGGGCAGATACGTCACAAACCTGCCTTCGGCCATCGCTGCTTCCGCGATGATCTTGCCCAGCAGCATGATACCCTGCCCGCCTTCGCCGGCTATGATGATGCGATGCGTCATTTTATCCTTCCGAGAGGGAATTCCTTTGTCATAACATCCTTGATCCATGCCATTGCCGCTTTGGGCGATTTTCCCCAGTATGTCGGGCACGGAGAAAGTATCTCTACCATTGAAAACCCGATGCCGTCCATCTGGTTCTTGAACGCGGCGAGTATGGCTTTTTTCGCTTTTATCGTTTCCTGCGGATCGAACACGGAAACGCGCTCGACATATTTAACCCCGGGAAGTTGAGCGACAAGCTCGGATATCTTCAAAGGGTATCCCTGGTTCGCGACATCCCTGCCAAGCGGCGTTGTCGCTGTCTTTTGCCCTGCCAGCGTGGTCGGCGCCATCTGCCCGCCGGTCATGCCGTATACCGCGTTGTTGATAAAGAC
>JAKPTF010000084.1 GCA_029571225.1 Candidatus Omnitrophota bacterium | reverse complement strand
GCAAGACAGACCAGAGGGATCGTCGTATGCGAGGAACATTCGGCGATCGGAGGGCTTTCCTCCGCGGTCGAAGACGTGCTGTGCGAATTCTGCCCGGCGCCCCTGCGCAAGATCGCCGTCAGGGAAAAATACGGCCAGTCCGGAGAACCGGACGAACTGATGAGAGAGTACGGCCTCACCGCATCCGATATCGAGAAAGCGGCCCTGTCCCTGTGCGGCCGATAGGTTGCCGGATTGAAGACCCTTACACTGAATTCCTTCGCAAAACTCAACCTTTATCTATCCGTGCGCAATAAGCTCTCCGATGGGTATCATTCGCTTCAGACGGTTTTTGAGCGTATCAACGTATGCGACAAAGTTGTTCTGCGCGTACGCCGCGATGACAAAATCGTATGCCTGTGCGATGATCCCGGTCTTCCCGCGGACAGCCGTAATCTTGCAGTCAAGGCCGCTTTGCTTCTGTCACGGCGCTATGCTGTCGGCAAAGGAGCCACAATCAGGCTTATAAAACGCATCCCCCAGGGCGCTGGCATGGCAGGCGGGTCGAGCAATGCCGCAGCCGTGCTGATCGGTCTGAACCGACTCTGGCGGCTGGGGCTTTCAAAGGCTGAATTGTGTTCGATCGCTTCCCGGGTCGGCAGCGACGTTGCGTTTTTTATCCATGAATGCCGTTTTGCTCTGGCTGAAGGCAAAGGCGAAAAGGTCAGGCCGGTCAGGGAGCTTCGTAAACGCCTTTTATGGCACGTGATCCTGGTGCCTGACCTGCATGCGTCAACGCCACTTATCTATAAGCAATGGGATAAGTTAAGAGCGAATAAAAATATTGACATATCCCGGTTGACAAGGCCTGTATCTGGTGCTAAACTTATTCTCTCTGCGTTACGCCAAAAAAGCGGACATTGGCTGGAACAGTGCCTGTTCAACGGCCTCGAAGCCGCAGCAATTGACCTGTACCCGGGTTTGGCCAGGGTGAGGCGCGTTCTGACTATGGCAGGCGTCCCGAATATATGTATGACCGGCAGCGGATCGGCGTTCTTTGGCATCGTATCCTCACGAAAGGAGGCACTGCGTTTCAGCAGGCGGCTGAAAAAGCTCAACCGCCGCTGGCACGTTTTTGTCGCGCGAACAGTCTGAATCAGCGAGGAGGCACATCATGGAAATATCCGAGGTAAGGGTTTTCTTAAAGGACTCTCCTGATAAGAAACTGAAAGCATACGCGACGGTTACTTTTGACAATGCATTTGTAGTGAGGAATATCAAAGTGATCCAGGGGACCAATGGCTTGTTTATCGCCATGCCATCGCGCAAGGTCAAGCATCCGTGCCCCAGGTGCAACTTCAAGAACGAATTCCGGTCCAGGTTCTGCAATCAGTGCGGCGCCGCTCTCCCTGTGCCTGCGGCAACGGCGATCGCTCCCGACGGCCATGACAACAGCGCGCAGGCAGAGCACAAAGACATCGCGCATCCCATAACACAGCAATTCAGGGAGGCGCTTCAGAAAAGAGTGCTCCAGGGCTATGAGCTTGAGGTTCAGAAAGGGCCTCATGCCGCGCGGGCTGACGCGAACGACGACCTGTAACGATAGCGGTATACGGTTTTGGGACGTCGTCCAATGGTAGGACACGAGAATTTGGGTCTCGCTATTATGGTTCGAATCCATACGTCCCAAAGTGATAGCAGAGAGCAATAGCGGCAGCATGATCATATGAAGAATAAAGGCATAGCGGCAATCATTCTGGCAGCGGGCAAGGGCACCCGGATGAAATCGGACTTTCCGAAGGTCCTGCATCCTGTATGCGGCAGGCCCATGGTCCTGTACGTCATGGACCTGGTCAAACAGATCGGGGCAGAGCGTCATGTCGTGGTACTCGGCTATAAGGCTGATCAGGTCAGCAAGGTGCTTCCTGCCGCCACGCGCACGGTTATACAGAAACGCGTGATCGGCACTGCGGACGCGGTGAAACAAGCCATGCCCGCGCTGCGTTCATTCAACGGCACGGTGGTCATACTTTACGGAGACACGCCGCTTCTGAAAAAAGACACGATCTCGTCGTTGCTGAAACGCCATGCGGAGTCAGGCGCTGCTGCCACGATATTGACCGCAGTCATGGATGATCCGTCCGGCTACGGCAGGATCCTGCGGGATGAATACAACAGTATCTGCGGCATCCGGGAAGATAAGGATTGCGACGATTTCCAGAAGGAGATCAAGGAGATCAATACCGGCATTATCTGTTTCGACAGTAAGAAGTTAGAGGCCAGCTTGAAAAAGGTCAAGCCCAACAACCGCAAGAAGGAATATTACCTGACTGATGTCATCGGCATTCTGCGGGGCCAGGGCGACCTGATTGAGGGAGTGTGCGTTAAGGATGCCAATGAGGCACTTGGCGTGAATTCGCGCGTGGAGCTGGCCCAGGCTAACAAAACTGTGCAAAGAAAGATCAACGAGTCTTTTATGAAGGCTGGGGTAACGATTGTCGACCCTGATACCACACTGATCAGCCACGGCACCTCCATTGGGGCCGATACGACAATTTATCCCTTTACAGTGATTGAGAATTTTGTTAAAATTAATAGTCAGTGCAAAATCGGCCCTTTTGCCCATATCAAACAGGGCGCGAGAATACGTAAGAACACGGTAGTGGTCGGTTTCCCCTCCAGCTACAATACGTAAGCGGTACTGTCGAGCTCACCTCGTCATAATATTTTTTAATTCAGGGGGCTTTTATGGACAAATTGAAGATTTTGAGCGGGAATGCGCATCCGCAGCTGGCTCATGACATCTGCGCTTCATTGAAGATCAAGCTTTCGGACGCGTTGGTGGGCCGTTTCAGTGAAGGCGAGATCAGGGTCAAGATCAACGAGAATGTCCGCGGCAAGGATATCTTCGTCGTGCAGCCGACGTGCCCCCCGTCCAATGACACACTGATGGAGCTGTTGATTATCATCGATGCGCTCAAACGCGCCTCGGCCCAGCGCATCACTGCGGTCATCCCGTTCTTCGGATACGCCCGTCAGGACCGCAAGGACCAGCCACGGGTGCCGATCACGGCAAAACTCGTCGCCAACCTCCTGACGACGGCGGGCGCCAACCGCGTGATCACCATGGACCTGCACGCGGGCCAGATCCAGGGATTTTTCGATATTCCCGTCGATCACCTGTTCGCCATTAACGTGTTCATCGATTATTACAGTATGCTGAAACTGGATAACCTAGTGGTCGTGTCCCCCGATGTCGGCAGCATCAAGATGGCGCGCGCGTACGCCAAGCGCCTTTCCGCGGGCCTTGCGATCATTGACAAGCGCCGCGATTCGCCCGAGAAGACGGAAGTCATGCATATCATGGGAGAGGTTAAAGGCAGGAACGCCATCATTGTTGACGACCTGATCGCCACCGGCAGTTCGCTCATCGAGGCGGTCGCGGCATTGAAGGGCGCCGGCTGCAAGACGATCCGGGCAGGGATAAGCCACGGCATCTTATCGGGTCCAGCCATCGAGCGCATAGACGCGTGCAAGGACCTTCAGGAACTGGTTATTACTGACAGCATTCCGCTTGCCAGGGACAAACAGCATCCGCGCATCAAGGTCCTTTCGATCGCGCCGCTTCTGGGCGAGGCGATCTGGCGGATCCACAGGGAAGAATCTGTAAGCTGTCTTTTTGACGAAAACAAGTGAAAGGGAGCACACAATGGAAGAGTTATTGCTTGAAGCGCAATTACGTGAAGAGATAGGCAAGAATAAATCAAAGGCCTTGCGCCATAAGGGATTGATTCCTGCGGTCGTCTATTCCGACGGCAAAGAGTCCCTGGCGATAAAGGTTTCCCGCAGCGACCTGTTGAAGCTGATCCACCAGCATCAGGTCGAAAACGCCATCATCACGCTCAAGGTAAAGGATGACAGGAAAAAAGCGGGCCGTCCCTGCATGATCAAGGAAATGCAGCATGATCCCGTAAAAGGAGATATCCTGCATATCGATCTTCATGAGATATCTCTGACCAAGGCGCTGAAGGTAAGCGTCCCGGTCACGACAAAAGGCGAAGCCCCTGGTGTCAAGTCTGACGGTGGGTCTCTGGAGCACATCCTCTGGGAGATTGAGGTGGAGTGTCTTCCGACCGATATCCCCAAATCCATCGAGGTTGATATCAGCGGCCTCAAGATAGGCGACGCGGTCCATATCAAGGATATCAGGTTCCCTCCGAAGGTTAAGGTGTTGCAGGATCCGGAGGCCATTGTATTGTCCGTAGCTGAGCCGATGAAGGAAGAAGTTGCCGCGCCGGTCGAAGGCGAGGCGCCGGCTGAACCCGAGGTTATCAGGGAAAAGAAACCTGAGGCCGAGGAAGGCAAGGAATCCGAAGGCAAGGAACAGGACGCCAAAGAGAAGAAGTGATCCTGGTATGAAACTCATCGTCGGCCTGGGCAATCCCGGAATCTTCTATGCGAATACGCGCCATAACGTCGGCGCGGCTGCGGTGAGCGCCCTGGCAAAGGCTTCGAGGGTTTCCCTGCGGAGGGAACGGATGTTTCCTGCGCGAACCGCCAGGACGTTTTTTGAAACAGAGGCCGTAACGCTGGCCGTCCCGCTGACCTATATGAACCTGTCAGGCGCTGCTGTCGCGCCGCTGGTCAGACACTTACGGGTGTCTTTGCCTGATCTGATCGTCGTTTACGACGACCTGGATCTCGATGTCGGGACCTTGCGGCTGCGCCCGTCAGGATCAGCCGGAGGGCATAACGGCATGAAGTCTATCATCGCCGCGCTGGGTAGCGGCGAGTTTGCCCGTCTGCGCATCGGCATAGGCAGGCCTGCGAGCCGCAAGGCGGATGTTTCGCGGTATGTCCTCTCGCCGTTCGGCCGGAGGGACAAGAAGATAATGGATGAAACGATACACAACGCCTGCGATTGCCTGCAGGCATGGGCCGTCGAAGGCATAACCAGATGCATGAATATCTATAACAGGTGAGGTAGGAATGAACAAATATGAAGCGATGTTTATAGTTAAACCGGATCTTTCAGAAGAAGAAGCCAAAGGCGTGTATGCCGCGATCAAGGATGTGATCGCCAAGAACGGCGGCACTGTCGCCTCGGCTGACGTATGGTCCGAGCGAAGGCGGTTGACCTTTACCCTCAAGAAACAACAGGAAGGCGTGTATTACCTGGTGAAGTTCTCTGCGCCATCCGAGGCTGTCGCAAAGCTCAAATACGCCTATGGATTGAACGAATATATCCTGCGTGTTCTTATCACGCGGCAGGAGGCATAATGCCGTTTTGCCGCATCAAGGAGGCCATATGGCAAGCTACAACAAAGTGATCCTAGTCGGGAATCTGACCAGGGATCCGGAATTGCGGTATACCCCTTCGGGAACCGCGGTCGCGAACCTGAGGCTCGCGGTTAACCGCAAGTTCAGAGATAAAGCCCAGCAGCTAAAGGATGAAACGTGTTTTATAAACGTGGTTGTCTGGAGCAAACAGGCTGAGACCTGCAATCAATATTTGCATAAAGGCAGCTCGCTGCTGGTCGAAGGCAGACTGCAATCCCGCGCATGGGAAGATACGCAGACAGGCAAGCAGAGAAGCGTCATAGAGGTCCTTGCCGAGCGGGTGCAGTTCCTGGGAGCTCCCGGCGGCAGGCAGACCGCGTCCGTTGCGCAGGAAACGGCGCCCGAACCCGAAACCGCGGGCGATACTGAATGGATAGAAGAAAGCGAGGAGAAGCACAATGAGGATCAATAGCAGGGACGGCAGGATGAGAAAGCCGGCGAAACGGTCAGGCATGTTCATGCAGCAGCGCAAGAAGGTCTGTCGGTTTTGCGCGGATAAGGTCAAAGAGATCGATTATAAGGATTTGAAGACGCTTGATTCATTTATCAAAGAACGAGGCAGGATTATATCCGCGCGCAGTTCGGGCAATTGTGCCGGCCATCAGCGGAAATTGACTGCGGCGATCAAGAAAGCGCGATATCTGGCGCTTATGCCTTACGTGCGCCTCTAGGGGGAGGTCGACCATGAACGTCATTCTCAAAAAAGACATAGAAGGTATCGGCAGGGCCGGGACCGTGGTAAAGGTCAAGGACGGATATGCCCGGAATTTTCTTTTTCCGAGGTCATTGGCCCTTGAGTCCACTCAGGCTAACCTGAAGCGCCTTGAGCAGGAGCAGAAGGCCAGGTCAATACAGACTGAGAAACTTAAAAAATCTGCGCTTGAGATAAAGGCGCGTATCGAAAAGCTGTCCCTGACTTTGCCCGTGCTGGTGCAGGAGAAAGAAAAACTTTACGGATCCATCACGGCCGTGGAGATCGCCAAGGCGTTGCAGGAGGAGGGCATCGAGGTCGACAAGAACATGATCGTCCTCGAAGAGCCGCTCAAGGCGCTGGGAATATTCGAGGTCCCGGTCAAACTGCATAGCGAGGTCACTGCGACAATAAAACTCTGGATCGTGAAGAAATAAGCGCGGTCCGCTATGGCTGGCGCAACCGGAGACGCGGCATAAAATGGCTGAAATAACCAAAGATTTGCTCCCACCCCAGAACCTGGAAGCAGAAATGGCTGTCCTGGGTTCCATGCTCATTGATGAGAACGCCATCGGCGTCGCACTCGAATCCATCGACAAGACGTGCTTTTACAAGGATTCCCACCGCCAGGTGTACGATGTGATCCTTTCTCTGTATAACGACAGCAAGGCCGTGGATCTCATCACCCTTACGGACGAGCTCAAGCGCCAGAATCTTCTGGATAAGATAGGGGGCGTGAGCTTTCTGACAGAGCTGGTCAATTCGGTCCCCACCGCAGCCAATATCGGCCATTACGTCAAGATAGTCAAGGAAAAGAGCATCTTGCGCTCGCTTATTAATAATTCTACGAGGATCGTCTCTCTGTGTTACGGCACCGATGGCAATATCGCCGAAGTCGTCGACGAGGCGGAAAAGCTTATCTTCGAGGTCAGCGACTCCCGCCATAAAGGGTCGTCCATCCAGCTCAAAGAGATTATCAAGAACAGCATCGAGACCATAGACCGGCTCTATCAGAAAAAGGCGCACGTGACGGGCGTTCCGACCGGGTTCATAGACCTTGATCTTAAAACGGCCGGATTGCAGCCGTCCGACCTGATCATCATTGCCGGCCGGCCTTCCATGGGCAAAAGCGCCCTTGCGCTCTCCATTGCGGAATACGCCGGAATCAGCGCCAAAGTGCCTATTGCCATTTTCAGCCTGGAAATGTCCAAGGAACAGCTTGTCCAGAGGATGCTTTGTTCCCATGCGCGCGTGGACGCCAACAAGGTGCGCACCGGGTATCTGGCTGCGTCAGACTGGCCGCGGCTGACCGCTGCAGCGGGCAAGCTTTCCGAGGCGCCTATTTTCATCGACGATACGCCGGCCATATCGGTCATGGAGCTCCGCGCAAAGGCCCGGCGGCTCAAGGCGAACCATGACATCCAGCTGATCGTCCTGGATTATATGCAGCTTATGCGTGGATCGAGCATGTCCGTAGAAAGCCGGCAGCAGGAAATATCCGATATCTCCCGGTCCCTGAAGGCGCTCGCGCGCGAACTGCGCGTCCCGGTCATCGCCATATCACAGTTGTCCCGCGCGGTCGAATCGCGCACCGACCACCGGCCTCAGCTTTCAGATTTAAGGGAATCAGGAGCGATTGAGCAGGATGCCGATGTCGTTATTCTGATCATGCGCGAGGATTATTACAACCGCACTCCCGAGAACCAGGGTATTGCAGAAATCATTGTTGCCAAGCAGCGCAATGGCCCTACCGGTACGGTCAAGCTCACGTTCATCAGCGAATATACGCGTTTTGAGAACATGGCGCATACGGATACATAACAAGGAGGGTTTGTTATGAAGACACGTTTTCGGACGGCAGCCGCAAGGTCGTTCACGCTCGTAGAGATCATGGTAGCGGTGATCATCGTAGGCATACTTGCCGTTGTCGGCGTTCCGATGTACCGCAATATCGTCGAGCAAGGCAGGACGCAGATGTGCTTAATGAATCTCCAGGCCTTGAAAGCGGCGTTCGAGGTGTATGTCGCCGAGCATAATGTCGTTCCGGGTACATTGAGCGAACTCTCGACCGAAGAAGTCGAAAAGGCGTATGCCAGGCTCATGCGTTCGCAGGGATTTGAGGCACGCTGGGTGGCGTTCCTTGACCGGTTTAGCCGGCGGCAGTACGCTTTCGCCAGCCTGATCCAGGAACTGGGCAAGGGCAATACGAAGCTGCTGAGATGCCCGTCCGATAATCGCCCATCCCAGACAAAGGTATCGTACGGGATAAACACGGCCGTTGCCGGGTTGTCAAAAGCTGAATACGATAATTTGCCCGCCAGTACGGTAGTCATCGCTGACAGCGATACCGCGGTTTTCACTGACGGAAGCTCTGCATCCGGAGGATCGCCGTCTGAATCGGTAGGTGTCCAGCGTCACCGGTATTTCCAGGGTTTTAACGCTGATACGTTCGCCAATGCGATTACCAAAGGCGGGTGGGTCAGAAAGAACGGTGCCGAGAGCAGATGCAGCCAGGAATGCCGCAAGCTCGAGTCTCATAGCCGGAATCCCTCGATTGACAGACTGAAGAATACCTTGGAGTGCTGGAGCCGGTGTAATTAGCGGGCAATCCATTGAAGAAAGATGCCTTTGATTGGAAACTGATAGTTTTCAGCGCACTGGCTTTTGCCGTTGCGTATTTCCTCCTGCCCGCGCGTATTTCCCTTTCAGGCAACGATATTCCCAATAAATACCATTATAGCGTTTCAAACAGGCGATCCGGTATTCCTGCCAGGATCGTAGCCGTGGCAATCGACGATTATTCCCATAACCGCATGGCCCAGCGATGGCCCTGGAACAGGTCAGTGTATGCCGACCTTATCAGGGTTCTTGACCGCGAGGGCGCGCGTACCATCGTCTTTGACCTTGTCCTGAAGGGTGCGTCCTCGGACGCTCAGGACGGCCTGGCTCTTGCCGAGAGCATGCGTCAGGCCAAGGCATCAATCGTCCTGGGCTATGATTTTGATTTCACGAGCATGGCTCCCGGTTCATTGGCCCCTGAGATTCCGCAGGACTCCTTCATCCCCGCGATGCTCAACACCCTCGTAGATGAGGACGGTTTTATCCGCAAATTACGGGTTTCGGCCCGGGTGAAAGACCGGACGTATTATTCCCTTTCGGTCATGGCCGTCAGCGCGTATCTGGGTAAGGAACCGTCTGCAGTGGCCTCGGATCTGCGCATGGTTATCGATACGCGCTTTCGGCGGTATATGGATTTCGAGGACAGGTATTTTTATATCGATTATAAGGTCAGACAGCATCAGCGGGACAGCGCTGTTCCCGTTGTGAGTTTCTATGATGTTTTGCACGATATGGAACGGGTCAAGGCCGGCCGTGGCGCGGATTTATTTAAAGACAGCATCGTCCTCGTCTATCCAGCAGCTGAGGTAGGCCATGATATACATCTGACTCCGCTGGGCAAGATGCCTGGGGGGTTCGTGCATATCAACGGCATTATCAATATCCTTTCCGGAGGGACCGTTGACAGCCCAGGCTATATCCCGGTCGTCCTTCTGTGCGTTGCGGCGGCGGCTTTGTCGTTCGCGGTGCGCACGGACAACGTGCAGAAAAGCATTCTGATATTCACCGCGGTAATCGGATTCAATATTTTTGTGCCGCTGGTTTTGTGGAAATTCCATATCAAGGCCGATTTTGTTCAGGTTATCGTGTTTTCCTTTGTTTTCTTCGCTAGCGCCGGTATATACAGGGTGGCCGATTTTCTTGCGCGGCTGTCAGCGATCAAGGATCGAGCTACCGTCGATCCTTTGAGGGGCGTCTATACGCTGCGGTATTTCCGGTACCGGATTGAGCTGGAAGCCCGGAGGCGGCGCCTGCAGGCGATCATGGTGCATCTGCGTGATTTCAGGGCGCATACCGATGATATGCCCATCGACCGGCTAAAGGAAATATGGTCCCGCATACATGGCCTGCTGTCTAACGTAAACTCCTTCTGGGCGATTTATTCCCCTGAGGAGGCAGTCGGTTTCTCGGCACAGCGCAGGGAACGCCTTGAGGTGGTTCTGGTATCCCTTCAGGAGCGCCTGACACGGCTGTTGCGGGAAATGGGTCTCGGGGTCGAAGTCAAGATCTGCGCCGCAGAATACACCAGGAACAGCAATCCTTTTGATTCGCTTGCCGCACTGGCAAGACAGGCCAGGTCATTGGCTGCGAATGTCCTGATGTCGTCTGACATACCCCCCCCCGGAGAGAAACCGGACGCCGGCCAGCCGTCAATGGCTCAACCCCAGATTCTTGACAGTCTTGCCGAGGACATCGAAGAGAAGAACCGGCAGCTCTTGAGCCTTTATGAAAAACTGAAGGATGAGCACGATAAGACCAAAGAAGCGTTCTACCAGATCATCACATCGCTTGTCAATGCCCTTGAAGCCCGCGACCCCTATACGCAGGGCCACTCCCTGCGTGTCGCGGAGTATGCCCTTCTCGTCGCTGACAAACTCGGCTGGCCGCCTGACCAGAAAGAGAAACTTCGCAAGGCCAGCCTGCTGCACGACCTGGGCAAAATAGGCATTCCGGACGCCATCCTGCACAAGAAAGGCCAGCTTACTGACGAGGAGTTCGGTTTTATAAAGCAGCATGAGATATTCGGGGTTAATATCCTGAAGCCCTTGAAGGAGATCGAGGACATCCTGCCCTGGATCCTTTATCATCATGAGAAATGGGACGGCACCGGCTATCCCCACGGCCTTGGAGGAGACGCAATACCCATTGCGAGCCAGATAATTGCGCTGGCTGACGTCTACGACGCGCTCACGACCGGCCGTGATTACAAGAAATCCCTTAACAGGCAGGAAGCCGTCGATATCATTGTCAAAGGCAAAGGCACTCACTTCAGCCCGCAACTTGTCGACCTTTTCGTGTCGGTCATCTAAAATGTGGGCCGGTCCCCATAATTTGATTTACTTTTAATGCAGGCTATGATATACTAATTCAAATTCTTCGCATCCACCGTCCTATTAACCGCCAGGGAGAACATGGACAAAAAACTCTGCATTATGCTTTTGTGCTGGGGCTTGTTTTTCAATGCTGCGGCGCGGGCGCAAACAGTTTCGCAGCCGGATAACGGGCCGGCCGGGGCATCCGGCCAGGATACAATCGTGACCGCTATAGAGGTTAAAGGCAACACCTCGATCAGCGCCAATACAGTTTTGTCCAAGCTAAAAACGCGCATCGGTTCGCCGTATAATGACAATGTCATCAGCGACGACATGAAGCGCCTGTACCTTCTGGGGTATTTCAGCGATATAAAAATCGATACCGAGAAATACATGGGCGGCATGAAGGTGATAATAACCGTCGTTGAACGGCCTCTCATCGAGAAAATATCGTTTTCCGGCTCCAGGCGAATCGGCATGAGCGAGGAAAAGCTCAAAGAAACCCTTAGATCGAAGGAAACGCAGTATCTTGACTACACCGCTGTTGCCGAGGACGTAGAAACGCTCAGAAAGATGTATGAGAAAAAAGGGTTTACCCAGGTCCAGATCGAGCATACGGTGGATATCGACGAGAGCTTGAACAAGGCCAGGATCTCGTTCAAGATATCTGAAGGCAGGAAAAAGAAGATCCGCATGATCTATGTGGAGGGCAACTGGAACGTTTCGGACTCCAGGATCCTTAAGATTATCAAGACCAAGCGCGCCTGGCTGTTCAACTCAGGGATACTCAAGGAAGACGTGCTTGAGGAGGATATCGAGCGGGTAAAGGCATATTATCAGCGAAAAGGATACATGGACGTTTCGGTCGAAAAAGAGCTTAAGACCGATCCGCGCGGCCGGTTCTGGTATATTACGCTCAAGGTGGCCGAGGGGAAGAAATATCTCGTCGGAAATGTCGCCATCCAGGGCAATGCTGACGTCAATGAGGCCGATATACGGGCAAAGATCAAAGAGTGTAAACCCGGCAACGTGTTCAGCCAGGAGGCGCTGAAGGAAGATGTCATGGCGGTCCAGGGCGTGTATTTTGACCGGGGCTATATCGCGGCAAAGGTCCTTGACACCACGTCGCTTAACACCTCAACCGGCAATATTGACATAGTGCTGTCCATCGAAGAAAACGAGGTATTCTACGTCGGTCAGGTTAAGATCAGGGGCAATGTTAAGACCAAAGACGTGGTCATCCGCCGGGAAATGAGGATATACCCCGGCGACCGGTTTGATGGGGAGAAACTGCGGCGCAGCAAGGAGCGCCTGCAGAACCTCGGCTTTTTCGACGAGATCAGTTACGATACCGAGGATTCTGATGCGCCGGACAAAAAGGACCTTGTGGTGGATGTCAGGGAGTCTAAGACTGGGGCGTTCAGCTTTGGCGGCGGCTATTCGAGCGTTGACCGGCTCGTAGGGTTCATTGAGATCTCGCAGAAGAATTTTGACTGGAAAAACTGGCCGTATTTCACCGGAGCGGGCCAGGATTTGAAAGTCCGCGCCACAATGGGCTCGGTCACCGAGGCATATGACCTGAGTTTCACCGAGCCGTGGCTTTTCGATTACCCGGCGTCGTTCGGCTTCGATCTGTATAAGCATACCCATGACCGGGATTCCGATGTGGGCTACGGGTATAACGAGGACATCACCGGTGGCGATATCCGCCTGGGCAAAGAGCTTTCCGAGTACGTGCGGGGCAACCTCACCTACCGCCATGACACGATCAAGATATCCGATGTCGAGGTAACCGCGAGCCAGGACCTCAAAGATGAGGTCGGCACCAACGTCGAAAGCAGCATGGAGTTCGGCCTGACATATGACAACCGGGACAATGTGTTCGATCCTACGCGGGGCAATGTTCTGGGCGGCTCCATTCAGGTTGCCGGAGGCCCTTTCGGCGGGGATAGGAATTTCTGGAAATATTTCGGCAATGCCGCGCATTATTTCGGCGTAGGCAAGGCGGTTATCGATATGCGTCTGCGGGCGGGAGTGGCAGATTCATATGACGATTCGAATAAAGTTCCGATTAATTCACGGCTTTTCGCAGGAGGCGCCTATACCATCCGGGGGTACCGCGAACGCAAGGTCGGCCCAGTGGACTCTGTGACGGGAGATCCGCTCGGCGGCCGCTCATTGCTCGTAGGGAACGTGGAATACCTGTATCCGCTGTCCAGTTTTTTCAAGCTGGCGCTTTTTTACGATATCGGCAACGTATGGCCCAAGGTCAGCGATATCGGCTCGGGCGGATACCGTGCAGGGACAGGGCTTGGTTTCAGGCTCAAGACGCCGATCGGTCCGGTTATGCTCGATTACGGGATCCCTCTTGACAAGGAGTCCGGAGAGACAGAACGGGGCAATGGCCGGTTTCATTTCAGCATGAGCCACAGTTTTTAAGGCATCGTAAACATTATCCTCGCAGGATTCAAGCCCTCTGGCGTGCCGACGGCGGCACGGTGGCGGGTCTTGCGTCTATTCGCAGGATCAAGGAGAGGAAGAAGATGAAAGGAAAGGCGTTTCTTGCGTGTTTGCTCGTTGCGATTATGTTCCTGTTCGCGGGTCAGGCGTCAGCAGCCGACAAGTTCGCGTATGTTGACCTGACAAGGATATTCAGCGAATACTCAAAGACCAAGGATTATGACAAGGTCCTCGGAGATAAGCAGAGTGCGTATGAACAAGAACGGGAGAAGATGGTCAACGACGTCAAGGCCGCTGAAGACAAGATGAAGCTCTTGAGCGAGAAAGAGAAGGAAGCCAAGAAAGGCGACCTTGAGAATAAGATTAACACGCTGCGCGAGTTCGACCGCGCGAAGCAGACCGACCTGCGCAAAGAGCAGGACGACAAGATGAAGGAATTGCTTAAAGATATCAATGATGTGATCAAGCAATACGCGGAGAAAGAAGGGTATTCCATGGTCTTCAACGACCGCGTCCTTGTATATCAGGATAAATCCATGGATATCACCGATAAGATCATCGCAATACTGAACAAAGGCTCGAAGAAATAGGACGAAGGATGCCTCGAACCCTTAAAGAGATCGCGCAAGTGGTTTCCGGCGACGTCACCGGAGACGCCAATGCCGTCATAACTGGGGTTGCCGGTATTGAGGACGCGCAGGAAGGAGACATAACCTTCCTTGCCAATCCGAAATACCAGGCGTTTCTTCCTCGAACGCGCGCGACCGCGGTCATTGTCGGCCGGGACGTGCGCGATGCGGCAGGCAAAACGCTCCTTCGCGTCGACAATCCGTCTCTTGCGTTCACCAGGGTCGTATCATTTATACACCCGCAGGATATGCGGCATCCGTCCGGGGTACATGCGGCGGCTGTCGTATCTCCGGGTGCGGCCCTGGGCAGGAACGTTGGGATAGGCGCCTGCGCGGTAGTCGAAGAAGGATGCCGTATCGGGGATAATACAGTCATTTATCCGAACTGCTTCATCGGCCGAAACGCCGTGATCGGCAGCAATACGATCATCTATTCCAACGTCTCGGTCCGGGAGGACGTCAGGATCGGCAACAACGTGATCATCCATGCCGGGACCGTGGTTGGTTCAGACGGGTTCGGTTTTGTCACGGTTGACGGCACGCATCATAAGATACCCCAGACCGGAACCGTCGTCATCGAGGATGACGTCGAGATAGGCGCCAACTGCGCCATAGACCGCGCGCGGTTCGATAAAACTGTCATCGGCAAAGGCACGAAGCTCGATAATATGGTCCATATAGCCCACAATGTCGTGACGGGAAAGAACTGCCTTATCGTCGCACAGGTCGGAATCTCGGGCAGCACGACCATAGGCGATAACGTGATCCTCGCCGGCCAGGTCGGGGTTGTCGGCCATGTCACGATCGGTAACAACACGATCGTCATGGCAAAATCAGGCATCAGCAAGAATGTCCCGGAGAACAGCGTCTTCTACGGCGTTCCCGCGCAGCCTGTCAACGAGGCAAAGAAGCTTCACGCGTATGTCAACAGCCTGCCGAAGATGCATCAGGCCTTGAAGGATCTGAAAGAACGGGTAGCGAAACTGGAGACCAAACTTTAATACGATGGGCAATCAACAAACAATCGCCAAGTCGGTTACCATAAAGGGGACAGGGCTGCATACCGGCAGGCAGGTCAGCGTGACGTTTAAACCGGCTTGCGTCGATGCCGGGATATCGTTCGTCCGGACAGATCTGGCATCGAAACCGGTTATACGCGTAGGCGTCGAAAGCCTGACGCACCGTACCGGCAGCTTAAGGTGCAACTGTATCGGCAAGGATGAAAGTGCGATACAGACGGTGGAACATCTGCTCGCCGCGCTCTCTGGGCTCGGGATCCATAATATCGAGATAGAGATTGATGGGAATGAAGTCCCCGGGTTTGACGGGTCGAGCATCCCGATCTATGAGGCGCTCCTGGGCGCAGGCATTAAACAGCAGGATAAGGCCTGCCTGCCGATCGTGGTGCGCACTCCGATCATTATCCACGAAGGGCCCGCTTCTATCATGGCGTTCCCAGCGCCTGAATTCAAGATTTCGTATACCCTTTGTTATGACCATCCGCTTTTGAAGGATTTTATGGAGTTAACGGTAAGCCCGGAATCATTCAAGAAGGAACTTCTCGGAGCCAGGACTTTCTGCCTGGAAGAAGAGGTTGAGCAGCTGAGGTCCCTGGGATTCGGAAAAGGCGCCACATATGAGAACACGCTTGTCCTGGGCAAGGACGGCGTGATCAATAACAAACTGCGGTTTAACAACGAGTTTGTCCGTCATAAGATCCTTGACTTGACCGGCGACCTTTACGTGCTCGGAAGGCCGATCTGCGGCCATATAATCGCGCTCAAGAGCGGCCATTCCCTGAACCTTCAGCTAGTTAAGAAGATCATGGAGCAGCAAACGGGCCCCGTTACCGGCGATGTTAATATCGAGCCGGGCAAGGGCCTTGACATCACGCAAATCATGCAGATACTCCCGCACCGTGACCCGTTCCTGTTCGTTGACAGGATCCTGGAGATCGAGCCGGGCAAGCGCATCATAGGCATCAAGAACGTCACCGTTAACGATTATTTCTTCCGGGGGCACTTCCCGCAGAGACCCGTAATGCCCGGGGTTATCATACTCGAAGCAATGGCGCAGGTCGGCGGGGTCATGATGCTCTCAAAGCCTGAGAACAGGGGAAAACTTGCTTTTTTCATGCTTATCAACAACGCAAAATTCAGGAAGACCGTCGTGCCTGGCGACCAGCTCGTATTCGAGGTCGTATCGGTCAAGATCAAGTCAAAGACCGGACAGGTGCACGGTACCGCGACAGTGGACGGAACCGTAGTCGCTGAAGCGGACCTGATGTTTGCATTAGACGAATCAACCACATAAAGGCGCGTCATATGAATATCCATCCCACAGCGATCGTTTCGAAAAAAGCGAACCTTGCCACAGACGTCAGTATCGGGCCGTACACGGTTATAGAAGATAATGTGACCATAGGCAAGGGGTCCAGGATAGGGGCGCATTGCGTCATCACCGGCCACACTACAATCGGCCATGACTGCGAGGTCTTCACCGGCGCGGTCCTCGGCGCCAGACCTCAGGATATGAAGTTCAAGGGCGAGCGATCGTATCTGGAGATCGGCGATTACAACACGATCAGGGAATATTGTTTCTTCAACCCGGGCACCGGCGACGGCGGCAAGACGGTAATTGGTTCGCATAATCTCTTTATGGCGTTCGCGCACGTCGCGCACGATTGCGTTGTCGGTAACCACTGCATCATTGTCAATAACGGAACGCTCGGCGGCCATGTAGTCATGGAGGATTACGCCATGATCAGCGGTTTGACTGCGGTGCATCAGTTCGTACGCCTGGGCAAACTTTCCATCACCGGGGGCGTATCGAAAGCCGTGCAGGACATCCCGCCGTTTTCGACATGCGACGGCCATCCGGCGCGCGTTTTCGGCCTCAATCTCATAGGTCTCAAGCGCCACGGCGTCAACCTCGAATCGGTGCGGTGCCTGAAAAAGGCGTTCCGGGTCCTGTTCCATTCAGGGCTGCCGGTTAAACGCGCGATCGAGCAGCTTGACCCTCAACTGCTCGCCAATCAAGAAGTTTCCTACCTTGTCGATTTCATACGGAATTCCGCGCGGGGCGTCGCGCACTCTGCCAGAATAGATAACGAGATCGATTCAGAAGAAAAAGTAACCGTTTAGATTATGGAGAGAATCGGCCTGATAGCCGGAAACAGGCGTTTCCCGATCCTGTTCTGCGAAGCGGCGCGGGAGCGCGGCGTTCATGTTGTCGCCGTTGCAATACGGGGAGAGACTGACCGCAGGATCATTCGCCTGGCGCAGACGGTGCACTGGGTGTCATTGAGCGAGTTCGAGCGGGT
>JAKPTF010000070.1 GCA_029571225.1 Candidatus Omnitrophota bacterium | reverse complement strand
GCAAGATATACGTGGATAAGCCGAACCTGGAGGACCGCTGCAAGATATTCGAATACTACCTCAAGAAGGTCAAGTATGACCAGAACGATATAAAGATAGACAGGCTCGCGCGCATCACCGTAGGGTACAGCCCCGCGGACATCTCGAACCTCGTACGGGAGGCCGCGTTGATCACGGTCAGGAGAAAAAAGGAGCTGATCGGCATGCTGGATATCGATGCCGCGCGGGAACGCATCGCGCTCGGCGTCAAGCGCAGGATTAAACTCCGGCCGGAGGAACGCTGGCAGACCGCGTATCACGAGGCGGGCCACGCGATCATCACCTATTTGCTTGCGCCCACGCAAGACGTGTTCAAGATAACGATCACCCCGCGCGGCCATACGGGAGGCGTCACCTGGACTCCCGAGCGCGAAGAGATATTCATCCATGACAGGAATTATCTGTTGAACCAGATTAAGATCTTTCTTGGATCATACGCTGCGGAACAGCTCAAGCTTAAGATCACGACCGCTGGAGTGGACAGCGATTTCGCCTCTGCCCTGGGCATTGCCCGCAACATGGTCTGGCGCTGGGGCATGGGCAGATCGGGATTGCTCGGCAATTTCGACGCATTGACCGAATACGCATCAGGTCCTCACCGCACAAGCCCGATATCCGCCGATCTGCAGAAGCGGCTGGATGACGATGTCCAGGACATATTGCAGGCCTGTCTCAAAGACGTCCAGGCAGTCCTCTCTCAAGAGCAGGCGCTTCTGGACCGGCTCGCGCAGGAGCTTGTTGCCAAAGAAGAACTCAATTATGACGAGATCGAAGCGATCTTCAAGGAATTTGGCAAGAGCCGCGCTCAATAATATCTGTACCGGTGCACTCTGTTTCTTGCTGTGCGGATGTTTTTTTTCCGCCGGCGCTCCCACCTATACGACGCAGACCGTCGCCAGATCGCTCAAGGACCTGGCCAAGACGGAGTATAAGATCGACCTTACCGCGCGCCTGGCAGGCTCGACGCTCTGGGTTTACATGCCGGTCGAGGATCTGTTCATAAAGAACCCCAAACCTGAAAAGTATGCCGAGAAGTTCAGGATACTCGCCAATAGCGGTACGTTGAAGAATCGGCGCTTCAGCGGCGAATACCATATAAAGCCGGTCCCTCCGAAGGACAAATCCCTGGATTACAAGATCAACAAGGATGTTTCGGAAAAAATCGGCATACTCTGGAAGGCGATCAGGCGGGTCGTGTTCAGCATCGAGCCGTCACAGCGCGAGGACATCAAGTTCGTCGTCATGGTCATCGGCGATATCAAGAACGGGTTTGAGGTGACGGAGATATTCTACGTGCGCGACCTGAAGAAGGTGTCGTATAACCTCATGTCCATCTGGGAATTCCAGCACCGGGTTATCCAGGACAGCCAGGTCTCGCCGCTGGTCATCGGCGACAGGATCGGCAAACATCTGTCGTACCGCGACCTGACCATGCACGAGTTCATCGCCAAGCAGATCGAATACAGGATTTCCCTTAAATTCCAGAAGCCGGAGGTCGAGCAGGACGTTGATATCGAGCGGGAGATTTCCCGGATCATCACCGAGACGCTGCGGATGTACGAAGTGACCGATGTGGAAGAAGCGGTCTTCAAAAACCTTGAACTGAACAGGAATGTAACGCTGGGGTATCCGGCGATCTGGGGCAAGCCCAGGAAGAAGTAACGGTCCCTACCCTGCACTGAAGACTTTCCGCCCTTTGATCCTCAATCTTCCCTGAACGAACAGCCGGATGGCACGCGGATACAACGAGTGTTCGACGCGGTGAATGCGCGCTTCGAGCGCTTCAAGGGTGTCTTTTTCCCTGACAGGGACCGCTTCCTGCAGGATGATGGGGCCGTGGTCCATGCGTTCGTCAACGAAATGCACGGTGACCCCGGTAACTTTTGTGCCATAATCGAACGCGTCCTTGATGCCGTGGCTGCCCTTGAAGGCAGGCAGCAGCGCAGGATGGATGTTGATGATGCGGTTCTTGAACTTCCGCACGAATTCAGGGCTCAATATCCGCATGAAGCCCGCCAGTACGACCAGCTCGATGCCGGCCTGCTTGAGCCTGGCCATGATTGCAAGTTCGAAATCCCGCCTCTGGGCGAACGCGCCGCGTTCTATCAGGAATACCTGGACCCCGGCCTTTCGGGCCTTGCCGATGACCTTTGCCCGGGGATTGTCGCATACCAGCAACGCCAGCTTTGCCGGTATTTGTTTGCGCCTGACTGCCGACGCAATAGCCGCGAAATTACTTCCCGTGCCTGATGCGAACACTGCTATGTTCATGGTTTGTCCTCGCGCATGAGTATGGTATGAGATGGGCAGACCTTCACGCACGCCTTGCATGACGTGCATTTGTGATGATCGATGGCCGCGACGTTGTTGGCGACATGGATCGCGTCGAACTTGCACGCCTTCTCGCACAATCTGCAGCCGATACAGCCGGTGTCGCACACGGTCTTGGTATCCCTGCCGATATCCTGTGAGACGCAGGCAACGTATACCGGATGAGATACCGGTTCCATCGAGAAAAGTTTCTTGGGGCAGGCGGTTACACATTTGCCGCACGCCCTGCATTTGCGCACGTCCACAACAGGCAGTCCTTCTTTCGACATGGAAAGCGCGCCGAACGGACATGCTGCCACGCAGGTGCCCAACCCTATACAGCCGAATCGGCATGCCTTGGGCCCCTGCATGAGGCCCGCGGCGGCAACGCAGTCGGCTAATCCGGAATACCGGTATTTCTCCTTGACCTTGATGCCGCCGTTACAATGAAGCACCGCGGTCTTCTTGATTTTCTTTTCGACGGCCTGACCGAGTATACCCGCGATCGCGGCCCGGCTTTCTTCAGAGGCGCCCTTGCAGGCGTCAAGCGGCATGGCGCCGCTTAAAAGCGCTTCCGCGAACCCGAAGCATCCCGCGCCGCCGCACGCGCCGCAGTTGGCGCCAGGCAGCAGGCCGTGGATCTTCTCGAGCCGCGGATCGACCTTGACCGCAAGTTTCTTGGATGCTATTGCGAGCCCGGCGCCGAATATTGCGCCGAGCACCCCGAGCGTGATGACCGGTACGATAATAGCCATATCAGAACCTGAAGCCGTTAAAACCCATGAATGCCATTGACATGATCGACGCGATGACGAATCCAATGGGAAAATCTTTCATTGCCTTTGGTATGTCGCACGTTTCGAGCCGTTCCCTGATAGCGGACATCAAAAGCATCGCCAGCATGTATCCCAATCCGACGCAGAAGCCCTGGAACGCGGAATACACGAAGGACGCCAGGGCAGGGGTCTCCGCGCCGAAGAACATATCGGTATTCAAAACTGCGACGCCCAGGACCGCGCAGTTGCACGTGATAAGCGGCAGATATATGCCGAAGAAGCGGTAGAGCGCGGGTGCCGCCTTGCGAATGACCATCTCGACGAGCTGCACGAATGCAGCGATGACGAGAATGAACGAGATCGTGCGCAGGTACGTCATGTCAAACGGTATCAGCAGGAACCGGTAGATGGCCCAGGTGATGACCGATGACATGGTCGTGACGAACAGCACGGCGAAGCTCATGGCAAGCGCCGGTTTTGTCTCCTTGGATATGGCGATAAAGGAGCAGAGCCCGAGGAACCGGGAAAGGATGACGTTGTAGATGAAGATGTTCGATATGAAGATGACGAGGAACTGCGTCGCGTTCATTTCGCCCTTTCCTTGAGCATATTGAAGAAACCCAGCAGCAGGCCGATGATCAGAAGCGCTCCCGAAGGCATGCCGATGGCGAGCGCCGGCTCGAAACCGGGAAATACCGTCAGGCCGAAGAGCTTGCCCGCGCCCAGCATTTCCCTGATCGCCGATATCAATATGAGCGCGAGCGTGAACCCGATCCCCATGCCGATGCCGTCAAACAGCGACGCGATGACCCGGTTCTTCGAGGCGAATGCCTCGGCGCGGCCGAGCACGATGCAGTTGACCACGATAAGCGGCACATAGATCCCCAGCGCCCGGTTGAGCGGCGGGAAATACGCCTTCAGGGCCATCTCCGTTATGGTGACAAAGGTCGCGATGACTACGATAAAGCAGGGGATGCGAATCTTGTCCGGGATGGTTTTTTTTATCGATGCGACCATAATGTTGGAAAAGACGATGACGAATGTCGACGCGCAGCCCATGCCGATCGCGTTGGAGACCGATACGGACACCGCCAGCGTCGGGCACAGTCCCAGCGCCAGCACGAACGTCGGGTTTTCCCGTATGATGCCTTTGGCGAATTCTCTGAACAATGTCTTCATTTTGTGCCGAATATCCTTCTTTTCGTATACCGGTCAATAAGCGGAGTGGCCGCGTTCATCATGAGGATCGAATACGAGACCCCTTCGGGATATCCGCCCCAGAGCCTGATGATGGCGGTGAGCAGGCCGCATCCGGCGCCGAAGACGATCTGTCCTTTGTG
>JAKPTF010000057.1 GCA_029571225.1 Candidatus Omnitrophota bacterium | reverse complement strand
TCAAGCACATGATCCGCCACTTTCACCACGGCCCTGCCGTCCTGCGGGAGGCGCCGTTCGACGATATTGAGGTTCGACATGATCTTGATGCGCGAGATGATGGGATGAAGGAAGTTTTTTATATCGATGGGGACGTTGGCGTCGTAGAGGATGCCATCTACGCGGTAACGCATGGTCACCTTGTCGCGGAACGGTTCGATATGGATGTCGGTGGCGCGTTTTCGGAACGCCTCGAGGATCAGCTGGTTGACAAGCTGGATGATAGAGGCGTCTTCGGCGAGCTTCTCGATATCCTCGACCTTATCCTGCTGGCGGCCGCGGCCCGCCTGCTCATCGACAGGCGCTGCCTTGGCCATCCTGCCGAGCGTCTCTGCGGCAAGGCCGTAATAACGCTTGAGCGCGTCGTCGATATCGTCCGCCGGCGCAAGCGCCATCTCTACGGGAAGCCCCAGCTGCATCCGGATCTCGTCCTGCGTCTTGATGTCGAGGGGCATGTTCACGGCGATGGTCAGGGCATGCTCGCTGAGCCTTACCGGGATAAACTTGTAATAATGCGCGATCTTTGACGGTACCTTTTCTATGGCCTGCCTGTCTATGGCGGCTGAACGCAGGTCAACGCGGGGTATCCCCAGGCCGCTCGAAAGGATATCAAGCCCTTCGGACTCGGAAATTATCTTGGTCCGCTTAAGCACCGCCAGCAGAGGCTCATTGTTACCTTCGGCCACCCGCGAGGCCTCCTCAAGCGCGGTTTTGTCTATGGCGGCGTTCGCCTGCAATGCGCGGTAAATAAGCGCATCTATCTTGGTCACGTCTGGCTCCCGGTCTGGCCCCCGTCGATCGGCTTGCGTTTCAACAACCGCTGGATGCTCTGGCTGACATATTTGCGGTATTGGTCGATGACCTCGTTCATGTCCGCTTCCGTCACCAGCACGTGCTGGACGCTCCGGGGCGAGGCCTCTTCGTCCATTTTGGAAAGCGCGATCATGTCAAGGGGATTAATGATCGCGAATGTCACTGAATTCTCCTCTGCCTTGAGGGGGAAGCATTTGTGGTCCACGATAAGGGCGCTGGAGAACTTGCGTGCCAGCTCCATGTCGATATACTGGCTGCGCATGTCGATCAGGGGTATATTGAACTGCTCGGCCAGCGCATCCATAAGGTCATGATCGGTTATGGCCCCCTTATCCTTCAGGATCATGCCCACGAACTTCTCGCTGACCTTCTGCTCCATGAGCGCGTCGTGAAGCTGCGCCTCGGTAACAAAACCCTTTGCTATGAGGATCTCTCCTATCCTGCGCGAAGCTTTTTCCATGCTCCCCTCCCTGGCCCTGCGGCTTTTTTATTACGGCGCAGTGCCGATCATATAGAAATCGCCTTCCGGCCTGCGGTCATAATGGCCGGCGATGATCTTTTCGCACCCGTCCACCGTCTGCGGAATCGTGACATATTCGCCGTGTTTGCCCGTATAAGCTTCCGCGACAAAGAACGGCTGTGTCAGAAAGTTCTGCAGTTTGCGCGCCCGCTCGTAAATGGTCCGGTCCGCGGCGGAGAGTTCGTCTATGCCAATGACCATGACGATTCGGCGCAGTTCCTCATACCGCTGAAGGATCCTGATTACCTCCTGAGAAATCTGGTAATGGTGCTGCCCCACGATATCGATATCGAGGTTGGCGCTCGACGAAAGCAACGGGTCTATGGCGGGGTATAACCCGAGCTGAATACGCTGGCGCGAAAGAACCATGATGGAATCCAGGAACGCAAAAATAGTGACAACCGCCGGGTCGGTAAGGTCGTCCGCGGGGATATAAACCGCTTCGACAGAAGTGATCGACGAGCCGGTTTCCTTTTGCGAACGGATCCTCTCGTGGAATTCGCTCGCTTCGGAGATGAGCGTGGGCTGATAACCGGTCTCGGACGGCAGGCGTCCCAGAAGGCTTGAGATCTCCGATCCGGCCTGCAGGAAACGGAAAACATTGTCGATGAACAGAAGCACGTCCTGCTTCTTCCGCTGGATCGACTCCGCAAGGGTAACGCCGGAAAACGCGACGTCGAAACGCGCGCCCGGCGGCTCGTTCATCTGGCCGAAGATGAGCACTGTCTTGTTTAGGATATTGCGGTGTTCCAGCTCGAAATACAGGTCATTGCCCTCGCGCATGCGCTCGCCCGCGCCCACAAAAATGCAGGCGCCTGAACTCTTTCGCACAATGTTATGGATGATCTCCAGGGTCAGGATGCTTTTGCCTAGCGCTGCGCCGCCAAGAAGGCCGCTCTTGGATCCTTTGACCATGGGAAACAAAAGATCGATGATCTTGATGCCGGTCTCAAGAACTTCGAATTTTTCAGCCTTTTCCCGAGCTGACAATCGCTGGGAGATCCGCGGCGGCCGTATGGGCAGGCGCTCACCGGGCGGCAGTTCGCCCTTCTGGTCGATGGGGTCTCCCCACACATTGATAATCCTGCCGTAAAGAGAATCCCCTGCGGGAATTGCGATAGTCTCTCCGGCAGGGACCGCGACCGCGTTGCGCTGAAGGTTAAAGGTGGAATTGATCGCAATGCAGCGGGCGATGTTTCCGGGCAGATGCTCTGCGACCTCCAGGACAACGCGTTTGCCGTCAACGGTCTTGGCATTCAGGTTCTCGAATATGGCAGGGATATATTCGTCAGACTCGAACTTGACATCAACCACAGGCCCCTGCACCG
>JAKPTF010000017.1 GCA_029571225.1 Candidatus Omnitrophota bacterium | reverse complement strand
GAAAGTCAACAGAGTTCTTGACACTATGGTACCGCATCATTATTTGAGTAAACCCAAGGATTAGTTTATGATAATACTGGGTATTGCTGCGCCGTTCGGCCATGACCATTCTGCCGCGATATTGGTAGACGGAAAACTGATCGCCGCAGCTGAGGAAGAACGGTTCACCAGGAAAAAACACGCTGACGGGCAGATGCCGATTAATGCGGTCAAATACTGCGTTAAACAGGCAGGGATAGACCCGCGCGATATCGACCGCGTGGCTTATCCATGGTCGTATAAGGCTCTAAGGGATAAACGGTTTGAGTATTTTGTCCGCACAATTCGCACGAAACCGTCCCGCGCAATAAAGAAATTCTTCAGAAACAATCGCGAGCTTGCCGACCAGAAAAGGTTTACCGCAGCCACGCTTTCAGCCAGCGGCATCGATCCGGCTAAGATAAAAATGGATTGGGTCGAGCATCATATCGCTCATGCCGCTTCCTCATTTTACTTTTCCGGGGCGGCCGAAGCTGCCGTACTGTCTATAGACGCGGGCGGCGAGATCACAGCGACGCTGATGGGTTATGCGGATCACCGGGGGATTGTACCAACCAAACAGATCATTGCGCCGGATTCACTCGGAGATTTTTACTCTACTATGACTGACTATCTCGGGTTCGAGCGCGGGGACGGAGAGTATAAGGTTATGGGCATGGCGCCGTTCGGGGCCCCTTCGAAGTGCTCTATTGACCACATCATCCGCTGGGATGACAGGAAAAAGACATTTCATTGCAATGATGATTACGTCTGGGTCAATCGCAGCCTTCGTGCCCGGCTGGATAAGGTATATTCCCTCAAGATGGTAAGGGAATTCGGTCCGGAGCGGGAGGGAGACGGTCTTACAGAGCCGTATATCCATATCGCGGCTGCAACGCAGAAAGCCCTTGAGAATATCAGCGTAAAACTTGTTGAAACGTACCTGAAGGAGGAGCTGTTAAAACACGGCAACCTGTGTTTTGCAGGCGGCTGCGCGCTTAATGTTGCTTTGAACCGGGTATTGCTGGAGCAGCCCTATATCAGGAATCTCTGGGTCCAGCCTGCAAGCGGTGATGCAGGGGGTTCTGTGGGTGCCGCGGCATACGTTGCGGCGCAGCACGGCGAAAAGATTGAACCGATGCGTCATGCGTATTACGGGCCCGAATATTCAAACAAGGAAATCGAGGAGGCATTGCGTTTAACGGGGTATTCGATATCGCTCGAACGTGATATCGCCCTGAAGGCCGCGCAGCTTTTGCATGAGGGTAAAATCTTCGGCTGGTTCCAGGGCCGCATGGAATGGGGCCCGCGCGCGCTGGGCAACCGCAGTATCATAGGCAATGCTACTATCAGAGGCACGGCCGATAAGATCAACGCTATAATCAAGTTCAGGGAGACCTGGAGGCCGTTCTGCCCGTCTATCCTGAAAGAATACGCCGCTGATATCCTGAATTCAACGCATCCTGCGCCGTTCATGACTATCGCCTTCAAGGCAAATCCCGCATGGAAGGAGCGGATCCCTGAGGTCATACATATTGACGGCACCTGCAGGCCGCAGGTCGTTGATAAGGAAACGAATCCGCGTTTCCACAGGTTGATAAGCAATTATCACCGCTTATCGGGAGTGCCTGTTGTTATCAATACGTCGCTTAACAGGCGGGGCGAACCCATGATCTGTTCCCCGCAGGACGCGCTTGTCATGTTCAGTGAAAGCGGCCTTGAATACCTGATTATGGGCGATTACCTCGTCAAAAAGGCAAAGGAGGCGGCATGAAGGGAATTGTTCTGGCGGGTGGCAAGGCAACCCGGCTCTATCCCATCACCAAAGGCGTGTGCAAGCAGATGCTGCCCATCTACGACAAACCCATGGTGTATTATCCGCTGTCCGTGCTCATGCTCGCGGGCATACGCGATATCCTGATCATTTCAACTCCGAAGGACCTCCCACGATTCGAGGACCTTCTAGGCGACGGCTCTGACATTGGCATCAGATTGTCCTACCAAAAGCAGGAGACCCCCGGGGGTATAGCCCAGAGTTTTCTGCTGTGTGAGGATTTCATAGGCAAGGACAGCGTTGCGCTAATACTGGGCGACAATATCTTTTACGGCCATGATATGACCGGCATCCTGTCAAGGGCGTCGCGACTGAAAAACGGCGCGATTGTGATGAGCTATTATGTCAAGGACCCGGAGCGTTACGGCGTAGTGGAGTTCGATTCCCGGTGCAGGGCCAGGTCCATCGTCGAGAAACCCAGGACGCCTCGATCGAATTGGGTAGTGACCGGCCTGTACTTCTACGATAATAAGGTGGTCGAGATCGCCAAGGGTATTAAACCTTCTAAACGGGGAGAGCTTGAGATCACTGACGTCAATAATACGTATCTGAAGGCCGGAAAGCTGACCGTTCTGCCGCTCGGCAGAGGGTATGCGTGGCTTGACACAGGCACATACGAATCGCTGATCGAGGCATCCATGTTCATCAAGACCGTGGAGGACAGGCAGGGCCTGAAAGTTGGCTGTATAGAGGAAGTGGCGTACCGCATGGGATACATCGATCGCGAGCGCCTTGGCAGGCTTGCCGCAAACATCCGCACCAGTTACGGGGATTACCTGAAGAATATATTGAAAGAATAGGAGACCGTGTCGAATGGCTCACTCAAAGCGCACCGTATTGGTATTGGGCAAGGGTTTTATTGGCCATAGGATTGCGCAAGAATTCGGCTGCGAGGCGTGCGGCGAGCGGATCCAGTCGCTGGCTGATGCGCAGGCCGTGATCGACCGTTACAGGCCGTCTGTCCTGGTTAATTGCATCGGCCATACGGGCGCCCATAACGTGGATGACTGCGAAATCGACAAAGACAAGACGCTTTTTGCCAACACGTTTGTGCCTATCATCCTTGCGGAGGCCTGCCTGCGCAACAAGGTCAAGCTTGTTCATATATCAAGCGGCTGCATTTTCCACTTCGATTACGCAGGCCAGAAACCCATAACGGAGGAGATGATTCCCGATTTCTTCGACCTTTATTATTCCAGGTCCAAGATCTACGCCGAAAGGGCGCTTGATATTATGGCGAAGAAATTCAGAATCCTGACCCTGCGCATACGCATACCGCTGGACAACAGGCCGCATCCCAAGAACATACTTACAAAGCTTATCAAGTACGTCAAGGTCATCGACCTTCCCAATTCGGTGACCTATGTGCCTGATTTCCTTAAGGCGCTCGAGCATCTGGTCAAGATAGACGCGTACGGGACGTTTAACGTCGTCAATAAATACGGACTGCGGTATCCCGACCTTATGGACGCGTATAAAAAGTATGTGCCTGATTTTAAATACACAGTAGTAGATTACAACGCGCTTGGCCTGGTCAGGACGAACCTTGTCATGTCAGTGAAAAAGCTGGAGAAGACCGGTTTTGCGGTCAGGCCCATCAAGGACGTGCTTGACGAATGCGTAAAGGAGTATGTGCGATGAAGGTCCTGGTAACCGGCGGCGCAGGGTTCATCGGCAGCGAATTCGTGCGCCAGGGAGTGAAAAAAGGATACCGGATAGTTGTAGTTGATAAACTGACCTATGCCGGCGACCTCAAACGCCTTTGTGAAGTCCGCGGCCGGTACATGTTCTATAAGGCGGATATCTGCGATAAGAAAAAGATGGAAGCGATTTTCAGGAAAGAGCGGCCTGCAGTGATCGCGCATTTCGCGGCTGAATCCCACGTGGACCGCAGCATCGAGGACGCCTCTCCGTTTATGGATACCAACGTCAAGGGCACGCAGGTCATGCTTGACTGCTGCAGGAAATTCGGGATAAAACGGTTCCTGCATGTCTCGACAGATGAGGTGTACGGAGAGATATCCAGGGGGAGTTTTACGGAGAGTTCAGCGTTTAACCCGAATTCCCCGTACTCGGTCACCAAGGCGGCGGCTGACATGCTCGTGCGCGCATACTGGAGAACTTACGGGGTTCCGGCTGTGATCGTCAGGCCGAGCAACAATTACGGGCCGTGGCAGTTCCCGGAAAAGCTCATTCCGGTGGCGATACACCGCGTGCGGGCAGGGAAAAAGATCCCCGTTTACGCCAGGGGGCATAATGTCAGGGAATGGCTCTACGTTTCCGATTGCGCGCAGGCTATATGGCTCGTTCTGGCAAAGGGAAGGATCGGCGAGTCGTATAATATAGGAAGCGGACAGGAATACCGCAACATAGACACGGCACGCATGATTCTTGAAATTATGGGAAAACCTGACAATATGATCGAGTTCGTCAAAGACCGGCCGGGCCACGATATCAGGTATTCGTTGAACACTGCCAAGATCCGGCGTGAGCTTGGCTGGAAGGCCGGCACACGTTTTTCCGAAGGGCTCAAAAAGACCATTGACTGGTATTTGAAGCATTGATATGAAAATACTCGGTATATCATGTTTTTATCATGACAGCGCTGCGGCGCTTGTCATTGATGGAAATATCGTAGCGGCTGCGCAGGAAGAGCGTTTCACGCGCGTAAAACACGACTCCTCGTTCCCGGCCCGCGCCTCGGAGTATTGCCTCAAGGCTGCCGGGATCACTGCAGCCGAGCTGGACCACGTGGTATTCTATGAAAAACCGCTTATAAAATTCGACAGGCTCCTTGAAACCTACCTTGCATACGCGCCCGTCGGCATCAGCCAGTTTATACAGGCGGTCCCTGTGTGGCTTAAGGAGAAGCTCTGGATACCGGATATCATTGAAAAGGAGCTTGCGTATAAAGGAAACATCCTGTTTGTGCCGCATCACGAATCGCATGCGGCAAGCGCGTTCTACCCGTCGCCGTTTACCCATGCGGCATTTTTAACCATGGACGGCGTTGGAGAATGGGATACGGCCAGTTACGGTATCGGCCACGGCAACCAGATTGAGATCCTGGCGAGCGAACGGTTTCCGCATTCGCTTGGCCTGTTATATTCGGCGTTTACCTATTATTGCGGCTTCAGGGTCAACTCCGGAGAATATAAGCTCATGGGGCTTGCGCCGTACGGCACCCCGGTCCACGCGCAAAAAATACTAGATGAACTCATAGACCTGAAAGACGACGGTTCATTCAGGCTGAATATGAAGTATTTTGCCTATTGCTACGGATTGCGCATGGTTAACGCCCGTTTCGAAAGGCTTTTCGGAGGTCCTGCGCGCCAGCCTGAATCAACGCTTGAACAACGCCATATGGACATTGCTGCCTCAATTCAGAAAGTCACTGAAGAGGTCATGCTGCGCATGGCGCGTCACGTGCGCAAGGTCACCGGGCTTGAGAATCTGTGCCTCGCTGGAGGAGTCGCCTTGAACTGCGTGGGTAACGGCAAGATTCTGGCAGAAGGGATATTCAGGAACCTATGGATCCAGCCCGCAAGCGGGGATGCTGGCGGCGCTTTGGGAGCTGCGCTTGCGGTATGGTACCGGTATTGTGCAGGCAAGAGGCACGTGAATTCAGACAGAGACAGCCAGAAGGCAAGCCTGCTTGGGCCGTCATACACGGATGAGGAGATTGAGGCTTTCTTAAAGAACAACAGGGTCTCGTATAAAAAGGCGGCCCATGCGGAGCTTCCTGTGCTGGTAGCCGATCTGATAGCTAAAGGAAATGTGGTCGGATGGTTTCAGGGGCCCATGGAGTTTGGGCCCAGGGCGCTTGGCAGCCGCAGCATCCTTGGCGACAGCCGCGACCCGCAGATGCAATCTAAGATGAACCTGAAGATCAAATACCGCGAATCTTTCAGGCCGTTCGCGCCGTCGGTCATGGCGGATAAAGCAAGGGAATGGTTCGATCTCAATGCCGAATCGCCGTACATGCTTCTCGTGGCGCCTGTCAGGGAATCGCAGCGTTTCCCGGATGTCGGCGATAATAAGGCACAGGGGCTTGCTCGCCTGGCGGTCCGCCGGTCCAGGATCCCTGCGGTTACACATGTAGATTATTCAGCGCGCGTCCAGACAGTGCGCAGGCAGGACAATCAGATGTATTACGACCTTATAAACGCGTTTGACCGAAAGACCGGCTGCCCCGTGGTCATCAACACGTCTTTTAACGTGCGCGGAGAGCCGCTTGTATGCTCGCCGCAGGATGCCTATGCCTGTTTTATGCGCACTGAAATGGATTATCTTGTCATTGGCAGCTTTATACTTGACAAGAAAGAGCAGAAGGCTCTTCCCAGGGACTCATCATGGCAGAAACAATTTAAACTGGACTGATATGAAAACCGCAAAAACCACCGACAAACAACTGCGTTCGTTTTCCACGGTCATGGCCGCAGCGTTCGTCATTATCGGCGTCATGCTTTTACTGCGCAGAAAACCGGAGTTCTGGCTTTCATGGGCCATAGCGGCAGTGTTTTACGCAGCAGGCCTGGCCAGACCTCAATGGCTGGGGCTTGCCTATTGCGGATGGATGGGGCTGGCGCGCATCCTGTCATGGGTTAACACACGCATACTTCTCATTATAATCTTCTACGGTATAATGACGCCGGCCGGCATTGTGATGAAGCTGTTCAGATTCGACCCGCTCGAAAGGAAATTTCAGAAATCAATAAAGTCATACTGGCATCCCAGGCGGCAAAAGTCATTTTCCAGATCGGATTACGAGCGGCTTTATTAAGGAGGGAACGTGGCTAAGGCTAGAATTATCAGGGAACTTTGGGGATTCATGATGGAGAACAAAAAATGGTGGCTTGCGCCCATTGTTATCATGTTCCTGCTTCTTGGATTGCTTATATTTTTTAGCCAGTCATCCGCTGTTGCGCCTTTTATCTACACCTTATTCTGATATGAACGTTCAATTCCTCGATCTTAATGCGCAGTACGCGGCAATAAAGCCGTCTATTGACCGGGCGCTTAAGTCAGTTATCAAACGCCAGGATTTTATACTGGGCCGCGACGTGAGCGTCCTTGAAGAGGAATTCGCTGCGTATTGCGGCAGCCGTTACTGCGTCTGTCTCAACTCCGGCACTGACGGGCTGTTCCTCTGCCTGAAGGCCCTGGGCATCGGGCCCGGAGACGAGGTTATAGTGCCCGCGTTCACGTTTATCGCGACCGCGTTCGTTGTAACCTGTGCCGGAGCCCGGCCGGTGTTTGTCGATATAGATCCGCTGACGTATAATATCGACGTTTCGAAAGTAAAGGCTGCTATCACGGGGCGAACCAGGGCCGTTTTGCCGGTTCATCTGTTCGGCCAGTGCGCGGATATGGAGCCATTGACGCGGCTTGCCCGTGAACACGGACTTGCGGTGATAGAGGACGCCTGTCAGGCGCATGGCGCTCTGTATTCGGGCAAGAAAGCGGGCAGCATGGGAACAGCCGGGGTTTTTAGCTTCTATCCCACGAAGAACATGGGCGGCTGGGGGGACGGCGGCGCGGTCGTGACCGGGAATAAACGGCTTTTTGAGAGACTTCGCATGATGCGCGATTGCGGCAGGAGATCAAAATACGAGCACGTGATTCTGGGGTATAATTCTCGCCTCGACACCCTGCAGGCAGCGGTCCTGCGCATCAAACTTGCGCATCTTGACTCATGGAACCGCAGGCGCAGGAAGCTCGCAGCCCTGTATACGAGGATATTTTCACGGATGCCGGGCGTCACTGTGCCTGTCCAAAGCCCGGCTAACTGCCATGTGTACCACATTTACGCCATACAGGTGGACCGCAGGGACGCGGTCGTGGCTTATTTGAAAAAGCACGGCGTCGGATGCATGGTGAATTATCCCATTCCGCTTCATCGCCAGCCCGTTTACCGGAACCTTGGGTACACTCCGGGATCGTTCCCGCAGAGCGAAAGGATTGCCCGGCGAATCATATCTTTGCCCATGCACCCGTTCCTGACCGTGCGGCAGATATCATACGTTGCTAAAACCGTCAATACAGCCCTGAAGGAGGCTTGATGCCAGCAACAATCCCGTTGAGCGTTGTCATCTGCGCCAAGAACGAAGAGAAGAATATCGAAGAGACCCTGCAAAGCGTGCATGGGTGGGCTGACGAGATCATCGTGGTTGATGACTATTCGACTGACCGGACCGCTGACATATCGAAAAAATACGCAAAGGTCCTGACCCGCCGCATGGAAAACGAAGGCATACACAGGAATTGGTCATACGGGCAGGCAAAGAACCGATGGGTGTTGAGCCTTGATGCCGACGAAAAGGTGTCGGATGAGCTTAAATCCGAGATAGCAGGCGCCATCCGGGACTCCGCGTTCGTAAGTTACGACATCCCTTTGCGCAATTACATAGGCGATTTCTGGGTCAGGCACGGCGGCTGGTACCCTGCTGCGAAGGTGCGCCTTTTTTGCAAGGACAAGTTCAGGTATGAAGAAGTGCAGGTGCATCCGCGCGTTTTCATAGACGGTGCCAACGGCCATCTGAAAGGCGATATAATCCATAAAGGGTATCCAGACCTTGAGCATTTCCTGGCGTCTGTCAACAGGCAGACAACGCTTGAAGCTGCTAAATGGCTCTCCACTGGCAGAAAGTTCAGGTGCGGCCACATGATCTGGCGCGCCCTGGACAGGTTCTTCCGCAGGTACGTGCGCAAGCAGGCGTGGAAGGACGGCATGTACGGCTTTATTATCGCGTACTTTGATTCGCTTTATCAGTTCCTGTCATACGTCAAATACCGTGAGATGGTCAACGCCCGGAAAAAATGAAAAATGCGCAAGTGGTATTTCTCGACAGGGACGGCGTGATCAACGAATATCCAGGCAGGTATAAATACGTCACCTCTGCCCAGGGTTTCCGTCTCCTGCCGGGAGTCAGGGAGGCGCTTGCGCGACTCGTATCTGCGGGGTTCAGGCTTTTCATCGTATCCAACCAGGCAGGCGTTGCCAAAGGGCTTTACACGCGCGACGCGCTCGATGAAATCAACGCTTTAATGCTGCGCCAGCTCGGGCCTGAAGTAAGATTTGAAAACATATTCTACTGCACGCATCTGCCTGAGGCGCAGTGCGGCTGCCGCAAGCCAGGAACCGCGTTCATAGATGCCGCGGAACAACAGCTTCTTTCACAGGGCATGGCAATTGACAGGCGCTCGAGCTATTTTATCGGAGATTCCATGCGCGATATCGAGACCGGTAGAAAAGCCGGATTGTGCACGATACTTGTTTTTTCCGGTAGCGAAAGCCCCGGCAACGAACCTGCCTGGCAGTTAAGGCCCGATGAAACCGCCCCGGACCTTCCCGGAGCCGTAGAACTCATTCTGTCCAGATGAAAATTATAGTCGTTTACGCCACTGCCGGCGCGGGCCATAAGAAGGCCGCCGAGGTCATCGCCGGCCATATCCGCGTTTCCTCCGATGGCCCGGTTGCATGCCTGGACATCATAGACCGCTCGTCATGGCTTTTCAGGCTAATGTATTGCCGCGGGTATGATTTTCTTGTGAATCACTGCCGGTGGCTCTGGTCTGCTTTGTTCGTAGTGACTGATCGCGCTGCAGCAGCGGCTTTTTTTCAGCGCGCACGGTCTTTTTTGCATTATCTCAATACAAGGCAGTTTTGCAGGTACCTGGCCGGTATTAATCCGGATGTCGTTATATCAACGCATTTTTTATCGTCCGATATTGTCTCCTATTTAAAATCTCGGCGCATGCTGTCCTGCAGGCTCATAACCGTCATTACCGATTTCGGAGTGCATCCGTTCTGGATCAATCCTGACACTGATGCGTATTGCTGCGCGTCCGAAATCACCCGGCTATCTCTAATAACCCGCGGTGTATCCGCCCGGAAGGCCTTTGTGACCGGCATACCAGTTGACCCGGGCTTCGCGCGCTCACGTGATAAAGAGGCGATCTGCAGGCGGCTGGGCATAGGCATGGACAGGCCCGTAGTGCTTGTCGTTACCGGATCGTTCGGCATCGGCCCTATAGAGGAGATCGTCAAACAGCTTCATGAAGACTACACGGTCCTTGCCGTATGCGCGCGCAACCGCAGGCTTTACAGCCGCTTGACGGCACGGGGGTATCCGAACACAAAGGTGTTCGGGTTTGTGGATTTTATAGACGATCTGATGGCAGTGTCCAGCGTTATCGTCACTAAGCCGGGCGGGCTTACCATATCCGAGCTGCTTTCTATGGACCTGATTCCCGTTTTTATATCGGCTATCCCGGGCCAGGAAACGTCCAACGTGGCGATCCTTGAGTCTGCGGGCATAGGAATTTTTTTGTCAGACCTGCGCCTGATCAAACAGCGCATTGCAGCGTGCCTGCGCGATGCAGAGCATATCAAAGCTTCCATTAAAAGGTTCAAACAGACCAACTCAGCGAGCCGTATATATGACATTGTACTCTCAGACGGTCCTGGATGTCCCGGTTGAGGGCCCGTTCGATTACAGCATTCCCGATTGCCTTGCTTCGTTCGCGAAGCCCGGATGCCGCGTCAGGATAAATTTTTCCAATAAGAAAAGGGTGGGGTATATCGTCGGCGTATCCTCAAAAACCCGCGTCAGAACCGTCAAACCGCTTATCGACGTCATTGACCGGCAAGGCCCCCTGCTGAGCGAAAATTTTCTTGAGCTTACAAAGCGCATCTCCGGGTATTACTGCTGCTCATGGGGCGCTGCGATCGAGATAGGGCTGCCCGGGGCTTTGCGTAAGGGCCGTCCTGTGGACGTGCGCGTTCCGGCGGCTGAACCCTCAGCCCCGAAGGCAGCAGGCCTCTTGCGGCTGCTGCATGACCTTGAAAACAATGGACGCATGCGCGTGTATGAAGAACGCGCTGCTTATTATCTTGAGCGAGGCGAGTCGGTCATTATCCTTGTGGCTGACAGGCACGCGGCCGAGCGTATGTTCACAATGCTGCAGGCGCGTTTCACTGGCCGGGTGTGCGTTCTGACAAGGGAGGACAAAGACGAGATACGCCAGTGGATGTACGCGGCAGCCACGCATCCGGTAATTGTCATAGGCACAAGATCCGCCGTGTTCGCTCCTGTTCAGAGGTTAGGCTGTGTTATCATGGACGATGAACACGATTACGGTTATAAACAGGACCAGTCCCCTCATTATCACTGCCGCACTGTTGCGATGATGCGCTGCGCTATCGAGAAGAGCGATTTCATTGCCGCAAGCTGCGCGCCGTCGCTTGAGCTCATGCATGCGGCGGAACAGGGAGCGTTTGAAATCGAGACTATCCCCCGCAGCAGGCCTTACCCTGCGATCAAGCTTGTTGATATGAAAAAACTGCCTGTTGTTTCAAAGCGGCAGAAAATAACCGTTTCCGGGTATCTTCAGAACGCCGTGTTTTCCGCAGCCGCATCCGGAGAAAAGGTACTGATCTTTTTCAA
>JAKPTF010000110.1 GCA_029571225.1 Candidatus Omnitrophota bacterium | reverse complement strand
GGTGGAAAAAGGCATGGAAGGCGCTGTTGTGGGAGGGGCCGGCGGCTCCGGCCCCGGAAGCGCCCAGGCGGCGGCGAAAGACGAGCAGAAGACGAAATTAAAGGATTATTTCGCAAACAAGATCAGCGATCAGGCTGAGATCGCCGGCATCGAAGCAGGCATTTTTCAGGCTGTCGGCTCTGAATTGAAGGAAAAAGGCAAAGTTGGCGTTGCCTCAAAAAACATTCTGAAGAAATTCATCATGCGTTCAGGCCCGGAAACCGATGCCGCAGGGCGTTTAAAGACCGCTTTGATTGACCTGGGGTGCCCTGCAGCGGATGTCGAGCAGCTCTTGAACCGTATCACCGAAGAGATCGCCAAAGGCCCGGTCGCGCGCCAGCGCAGCCCGATTGACGCAGATGCGCTCAAGCTTGCGGAGGAAAACAGGGCCCTCAAGTCAAAGCTTGCCGCACTCGAAGGCCAGGTGGCCCAGATATCGAACAAGCTTGCGCTGGTTGAGAAACAGAACAAACGCATTCATGACGAAAAGCAGCGCATCGACAATATCGTGCACAACATGGCGGAGGGCATGGTCGTGGTCGATGCCGAAGGCAAGATCGTGCTCGTGAACCAGACCGCCGAATCTTTGCTGGGGATAACCAAAAACGACGTAGGCAAATACCTCAAGGATGTGGTCACCGATGAGCATCTGTTGACAGTGACCAGGAAGGTTCCCGCAGGCCCGGATGAGGTCGTCGAGAAGGATATAGAGCTCGTGAGCGGGAATGAATCGACCAAAAGGGTCCTGCGAACAAGCTCGGCCGTGGTCGAGGACCCCAACGGCAATACGGTCGGTATGGTCACGACTCTTAACGATATTACCCGCCAGAAAGAGGTCGAGAAGCTCAAGGCCGGTTTTGTCGCCAGCGTCTCGCATGAACTTCGTACGCCCCTGGTCGCGATCGAAAAGTCAATCTCGATGATCCTGGACCAGAGCGCGGGGCAGGTGTCCGACACACAGAAGCAATTCCTGTCCATCGCCGACAGGAACCTGAAGCGCCTGTCTGTCCTGATCAACGATCTGCTCGACCTTTCGAAGCTCGAGGCCCGCAAGATGCAGATTAAGAGGGAGCTTGTCAGCCTCGGGCAGATCATCGACGAGGCGGTCGCCGGCCTTGATACCTGGGCAAAGACCAAAACGGTTACCATAGAAAAGAAGGTTGCCCCGGACCTGCCGCTGATCAGTGTCGACCAGAACAGGATCATGCAGGTGTTGATTAATTTGATCGGCAATGCCATCAAGTATACTCCGCCGCAGGGCGTAATAACGGTGTCGTGCGATCAGCCTGATTCCGCCGGAATGATCCCGGTGCGCGTGGCCGATACCGGGCCCGGCATCCCGCCGGAGGACATACAGAAGATATTTGAGAAATTCTATCAGACCAGAGAGCGGCCGTCGAGCGACATCGCCGGGACAGGCATCGGATTGACCATCGTCAAGGAATTGGTGGAGCTTCACGGCGGCAGGGTGTGGGCAGAAAGCGAACAGGGCCACGGGGCCACTTTCATTTTCACGCTGCCGTTAGTGGCGCCTGCCGCGGAAGGGCAACAGGGAGGTTGATCATGGCAGAACTCGAAAAGAAGACAAAGGCGCTTCTCGTCGATGACGAAACTGACTTTAGGCAACTGATGTCGTTCTGGATGCAGTCAAAAGGGTATGCGGTTGTCGAGGCGTCGAACGGCGAAGACGCGGTGCGGCTGGTCAAGGAAGAGAAACCGGATATCATCTTCCTGGACCTCAATATGCCCGTTATGGACGGCACCGAGGCGCTTATGAAGATCAGGGAGTTCAACAAGGATGTCCCGGTGATCGTCATCAGCGCATACGTGGAGGATAAAAGGGCAAAAGAGGCCATGAAGGCCGGCATATCAGGCGTCTTCTATAAAGGAAAGGATTTTCAGGAAGGGCTCGCCCTCCTTGAGGCAGCGCTTCATACCCACCGCCAATTGAAGAAGTAGCATTTTTTGCCAAGGGTTCTCTTTATGTGTCTCTCGCACAAGGAGAACCCTTTCTCCTTATTAAGGCCGATCTTGTAACTTCCAAAAAAATCAATAATTTATGTTGACAATAATGAAATTTATGATATATTCTGGACTTATAGTAATTACAATAACTACTGTACATAATATACATCCGAAATTTACGGAAAAACTTGTTATGGAAAAGACAAGCGGCGACGAAGCGCGAAAATTGATATCGGCAAAGGACATCATCGCCCGGTACCATCTGACCTATCAGACCATCAATTATTATACCGATTTCGGCCTCTTGTCCATGGTATGCAAGAAGGGCAATGTGAGATATTACGACGGCGCGGAGGTGCGTCAGCGTTTGAACAAAATTACCAAGTTGTCCCGGGAGGGCTACTCGCTGCGGTTGATCCGCAGGAAACTGCTGGGGATATGACCATGAAGAAGGATTTTTTTATTTTGGGTGTTCTGGCGGTAGGGGTTCTTATGGCGGCGGGATCGCAAGGGTGCGGACAGGCCAAAAAGCAGGAAGGCCCTGCGGGGGCCGTCAAGCCCGGTGGACAAAGCACCGGTGTGCGGACCGTTGATGCCGGGGCTTCGGCAGCGTCAACATCTGCCGGCGCGCCCTCTGCGGATGTCGTTCAGCCCCCGGCCTCGCCGGCCGCTGCGGCAGCAACAGGAGATTTTGCCGGAGAATTTTCTTCTTTGGGCGTACAGGTGCCTTTGTCGAATTATCATTTTGTTCAGGGGGCGATCAGTATTTTCGGCACGCGCTGGGGATCGCAGCCTACGACGCCTGAAGAATTGGACGAGGCGGCATGGGAACAGCTCGTCCTTTCGTATGAGGCGTTCCGCAGGAATATCCAGATCAAGGAAGAGGACCTGAAAGCTGAGATCAAGAAGGTCCTCGATTCAGAAAAGGTGACGTTCGACTGGCAGCAGGACAAAGAGGCGTATGCAAAATGGGTGAAAGAGAAAATCAATGTCTCGGTCGAGACGTTCGAGAATTTCTTGCGGCATCTGCTGCAGCTTGAAGGCTTGCGCAAAGAGATGCTGGAGAGCTTTACCGCCACGGTGACCGAAGAGGAAGCCAAGGCCGAATTCATTAACGAACATAATACGATAGAGCTTGAGATCGCACAGTTCGACAAGAAGGAAGACGCCGAGAATTATTACAAGACCATGCAGGATTTCAAGTTGTGGGACGAGCAGAATGCAAAAGACCCGAAGTATTACAAGCATCCGGGTTTCGTTTCATTCGAATTCCTGATTTTTATGTGGAAGATCCCCAAGGAAGATCTTTATAAGATGATTACCATGGAGGACAATTCCATCTATCCGCCGGTCCCTGTCTGGAAAGGGTACGGGGTCATCCGCATACTCAAACGGAGGCCGGCCGTCGAAGCTGATTTTCCGAAATACAAGGATTCCTATATGAAGCAGGTTGAGTCGAACAAAAAATACGAGCAGTTGAAAGAATGGCAGAAGAAGCTCAAAGCCGATGCGGGGATCGTCAAATACCCCCGCGGCGACGTCAAAGGGACGCAATAAGAGGCCATGGCAGACACAAAACCGACCACTGCACCGGCGCAGGGACAACCGCCTGGTCAGCCTGCGGCAGCAGCACCCGCTGCCAAGCCGGCGGGAATCCAGGGACTGGGCGCTTTGAAGGACAGGCTTCTGGCCGCGTTCAAAGCAGGGTCCGGACAGTTTGATTTCGGCATTGTCAACCGCGGATTGATAGCGGTTATCGGTATTATGATCGTCATATCCGTGTATGGGACCTCACGCTCATGGAAAGAGCTGAAGGCCCTTTCAGCCCGGGAATTTACGGTCAGTCAGGCGGTAAAAAGCGACTCGGGTTTCAAAGAGATCGCTGCGATGAAAGGCGTGGCGTATTATATAGGGAAGCTTTCTGGCAGGGATATATTCAATCGTCAGTCCAAGCCTGATGAGTTCGCGCAGGAGCCGGTGTTTTCGGCAAAGATGGCTGATATGACCGCCTCGCTGAAGCTGGTGGGCATTTCGATGTCGGACAATCCTGATGTCATGATCGAAGACACCAAACTGCAGAAAACATATTTTGTCAAAATGGGGTCAACGGTGGGAGATCTGCGCGTGGACCTCATCACCAAGGACAAGGTCGTCTTGAAATATAACAAGGAGTTTTTTGAACTGAAATGACAGCTTGTGTGAAACGGTCATTCTGGTGCGTCATCCTGGCAGCGGCCTTGCTGAACGTGCCGGGCGTGTTCGCCGGGCAGGCGACCCTGGAAGAGAAACCGACACAGCTTGCGCAGGTGCCGCTCTTGCCTGCGGGCCAGCAGGACCCGGGGCTGTCCATTACGGGCGCGGGCATGCAGGGCAGGATTTCCCTGGACCTGCGCAATATCGACATCGTCGACGCGTTGAAATTCCTCGCCACCAAGGCGAACCTGAACATCATCACCACCAAGGCGGTCGCCGGCAGGGTGACGCTTCTGGTCAACAACGCCGTGATCCAGGACGTGTTCGACGTCATGATCCGCAGCAATAATCTCGCCTACGACCGGCGCGGAGACATTTACAACGTCATGACGCAGGAGGAATACCGCGTTTTGTACGGCAAGAGCTTCTCCGACGTCCGCACGGTAAAGGTCTTTTACCTCAAATATGCCATCCCCGAGCAGGCGTTCAGCATGCTCGACATGCTCAAAATCACCGCGACAGCGATTAACAATACCGTGCTCGAAAAAAGCATCAATCGTGCTGC
>JAKPTF010000102.1 GCA_029571225.1 Candidatus Omnitrophota bacterium | reverse complement strand
ATACCTCTACTTATAAAAATTCACCGTAAACGCGGTATGGGCTGGCTTATCGCCCTAGACGAACCCATCTTTAATAAACCAACCAAACCAAAAGAGCAAATAACCTCAGAGCCTTATTACGATTACGTTATCTAGCAACAGCTTCGAGAATTAAATGTCTTCCCAGCAACAGATCCTTCGACAGAAGAATATTATTTATTCTTCCGAAATCGACGCCCCCTTTTCTTTTGGCTCGATTTTCCTTCGATCTGGCTTGTAAATACATAATTGGCAATAATAAAGCATATAAGAAATAAAAATTTGCCTTCCTTTTATCGGTAAAAAAATTGCTTACTGATAAATTATTTTGAGCAAGTAAATATTCCAATTCCTGGTATCTCCAAGGAATTACGTGCATATTTTGAATAGCCGCTGGAAAACATTTCGAAAAATCTAAGGTTGGTTCACGGAAGAAATTAAAAGAGCCTTCCACAAGAAAACGAAACCTTGATCCGATATTTAAAATATTAGGTGTTGATAATACCAATCGCCCCCCCCCCACGAAGAACCCTACGGATCTCAGAAATCACAAAACTTGGATTATAGATGTGCTCTATAACTTCCATAAAGATGACATAATCAAATGAATTATCCTTGTATGGCAATGGTCTATTCAAATTTCCTGCCGTGAAAGGGATTTCTCCTTGGAATTCAAACCTCTCCTTATCCATGTCACAGGCTTCCACAGAAAATCCCAAATCAAGAAGCCTTTTCCCCGTTCTACCATCCCCACACCCGAGGTCGAGGACTTTCCCTCTATCATTACGCGATACAACTTCAACGATCTTCTCTAATAAATAATTTTTCTTTTTCCCCAAGTTTAGCTCCTTTTTATCCTTCTAGGGTTCGCGTCCACAATTAGTGTGGACGATTTTCACTCTCCTCCTCGACGGAGGGTTCACTCAAAAAATTTACGGGTAGTCGTGGACGAAATGCGAACCCTACAACTACCTGAAATACCGTTACTTATAAAAATCTACCGCAAACGAAGCCTAGGGTGGAAAATATCTTTACACGAACCCATTTAACACTTTACCCCCACCATTGCAGAAGCAAGATTTCAAGGGGGTACTTAGTCTCGTCTAATACCGCCGTAAACAGCCCCATTGTAAAACTTACAGATAACATCAACATCTCTAAAACCTGTTTCTTCGAGCCGATTAAGCTCGTCCATAAGCGCAAGCGGTCTATCTTCATCATAGTATTTCTGTATAGTTTTCTCAACATCTTCAACAGACAAATTTTTACTCATAAATTTTTTCCATTCTTCAAGAAACACTTCTTGCACCACACTGTTTGACGCCAATATTACGTCGTAAATATAAAAAACTCCGCCCTCCAAAAGACCATTATGGACTTTTTTGAAGAACTCTTTTTTCTCTTTTTCCTTACCAATGTGATGAAGACAGAGCGATGATAAAACCGCATCATAGCCAATAAGATTAAATTTAAGGATATCGCTCTCGAAATATCTAATCCCTTTGAATCTGCCGAGTTTTTTTCTAGCAGACTCGAGCATTTCTGACGAAAAATCCACGCAGTCAATCTCGGCGTTGGGAAATATCTCTTTTACGTAAAACGATATGGTTCCCGTTCCACAGCCAAGATCAGCTATTCTAATGGCTTTATCTTTTTTAAACGGCAGCACATTGACAAGTGCCCTAATAAAAAGGTCATAAAAAGGGACTCGATCCGCAATAATTGAATCAAAATCACCTGCTTCCAAACTAAAATGTTCTTTTATATCCCTAAATCTTCTGGAGTCGTTATCCATTGTATTATTTTAAAACCTCTTGAGTTCGAATCCCCGTCTACTCAAGCCTAAAACGCCTTGAGTCCTCGACGGAGGGTTCATTGAAAAACTGGCGGAGAGACTGGGATTCGAACCCAGGGGCCAGGTTTCCCCAGCCGAATCATTAGCAGTGATTCGCTTTCGTCCTCTCAGCCATCTCTCCGAAAAAATCTAAACCCTATTCTTCTCGTTTCTTTTCTTTCTAAAAAACTCGGAAAGCATCTCCGCGCAGCCCTCCCGGAGAACGCCTTTGGTCACTTTTATGCGATGGTTCAGTTTTGTGTTATGCGCAATATCAAAAACAGAGCCGCAGGCTCCGGTTTTGGGATCATCGGCGCCGTAAACGATCTCCTTGATGCGCGCCAGCACGAGCGCGCCGGCGCACATGCTGCATGGTTCAATTGTAACATAAACAGTAGCGCCGTTCAACCACTTTGAGCCGAGATGATTGGTCGCTGAAGTCAAGGCGAGCATTTCCGCATGGGCGGTCGGATCTTTAAGCATTTCTACCTGATTATGGCCGCGGGCGATGATATGCCCCTGGTGGACGATCACGCAGCCGACAGGGACTTCGTCTTTTTCAAAGGCCTTCTGCGCCTCTTTGAGCGCTTCAGCCATGAATAACTCGTGTTTTTTCACAATCATAAAGTAAAAAACGCAAAGCGTTAAGCACTTTGCGCGGAAATATGCGCCCGGGTGGATTCGAACCACCAACAACCAGCTCCGTAGGCTAGTGCTCTATCCAATTGAGCCACGGGCGCAAAGTGGAGTTTAATTATACCTGCTTTTTCAGGCGCTGTAAAGAATGATTTTGCGCCTGTGATCACATGCTTGCGAGCGCTTCGGAGATCTTGTGCCGGTGTATCTCTGTGGCCTCCTGCAGACGCTGAACGACCATCCGGTACTTTGACTGTTTCTCCGAGACGATCTCAAAAAGCTTTTTTTCGATCAAGGCATTCTCGATATCATACGCGCAACGCATGGCCTTGGAAACAGGCAGATCAGGCGCTTGGGCCTCTTTGAGAAGCTGCTCCAGATACTGGGAGAATAATTGCACTGCCTTGAGGTCAAAACGTTCCACACTGATGACCATCGTGCCCTGTTCTATTTCCCTGGCAAGGCCGGCAAGCCATTGGGCATGGACATCTTCTTCAGCAGCAATGATGGACCAGAAGACATGCCATTCAGGATATTTCTCTGCATAAACCTGATACAGCTTTCCGACCAAATTCTCATTCTTTTCCATCGCCCTGATAACCGTGGATACCTGTCCTTCTCCCATACTACCTCCTTCAAGAGGACGCTGCCGGCAGAGTTATGATAAAAGTCGTTCCTTTATCCTCTTTGCTTTCGACTCTGATATCGCCGTTATGCGCCTTGACGATGTTCTGCGCCACCGTCAATCCCAGGCCCAACCCGTCCTGTTTGGTCGTAAAGAACGGATCAAAAATCCGGCCGATGTCACCTTGCGGTATCCCTATGCCGTTATCCGCCACGAGCAGTTCGACCTTGTCGTTCTGCTCTGACATGCGCGTGGTGATGGTGATCGTACCGGCATGAGCCACGGGGTTGCTTTTGATCGCCCATTTCGCATTTGACACCAGATTGAACAGGAGTTGCGTGAGCAGCCACGCATCTGCGGTAACGGGTAAGAGATTTTCCTGAAGCACTTTCTGAATACTGATGTTCTGAAGTTTCAATTCGTTGCCCATCAGAGCGTCTATCTTGGCAACGATGGTATTGAGCGCGACCGGCTGCGTTGCCCCTCGCGACCCTGCCGCAGGCAGGGACATGGACGAAAGAATATTCTTGCAAAGAAACGCGCTGTCCTCCATCAAGTCGAGCGCCTCCTTGATCTCCTTCGATTTCATGTCTCCGCCTTGAAGCATCTTGATCTTTATGAGCTTGATGTTGTTAAGGACGCCTGACAGCGGATTCATGACTTGCTGGCTTATGCCTGTGACGAGCTTTGAGAGAGCCGGGACCTGGACCGAAGCTGCGGCCGCAGGAGTTACCGCTGCGGCCGGCGGCGGGGGAACGGCGTTTTTTATCTTTTTCTCCATTTCGGCCTTCAGCGCAGTTTCTATCTTGACTCGCTCCTGCGCAAGGCGGCTGCTTAATTCTTTTTCGAACCGTTCCTCAAGCGCCTTCTGCTGCGCAGGGTCAGAAGGAACCGGAGCCGGGGCCGCCGTTTTTCCGGCGCGCAATTGTTCTTCATAGCGCTGGCGCAGCGTCCGCACCGCTTCCTCGGCCTTCTTTTGCTCCTCAGCCCTGGCCGCATCCTCTATCTGCTTTCGTTCCGCAGCCAAACGTGAGGCGATCTGTTGAGTGTATTTTTCTTCGAGAGCGCGGATCTGTTCTGCGGCCTTTTTCTGCTCCTCCATGCGAATCAACTCAACAGTGCGTTTTTTCTCATCATCCTGCCCGGCCTTAACCATTTCTTCGTATTTCTGGCGCAGCGAACGCACCGCTGCTTCCGCACTTTTCTGCGCCTGGAGCTGCGCCGCTTCTTCGATACGCTTGCGCTCCTCGACCAGCTTTGTCTCAAATTCAAGCAGAAGCTTCGTTTCGAGGGCCTTTAAGCGCGTTTCGGCCTTCTGCTGTTCTTCAAGCCTGACCGCCTCCACGGCACGCTGGCTTTCGCCTTCAAGGCCGCTGCGCACCTGGGCCTCGATAAGCTTACGCTCTGCGGCGAGCTTCATCTCGAGCTCCTGAACAAACCCAGCCTGCAAATTCTTGATCTGCTCTTCAGCAGCCCGGCGCTCCTGCATCCTGACGCTATCAACGGTATCCTGCGCCTTTTTCTGCTCTTCCTGACGGATAAGCCCCTCGATAAGCTGACGTTCTTCAGCCAACTTCGATTCCAATTGCTTCGCGAAGCCAGCCTCAAGCTCCCTGACGCGCTCATCGGCTTTCTGCCGGGCCATTTCCATGGCCTGTTCGGTCTTAAGCTTCTCTTCTCTGCGCACGGCATCTTCAATCTCGCGCTGTTCTTCTAGTTGTTCCTGTGAAGGCGGGCGGGGGTGAAAAAGGATCGCGACCAATAAGGGGAATAAAAGCAGAAGGACGCATAAGACCAGGTCAAAGGAACGCGGGAAAAACAGTTGCCTGACAATATCTGTCTTGAAAAGGACCGAAACCGCTAACGCATCAAGGAACCACAGAACCGGGCCTATGGCAGCGATTAACCAGAATGCCAGATCTATTTTAATCTTTTTCATGCAATCATCCTTGGTGAGATTATAACCCCATCCTATCTATTTTACAAGCGTTTATAAAAAGAAGCGGCCTTCCTCCTCAGAGGAAAGCCGCAGTCAAAACGGTTCACAAAACGCGCCTATTGCGCCGGTCCGCCTAATGTAAAACTGAACACGGCACCTTTGCCGGGTTCTGCCTCTGCCCATAACCTGCCGCCGTGGCGCGCGATGATGCGATGCACGATGTTCAATCCTATGCCTGTGCCTTCGAACTCACCCTCGTGATGCAGCCGAATGAACGGATCGAATATTTTACCGACATATTCCATGTCAAAACCGACGCCGTTATCCTTTACGTAATAGACCTGTTCACGATCCTTTATATATGAACCGACTTCGATGAACGCCTGTTCCCTGGGTCGGGTGAACTTAACCGCGTTCGCCAGCAGGTTCATCATGACCTCATGCAGAAGGGACGCGTCAGCGTTCACGGGCGCCAGAGGCTTGATGTCAAATGTAACTGCCCGGCCTGAATATGCGGATGCCAATTCTTCGGTGCACTGCCTGACCAATCCGTTCATATCAACGCGCGAATAATGCATTTCTTTGCGGTCAAGCCGCGATAACGATAAAAGGTCGCTGATGAGCTCGCTCATTTTCTTGGCATTACTGCAGATCCTTTCAAACTGCAGCTTTCCTTGTGCGTTCAGGCTTGCCGCGTGGTCCTCAAGGATGATGCTCGCAAAGCCGGAGATCGCCCGAAGGGGCGCCTGCAGGTCATGCGAGACGGAATAGCTAAACGCATCAAGCTCTTTCATTGACGCTTCCAGCTGGGCGGTGCGCTGGCGCACGCGCTCTTCGAGATCGCGGTTCAGCTGAATGACCTTCTCTTCTGCCTGCTTGCGTTCAGTAACGTCATCGTATACGGCGACGACCTCACCCGATGGCAGTTTATACACATAATTCTCCCTCCAGCCGCTGATCCTCTGGTCCTGATACATGCCGATGGGGAAATGCTCCGGTTTACCGGTCTCCCACACCCGTTTGAACACTTCATAGAGCCCGAAATCCTTAACTCCGGGAAACGCGTCGGATACATTCCGGCCTATGACGTCCGCCCGGGAGATCTTCTCGATCTTCTCCGCAGCCTTGTTAAAATCCTTGATGATGAAATCGGCGCCGTTGTTGGCGGCCTCGTAGATTACGACGCCGCTGGACATGTTTTCGACAAGATCCCGGTATTTCGCCCGCTCGAGAAAAAGCTTTTCCTGCGCCGTCTTGCGCTCGGTTATGTCCTGCGCAGTGCCTTCATAATACAGTATATGCCCGGACATATCCTGGACGGCTTTCCCGTTGATAGATATCCAGAATGTCCCACCGCGCCGGTGCTTGTACTCTACCTCGAAATTCTCGACGATGCCGTTTTGCGCAAACAGTTGCTTAAGCCGGTCCCTGTCCTCCGGATGAACATATATATCGGTCTGGATGTTTTTCACCGATGCAATCATTTCCTCAGGAGAATTAAAACCAAATATCCGAGCCAGGGCAGGATTGGCCTTTATATATCTTCCCTCCGGCGTGCTCTGGTAAATGCCTATCACCGAATTGTTAAACAGTTCCCGGTAACTTGCTTCGCTTTTCTCCAGGGACTCCTGAATCCGTTTGCGTTCAGTGATATCCTCCGCGATCCCGTCAATCCAATCGATCCCGCCTTTAAGGTTATAATAGGCCTGTGTTGAAATCGAAACCCAGATAAGGGACCCGTCCTTCCTTTTCAATGTTATTTCCCTGTTCCGCACCGCGCCGTTCTTGCGGATCTCCTCCACATATGCCGCGCCCTGATCGGGGTTTTGATAAAAATCAATGGCTTTCATAGTCATAAATTCTTCAACCGAATCATACCCCAATATCCTGGCCATGGCCGGATTTGCCTGGATAAAACGCCCTCCCGAATCGAATGTGGTACGGAATATGCCGACATTGAGATTGTTGACGAGCGTGCGGTATTGTTCCTCGCTTACGATCAGCTGATCCTGGGCCTTTTTGCGCTCGGTTACGTCCTCAAGCGTCTCGATCGCGCCGATGATCCTGCCCTGGCTGTCCTTGATCGCGACCGCGCTGAATGACAACCACCGGCTCTGTTTTCCCTTCATTTCGAAATAGTCCGTTGCCTCGTAGGCGCCGGTGATGATGCGCGATTGAGCGAACTTGTTCTGGTACCACTCGGGTATCTGATCGTACTTTTCATCAACGAGGAGATCTGCCAGGCACGGCCTCGGCCCATCATAGAACGCCTTCCATTGAAGATCAGTGCCGACGATATCCTTTGCTTCGATGCCGCTGATCTCCGCAAGCGCTTTGTTCCAGTATTTGACGCGGTGATCGGTCCCAATGACAAACTGGGGTATGGGGGTATCATTGATCAGCGTCTCAAGCTCCCGCTCGCGGTTACGCAGGGCTTCTTCCATCAGCTTGCGGTCGTTGATATTGCGCACGACGTGTATCATATACGCGACCGACCCGTCCTGATCCAGGACCGGGGATGCGGATATCGAAAGCCAGAGCTTTAATCCGGGCTCGAAAATCTCGGCTTCGCATTTCTTTTTGATCGCAAAAGCGGCAACGCACGGGCATCCGGCCATGGGCATATCCGTGCCGTGGACCACCTCGAAACATTTCTTGCCGATAACATCCGCGGGTTTTTTGCCCAGCATAACGCAGAAGGTATCGTTGATGCTCATAACCTTCAAATCTGGGCTTAGAAGCGCCACCCCGTCGCTCATGGAATTGAACATCGTCTCCCATTTTTGAGCGATGGCGGCAAGCTGTTCATGCGCGCGCCGTAGATCGTCTTCCACCTGTTTGCGGAGCGTAATATCCTCGAACAGAACGCATACGCAGTCATCGGGCAGGGCAAAGGCCTTGTAATTAAAAGAATGGCGGGGTATCCTGTCGTCACCGTAATACACGCCCTCAACGTCAGCTGGCGTGCCGCTAATCACAACCTGCGCCAGCCTGGCCGGCGTCCCGATATCCCTGTGTCGCGGGAACAGCTCGTCGATCCTTTTGCCTATGCTTTCCTGCCTGGTCAGGCCCAATGTTACCGTCGATGCGTCGTTCACATCGATCAATCGAAGGCTTCTGTCGTCACTGCGGTCATCGAGCCGGAACACATACATCCCGATCTTCATGTGGGAAATGATCTGCGCGTATTGTTCAAGCTGTCCCAGCCTCTTGTCCGCGGGCATCATGGTTTTTTTCATGGCTTCGCCCCAAGAGCTCTTTTAAGGGTATTGTTCAATTCATCGAAGTCCACGGGTTTCGTAAGCACATACGCTCCGGGTATCTGCTGTGTTTCGGACATGGTACTCTCGTTCTTATATCCCGTGAGGAACGTGATGGGAGCGTCCGTAAAAGTGCGCATCGCACGCGCCACTTCGATCCCGGACATGGAGCCTTTCAAGCGTATATCCAGAAGTATCAGGTCAGGCCTGGTATGTTTCGCCGCAGCGATCGCGGCATCTCCCGAGGCCACGACACCGGACACCTCATACCCGAAATCCTCAAGGACCTCTTTCATCTCCATGCCCATGATGATGTCATCTTCGATGACCAGCATTTTCTTTTTTAATGCCTCCATACTCCCCCGCCCTTCGATTTATGACCCCTGACCCGCCGGGGCCTGCCGGAAGATAATCTTGAAATAAGCGCCCTTGCCGCTCTTGGTCTCCAGAACCCCTTCCAGCTGTTTCTCCGCAAGGTTCACGATCAACTGCATGCCCAGAGACTTTGCCTCGCGTATATCAAGGCCTTCGGGCATGCCGATGCCGTTATCCTGGCATATGATCTCGATCTTGCCCGCGCCGGTATGGCGCAGCGTGATCGCGATTGTCCCTTTCTTCCTCCCGGGAAACGCGTACTTGAGGGAATTTGAAAGCAATTCGTTAATAATCAAGCCGCAGGCGATGACACGCTCGATATCAAGGGGGACATCTTCCACGTCAAGAGCCAGCTCAATCTGGTTCTTGCGCGCGGTAAAAGACTCAAAGATGTGTTTTGTCAGATCCTCGATATACTCCCGCATGCTGATATCGTAAAACCCCCTGGTCATATACAGTTTCTCATGCACCAGAGCGATGGACCTGATGCGGTTCTGGCTTTCATTGAACGCAGAAACCGCCTTTTTATCGGTGATGTGTTTGCCCTGCATGCGCAGGAGATTGGAAATCAACTGCAGATTATTATTGACGCGATGATTCAATTCTTGAAGCAAAAACTCTTTCTCCTTCAGGGAAGAGCTCAAGGCGTTTTCGGCTTGTTTGCGGGCCGTTATATCAAGCACCGAGGTGAGGCTTTTTGTCGTACCCGGAATCATGACGATCTTTGCTACAACGTCTTTAACCTTGCCTGCTCTGTCTCCAAGCTGGAATTCAAACGGGTCAAGAGCGATACCGGGCTTTTGCCGGAGGAGGCGCGAATACTTCTGCAGCCG
>JAKPTF010000095.1 GCA_029571225.1 Candidatus Omnitrophota bacterium | reverse complement strand
TGATCCTGGGCGGCGGGCCGAACAGGATAGGACAGGGCATCGAATTCGATTATTGCTGTTGCCACGCGGCGTATGCGCTTAAGGAAGAAGGCATTGAGAGCGTGATGATCAACTGCAATCCGGAGACCGTGTCCACCGACTACGACACCTCTGACCGGCTGTATTTCGAGCCGCTGACGATAGAGGATATCATGAACATCCTGGAGCTTGAAAAGCCCCTGGGCGTCATTGTCCAGTTCGGCGGCCAGACGCCGATAAACCTGGCGGTGTCTTTGCGCAAATCCGGCGTGAACATCCTCGGCACAAGCGCCGACAGCATCGATATCGCCGAGGACCGCAAGCGTTTCAAGGAGATGCTCCACAAGCTCAACCTCCTCCAGCCGGAAAACGGCACCGCGTTCACATTCGCGCAGGCCAAGGAAGTGGCGCAGAAGATCGGGTATCCCGTGCTCGTGAGGCCGTCGTATGTGCTCGGCGGCCGCGCCATGGAGATCGTCTACGACGAAAGCCTGCTTGAACGGTTCATCCAGGAAGCGGCGAAGGTATCGGGCGAGCACCCGATCCTGATTGACAAATTCCTGGAGGATGCGATCGAGGTCGACGTTGACCTGATCGGCGACGGCGCGACCTACGTCATCGGCGGCATCATGGAGCACATCGAGGAGGCGGGTATTCATTCGGGCGATTCCGCCATGGTCCTGCCGACGTACACGCTTTCCCCGGAGATCCTTTCAAAAGTGCGCGAGGCGACGTATAAGATGGCCAGGGAGCTCAATGTCATAGGCCTTATGAACGTCCAGTACGCCATCAAGGACGAAAAGGTCTATGTGCTTGAGGTCAATCCGCGTGCCTCGCGCACCGTGCCGTTCGTCTCCAAGGCGATCGGCGTGCCTCTGGCGAAGATGGCGACCAAGATCATGCTCGGCAAGACCCTGAAGGAGCTCGGGTTCACCGAGGAGATCATCCCGCAGCATGTCGCGGTCAAGGAATCGGTGTTCCCGTTCAACCGCTTCCCCGGCGTTGACGTGATCCTCGGCCCCGAGATGAAATCGACCGGCGAGGTCATGGGCATCGATAAGGATTTCGGCAGGGCGTATATCAAGAGCCAGATCGCGGCAGGCCAGAACCTTCCCAAAAAAGGCAATGTGTTCATTTCCGTGCGGGACAGGGACAAGCGCGCGGTCGTCTTCATTGCCAAGAAACTCACCGATCTGGGCTTTCATATTTATTCGACATCGGGCACCGCCGCAGCGCTCCAGAAGAACGGCATCGCGGTAAAGACATTGCCCAAGGTCGCCGAAGGCAGGCCCAATGTCCTGGACCTGATGAAGGACGGCAAGATTCAGCTCGTCATCAACACGCCGACGGGCAGGATTCCCCGCCAGGACGAGGTCAAGATCCGTTCGCACGTAATCCTGTACAATATCCCATATACGACGACCATCTCCGGCGCGCAGGCAACGGTGAACGGCATCGAGATGCTTATCAAGAAGGAATTCGACGTTAAGTCTCTGCAGGCGTATCATAGCCGCGGCGCGAAGGCCGCGCCCGGAAGAAAAGGAAAGAAGAAATAATGCGCCGGCTTGCAGTCAGGATGACGCCTGCGTTCATTGCGAAAGACATTAGGCTGCAGCTTGGCAAGCGGCAGGGCATATATTTTGTGAATCGGAGGGCCCCGGCAGAGAAAATGCCGTGGAAGGGCTCAAAAGGGTGATATGTCGCCAGCGTCGAAAGAGCTTGCAGCGCTGCGCGCGCAGTACCGAATGCGCCGGAAAGAGATCGCTGCCCGGCTGGCCGAGTTCCGCAGAACCGGCTCCGCATCTGATCGGAAAATTTTTGAGGAATTATGCTTTTGTATCCTGACGCCACAGTCAAAAGCGCTTGTGTGCGACAGGATCATACGCGGCCTTACGCGATCGGGTCTGCTCTTTGACGGACACGCCTGCCAGATCAGGCCTCACGTGCGGCATGCGCGGTTCTATCGCAATAAGACGGGATATATCGTAGCGGCCCGTGCATTTTTGAGCGCCTCCGGATCGCTCCGTATCAAGGACAAACTTGACGGCAAGGATCCGTTTGCCGCCCGCGAGTGGCTGGTGAAGAATATCAGGGGCATAGGATATAAAGAAGCCAGCCATTTCCTGCGCAACATCGGCATGGGAGAGGATCTGGCGATACTTGACATCCATATTCTGCGAAATCTCGAGCGCCTGGGGGTTATAAAACAGGTTCCGCGCAGCCTCACAAGGAAAAAATACCTTGATATCGAGGGAAAACTGCGGGAGTTTGCCCGCAAAACCGGCATACCGACCGGGCATCTTGATCTTTTGTTCTGGAGCATGGGAACGGGCGTTATCTTCAAATAGCCCGCAGTAATGGAAAGAAAGACAGCGAAACTCATCTCTCTTCTTGATAAGGCGTATCCGAAAGCGCGGATCGCGCTGCATTTCGAGGATCCGGTGCAGCTCCTGGTTGCGACGATTCTGTCCGCGCAATGCACGGACGCACGCGTCAACATCGTGACGGAAACGCTCTTTAAAAAATACAGGACGGCGGCAGATTACGCTCGCGCTGACACGGCAGGATTAGAGAGGGATATACGCTCCACGGGTTTTTATCACAACAAGGCAAAGAATATCATCGCCGCGGCGCAGATGATTGTCAGCGATTTTGGCGGGACTGTTCCCGATAATATGGAATCCCTGGTTCGTCTTCCGGGCGTTGCCCGCAAGACGGCCAATGTCGTGTTGTACAATGCGTTCGGAAAGACCGAAGGCATAGCGGTTGATACGCATGTGCGGCGCCTGAGCCGGCGGCTCGGCCTGAGCTGTCACGACGCCCCGGAGAAGATCGAACAGGACCTTATGCGGCAGATTGATAAAAAGCTCTGGGGCCATGTCACCTATCTTTTGATCGAGCACGGCCGGCGGGTCTGCGACGCCAAAAAACCAAAGTGCCTTGCGTGTGTCGTCGCGTCATTGTGCCCGGCAAAAAAAATGTTTGCGGGAGGAAAGGCAAGATGAAATACCGGATCAAATTAAACGGTTATGTTCTGTTTGCGGCAGGGCTCGCGCTACTGTCGTTTCCGGGTATCTTCATCCGCAGGGAAAGCGGTTCATCCGACGATCTCTGGGAAATGATAGCTATCGCCCTGGTCCTTGCGGGCCAGCTTCTGCGGGTGTCTGCGCGCGGATACAAATCCGAGCATTCCTACGGCGGCAACCATCTGGTCCAGGGAGGCCCGTATTCACTGGTCAGGCATCCCATGTATCTGGGCATCATACTGATCGGCTGCGGCGTCGTGTTATTTATCCTGCGGCCATGGACGATTCTGATCTTCGCCGCAGGGTTCCTCTTCAGGTATCGCTCGCTTTTTAATAATGAGGAAAATACCCTGGCAAAAAAATTCGGGAATGAATATGAAGACTATTGCCACCGGGTGCCCAGGATCGTCCCCCGGTTCTCGGTCCTGGCAACCCGGGACATATCCTCGTATCTGCCTGTACGGCTGTCATGGTTTATCCGCGAGACGCCGAGCATCATCGGTATCATTGCCCTGTGTGTCGCGGTAGAATCGTGGGAAGAAATATATTTGCACGGGCCGCGGTATCTGCTGGCGAGCCTCGCGCATTTCGACATCGCTCTCTGCACTTTTTTCTTGATCGTTTTTTTCCTTGCACGGAACTATGAGCGCACTACAGACAGATGCGACTATTAAGGCCAACGGCCGCGTAGCGCACCGGTTTTCCCGGATTGTGCTCGAGGCTCCGGAGCTTTCTCGGACCGCCAGGCCGGGAAACTTCGTCATGGTGAAGGTCCCTGATGCCGCGGGCGCGCTTCTGCGCAGGCCCTTGAGCATCCATAAGGCAGAAGCCGGGCGTGGCCGTATAGAGCTGTTATATGAAATTGTAGGCCCGGGGACCTGTGCTTTGTCCCGGAAAAAAGCGGGCGAGTCGATCAACGTCATCGGGCCGCTTGGGAACGGTTTTGATTTTCATTCGCAGCAGAGGGATGCGCTAAATATTCTTGTAGCGGGCGGCATAGGTGTGGCGCCTCTGGTGTTCCTCGCACAACGGTTGAAAAAAGGAAAGATGTTGGCGCTGATCGGCGCCCGGACCGCGGCGCACATACTGTGCGCTGCTGATTTCCGAAAGCTTGGATGCGCGGTGCGCATTGCCACAGATGACGGCAGCGCGGGTTTGCGCGGGCGCGTCACGGACCTTCTTGTGGACGTTCTTATGCGGAGAGAAAAAGATTTTTGCCCGGTTCTCTATGGCTGCGGCCCCAAACCGATGCTCGAGGCGATTGCCCGCGTCTGCAGGGAAAACAGGATGCAGGCGCAGGTGTCGCTGGAAGCCCATATGGCATGCGGCATAGGCGCATGCCTTGGTTGCGTCGTGCAGACAACGCGCGGGTATGAGCGGGTATGCAAAGAAGGGCCGGTGTTCCGGATAGACGATCTGGTGTGGTGAAATTCTCCGGCAGACGCCGGAGCTATGAAGGAGGGACAACGATGTCAAGGTCCGCGTTTGTATCGATCATTATTCCGGTAAAGAATTTTGAGCGCACCATTGAGAAGGCTTTTGAATACCTTTTGAACGTCGAATACCCGCATGATTCATGGGAATGGGTCATCGTGGACGGAGGCTCGACCGATAAAACTATAGAGATCATCCATAACTGGCAGAAAAAATACCCGTTCATCAGACTTGTCGAAGTGCCCAATTGCCCGTCCCCCGGGTTTGCGCGCAATAAGGCGCTTGAGGTCGCCAAAGGGGATTTCCTTCTTTTTACAGACGGGGATTGCGCCCCGGACAAGAACTGGATAAATGAGATGTTGAAGCATTTCAACCGCGATCCGAAGATCGCCGCGGTCGGCGGAGAGGTCTATACGCTCAAGGTTGATCCGGACAATATGGTCGAGGCCTGGTGCCAGCATTTCCGCTTCAACATGGTTTCGCCACGGTACGGATTCATTAAGGAGGGCTATTATCCGGATTTCCCCAAGGAGCCCACTGCGGTCGATATTGCGGGCCACAAGGGATATTTTTTCGGCACATGCAACGTAGCCTACCGCCGTTCTGCTATGAAAGAGATCGGCGCGAAATTCTGGGATCTGCCTACCGGCGAAGACATGGATTTGAGCTATCAGCACCGCAGCAAGGGGTGGAAGTTTTATTTCGCCCCGCTTGCCAAGGTGGACCACATGCACCGCGCAGACATCAGGGCATTGCGTAAAGTCTGGGTCACCTATGGCCAGGCGCATTTGCCTCTGATCAACAAATATGTGAAGCGCAAGGGCCTTGAGATCATCTTTCAAAACCTCAAAGGCGGACCGTCGTTCCATCTGCCGTTCCCCTTGCGAGGGTTCGTTTATATAGGCAATTTCCACCTTATGCACCTGTTCGCGCTTCTGTTTGTCATCGGGACCGTCACGTCTTTTTTCACCGCAGGATGGGGGTGGGAGGTATTTGCGTTGATCTGTCTTGCGCTGACCATCAGGTATGCTGTAAAATACGTGTGGTGGAACTTCGACATGGAGCCGAAATCTGAATTCTGGACATGGTGCAGGTTGAAATACCTGACCAACTTGAGTTTCATCCAGGGAGGCCTCAAGGAATTCAATAAGTTCAAGATACTTTGCATCGAACCAAGTTTTTAAGAGGGGATTAACCACTAAGATGCAAGATTTATCGGTGCGCATAGGCTCTCTCGCTCTGAAGAATCCGGTCATGGTCGCATCCGGAACTTTCGGGTATGCCCGGGAATTCAAAGGGCTATGTGACCCCGGGAAGCTCGGGGCTATCGTGACCAAGACCATTACTGTCAGGCCGCGCCAGGGCAATCCGGTTCCTCGGACCTGCGAGACTCCTTCGGGCATGATCAATTCCATCGGCCTGGAAAACCCGGGGATCGACGCGTTCCTCGACGAAAAGCTTCCGGTAATGCAAAAGTACGGCGTGCCGGTCATTGTCAGCATTGCATCCGAAAAGGACCCTGAGGAATTTGTCGCGCTGACAAGACGTTTGGATAAAATCAGGGCTGTCGCTGCAATAGAGCTCAATATCTCCTGCCCGAACATGAAAAAGAAAAGGCTTATCGCGCAGGATGCCCGGGCAACCGCGTCTTGTGTCAGGACGGTCAGGAAAGCCACAGGCAAAACCCTCATAACCAAGCTGTCGCCCAACGTGACCGATATCACCCGGATCGCCCTGGCCGCGCAGAACGCGGGAAGCGACGCGCTGGCGCTTATCAATACCGTGCAGGGAATGGTTATCGATGTTGAGGCGCGTAGGCCGAAGATCGCTCAGGCCGTGGGCGGGTTGAGCGGCCCGGCGATAAGGCCGATCGCAGTGCGTATGGTCTGGGAAGCGTATAAGAAAGTCGGCATTCCGCTGATAGGCATGGGAGGCATAATGGACACGCAAAGCGCGCTGGAGTTCTTCATCGCAGGCGCGACAGCGATCAGCGTGGGCACGGCGAATTTCATTGAACCCGGCATTGCCGCAGAGATCGTCAGCGGCCTTGAGGAACATTTACGGAAAAATAAGCTAGCCGGCATCAAGGAGATCATCGGGTCTCTGCGTGCCGGGTTAGCGTAAAGGGTTAAATGGCTCGGGATAGTAATAAAAAGGGAAAAATAATCCTGGCGCTTGACGTGGCGGACATATCCTCCGCGGGGCGCCTTCTTGACAGGACAGGCAATAGGCTTAAGATCATTAAGATCGGGCCGGCGCTGTTTACCGGCTATGGGCCCAAGGTTGTAGAGATGGTCCGCAGGAAAGGCGCGGATGTTTTTCTCGACTTGAAATTTCACGATATTCCCAATACGGTTGCCAGTGCGGTACGGCAGGCTGTCCGCCTGCGTGTAAAGATGCTGACCCTTCATACGTCAGGCGGAGCAGAAATGCTCAAAGCCGCGGCAGAGGCAGCGGGCCAGGAAGCCGCACGGTTAAAGGTTAAGAAACCGCTGCTTCTGGGCATTACGGTCCTGACGAGCGACAGGGGCAGCGTTAATACAAAGGCAACGGTCATCAGCCGAGCGCGCCTTGCAAAAAATTGCGGGCTGGACGGGATTGTTTGCTCGGCGGGCGAAGCGGCTGAGGTGCGCAGGGCGTGCGGAAAAGAATTTGTCATCGTCACCCCAGGCATAAGGCCAAGAGGCGCGGATGCCGGCGATCAAAAACGGGTCGCGACTGCAAAAGCCGCGTTCGCCTCAGGCGCGGATTATATCGTCGTGGGCAGGCCGATACTGGAGGCGCAAAATCCGGGCGCGGCCATTCAGAATATCATACAGGAATGTTATAACGCCACAGGAGACCGATATGGCAGACCAGATCAAGGAATTGCTCGATAAGATTCAGGCAGAGGGCGTCCAGGCCGCGCAAGAAAAAGCGGATCAGATCGAGAAAGAGGCGCGCTCGAAAGCAGATTGGATTGTGGAAAAAGCCAATGCCCAGGCGGCAAAGATCGTAGAGGAAGCAAAAGAAACCGCCGAGCGCCTGCAGGCATCGGCAAAGGCGGCGTTACAGCAGGCCGGACGGGACGCAGCCCTTGCTTTGAAGAAAGAAATATACGCGATGCTGGAGCGTTTGATCGCTTCGCAGGTCTCGTCAGTGCTCAGCCAGGAACAGCTTTCGGATATCATCGCGTCTTTGATTCAGACTGTCGCAGCCAAAGGCGACTCAAAGGTCATCGTCTACCTGAAAGAAGGGGACCGGCGGGCGCTCGAAGGCCATTTTCTGGGCAGGCTCAAGGACGAAATGAAAAAAGGCATCGAGTTGCGGACGAATGACGATATTTCATCCGGTTTTGTTATCAGTTTCGATAACGGCAAATCGCAGTTCGATTTTACAGACCGGGAAATAGCATTGTATATCGGATCATTCCTGAAACCGTCGCTGGCGGAACTGCTCAACACAAAAAGCTAAGAGGGGAAATTTCCGTGGCTGAATTCTATACGTATCTGGTTTCTAGCCTCCCCATGCTGCAGTTCGGCATGAGGGCTCCCTTCGATATGGGCCGGTTCATAGACCTCTGCCGAGATATGGTGCCGCAGGATGACCTTGAAACACTGCGCCTTTGCGCGGATGATTCGTATCTTGAAAAAACCATGCGCGATCCGACCCTGGCCCGGTGGCAGGCGTTTGAAACGGGGCTGCGCAACGAGCTTGTTCGGATTCGCTCCGGCCGCAAAAGGATTGATGGCCTGAAATATCTACGCGCCGGAGGTGACGCCGGACAGGATCTGTATCATATCGCCCTGGCGAGCCATCGAATGCCTTCGATTCTGGAATCAGAACGGTTCCTGGATCTGCAGCGCTGGCTTGAGCTTGACAGGATAGCGTCGGGCCATTATTTTGACAGCGCCGCGGTCATCGTCTACGCGTTGAAACTGCGGATCCTGCTGCGCTGGGACACGATTGAGCGCGCGGATACGCAGGCATTGCTTGAAAGGATTCTTATATGAGCCAGATCAGGACAGGCAAAGTAGTCAGGGTCAATGGCAACATGGTCACGGTCGCCGCTGACTCGACGATCATCCAGAACGAGGTCGCCTATATCAAGCACGCCCATGAATCCCTTAAGGCGGAAGTGATCCGCGTCAGGGGCAACCGCGCGGAGATGCAGGTCTACGAAAGCACCGCGGGCCTTGTCATCGGCGACGAGGTCGAATTCACCGGAGAACTGTTGTCCGTAGAGCTCGGGCCGGGGCTGCTCGGCCAGATATTCGACGGCCTGCAGAACCCCCTGCCGCTTCTTGCGGAGCAGCACGGATTTTTCCTGAAGCGCGGGGCGTATATCGCAGCCCTGCCGCACGAGGCGCTATGGGAATTCACGCCTTTCGCCTCCGAAGGAGACACGGTTCGCGCAGGGGATAAGCTGGGCATTGTGCCGGAAAAGATGTTCAAGCATTATATAATGGTGCCGTTTTCTTTTCGGGGCGCCTGGGAGGTCGTCAGCATCGCGGATTTCGGAAGGTATGACCTGAAGACGCCGATTG
>JAKPTF010000093.1 GCA_029571225.1 Candidatus Omnitrophota bacterium | reverse complement strand
GCTTTATGTACAGCTCCATGCTCGCAAGGCTGCTTTCCAGCGCCGCATTCTTTGACTGCATGTCAGCCAGCTTCTTCTCAAGCGACAGTTTGCGGTCGCCCAGAGTCTGAATCTGCGCACGAAGCTGCCTGTTATCGGCCTTCAGGGATTTGAGCCGTTTTGCGATCTCGAGTTTATCGGTTTTCTCCCGAGCGAGCTCCTGGGTCAGGGTATCGACCATTTTCTGATTGTAAACCGAGGCCTGCTGGATATCCTGGGTCTCGCGGGTCAGATTGTTTACTTCGGCGGAAAGATCATTCTTTTCAAGCACGAGCTTGTCGTTGGCCGCTTTCAGGGCTGCGAACTGGTCGCGCATCATTGACACCTGGACTTCCAGATCAGCTTTTTGCTTAAGCAGGCCGGCCAGATAAGCGTCGTTCAAAGAAGGAACCACTGGCGCATCAGCAGGCTTAGCTGCAGCTGCAGCTGCCTCTACCGCCTTAGCCGAGTCAGCTTTGAGCTTGTTTATCTCTCCGGCAAGCGCATCCCGCTCCTGGACAAGGACATCGTATTTTTTCTGCACGTCATCCCTCTGAGCGCTCATCTCTTCCAGGGCCCTGGAAACCTCCTGGACCTTCTTCTGCAGTTTAGCGTTGTCAGCGGTCATGGTCGAGACCTGTTGATTCAATCCGGCATTCTGGTCCTGCAGTGCCTGCCTTTCTTTTTCCAGCGACTTGACCTTCAGGCCGAGAAACATAATGACGATAAGGATAACCAGTACCGCAAGCCCTATAACGATATATTTTATCTTATCCTGCATTAATCCTCCCGGGATCACCACAATTGCGCGAATACCCTCTGCATCACCAGACTCGCGGCGCCGAGTGCTACCGAGTTCTCCCGTAACTGGGAATACACGACTTTAAGGTCCTCCGTCAGTTCCCTGAACGCCCACTCCCTGACGGTCATCGTGACCTTGTTTAGAAAATCCTCACCCGCCTCTTCAAGCCCTCCCCCAATGACGACCATCTCGGGATTGAGCAGATTCACCAGATACGCGATCTTGATTCCCAGCCTTCCTGCCGCGGCATCAAGCGCGGCCTGCGCGACCGGATCCTTGGCGCGATTCGCTATAAAAACGCTCTTGAGGTCGATATTGTCCATCCGTGCCGATGTCAATTTCAGGAATTTATCCGCCTTTTCCTTGTCCTTTGAAAGGCGCGCCTTGACGTCATCGACGATCCCCAGGTCCATTTCCCAGCGTTTCAGAAAACACGTGTTACCCGCTTCGCAGTTGAAGGCATTCTGTTCCTTATAATTATATATGGATACCTCGCCCGCGTACCCCTGCATGCCGCGGTAGATCGATCCGTTGATAACCAGCCCGGACCCTACGCCCGAGAACATATAGATGAGGTTCTTGATATCGGTTTCCATGCCAAGCCAGTATTCCCCGAACGCCGCGCTCGTTGCATCGTTCTCGATGAGCGTAGGGAGATCGAATTCTCGTTCGATCATAGCCTTAAGCGGCAGGTCCACGGATGCATACGTATAATAATGGTCCATCTTCTGCGGCCAGTGGATGGATCCGTCCTTCTTGTTCACCAGGCCAGCGATGCCGACGCCTATGCCCTTGATGTTCTGGCTGTACTCCTTTGAACGGCGGAAGATTTCCCGGATCACCTCAAGTAGGCATTCGGTTATCTCCTTAACCGACGGCTTGGGCCGGGCGATCTGGGTCTTGGTGATGATATTTCCTTTCAGGTCAACCAGAAGCCCCACAATGTTCATCAGGTTCAGGCCGACGCCGACAACGTATCCCCCCTGGGGATTGAGGTCCAGCAGGACCGGCCGGCGGCCGCCCTCGGACACGTCAAGCTCCTTTTCATAGACAAGATTGTGCTTTATGAAATCATCGATGTAATTCGATATGGTGACGACGTTGATGCCGATCTCTTTGGAGATATCGGGCCTGGATATGGGGCCGCGTTTTCGAAGGATCTCAAGGATGTCGATGTTTCGTTTTTCTTTTTCGGTGAGAGTATCGCTCGACAAATTGGCAGGCTGCATCGGGTTCCTTAAAGATGATTATATATATTACAAAATATGTATTGTTTTATTTATACTACGGACGAAAATATAAGTCAAGTGTTTTTAATCACTAATAACTATTTTTTTATTTCTGCGGCTCGCCATTGACTTAATACGGAAAATTGATATAATTGATGCTGTGCTGGCGTAGCTCAGTTGGTAGAGCAGCGCTTTCGTAAAGCGCGGGTCGGGGGTTCAATTCCCTTCGCCAGCTTTTTTCTTTTTCGCTCGCTTGGCTATGTCATGCCGCAACCCGGAACGATATGCAGCACGAACACGGCTTTCGAAAACTTTTTAAGAACCCGGATTTCTTCCTCCTCTGGCTCGGGCAGATCATTTCCCAGTTAGGGGACCGCTTGAGCCAGATGGCGCTCATCGGCCTCGTGTACGGCCGTGACGGCACCTCTATCCAGTTCGCCAAGATACTTTCATTTACAATCATACCGGTGTTTCTTATCGGCCCTTTCGCAGGCGCATTCGTTGACAAATGGGACCGCAGGAAAACGATGTATGTCTGCGACCTGATCAGGGCAGGCCTCGTCCTCATGATTCCGCTTTTCCTGTTTTACAAACAAACCTTCATCTGGATATATATTGTCGTATTCCTCGCATTCTCGATCGGCAGGTTCTTCATACCGGCGAAACTGGCGATCATCCCTGACCTCGTGGACCCCAGAGACCTCTTGCTGGCGAATTCGATGATCAATATGACCGGGATGATCGCCGCGGTCCTGGGCTTCGGGATCTCCGGGCTCATCGTCGAAAGATGGGGCGCAAGAACCGGCTTTTATCTCGATGCGGCCAGCTTCCTGGTCTCTGCAGCCTGCATTTTCATGATATCAAAAAGGGTCAGGGCCAGGATCCGCATCGTCGAGGTCGGCAAGGAAATCGTCAAGGCGATCAGACAGTCGGTTTTTGCTGAAATAAGGGACGGCGCCCTGTATTTCCTGAAAACAAAAGCCATCAGGCTGACCGCCGGAATCATCTTCCTTCTGTGGTCCGCGCTCGGAGCCGTGTATGTGGTCATCATCGTATTCGTGCAAAAAACGCTTCATTCAGCCACCAAGGACCTGGGCTTCCTGATAATGTTTCTGGGCATCGGGCTCTTCCTCGGGTCGCTTGTCTACGGCAGATTCGGACAGAAAATATCAAGGTATAAAATAATATTTATCTGCCTAATCATCAGTGGTATAATGGTCACCGGTTTTACGATCGGCGTAGGCCATTATCCTTATTTCGCGTTTGCGGCACTGCTGGCGCTGCTCCTGGGACTGTGCATCGCCCCCATCATGATAGCCTCGAACACGATCATACATGATTCAAGCGAAAACCGCATGCTGGGCAAGATCTTCAGCTCGCTCGAGATCGTGATGCACATGGCGTTCCTGATCTTTATGTTCATCAGCAGCCTGCTTGCCGACAGGATACAACCGGGCAACATATTGATCGCAGTCGGGATCGTGGTATGCATCACCGGCGCCTGCTGTCTTTTTATTAACCCCCGTCAATGGTCAAAATAGCGGAATATAAATTCTATACCGAGCATAAACCCATCGAAGCTCTCCCGGCGCCTGGTCTGGTACACATACCGCTTATACAGCATCTGGGCAAGCCCTGTGACACCATCGGCGTCAAACCAGGGGACAAAGTCCTTGTAGGCCAGAGAATTGCGTCTGCCGGCGCAGATCCTTTCGCTCCAATCCATTCATCAGTATCAGGCACAGTGCGCTCCATACAGCCGCACCCGCATCCGGTGCTGGGAACCTGCAAGTCTATTTCTATCGAAAACGACAGGATGGACAGCATGGATAGCGGCATCCGCCCCAGAAGCTCTGAGGAAATAAACAAGCTAGGCCCGAAAGAAATACGCCGGATCATCCACGATGCCGGCATTGTAGGCATGGGCGGGGCTTCTTTCCCCACGCATATAAAACTCAACCCTCCGAAAAAGGTTCATACCCTGATCGTCAATATCGCAGAATGCGAACCGTATCTGACCGGGGATTCCCGTCTGACCGTTGAAAAGACCGACCGGATAATTGATGGCATCGGTTTGATAAGGCAATGCCTGGCTGACCTTCAAACGGTCATCATCGCGATTGAAGACAATAAGCAGGAGGCTATCGACGCCCTCCGTAAAGCGGTCAGGGGTACGCCATATACGCTCTCGATCCTCAAGGCACAATACCCGCAGGGCGGAGAGAAACAGCTTATTAAAAAGATCCTGAACGTCGAAGTGCCGCGGGCAAAACTTCCCTTCGATGTAGGCGTCAATGTCCAGAACGTATCAACGGTACTGGCAGTTTACGACGCCGTATACCTGGGAAAACCGCTGTATGAGCGGGTCGTGACCGTGTCCGGCAGATGCCTGTCAAACCCGAAAAACCTGCTCTGCCGCATCGGCACGCCTTTAAAGGACCTCATACGGCACTGCGGCCCCCTTTCCGCCGAACCGGCAAAGATCATCACCGGCGGGCCCATGATGGGTATCGCGCAGTATACCGATGACGTGCCTGTCATAAAATCTACTACCGGCGTGGTGCTGCTGGATGAACGCGAAGCGAGGGAACTGGAGGAAAAACCATGCATCCGCTGCGGAGCCTGTGTCCGCGAATGCCCCATGAATCTTGAGCCGTGCCTGATCAATCAAGCGTCCGTTCGCGGGTCATGGAAACAGGCAAAAGATCTCGGGTGTCTTGACTGTATCGAATGCGGTTTGTGCAATTATGTCTGCCCTTCGAGCCGGCAGCTCGTGCAATCGATCAAACGCGCAAAACCGGAGGCCCGATGAAATCCATCGCCGCTTTGGGTTTGACGCTTGGCGTCACCTGTCTTGCCGCAACGGTGCTTCTGGCGTCCGTCAACGCGGTCACTGCCGGGCGCATAAAAGCACAGGCCCAAGCAGAGCTGCGGGAAAGCTTGAAAGAGGTCATGGTTGACGGCGAGCGATTCGAGCCGGTTGAGGAGGGCGGGAAAACGCTCTATTATAAGGTATTGTCCCAGGACGGCAGGACCATAGGCACCGCGTTCAAGGCATCCGCAAAAGGATATTCCGGCGCCATAGAAACGATTGTAGGTATGAACAATGACGGCAGTATCAACGCGATCAAGATTGTGTCCCAGCAGGAAACACCGGGATTAGGCAGCAGGATAAGCGAGATTGCCTCAACGTTGTCTCTCTGGGATTTCTTAAAAGGCAAACGCCCCCTGAAGAATATCAGGCCGTGGTTCCAGGAACAGTTCAACGGCAAGGCCATTCACGAGCTTGACGGGATACAGGCTATCACCGGCGCGACCATTTCGTCGCGGGCGGTCATAGATTCAGTCAGACAAAAAGCCGCGCAGATACGGGCAACCCTTAAACAATGAACAATAAACTGATCGTCTCGACATCTCCTCACCTGCATACGAAAGAATCGGTCAACAGCATCATGTGGCTGGTGTGCCTGGCGCTGCTTCCGTCCGGCATCGCAGGCGTTTATATGTTTGGCCCTGCAGCGTTGCGGGCGATCGCCATCGCAGTCGTTTCATCGGTTGTTGCAGAGTTTGCTATCCAGGCGGCGTTGAAGAAAAAGGCGTCGGCCTCAGACGGATCGGCGGTCCTTACCGGCCTTCTGCTCAGCTACAACCTGCCTGCGCACTGCCCATTCTGGATACCGGCCGTGGGCGCATTCGTCGCGATAGCGATCGGCAAACAGATATTCGGCGGGCTTGGGCAGAACATTTTCAACCCCGCGCTCGTGGGCAGGGCTTTTTTGACCGCTTCCTGGCCGCAACATATGACGCGCTTCACCGCTCCCTTATCGTATGACGCGATAACCCAGGCGACTCCCCTTGCGCTGCTAAAGGAAAATAAAATGATCGAACAGATCTCGTACCTGGATCTGTTCCTGGGAAATAAAGGCGGCTGTATCGGAGAGGTATGCGTTGCCGCGCTCCTGCTGGGCGGAATATTCCTGCTCGCGCGCAGGATCATCTCCTGGCACATCCCGGTCACGTATATCGCGGTCACGGGGCTCATGTGTTTCATCTTCGGAGGGAAAACCCTTTTTTCGGGAAACTGGCTTTCCTATATCCTGTCAGGCGGGCTGTTCCTCGGAGCATTCTTCATGGCGACCGATTACGTCACCTCACCCCTGACGCACAAAGGCCAGATTGTCTTCGGCGCCGGCTGCGGCCTGCTCACCGCCATTATCAGGCTCTGGGGCGGATATCCCGAAGGGGTCTCCTATTCGATCCTGATGATGAACGCCGCTGTTCCGCTTATCGACCGCTATACCAAGAAAAGGATTTTCGGCACGAGATGAAGAGATTAATAAAAGAGTTCGCCAAAGGCATCATCAGGGAAAATCCGACGTTCGTGCTGGCGCTCGGGCTGTGCCCGACCCTTGCGGTATCCGTTTCGGTCGGCAACGCCGTCGGAATGGGCTGTGCTTCGACGTTCGTCATCGTCTGTTCGAACGTCATCATCGCTTCGCTCAAAAAGCTTATACCCGACAAAATACGCATACCCTGTTTTATCGTCGTGATCGCCACCTTCGTCACTATTGCTGAAATGACGCTTAAAGCGTATTTCCCGCCGATGAACCGGGCGCTCGGAATATACGTGCCGCTTATCGTCGTGAACTGCATCGTGCTCGGCCGCGCAGAGGCATTCGCGTCAAAAAACACGGTCATAGCCTCTTTGTTCGACGGCATCGGCATGGGGGCAGGGTTCACGTTAGCGCTCATATTGATATCTGCGATCAGGGAGATGATGGGTACCGGCAAGCTTTTCGGCCTGACCGTATTTCCCGGCTTCGAGCCGGCGCTCGCCATCGGCATGCCCTCGGGAGCGCTTCTGATCATCGGCCTTCTGCTGGGTTTCTTCAATACCATCAAGGAAAGGGCTAAATGAACGCGACGCAATTCCTCGTCATATTCATATCGAACGTTTTCATCTACAACGTCATCCTCTCCAGGTTCCTGGGGCTATGCTCCTTTATCGCCATATCCAAAGAGACAAGACCGGCTCTTGCTATGAGCTTCGCCGTGCTTTTCGTCACGACAATGTCTTCTATGATAACCTGGGCTATTTACCGGTTCCTCCTCGAACCATTCGGCATGACGTATCTGCGCACGATCTCTTTCATCCTCGTCATCGCGGCATTCGTGCAACTCGTCGAGATGGTCGTCCGCAAATTCGCCCCTCATTTATACCGTATCTTCGGGATATACCTGCCGCTTATCACCTGTAATTGCGCTGTCCTGGGAGTCGCGGTGCTGAACTCCGAGATGTTCTTCGGCGCCAAGACCCCTGTCCTGGCGTCCTTCGTGTATTCATCGTTCCAAGGCTTCTGCGTAGGATTGGGGTACATGCTGGCTATGCTTTTGATGTCAGCTATCAGGGAGCGCCTTGAATCATGCAGCGTTCCGAAAGCGATGAAGGATTTCCCTATTGGTTTTATTATCGCGTCCATCATGTCCATGGCATTCATGGGTTTTAACGGGTTCAGGTTCTGATATGGTTATTTTTGTGCCGGCCATGATCATGGGAGCTCTCGGGATACTTTTCGGCGCCGGGCTCGGTATTGCCTCTAAAAAACTGGCGGTCAAGATCGATCCGCGCCTTGAAAAGATCCACGGCCTTTTGCCTGGCGCCAGCTGCGGCGCGTGCGGCAGAGCCGGATGCTTCGGGTTCGCGGAAGCACTTTTAAGCGGCGCCCTGCCGCTTGAGGCATGCAAAGGCGCCTCTGAAGAAAGCCGGGCAGAGATCGCGGGCATACTAGGCCAGGCTGTCGAAAAGAAAATCAAAAAGACCGCTGTGCTTCATTGTAACGGCGGCATCAAGGTCAAGGACAAATACCGCTATTCGGGATTAGCCGACTGTGTTGCCGCCGCCGCCCTTATGCAGGGGCCCAAGGCGTGTCGATTCGGATGTATAGGTTTAGGCACCTGCGTGGCAGCATGCCCGTTCGGCGCGCTGTCCATGTCGAAAGAGGGACTTCCTTCTGTGGACGTGCGCAAATGCAGGGCGTGCGGCAAATGTGTAACCGCGTGCCCCAAGAAACTGTTCTCAATGGAACCGGTACCGCATCCGGTTTACGTCGCATGCGTTTCACAGGATATCGGCAAAGATACCAAAGCTGTGTGCGACACCGGCTGTATCGGCTGCAGATTGTGCGAGAAGGCATGCAAGTTTGACGCGATCCATGTCGTCAACAACGTCGCGGTTATCAATCATCACAAATGCACGTCATGCAAGGCCTGCGTGAAGGCCTGCCCTTCTCATACCATACTCATACGCGAGGATAAGCCATGAACATAGCGGTATTCGCATCGGGCACGGGGAGCAATTTCGCGGCTATAGCTTCGGCGGTCAGCTGTAATCAGATACCGGCAAAGCTTACGCTGCTGGTATGCGACAATCCCAGGGCAAAGGTCATAGGCAAGGCCCGAAAGGCCGGAGTCGAGGTGTTCCTGATAGAACGCGGCGCGTTCGCCCGGAGGCAGGATTTTGAAAAAGCGATCATTGCCAAGCTCAAACAGGCCGGTATTGAGCTGGTAGTGCTTGCGGGTTTCATGCGGATATTGAGCCCTGAATTCGTGAGGGATTTCAAGAACCGCGTCATCAACATCCATCCGTCGCTTCTGCCCGCCTTCAAGGGCAGCCACGGTATTAAGGATGCGTTCGATTATGGCGTAAAACTTACCGGGGTCACGGTGCATTTCGTTGACGAACGAATGGACCACGGCCCCATCATCATGCAGGAAGCGGTCCCTGTCCGAGAAAAAGACACGCTCGCAGCGCTCGAAGCGCGCATCCACCGCGTCGAACACTCGCTGTATCCGCGTGCCATCCGGCTGTTCGTTCAGGGAAGGTTGAGGATCAAAGGGCGGAAAGTTTTCGTTACAGGGTAGGAACCCTCACTTCTTCCTGGGCCTGCCCCAGATCTCAGGATACCCCAGCGTTACGTTCCTGTTCAGGTCAAGGTTCCTGAAGACAGCTTCTTCCACATCGGTCACTTCGTACATACGCAGTGTTTCAGTGATGATCCGGGAAATTTCCCGCTCAATATCCACGTCCTGCTCGACCTCTGGCTTCTGAAATTTAAGGGAGATCCTGTATTCGATCTGCTTGGCGATGAACTCATGCATGGTCAGGTCGCGGTACGACAGATGCCTACCGGTCCTGTCGCCTATGACCAGCGGCGAGACATGGCTGTCCTGGATGACCCTGTGCTGGAATTCCCAGATGGACATGAGGTTATATGACACCTTCTTCAGGTCGCGCACGTAGAATATCTCCGTAACCTCAAACCCGTTCTTTATATCTCCGATGGCCATGACGACGAACTTGATGTCCTCGCGCTGTGACGGCTCGATGCTGAACACAACCCGCCTGATGGCCTTCCAGAGAATTCCGATCTTTTCCGAAACATCCTTATTTATCTTATAATCCTGGGATTTATCCTTAGGAGGGACCGGCTTAATATGGTATTCTCCGCTGAAGCGCCGATTCTTCAACGTACCGCTATTGGCGAGTATCTTGAACTTCTCGGCGTACTTTTCAGGTGAGGGGTTCTTTATAAACAGATCCTCGACCGGCATGTAAACCCAGAGCGTAGAGCCTACCAGGCGCGCGGAAATGTCGATATTATATTCGGTCTTAACCAGGTCCTTGAGCGATCTGGCTACGGTCTGGGTCGTGTAGGTAGGAGCGCCTGCGGAAAAAAAACATCCGCACATAAAGAAACAGAGTGCACCGGTACAGATATTATTGAGCGCGGCTCTTGCCGAATTCCTTGAAGATCGCTTCGATCTCGTCATAATTGAGTTCTTCTTTGGAGACAAGTTCCTGCGCGAGCCGGTCCAGAAGAGCCTCCTCCTGAGAGAGGACTGACTGGACATCCTTCAGGCATGCCTGCAAGATATCCTGGACATCGTCATCCAGGCGTCTCTGCAGATCGGCGGATATCGGGCTTGAGCGGCGAGAGCCGGATGCGTATTCGGTCAGTGCGTCGAAATTGCCGAGCAATCCCGATTTGCCCATACCCCAGCGCCAGACCATGTTCCGGGCGATACCCAGGGCTGAGGCGAAATCACTGTCCACTCCGGCGGTCGTGATTTTGAGTTTGAGCTGTTCGGCGGCATATGATCCAAGACATATCTTGATCTGGTTCAACAGATAGTTACTATCATGTATGAAGATCTCTTCGCGTTCGGGAGTCCAGGTTACGCCGCCCGTATGGCCGCGCGGGGTGATTGTTATTTTAAACACGTCCTGCGTGGGTGCGAGCAAATAGGTTATGATCGCATGGCCCGCCTCATGATACGCGGTCTGCCAGCGCTCCTCGGGCCGCAGCTTGATCCTGCGCTTGACGCCGAGCGCGATGCGTTCCCGCGCAGCGTCGATATCCTGCATGCCGATCAGTTCCTTTTTTCTCCGGACCGTAATCAACGCGGCCTCCCGCACGAGGTTCGAAATGTCCGCAGGGCTGTACCCCACAGTAATGCGCGCAAGCCTGTCTATTTTTATATCGCTCTGGTCATACTTAACCTTCTTGAGGTAGTATTCGAATATCTTGCAGCGGTCCTCCAGGTTCGGTTTGTCCACATATATCTTGCGGTCGAACCTGCCCGGGCGCAGGAGCGCCGGATCGAGATACGTCTGTGGGACGTTGGTCGCGCCGATGATAATTATATTGGCGTCCTTTTCTTTTAAACCGTCCATTTCGACAAGAAGCTGGTTCAGGGTCTGATTATGCTCCGTGGTTCCGCCGAAACCCGCGTCAAGGCCCCTGCGCGCTCCTAGCGCGTCTATCTCGTCTATGAATATAATGCATCCACCGTCGAATTCGGAGAGCGTCCGCGCCCTGTTAAAAAGGCTACGGATCCTGCCAGCGCCCACGCCCACGAACATCTCGACGAACTCCGAGCCTGACATGGAGATAAAGGGGATCTTGGCCTCTGTGGCGATCGCCTTTGCCAGATAGGTCTTGCCGCAGCCCGGAGGGCCGAGCATGAGCAGGCCCCGGAGGATGTGGCCGCCTATGCGCTGTAACTGCGCGCGGTCATTGATGAGGTTGACGACCTCCAGCGCCTCTTCCTTTGCCTCGTCCATGCCTATGACGTCGTTCCAGGTGATCCCGAGCGTTTCGCCGGCAATGGATTTCTTCGCGGTCTGGGTAAATTGCTGCGCCCCGCGCTTCATCATTAGCCAATACCATAGTGTGGTGTAAATCGTGGCGAAGATGAAGCCCATGATCACCTGAAGATACAATTGCAGCGGGATCATGGCGAGCTGTGATTGTTTCAGGTACGATTCGACCTCGTTCCAGGCGCGCATGCCGACGGTAACAAGGACTACAAGGGATACAAGCAGGACGGCAAGCAGCGAGATAATCGTGATCCTAATCCAGTATAATTGGAGGAATAGCTTTGCTTTCTTTAGTTTCATAGACACCCCTTTATTAAAGTTACATAAACGATATCATAGCCGATACCATTAGTCAAGCAATATAAGGATACGGTTTTCCATGGGAAACATGCCCCTATTTGCTTGACGAAAAGCAAATATAAGTTATAATAAAATCCTGTATATTTAACCTTAAACTAAAGGAGTTTTACATGGCCAAGATAGCGAAGGTGATCGGCAGGCAGATACTGGATTCTAGAGGGAACCCGACCGTAGAAGTCGATGTCATTCTCGATTCCGGAGTTCTCGGCCGCGCGGCTGTCCCGTCAGGCGCATCTACCGGAGAGAATGAGGCCCTTGAACTGCGCGACGGGGACAAATCCCGGTATATGGGCAAGGCAGTGACTAAAGCCGTCAACAATGTGAACACGATAATTGCCTCAAAGATAAAGGGTTCCGCTCCTGACTTTAAGAAGATCGACAAGGTGCTTATCGACATGGACGGCACAGAGAACAAGGGCAAATTAGGAGCGAATGCCATCCTGGGAGTATCCATGGCGGTTGCAAAGGCAGCAGCGCTTGAGAAAAACCAACCCCTTTACGCATATCTTGCCACCGGCAGGGCAAACCTCCTGCCTGTTCCGTTCATGAACATTCTGAACGGCGGCATGCATGCGGACAACAACCTCGATATACAGGAATTCATGATTATGCCTGTTGGCGCTCCGAGTTTCTCCGAGGCGCTTCGCATGGCCACAGAAGTGTTCCATAACCTGAAGTCCCTGTTGAAAGCACAGAAGCTTGCCACATCGGTCGGAGACGAAGGCGGATTCGCGCCGAACCTCTCCTCGAACGAACAGGCCCTGGGGTTCATCATCGAGGCCATCCAAAAAGCGGGATACAAGCCCGGCAAGGACGTTGCGATCGCGCTTGACTGCGCAGCCAGTTCCTTCTGCCAGGATAAGAACAGGTATAAATTCGAAGGCGGATTGAAATCTTCAGAGGACCTCGTCGCGATATATGAAGCGTGGATCAAAAAATACCCGATACTTTCAATCGAAGACGGGTTGTCGGAGTTCGATTGGGACGGCTGGAAGATGATGACCAGGCATCTCGGAAACAAAATCCAGCTCGTGGGAGACGATACGTTCGTCACCAACCCGAAGATATTCAAGAAAGGCATTGACCAGAAGATTGCCAATGCCATTCTCATCAAAGTCAACCAGATAGGCACGCTCTCGGAGACCCTCGAGGCAATTCAGATGGCGCAAGACAACAAATACGGCGCCATCATATCGCACCGTTCGGGCGAGACCGAGGACACGACTATCGCTCATCTGGCAGTCGCCTGCGGCTGCGGCCAGATCAAAACCGGATCGCTTTCCCGCACGGACCGTATCTGCAAGTATAACGAACTTTTGCGCATCGAGGAAGAGCTCGGGAGAAAAGCGAAATACGCAGGCACTGCGTGGAAAAAATGAGATGAATCATCTGTTCAGGCGCTTTTTATGGCCGATCGTTCTGGTCTTGGCTATCTCTGTCATATTCTTGCCGGGATTTGCGAAGATACACCGGTTGAACGCCAAGAACAACGACCTGGTGCGCAAGAACAAAAGGCTCCAGACCGAAAACGAGCTGCTGCGCTCTGAGCTATCCCGCGTTGAGAAAGACCGCGTTTACCAGGAAAAGATACTGCGCGAAAAATTAGGCGTTGTGCGCAAGGACGAAGTGCCGGTCAAGATAATTCCCGACGTAAATAACTAAAATAGTTCTTGGCTGTATCGCGTTACGGCTATATAATAGTAGTACTTTTGCAGCATCGATCTTTATTAGATATCGCGGGGTGGAGCAGCTTGGTAGCTCGTCAGGCTCATAACCTGAAGG
>JAKPTF010000075.1 GCA_029571225.1 Candidatus Omnitrophota bacterium | reverse complement strand
TCGAATCCGCCCGGCTGCTTGGATTAGGCCCAGATATATTAAAAGAGATCGCCAGGCAAACCAAAGAACTGGTCGATGCCTCGGCCAATATGTTCTAATGTTTAATCCGGAAAGCTACACGAAAGATGTTCGTGTTGTTATTGACAAACGATACATTTAAGCTTTTAACTGAAGCCCATGTCTCGAACTCCGTACATGATGGTCAACGATATTGCCAATGCCGCCAAGGCGTTCGGCGATCCTCAGCGCTTGAAGATCATACGCATCCTGGCCTCGCGACAGGCCGAGGCCTTGTGCGTGACCGATATTGCCAAGATCCTGCGCATCTCCCAGCCCGCGGTTTCGCAGCATATCAAAATCCTGAAAAGGATAGGGATCATCATATCCACCAAGGTCGGCAACCGCGTGCATTACAGTCTCGATGTCAAAGAGATGGAAAATTACAACATGAAGTTCGATGCCTTTTTCCTCAAGGGGTTTACTCCCTGTCCGTACAATATCAGCCGCTGCGCCGAGTGCCCGAAAAAAGAGACCTGCGCCTAAAGTGGATGGCCTCCCGGAGTCCGGCCTTTCGGATATAAGAAAAGATTATATTCATAATTGACAGTTGCCAATTATAAGCGTATCGTTATACTCAAATGCTACATACTGATGATTTCACCATCGTACATGAACTGGCGACCACGTTGCAGGCCCTGGCCGATCCGATCCGTCTGAAGATCATACGCATCCTGCTCTCCAGGACCAAGGAGACCTTGAGCGTCACGGATGTTTCCAGGATACTTGGCATTTCGCAGCCGGCGGCCTCACAGCACATTAAAGCCTTGAAAACAATCGGTATATTGAATGTGACCAGGGATAGCAACCGTATGATCTATACGGTCAATCAGGCCGCGGTCTTCCGTTTCAAAGAGGTGTGGGACGACCTATACGCCAAAGCATTTACGGTATGCCCCTACGACATGCGCTGCACGGAATGTCCGGCCAAAAAAACCTGCGCATAGAATTTTTTTATGAAGAACCATAAGAGATTCATTATTTACTTATCAACAACCGGAGAGACGGATAGAAAGCCCCGGACACCACAACACGAGGAGGTACCATCAACATGCAGGCAAAGACGATCATCATCGGCGGCGGCATGGCGGGCATGTCATGCGCCTTGCGGCTCAAAGCCTATAACAGGCCGTTTATCCTGATCACCGACCGACTCGGGGGGCGTGTCCTCTACGACCCCGAACGCAAGGAAAACTATGGGGCACTGTTCGTGATGCAGAACTATCATTACGCCCGGAAAATTCTTACCACCGGACGCTGGATCAATACCACCAAGGTCATGTTCCATAGCAACCATTCCAAGCGCTTCGCCACGCTGAGCCGGGAAACATTGAGCTGCCTGCCATCGCTGCTGCGTTTCGTAAAAGAGCTTTTGATCTTCTTTCCGCACTATGAAAGATTCAAGCGCAACTGCCTGCGCATGCCAATCCAGGAGGCCTTGAAACTTGATCCATTCATGCAGGCGATCTTTGATAAACCGGCCGGAGAATTCGTAGCCGAAAAGAACCTGAGGCAGGCTGTGAACAGCTTCGTGGGCAAGTTCATCTTTGCCTGCACCCTGACATCCTATGACAAGATCTCCACGCTCGATTTCCTGAATGTATCGCTGGGACTCGTGCTGCCGGTATATCTGTTCAGCTTCGACGAAAATCGCATGCGGAAAATCCTGGAACAGG
>JAKPTF010000092.1 GCA_029571225.1 Candidatus Omnitrophota bacterium | reverse complement strand
AAGATCAGGCCGGGATCACCGGTGCGCCACGCGGCCTCAGCGATCCGATGGAAGACGTCACCCGCGCGCACCGTCCGCGTATTCTTTCCGGTCCGGGGGTTCACCAATGCGTAGCGCTCGTTCAGCGCCGCCTTCCGCATGAACTCGTCCGTCACGGATACGGAAAGGTTGAAATTTTCAAAACCGCCCCTTTCTTTTGCCTCGATGAACTCTATGATATCGGGATGCGTGCACGAGAGGATCCCCATGTTTGCCCCGCGCCGTCTGCCTCCCTGCACGATCACGCCGGTGGCGGCATCAAATATCTTCATAAACGATACGGGTCCGGATGCCCTGCCTTTCGTCGAAGAGACCAGATCGTCTTTTTGCCGAAGATGCGTGAAGGAGAAGCCGGTCCCGCCGCCGGTCTGATGGATCTTTGCCATCGACTTTAATGCGTTAAAGATTGAGTCAATCGAGTCTTCAACGGGCACCACAAAGCAGGCCGAGAGCTGGCCGACATCAGTCCCGGCGTTCATCAGGGTGGGAGAATTGGGCAGAAACTCAAGGCCGCGCATCAGCCGGTAAAACGTCTCTTCGGCTTGGGCACTGCGGCTGCCGCATCCGTACAACCGTTCTGCCGACGCGACCGAACGGGCAACCCGGCAAAAGAGACCGTCAGGCGATTCGATCACCTTCCCCGCATCGTTTTTGCGGAGATACCGCTCCCGGAGCACCTCAAGGGTGTTGCCGGACAAATTGCCGGCTTTTGTCTGTTCGTGAACCGGAAACATGCGCACCGCCTGCCTCTTTTACCACTATGCGGCTGCGGGGACCGTAAGCAAAGGATACTTCTTCAACCGCTCGCGGAACTCCGCGAAGCCCTGCTTGAAATAGCTGTAACATTCCTGCGCGAACAATAGAAGTTCCCGGCGAAATGCATCGCTGCCGGCTGCCTCAGCCAGCGCCCCCGCGGCTGCCTTTGGGTCTTCGGCGCCGCGGACATGCCCTTTCGCGATAAGCCTGCCCGCGACGACCGCCATTTCCTTCATATCTTCCGGGCTCTTGATGTCATCTGTCTCCAGCTCACGGTAATACGGCGTCATCTCGCTCACAAAAAAGTCCTTGTCCTCAATTGTGGTATAGCCGATGCTCGGATAGGTCTCCGACTGCATCAGGTAGAACCCCATGAAGACACGCCTGCCGTTATTATCGACAGCAGCGCCGTATTGTTCCGCCCACACCGGCGTACGTTCTTCCTTGCACTCAATCACCACGTCATCATACTGGTCGGCAGTGTCTCCCTCGATGAGAACCAGATACTTCAATTTGGCGGCGCTCCCGATCCCGCCCTTCCGGTTGATCACCGCGTCTTTGATGGTATAATAGGCGTCATCATGCCGGTATTCGGACAGGACCGTTTCGAGGAACCGGCCGATCGCGCGCTTCAGGAATGCCTTGTTGCGTATCCTGACATATCCCTTGTCTTTGTTAAACACCCGCTTGCCGTTGTTCGCGATGTGCGTCTTGCATCCCTTCTCCAGATATTGATGGCGGTCCACATGTTTCACCGCTTCGACGATCTTCTGCACAAGCCGCTGCGGGTCGCCCGAACGGTAATAGAAATTGACAGATGTCTCGCCGGACTCGATTTCTTTCAGCATGCGCACGTAATTCTCCAGGAAGATCATGACCATCTCATCGCCCCGGTCGGCATACCCCTTTTCACCGCAGGCGATGCGGATGGAAACAGCCATCCGCCGTAGATCAAGGATGTACGGCCCCTGGAAGGTGTCGTCAAAATCGAGCAGGTCAAAAGAGATGTTCCCCTGCTCGCTCTTGTAGGCGCCAAAGTTTTCCAGATGATAGTCTCCGTGGAGCTGCACCTTTGCGCCCGCGGCCGGCACCAACGCGTGATCGATCCCGTAGTATTCGTTGTACCGGTAAAACACATCGGACGTCCCCCGGTAGAACGCAAACAGGTCACTGCTCATCTTTTTGAACTTGCCGGCTGCCGCATCGGGACTCTGCTCTATGATATTCGCGTTATACTCCTTCACCAGGCTTACCGGGTCGGGGACAACCGCCGCCGGCTCGGCTGGCCTGATCCGGGGCGGGTTCTGCGCACAACCCGCCGCCATCAGGGAGACGGCGACGAGCGCGGCGAACAGGGCCGTGGTTGTACGCCTTCGATCAGGTGTCTTATACGGAAGGGTCCTCATATTTCTCCTGCGGTTGTATCTGCGATT
>JAKPTF010000066.1 GCA_029571225.1 Candidatus Omnitrophota bacterium | reverse complement strand
TCGAATTCAAGGCCGAACAGCCTCTTCGCCTTTTCCAGGATCACGTCGTTCTGAGAGATCCCTTGCTCCATCAGCTCGTCAACGTACGTGCGAACACCGCTGACATCGATCCCGACGTCCTGTTTTTCATACGTATCGGCGAACCTTTCAAGAGCGATAATGTCTGCCGACCGCAATATCTTGCCTGCCTTGTTCTCCTTCATATAGTCCAACAGTTTTGCGAATTCTTTGCCGATCTCTTTCTTGAACTGCGGGTTATTCTTCCAGCTTTCAAGCGCCTCTTCGACCACGCTCAAGGCCGGCTGTATGCTCACATATCTGCTTTTTCTGAATTGGATCCGCGCGTTGTCCTGCATCTTCTTGAGCGCTTCTTTAAGTTCCTGCTGCTGCGCCGCCTCGTTTTCGGCCAACCGCGCGTTTGCCGCACGGTTGCGCCGCTTCTGTTCAACGGTCTGTCTGGCAGTATACAGCTTGCTACGGGCATCCACTATGGCGTTTTTGAGGGCATCCGGGGCCTTTGCTTCGTTTATCCTCGCAGCCAGGGCCCCCAGCAGGATCCCTATCCTATTCAGGGCAGCCGTGTCTTCGCTCTCCCCCGCATGACCGATCATCCTGGCGAGCGCGCCGCGATCGCCGAGCAGGGCGCTGCCCGCATCACCGGACAATGCGCCGGTCAGGTCCGCGTCTTGAGGGCTGAGAGCAAGCGCGCATATAATCACGGCGCTCAGGTTGGGATCGCCGATGCTGGAGCTGTTCACCGACCACACTTTGCCATTCTGCTTCATGACGCGGAACTCTGCGCCGCGGATCTTTACGGTCCAGGCGCTGTCCCCGTCCTGCACATTCACCTCTCCCGCAGGCAGGGAACTAAGCCCCCTGATCAGGCCGTCACGCTCTCCTTCGCTTATTTCCCTGCCGTAGCTCGCGGACTCAAGCCCTTTCATCATCTCTTCGTATCGTTCCCTCGCAATCGGCTTTGTTTTCTGTGCGAACTGCCGGGCATGCGCCATGATCGTGGATATGTCCGCCATGGAATAGCCAGCCTTTTCAAGAGACGCCTTGGTGTCCTGTTCCTCCCAGTCCTGCGTCAGCTGCGCCAAAAGCGCCAGATCTTCGGTCTTTCTGATCGAGCGCCTGACACGGTCGCTCATCTCGCCCAGCTTTCGCTTGTTGCTGTCAGCGTTCAAGAGCGCCTCTGCAATGACCGCTTCGGTGTGCGATTTTTTCATGATCTTTTCGTCAAGCTCGTGCTTCAGTAATTGGAGAAAGACATACGGCTTTCCTTCGGTCAGGGAATCGACCGGCAGGAGGACCCGCACTGTCTTTGCCGCGTTTTCATACGAACTTGCGTCTGGGCTGCCCGTCGATACCAGCTTGAGATCGTCTTCGGAGGTGAGAATGATCTGGCCCTTCACATCATTGCCGCTCCTGTCCTTCATGACAAGATCGACCTCTCCGTTTAAACTCAACCTGATCAACGACACCGCATCGCTCAAGTTTTTGCCGTACAAGCCGAATTGGTTAAAAACCGCGAGATCCGCCTGCTCCAGGGCCTGCTCCTGTTCCTCATTAAGCGATTTCCCCCTGATCTGATCGGCCTTTTTAATGTCAAGGTCGCTGTGGCCCATCCCGGGCGTTTTAGCGTTCACGACTCCGGCTGACTTCTTACCGGCGGTGCCGCGTTCGATGACCATGTCCAGCATCGCGTATTTGCTGATACCGTATTCGTCCAGGTCGTCCATCGACTCGATCGGCCGGGTTACGCTTTCGGTTCCCAACCTGACGTCGCCGGCCGCGCCGGCCATCACCATATCGTTCACTTCGCTCAAGAACAGGCTGTTCAGTCCTTCCTGACTGAAATACTTGCCGGGGTTGCCTGCTGAGGGAACGTTCTCGATCGCATAGCCGTAATATTTGATATAAAAATAGAGT
>JAKPTF010000071.1 GCA_029571225.1 Candidatus Omnitrophota bacterium | reverse complement strand
TTTCCCGATCCTGTTCTGCGAAGCGGCGCGGGAGCGCGGCGTTCATGTTGTCGCCGTTGCAATACGGGGAGAGACTGACCGCAGGATCATTCGCCTGGCGCAGACGGTGCACTGGGTGTCATTGAGCGAGTTCGAGCGGGTCTTTGACATATTCCGCAAGGAAAAGATCACAAAGGTGGTCATGGCAGGCCAGGTAAGCCCGGCCGCGTTGTTCAGCCGCCAGGTGCGTGACAGCAAGGCCATCCAGGACTTATTCAGCAGTATCGGCGACCGAAAAGCCAATACCATTTTCAGTGCTATCGCAGGCCGCCTGTCAGCCCAGGGGCTGGAATTGATCGATTCCACGACATTCCTGCAGTCTTTTGTGCCCCAGGCCGGCGTTTTGACCCAGCGGCAGCCGTCCGAGAGCGAGTGGGAGGATATCAGGTTCGGCATGGACCTGGCAAAAAAAGTGGCTGATCTTGATATAGGCCTTACTGTCGCGGTTAAACACAGGGCGATTGTGGCGGTCGAGGCTCTTGAAGGCACAGATAACCTCATCCGCCGGGCAGGCAGGATATGTAAAGGCCTGGTTATAGCCAAAGCCGGCAGGCCAGCGCAAGATATGCGGTTCGACATACCCGTGATCGGGCTTAACACGATCAAAACCCTTATCCGGGCACGGGTTACATGCCTCGCTATCGAGGCTAAAAAGACTCTCGTCATCGACATGAAATCGGCAATTGCCCTGGCTGACAGAAAAGGCATAGCTGTCGTCTCTGTTTAAATACCAGTATTTTCTTGACAGACCTCGAAAATCGTGTATTATAAATAACTGAATTAAAAGGAGGTTACCATGCCAAAAGCGGCGGTCAGCTCGAGAACAGCAAAGGCAACGCAGTTTCAGATTTTCGCTCCACAGGCAAAAAAGGTCAGTGTCGCGGGTAGTTTTAATAATTGGGATCCTAAGAAAATCACTGCCAAGAAGGATAGCAAGGGTAATTGGGCAGTCAGCGTCAGCCTGAAACCCGGGCGGTATGAGTATAAGTTCTTAGTCGACGGCTCATGGGTGAACGATCCCAAGTGCAGCAATGCCGTCTATAATTCATTCGGCACGCAGAATTCCGTTGTCGAGGTAAAATAATCGGTATTAGCCCCCATCTTTCAAGGAAAACGCACTATTGCAGAGCCGGAAAGGTGGGGGTTTTTCATTCGTCATGAGGTATATCTACGGCCCTGTATCTTCACGCAGGCTCGGCGTATCGCTGGGCATATCGCTGACTCCGCATAAAACCTGCCCTTTTGACTGCGTGTATTGCCAGCTCGGGGCCACAACTGACAAAACGCTCGAACGGTCGGCATATGTCCCTTCGGCGGACATCATTGCCGAGGTGCGGGCCTGGCTTGATGCCAATCCCGGCCGGATAAAGGGGCTTTCGTATATCACCCTTTCGGGGGCAGGCGAGCCGACGCTCCATACGGAAATATCCGCGCTTATCTCCGGGATCAAGAAAATGTCTTCCGTGCCGGTTGCCGTGATCACCAACTCATGCCTTATGGTTGACGCGCAGGTGCGCAAGGAATTATTGCAGGCTGACCTTATTGTGCCGTCTTTGGACGCTGCATCGGATGAAGTATTCGCCAGGATCGACCGGCCGCTCCCGGGGACAAGGGTGGAGGAGATCATCGAGGGTCTTGTCGGCCTGCGCAAGGAATATCACGGAAAGATCTGGCTTGAGATTATGCTGGTCAAGGGGTATAACGACGATATCAGGCACATACGCAAGCTCAAAGAGGCGGTCGAGCGGATCAACCCGGACCAGGTGCATTTGAACTCGCCCGTGCGCAGTACGGCGGAAAAGAACATCGGCCCGGTGGATGAAGCGAAGCTGAAACAGATCGCCGAAATGCTCGGAGATAAGGCCCAGATAATATAAATCTGCGCCCATAGCTCAACTGGATAGAGCGCTAGCCTTCGGAGCTGGATGCTGGAGGTTCAACTCCTCCTGGGCGCATAGATGAATTTTCCGGCACTGCATTTAATATTGCCAAAATATTTTTTTTAAGCTAAAATAAGGTATTATTTTATACGTTTTATTTCGGGCCGCTAGCTCAATTGGTGGAGCAGGACCCTCTTAAGGTCAAGGTTCTTGGTTCGATTCCAAGGCGGCTCATTTTTTTTTACGCCCCTCATATTTGAAGAAGAAACGCTACACGATCATTGAGCATACCGCTGATATAGGCGTTGCGGTCGAGGCAAACGACCTGGCGGGTATTTTCGTGAATGCCGCTCACGCGATGTTCGATATCATGGCCGAACGCCAGGCGTCATCCCCCCGGTCGTTGCGTGAAACAATTAACGTCAGGCTATCAGCGGAGAAACCGGATGAACTGCTTGTCCTGTGGCTGAACGAATTGCTGTCCCTGTCGGCCACCCGGGGGCTGATATTCGTCGAATACACGGTGAACCGGCTCGACGGGAATGGGCTCGATATTTCGGTGCACGGCGAGCAAAGGTGCCATTACAGATTCAAAGCCGAGATCAAGGCCGCGACCTATAATGATCTCGAGCTTTTACATGGAGCGTCGTCGTATACAGCAAAGGTGATCTTTGATGTCTGACGAGAATCAGGAGCAGGTTCCCGCGAGTACGGATAACAGGCAGTTCCCCCGTGTCGGGGTGTCCACCGATGTCAAGTATGCCGTTGTCATCCCCGAATATGATAACGGAATCTCAAAGGATATCAGCCAGGGCGGCATGTGCCTGGAGACCAAGAAAAGCCTGCCCCAGGGATCTATTCTTCGTCTCGAATTCGACCTGCCCGGAGACCCCCCCGAACATATTCAGGCATTAGGAAGAGTCGTGTGGCAGCGCACGAGCGCGGAAGGGACGTTCTCGACGGGCATTAAATTTTTGACCTGAAAACATTTCCCGCCTATGTCGGACGCATGGCAGGGCCCCTTGGAAAAGGTCGACGATTACCGCTGGCGCATCCCCCGGTCTTATAAGCCGGGCATGCGCGTGCCGGGCCTTGTTTTTGCCGACGAGAAGCTCCTCAAGGATATCCGCAGCGACAAGGCGCTCGAGCAGGTAGCCAATGTCGCGTTCCTGCCCGGCATCGTCGAAGCGTCCATGGCCATGCCCGACATACATTGGGGATATGGTTTCAGTATCGGGGGCGTGGCTGCGACTGATACCGAAGCAGGCGGCGTAATATCCCCGGCTGGCGTGGGGTACGACATAAATTGCGGCATCAGATTGATCAAGACGGATCTTGTCTTTGACGATATCAAAGACAGGATCAAAGACCTGACGCACGCGTTGTTCTCCGGTATTCCCGCGGGTGTGGGGTCCGAAGGCGATATCAGGGTCAATCCCCGGGAAGAAAAACAGCTCCTTGTGAAAGGCAGCCGCTGGGCGGTCGAAGAGGGATACGGCACTGAAGCAGACCTGGAATGCACCGAGGAATCCGGCTGTATGGACGGGGCCGACCCCGATGCGGTATCGGACCGCGCGTATGAACGGGGAAGATCGCAGTCCGGGACCCTCGGGTCCGGGAACCATTTTCTTGAGGTCCAGGTCATCGACCAGCTTTATGACCGGGAACTGTGCGATGAATTCGGCTTTGACCTGGGCCGGATCACGGTCATGATCCATTCGGGTTCGCGCGGCTTCGGTTATCAGGTATGCGACGATTACGTCAGATCCATGATCCGCTGCCTCCAGAAGTATCGCATCAACGTGCCTGACAGGCAGCTCGCGTGCGCGCCGGTTGACTCGCCTGAAGGCAAAGCGTATCTCGGCGCCATGAGATGCGCGGCCAATTACGGATGGGCCAACCGCCAGTGCCTTATGCATCTGACCCGCAGGGTTTTTGAGAAATTCTTTGCCTCGTCCTGGGAAAAGCTGGGCATGCGCCTTATTTACGACGTGGCGCATAACATCGCCAAGATCGAGACGCATACCGTCAAAGGCAAAAAGATGAAACTGTGCGTTCACCGCAAGGGCGCGACGCGCGCGTTCGGGCCCGGACAGCAGGGCGTTCCCGACCGGTATCAGAAAACGGGACAACCGGTCATCATTCCCGGGGACATGGGACGGAATTCGTATATGCTCGTGGGTACGAAAGCCGCCATGGATGAGACGTTCGGCTCGACCTGCCACGGCGCGGGCCGTTTAAAATCGCGTTCCGCGGCATTACGGTCGATCGATTCCAATAAATTGTTGAAGGACCTCGCATCAAAAGGCATCACCGTGCTTGCTTCAGGCAGGGGCACGATCGTCGAGGAAGCCCCTGAAGTATACAAAGACGTCAATGATGTCGTTAACGTCGTGCATAACGCGGGGATCTCGAAACGCGTGTGCCGCATGCGACCACTCGGGGTTATAAAAGGATAGGGGAGTCTATGCTTGATATTCGTTTCATCCGCGAGAATCTTGATCTTGTGCGCACCGCGCTGGCAAACAGGAACGCGAAATTCGACCTTGACGCCCTTGTCAAGCTTGATGATGAGCGCAGGAAGGTCCTTGTTGAAGTCGAATCGCTTCGCGCCCGGCAGAACAAGGCAAACGACGAGATCGGCGCATTGATCAAGGCGAAAAAGGACCCCAAGCCCGTCATCGCGTCCATGAAGGAGATCTCCGCACAGGTCGCGGAGCTTGAAAAAGGATTGTCTGCCAGAGAGGACGAGCTGAACAAGCTGCTCATGACGATCCCCAATATCCCTCAGCCGAGCGTGCCTGTGGGCACGCCCGACAAGGCGCAGATCGTGCGTTCCTGGGGCACGCCCAGACAGTTCGATTTCAAGCCGCTTCCCCATATCGATATATGCGAGAACCTGGACATCATCGATTTCCCGCGCGCGACAAAGATCACGGGTTCGAACTTCGTCCTTTTCAAAGGCGCGGGCGCCAGGCTCGAACGGGCGTTGATCAGCTTCATGCTCGATCTGCATACGACCAGACACGGATATACGGAGATATTCCCGCCGTTTCTGGTCAACCGCAGGTCTATGACCGGCACGGGCCAGCTGCCCAAGCTCGAAGAGGACATGTATAAGCTCAAGGACGACGACCTGTTCCTGATCCCGACTGCCGAAGTGCCGGTGACCAATATCTTCAACGACGAGATCCTGGACGAGGACAAGCTGCCCATTTATTATGCCGCATACAGCGCCTGCTTCAGAAGGGAGGCTGGTTCATACGGCAAAGATACGAAGGGGCTGGTCAGGGTCCATCAGTTTGATAAAGTGGAGATGGTCAAATTCGTTAAACCCGAGACGTCGTATGAAGAGCATGAGAAACTGCTCAACAACGCCGAGACCGTGCTTCAGATGCTCGGCCTGCCATACCGGATTCTCGCATTGAGCACGCAGGATATAAGTTTTGCGTGCAGTAAATGCTATGACATAGAGGCGTACGCTCCCGGAACGGATAAGTGGCTTGAGGTATCGAGCTGCTCGAATTTCGAATCGTTCCAGGCGCGCAGGGCGAATATCCGGTTTAGAAGGAAGGACACGAAAAAGATCGAATTTGTGCATACGTTGAACGGGTCCGGCGTGGCGCTGGCCCGCACGGTCGTGGCGATCCTTGAGAACTACCAGCAAAAAGACGGCTCGGTGACCATCCCCGAGTGTCTAAGGAGATATTTCGATGGCGCGGAGAAAATTTCCTAAGAGCAGGGATTTTGACGAATTCGAGAAGATCGATGTGGAGCCGCAGGCCGATGATGGCGGCCCGGAAGGCTTGAGCCTGTCCCCGGAAATGCAGTCCAAGCTTGACACGGTCAAAAGAGGCTCCGTGAGCGTTTTGAAGCTCGTTCTGGGGCTCGGGTTTCTCGCATTCGTGTATTCGTCGACCCTGGCGTTCATGTCCGAATTCAAGAATATCGATCCCCTGTATCAGAAACCGTTCTGGCAAGGGCTTGTTTCGTTTGTGCTTTTCTATTTTTTCGTCTGGGAGCCGGTCAAGCTGTATCAGAGAGGGCAGAAGATCCTCGAGGCCGTATTCAGGTTCATGGCGCCGTTAGTCAAAGTCGCGCCGTACGTGCTGCCCATCTATACGATCCTTTTATTCTGCCTGTATCCGCTGGCGAACCTTATATTCCCGAACGATCAGACACTGGTCTATTTCATGTTCCTGATAGGTTTCAGCATCGCTTTGCATCTTGTCTTCGGCGCAAAGGCGCTCAGGGCCAAACAGGGAGATTTCCTGAAAGCGAATTACATATTCGGCTTCACCCTGGTGTATATCCTTAATATCGTGCTGCTCGGCCTGCTGCTGAACCTGGTGTTTGCAAAATTCTCCTTTGTCAATTTCTTCAACACTTCGTATATGATCTCGCACGACATGATCGTCGAGACGATCAAACAGATATTCGTCCTGAACTGATATGCCCTGGTGGGGTGGCAGAGCGGTTGAATGCGGCAGTCTTGAAAACTGTTATGGGCGCAAGCCCATCGAGAGTTCGAATCTCTCCCCCACCGAAAATTAAACCTGTTAACTTTTCTAATAGCTCGCGGTTATTCCCCCAACATGTAGATGAGCAAAAATATTTGTTGGGGGAATTTTATTTATAGTATGTGTTACCTAACAAAGCCCAATATATCTCTACGATTGTTAGGTAAAAACAAGCTTGACATTCCTACCAAACAAAGTATACTTATATTAGATTAATGTTTGGTAAAGGAGAATCGTTATGGGAGTCTTAAGGGGCGTTTTGAATGAAGAATTGCAGAACTCTCTTGATATGTGTAAGGGGTATCAAGAGCAAATTAACAGGATCAAGGGCTGCCTTATTAAGAAAAAGATTGGCAGGCGTTATTATTATTACTTAGCCAGAAGAGAGGGCGATAAGGTTAAGTTTGTTTATAGAGGCCCGGTGTCTCCGCAAGTAAAAGCAGGGTATCTGAAGCAGAGAAAAATGCTCAAAAAGTATCAAAGGCTTCTTTTGCGGGTTAAAGGACAGATTAGTTTCTTGAGGAGGGCATTGCGTGGAAAAGAAGCAGTCTGAATTATGCCTTGAGATTCTTCGGCGATTCAATAACGCTGGTGTGCTCGATGATCTCATTCTTATAGGAAGCTGGTGTGTATATTTCTATGTCGATTATTTTTCTGACGTCCCATACACAGCAAGGCAAACCATTAAGACCAGGGATCTCGATTTTTTAATAGATAACCCGGGCAGAATGAGGCATGAAGTCAATATCCCGGAGCTTCTTGAAGATCTCGGGTTTATTATTATATACAAAGGTGCCAAAGGTTACATAAAGCTTGAACATCCCGATTTACTGCTTGAATTCCTCGTTCCTGAAAGAGGCAAAGGTATTGATAAACCTGTGGCGTTACCGAAGTTGGGGTTGAATGCGGTGGCGCTTAGGTTCCTGAGTTTTTTATCGGCAGACACTATCACGGTAAAGGTAGAGGGTTTCCATATAAGAATGCCGCATCCGGCAAATTTCGCGCTGCATAAACTAATAATTTCTCCAAGAAGGCTGAAACAGGATAAAGCACAGAAAGATAGAGATACCGCTTTGATAATTCTTAGGGCTTTGATTGGGAAGGGTGAGGCAAGAAAGATTAGGCAGGCGTTCGAGTCGGTGCCGAAGAAATGGCGGGATAAGATTCTTGGAGTATTGAATGAATCTGAGGATGCGGATATTATTGCTGTTTTGGCATAAAAATAGAGTGAGCAGCCCTCCGTGCCGTATTCCCGCCTATTTTGAGGGATTTAGCGATTGCGGCAAAGTCCATGCCCAGCGCACGCAATTCTGCAACCTTTCGAGCAATTTTGTGATATAATTTAACAGATTGAAGCGGTGAAAACGCATGAGCTATCCTGATCGACGTCTAAACAATCACCGGATACCCACGGCCCATTCCCGTCCTATGCGTCAGATCGACGACGCAGAGCGGAAATTCATGGCAGGGACTGCTATTGATCCGGCGCCGCGCATACGCCTGGAGGACGGCAGCAAGGAACTTACCATGCGGGCAATGGACCTGATCTGCCCGATCGGCATGGGCCAGCGAGGCCTGATCGTCGCGCCTCCGGGCTCGGGCAAGACCACGTTTCTCAAGCACATCTGCCAGGCGGTCGCAGGGGCTCATCCGGAAATAAAGCTTTACAGCCTGCTCATCAACGAACGTCCCGAGGAAGTGACGGATTTCAAGCGCGCGGTCCCCGGCGAGGTGCGCGCGTCTTCCATGGACCAGGATTACGAGCATCATGTCCGCACCGCAGACGACCTGATGCGCCAGGCGTTCGTCGAGGCGGCGGCAGGCGGGGATGTCATGATCGTCGTGGATTCACTCACGCGTCTTGCACGCGTGCATAATGCGCAACGCGCCTCAAGCGGCAGGACCCTGTCCGGCGGTGTTGACAGCAGGGCGCTAGAAGTGCCCCGCAGGATCTTCGGTTCGGCGCGCAAGATCGAGAACGGCGGGTCCATCGGCATACTGGGGACGATCCTCGTCGATACCGGCAGCCGTATGGACCAGGTGATCTTTGAGGAGTTCAAGGGCACGGGCAACATGGAGATCGTGCTGTCTCGAGACGTCGCCAATCAGAGGATTTTTCCCGCCATCGACATAGCCCGCAGCGGAACGCGCAAGAGGGAATTGCTGGTTACCGGCGATGAACTTATCGCAAGCGATAATCTCCGGCGTAAGCTGCTCGAGAACAACCCTGTTGAAGCGGCCAGGACGCTTGTCGAATTGCTGCAAAAATATCCGACCAACAAGGAATTGCTCGCACTATAATATGGAATTCAAACTGAGAAGCGAATTCATCGAGCTTGACAATATGCTCAAGGCTTTCGGGCTTGTTGAGAACGGCGCAGCGGCCAGGCAATGTATTCAATGCGGCTCGGTGAAGGTGAACGCGGAGGCGGAAACCCGCGTCCGCCGGAAGCTCAAGGCCGGGGATGTTGTTGAATTTGCAGGGAAGCGCATCGATATTATCGGTTGACCCTGATTCGCCGGCTGGTAAAAGCCCGGTTTGTGTGGTATAATGTCCGCAACTGGTCAAGACAAATCTCGATATAAAGCTAATAGAAAATTTTGGAGAGGTACCGAAGTGGTCATAACGGGCCGCTCTCGAAAAGCGGTTGGGCCTCTGGCTCACGAGAGTTCGAATCTCTCCCTCTCCGTTTAATATTTAAGCCCTCTGTTCCGTAATATTGACTATGGCGCAAGAGGGAGGAGCGCATATGCAGGCGATAAAGATCATGCCGTGTCTGGATATGAAGGACGGCCGTGTGGTTAAGGGCGTCAATTTCGTGAATTTAAAAGATGCGGGAGACCCGGTAAAGAATTCGGCGTTCTATCAGCAGGAGGGGGCTGATGAACTTGCAATGCTTGATATTGCCGCCACGGTCGAGAACCGCGCAACGCGGCTTGCATGGGTCAAGAGCGTGGCGTCTGCCATTACCATACCGCTCACGGTAGGCGGCGGGATCGGCAGCATGCAGGATATAGAAGCAGTATTAAAGGCAGGGGCAAGCAAGGTATCCATGAACAGCGCCGCGGTAAAGAATCCGCTTTTGATCAGCGAGGCGGCAAAAAAATTTGGATCAAAGATCATAACGGTCGCCATAGACGGCAAGCGTGATCCAAAAATGCCTTCGGGATTCGACGTCGTGGTTTCCGGCGGGACCAGGGCTGTGGGCCGGGACGCGGTTGAATGGGCAAAGCGATGCCAGGATCTGGGCGCAGGCACCATATTGCCCACGAGCATGGACGGCGATGGGACGCTGCAGGGTTATGACCTGGAATTCACAAAGGCGATCGCCGATGCGGTGAGCGTACCGGTGGTTGCCTCAGGCGGAGCGGGGAAACTCGAGCATTTTTACGATGCGGTCGTAAAGGCGGGGGCTGAGATCTTATTGGCTGCGTCTGTTTTTCACTTCCGCATGATCAGCATCGGAGACCTGAAAGCGTATTTGCGGCAAAAAGGTATTCAGGTACTTTAAAAATAAATTTGACAAATAGAGGTTTATAGGGCATACTTTACCCGCATCAGCAATAACGCCTGCCACGGTTATTGACCAATAAAGTCAGTAATCGTTTTTTTTTTGTACTAAAAGAAATGTCTTTAGAAAAGATTTAAACAAGTCAAAGGTGTCTAAAATGGTCAAAAAATTCTTAATCCTGATATCTCTTATCTTCATAGCTGGCTGCAAGATAGAGGCCGGCGGTGGCAGCGGCAGTATAGCAGCGCTTCTTGCGCAATATGATGAAGAAACTATAAGGCAATATCTGAATTCATATGAAGGATCTGGTAACTCGACCATTAATCTGGACGAACTTCTTGCGAATATAACATTATCTGATATTGAGTCATATATCAACAGGACTAACACGAGCTTTTATGACCCTGGAGTTCGGAATAACGCATCTTCTCCTGTCCCGGAACCTGCTACATTGTCATTGCTGGGGCTTGGATTAGCAGGATTGCTTTTCAGGAAAAGACGCTCATAATTCTGAGAGATTTTTCCCTTTCCGCGGCCGGACTTTATTGTCCGGCCATTTTTCTTCACGCCGTTCCCTTTCTGAAATATCATTCCCAACCATAGGCTCCAGTGGTATAATAAAATCCATGCGGATTCTATTAGTTGAAGACGAAGAGAAGATCGCATCATTCGTGGCTCGCGGACTGAAAGAGGCGCATTATGTCGTTGACGTGGCTGCGGACGGTGAAAAGGGCCTTTACCTGGCTGAGATCAACGAATATGACCTTCTTATCCTTGATATCATGCTTCCCGGCAAGGACGGTATTTCTGTCTGCAGGGAACTTCGCAGCAAAAAGATCGACCTGCCGATCCTGATGCTCTCGGCCAAGGATACGATCGATGACAAGGTCAGGGGGCTGAATTTCGGGGCGGATGACTATCTGGCAAAGCCGTTCGCCTTCAAGGAGCTTCTTGCCAGGGTTCAGGCGCTTCTGCGCAGGAGCGCTCCGGTCAAGGGCGGTATCCTCAAGATCGGGGACCTCGAATTGAACCAGCTGACCCACAAGGTTGCCCGCGACGGCAAGGATATCGATCTGACCAGCAAGGAATACGCGCTTCTGGAATATATGATGCTCAATGCCGGCAAAGTAATCACCCGCACCATGATCTCAGAACATGTCTGGCACGAAAACTTCGACTCTTTCACCAATGTCATCGATGTATATATGAATTACCTCCGCAATAAGATCGACAAGGGCTTCAAGAAACCGCTTATCCACACGGTACGAGGCAGCGGGTATATCATCCAAACCTGACCCCATGAAGTTCAATTCCATCCGGTTCAAGATCAGCGTGTTTTATACGGCGATCCTCGCATTGATCCTGGTGTTTTACACCGCCTTGACGTATTATAACCTGCGCCATACGCTGTACCGGGACCTCGATAATAATATCCTCGTCAAGGCGCAGGAGGTTTCAAGCGCGATCAACTCGTATCTGGCTGTTCTGGGCAATGACCAGCGCGCGTTCGATTTTGCCGTACGCAGGGTGATCAGGCTTGAAGGCACGCATCCGAATCAGGACAGGATCGAGGAAGTCGAGCGGGCCTGGCTGGCCAAACGGGATAAGCAGAATCTCGCCGAAGCCTATATAAACTTCGCCAGCGTCGATCGGGCAGAGGAGATCTTGAGCTCGGCAAACCTGACCGAGCCTATGCTCAAAGGTTTTCTTTCGGATATCGCAGTCGCCGGCAGGAAAGCCGTTTCATATAAGGACGTGAATATCGGATCGTATCAACTCAGGGTGGGGTCCATCCCGTTCTATCACAACTACAAGAAGCGGCAGGTTTATCTGATCCAGATCGGCGTTTTGCGCAACAAGGTCTTTGCCATCCTTTACGGCAGGCTGATATTCGCCGCGTTGACGATCCCCTTGATCCTCCTGCTTGCCAGCTTCTTCGGCGGCGTCATCACGAACCGCGTATTAAAGCCCATCATGGATATCACCAAAGTCGCCAGCAACGTCACCTATAAAGACTTGAGCATCCGCGTCAAATCCCAGCGGGGGGAGGAAGAGCTTAAATACCTCGTCAATGCGTTCAACGAAATGATCTCTCGGCTCGACAAGTCCTTTAAGTATATCGCCGAATTCAGCTCCAACGTCGCGCATGAACTCAAAACTCCGCTGACGATCATCAGGGGAGAAGCTGACCTGGCGCTTATGCAGGAGCGCGACCCGCGCGAATACCAGCGCGTGCTCAAGGTTACGCTCGAGGAGGCTGAAGGCATGCTCAAGATCGTCGACGATCTCCTTCTGTTGAGCCGGCTTGAATATGAGCCCTCGGTTTTTAACTTTGAGTCGTTCGATTTCACGGTTTTTATCAACGAGATATACGGCCAGGCGCGCCGCATGGCCGAGCCGAACAGCATTTCCGTCAAACTTTCCTGTCCGGATAAGCCCATCGTCATCAAAGCGGACATGGTTCATCTTCGAAGGATGTTCCTGAATCTGCTCAGCAACGCGGTCAAATTCACGCCGGCAGGCGGCACTATCACGATCACCGTTCGCCACGAACCGAAACAATTGCATGTTTCGGTCGCCGACACCGGCATCGGGATACGGCCGGAACATATAGATAAGGTATACGACCGTTTCTTCCACACAGACTCCCCCGACAAGGCCGGGCCCGGCGGCACGGGCCTCGGATTAAGCATCGTGCAATCCATCGTCAAAATGCATCAGGGCGATATCTCCGTTGAAAGCCACTTCCGCCAGGGCACTGTTTTCACCGTTACCCTTCCCGTCCCGGATTAGAAAAATTAATATTTATTTAATCTTCTTTTAATCTTGATTTTGGTATAGTCTATCCCGAAAATCAGGGTCAGTGATCTACGTACACATGAAGGGGGCGTTGATGAAACAGGATCCAAAAGAGAAAGAGGACAAATACGAGATCATTATCAAGAAGTTCGGCGGGCAAGACCCGGTCGAGATCGATGTCATGGGCGACCGGGAGACCATGGAAGTATTGCGGCTGATAGGCAAGTTAAATTTACGTAGTGCTTTTGCGGGTTAAATGGAGGATGCTGTGGCGGCTCACTCCAGCTACGTAATCGCGGGCGGGCGCCTCTGACCGGGCGCCCGCTGTCGTTGTATCCCTTCCCCTGAGCGTGAAAACGCTTTCAAAATCAATCTTCCCGGCTATTGAATTCCGCCTTCCCTAATATATACTCTTAATACGAGGTTCTCTGCTATCCAATCAGTATTTTTTTGATGGAGCGTGCAATGATGAAACGGGGCATTGCCATAGTGGCCTGCGCCGGATTCGTATTCCAGCAGGTCGTTTTCGCGCAGATATCGCCGCAGATGGCCATGCCTGCGTATTTGCGCTCCGTTACTCCTCCTGCCGGCGCTTTTCATCCCGTCCAGATCCGTTCTATCGTCGTAAATCCGTCTTCAGGCCGACTTGACGTTTACGTTGACGCAGGCAGTTCCGATGACGCGACGCACCGGGACGTGGATAAAAACATATCTGTGCTTATGGAATATTTCAGGATCGGCCTGAGTTTGCCTGACAGTTCGTTCTGGGTGAATTTAAGGCCTGATGCTCCTGACCGCGTGATCGATTCGTTGCTCGAGAAAACGGACATGGGCAGGGTGCTTTTAGCGGCTGATGTGGAGTTGAAGAAGGATCTTTGCCGGTTGACTGATCCGAACAGTCCGTTGGGAAGGGAATACTGGAACAAGCTTTACGCGAGGGCGATGCAGCTGTATAACACGGAAGATATCCAGATTCCCACTATTACAAGGCCGTGGATCATCCCCGGTGAGATTGTATTGGGAGAAACAAAAAACGGCGTCTATATTTACAAGGCCCTGTTAAAGGTCATGCTCGAGCAGGATTATATCAAGACCGAAGGGAGTATTGAAACAGGCCAGCATCACGGTGACCGCCGCCAGGATGAATTGAACGAGTATTCCACGTATCTGCTTAAGGAAAAGATCCTTCCGCTCCTTGCCCGCGAGTTGAATTCTTCCAGAAAATACGCATCTCTTCGCCAGGCGTATTTTTCCCTTATCCTTGCGCAATGGTATAAGTCGAACATGGCCGGCAGTCTGTCAGGCATGGCTGTCAATTCAAAAGACCTGCGCGGACTTACGTCAAAGACCTCCTGGTCAAAGAAGGCGTATTTCGAAGCGTATCAGAGATCCTTCTCCGGCGGCGAATACGCCAGGCGGGAATACGTCTCCGACCGGAGCGGCTTGACAATGCGCGAATATATAAGCGGAGGCGCGTCTTTTGTCCGGAAACCGGAATATGCGTCAGTGCCCGGCGTACTCCCGTCCACGGAAAAGCTGGTCAGGGTCCCTGTGGATTTGAGCGGGAAACCAAAGGACGGCGGCCTGGACGATAACAATGCGCCGCCGCAGGAACCGGATGATGCGATGGCCACGTATTTGCTCGCTGCGTCCGCTCACAAGCGCGGCGACCTCCCGGCTGTGATGCGGGCTATAAACGATCTGATCGCATTGAATACGGATAATACGCACGTCTTGAAAATAACGCTTTCCATGCTGATGGCCATCAATAACGAAATGCGCGGGCATCCCGACAAGGACATTCTGCTGAGCGCCAGGCAGATTGCCGACAGGCTGACCGCTCTTGAGGTTAAAGACCGATGGGTGAAGGACATCGCGCGCAAGGTCAGTATCAACCTTATGTCTTTTCCGGGCGCCGTGTATGATACTGACATTGTCGGACTTGATGACAACGCGCTGTTCCAGGTCGTCGAACTGCTTGTGGCGCAGGGGCAGGAAAGGTTTGCCGAAGCAAGGCATTTGATCGCCCGCATCGTCGCCATACCGGATACCCCGACCGACGTGCTCGGCAGGGCCGGGCTTTTCAAGCTCAATATCGCTTTGCAGGAAGATGACCTGGACGCGGCGAGCGAAGCGGTCAAAGGCCTTCTGGATTTGCGTTCAGATAACACGGAATTATACCGCAAGGCGTCTTTCATATTTACGTCGGAAAAACGCCACAGGACCGGGCCCAGGCTGCGCCAACAACGAGAGCTTGAATTGGATATCAATTCCCGCAGGATCGAATTGGATCCCCAGGATTACAAGGCATGGACCAAACGTTACCAGATCCTCCAGAGCCTGGGCCGGGAAAAAGAAGCGGACGATGCGCTCGCGCAGTCCCTCAGGATCAAACGATCGTCGCAGGGGTTGATCCTGGAATTCTATAGATTATTAAGAGATGGGTTGCATGGAGAAGCCATACAGGTCATCGATGAGGCGCTTGGTTTAAATCCCAAAGATATTAAAACTCACAGCCAGAAAATACAGCTTTTGATAAGAATGGGCAGGAATGAGCAGGCGTGGGAGGCTTTGGTAAACGCAGAAGAACAATGCGTTGAGGAAGCCGCGCGCGATGCCTATATCCAGGTCCAGAAGGCAATATTACTGCGGCTGCGCAAAGAATACGCTCAGGCGCTGGCAGTGCTGGAGGCCCTGGATCCTCGAACAAAAGAAGTTTCTTTTCAGAAAATATTGGTTTTTATCGCGTCGGGTGACCTGGACAGCGCTTTGCAGGAAGCGCATGAAGCCATGAAAAAGGATCCTGGAATATTGATGACCTATTATTCCCTGATACGGCAGCTTGTCCTGCATAAACGGTACCAGGACGCGTTGTCGCTCATCGCTGCTCTGGAGGGGAATGAACCCGACACGAACAGCGTATTGATTGGGTATAAATTCGATTGCCTTCTGGGGCTGGGCGAGGATTCAAAAGCCGCCGCTCTTCTGCACGCCATGAAGAATCAAGCGTATGGGGATGAAGGCGCGCTGGAGCTGCCGCAACGCATTTTGGATTATGAGGATAAATGGCTGCGGTATTTACTTTTGAGGGAATATATGCTTAAAGGAGCGGACAAAGCCAGGCAGATGATCAAGGATCATAAAGGCAAGTATATCATGGCCCAGTTTGACCGCAGAACCGACACATACCGGCGTTTATGCGAGCACATCGAGCATGTCGCCGGCCGGAGCCGGAAATTCGGCCCCGGAGAGAGCAGGCTTCCTCTGGTCCGGATGGAGCATATCATCAAACGCCACCGCTATGACCCGAATTCGGCGAATATCTCCTTCACGGGATATTTTCCTGCGCATATGGACGAGGACGCGATCATCTCATGGATCGAAGCGGGGCAATCGAACCTTTTTGCCATGCGTAACCTTCCTGAGGACGGCCATCTTGACTGGTGGCCGCGGGATGTGTATGTTTCATATTTTACCACTGACGGATCGAGTGAGCTTGTGCGCATGGTTTTTGTCGTTTCTGCGGATGGCAGGGTCATCACGTGCTACCCAACCTCGGGCCCCGGCGTGTTCTATGCCATTGGAAATGAACCCATATCGTCGAGGATAGCCTCTTTGAATCCTCACCGGCTCATGGTATGGAATAAGCAGAGCGAAAAGCAGGTGTATGTCCTTTCGGAAGGCATGCTTGCTTTGGTGAATGATTCCCGCTTATCAAAGCTCGATCCGCCGGAACGAGAACAGCTTGCCTGGCTTGCTGTCACGCAAGGGACAGTTGTCGCGTCCGACAGCCCGGAGTTCGAATATTATTCTTATAAGATACCCTATGCCGGCTGGCAGCAGAAGTTAGGTTCTGACACGGTCGTTGTCAAGATAGACAAAAAAAATCAGGCGCTGGCAGGATTGGAATCCCTCAAGGATGGAGGCTTGGGCGGCATCGACCTGCGGCGGCTTTCCGCAGGACAGGTGCGGAGTCACTCCAGCAACGATGCGCCTGCATATACCCCGCAGGAGCTTGTTGGCGTCTGGGGCGCCATGCAAAACGCTATGAGCAACGGAACGGTCGTATTCGCTGATATGGGTGTTTTTGCCCGGGCATGCATGGTTCACGGCAAACAGGAGTATCTGGCCGGGATCAATGACTATCTGGCAATGGTGCTCAAGCGGGAAGAAGAATGCGCCGTTGACATGCAGCCCGATATAAAAAATTTCCTGCATGGAATCAGCTTGACAAACTGATTTTGGGTGTTATACTTCATAAGACTACACCAGAGATGATGCTCTGGTTTTTTAGCTTTTCAGGAGGCAATGAAATGGTATTGTCGGATCTTGTGCACCAAAATTCAGTGAACGCCGATCTACGTTCACGGGATATGAAAGGCGTGTTTTCCGAGATTCTCGATGCTTTGACAGCGGCACGGAGGATCCAGGATAAGCAGGGCGTATTGCACGCCCTTCTTGAGCGGGAAAGCCAGGGCTCCACCGGCATCGGAAGCGGCGTTGCGGTGCCGCATGCCCGGATCGAAGGCCTTTCAGAACCTGTCCTGTTTATCGGCGTGTCAAAAGAGGGGATAGATTTCGCATCCTTTGACAAACAGCCCGTCCGCATCGTCATGTTGTTGCTCGCCCCGGCTTCGGATATCGGCAAAGGACTGAAGATCCTCGCGGCGATCGCCCGGCTTGTCAACGACAGATATTTTACCAACCGCATCACGCAGGCGTCTTGCAGCGATGAACTGTATGTGATCCTGAAGCAGAGTGTTGACGGCCGTGAGGTGCCTGTGGCTGATAGCGCGCGCGGGTATTGAGTATGATCCTGAAGCTGAACCTTTATCCGGTGAGCACCGACCTGGAAGAACGGATCAACGCAGCCATCCAGGAAGCGGTGGAGAAACGAATCAAGACGATCGAGATATCGTACGGCGAAGCTGCCGCAAGCGTCAAAAAACGCATATTGAATTTCCTGAACAAAAAAGAGATCCGCTGCCTGTACTCCCGCCTTGAAAAGACCGAAAAGGGCTGGGGCAGGGTCTATCTGCATTTCAGACATGCGTAGATCCGGCTGGCATATTTTGTTGTCAGCGCGCTGAAATTGTCGTAGAATATGCCTGAATACATGAGGTGGAATGTGAAACCGCGCAGACAGCATATTCCCGGCAAAATCCTTTTCGCTTTAATTCTTTCACTCTTCTTTGCAGGCATCCTGCCCGCGTTCTCCCAGACAGAAAAGCCCATGGTCAAGATCGGCGTGGTTGCGCGCCGCGGCATTGACCAATCCAATCATAATTGGCAGCCGCTTGCCGCATATCTCAATAACAATGTTGCCGACTACGCCTTCACGGTGATTCCGGTCAAATTCGAGGACGCTGAATCTCTTGTCAGACAGGGCCGGTTCGATTTCATGATCTGCAACCCTACCCTGTATGTTCAAATGGAAACTGAATACGGCGCATCGCGTATCGCCACGCTCCGTAATCTTAACCCCGGAATGTATTCGACGCTGTGCGGTTCTGTTTTTATATGCAAGACAGGCCGTCAGGATATCAGATCTTTGAGGGACTTGCGGCGCAAAAAAATACTGGCAGTGGATCCGCTCGCTTTCACCGGATGGATCATAGGCGAGGGAGAGTTGAGGGCGCAGGGGATTATAAGCGAGAAGAATTTTGAAAGCGTCGCGTTCGCGGGCACCCACGACGGGGTCATATACGGCGTCCTGGAGGGCAAAGCGGATGCCGGTATTATTGGCACAGGCATTCTTGAGCAGATGGAGGCGGAAGGCAAGATCAACAGGAATGAAATCCGCGTCGTGAACCAGCGAAAAGATGTGCCGTTCCCGTGCAGTTCCGCTCTCTATCCCGACTGGGCCTTTGCCAGGATGAAGAATACGCCATCAGACCTGACTACGAAAGTAGCCATTGCGTTATTAAGTATGCCTGCCGACAGCAATGCCGCGCGTTCTGCGGGTCATGCCGGATGGGCTGTCGCGCAGAATTATCAGCCCGTGCACGATCTTCTCATGAGGCTGCGGCTGCCTCCTTATGAAATGGAGAATAAAGCCACCGTATATTCATTAATGCAACAGAGACAGGGGCTTGTGCGGACGGTCATCATACTGGTAATCGGCATGTTGGTTGCGGCAGTGGCGCTTGGAATGTTGCAGCTGATGCTGGTCGGCGCCAGGCGGCAGATGGAAAAAATGCAGGAGCATCAGCGGTCTTTGTATGACAGTTTTCCGGCCATGATCTGGCGGTCTGGCATACAGCGCCGGTGTGATTACTTTAACAAGGCATGGGTGCAATTCACCGGCCACACGCTCGAGAATGATAAAGGCGATTGCTGGCTTGAAAGCATCCATCCCGATGAGCGTGAGCAGTGCGCGAAAACATATACAAATGCGTTTGCCCTGAGAAATCCGTTCCAGCTGGAATGCCATCTGCGGCGTTCAGACGGGGAGTATAGCTGGGTTGTCGTATATGGCAGGCCTTATCATGATATAAACGGAGATTTTGCCGGTTATCTGGGGCTATGTTTCGATGTCTCCGAGCACAAGCAGATCAGCGAAACCCTGGGGAACAATGTCGTATGGCTGCAAGGCATCATTGACGCGATCCCGAACCCTGTTTTTTTTAAGGATGAAAAAGGGGTTTATTCCGGCTGTAACAGCGCCTTTCTTGAATATCTTGGCCTCAGCCGCAATGAGGTGATAGGCCATACGGTGTATGAGGTGTCTTCACCGGAGCTGGCTGACGTCCATGCGCGCGCCGATAGGGAATTGCTGGCCCGAGGAGGCAGACAGCAATATGAAATGAAGGTCAAGTATGCCGACGGGAGCTATCATGATATCATCCATAACAAGGCTGCGTTCAAGAAACCCGACGGAACGGTCGGGGGAATCGTCGGCGTCATGATAGACATCGCGGGGCTGAAGTCAACGAACGATCGTCATTAATCCTGCCTTCAGTCGTTGTCATTCATCGGAATTCAGGTATAATAGAATAACCGGTATGGAGAGGCGTATGAAGCGTTACATCGGCACTCAATCCAGAGGCATGTATTTTCTTATCCTGTTCTACACATTCGTGTTGATTCAAAACGTGCTTGGATTGCGGCAATTCGGCGGCTCCGCGTTCCTTGTCGCCGTCATTTGCGGTACGCTTGTTTACATGACGATCGGTCTCATCAGGCGTCAGACTACGTCCTAGTTCATCGCCGTTATGTTTCATGCCGCATATCAGGTTATGCTCACGATTTCCATCTTCGCCCTGCGCGATAAGAGGGTACTGCAGGAGTTATATAAGGTTTTTCCCGCGGAATCAGTTCCCACGGCGACAACGGCCATGATCGCGGTGTTCTGCCTCTTGACCGCCGCGAACGTATACGCGGTTGTATACCTGTTCAGGAACAAAAAGCATTTTGTATCTGCTGTCGAGCCGGAATAATTAATATAAGGGAGAGGTGGCTGAGCGGTCGAAAGCACTTGTCTGGAGAACAAGTGACTCGCAAGGGTCCCTGGGTTCGAATCCCAGCCTCTCCGCCAGTTGAGACAGCCCTGCGATTTCGCGATGAGATCGTAGGGCTTTTTATATGTAACGCATAGATTTGCGTCTTTTAGGGTGAGGTTCGAGCCGCAAATTTTCAAAAAATCTTTTTTGCGGCTTAAAATTTCCTATTCGCCTTCGGCGAATAAGTAAGTTTTTGAGATTAACCGCGGATCTCAAAAACTTTCTTCGCCAAGCGACAGAACGCCGACATTTTTACAGGAGGTTACGGCCATGCCAAAATACTACTTATACGCCCGTAAATCAACCGATGACGAGGACAGACAGATTTTATCCATCGAATCGCAACTCAACGAACTCAAAGAATACGCCCAACGAGAAAATCTGTCTGTAACAGAAGAGTTTATCGAGACTAAGACCGCCAAGAAACCCGGCAGGCCGATCTTTGACCTTATGCTTAAGCAAATCGAGGCGGGCGTTTGCGACGGTATTTTGGCATGGCATCCAGACAGGCTTGCCCGAAACTCTGTGGACGGCGGAAAAATTATCTACCTTGTCGACACCGGCAAGATCGCCGACTTGCGCTTCCCAACTTTTCGCTTCGACACGTCCGCGCAAGGCAAGTTTATGCTCTCTATCGCGTTCGGCCAGAGCAAGTATTACGTCGATTCGCTCTCCGAGAATATTAAGCGCGGTATGAGGGAGAAACTGCGACGCGGCATCTGGCCGAACTTAGCGCCGCTGGGCTATCTCAACAATTACAAGGAGCACAACATCTATCCTGACCCAGACAAATCGCCTTTCGTAAGGAAGATTTTCGAGCTATACGCAACCGGCAATTATACCCTTTTCTCCATGGTCGAGGAAATCCGCCGTTGGGGGCTTACGGGCAACATGGGCAAGCCTGTCTGTAAGTCTCAATTAGCCAGAATACTCCATAACCCCATCTATTACGGGGTATTCAAATTTAACAATGAACTTTACGAGGCGAGCCACCCGCCGCTTATCTCTAAGAAACTTTTTGACAGCGTGCAGGGGGTTATCTATAACCGCCACCGCAACCACAAGCCAGCAGAAGTAAAGTACGCCTTCACCGGATTGGTAGAATGCCAGTATTGCGGCTGCGCGATCACCGCCGAGAAGCAAAAAGGACACATTTACTACCATTGCACCAGGAAGAAAGGCCCCTGCCCCAGCAAAAAGTTTCTTAGAGAAGAGGCTTTGCTTTCCCAAGTCAACGAAGCGATCAAGAAAGTTTATATAGACGACACGACAAAAGACAACATGATAAATAGATTCGATGAACTCTTCCAAGAGGAAAGCAAAGCCTCCTCTTCTCTATCTCAGGAAGTCAAGGCTCAAATAGGCGAATTCGACCAGAAGCTGGAAAGGATTATCGACATCTACATCAGCCGCGAAATCACCCAGGAAGAGTACACTAAACGCAAGGCGAAATTGATCAATGACAAGAAGGATTTGGAGGCAAGGTTGCGGGAGATAGAGAAAAGCGGCGGCGGGTGGCTCGAACCGGCTAAAGACTTCGTAACCTCCTGTAATCAAGCGCGTTCTGTCGCTTGGCAGGAAATTTTAAGCCGCAAAAAAGATTTTTTGAAAATTTGCGGCTCGAACCTCACCCTAAAAGACGCAAATCTATGCGTTACATATAAAAAGCCCTACGATC
>JAKPTF010000063.1 GCA_029571225.1 Candidatus Omnitrophota bacterium | reverse complement strand
GATCTTGCCGGTGCGGGCATCGAAGCTGAAAAAGTCCTTCATCCCCTCAAGCATGTTGGTTACCACATCGGCTGACACCTCGTGCACCGCATACCCGGCGGGTACCATGCTCACTTTTGAGGTGACGTCGGTGTATTTTTTCTCATTTTCAAGAGCGGTAGCGACCGCCTTTATCGCCGCCTCCTGCCTGTCCGAGAGTGTTTCGCCAGGCGTCGCGCCTTTATAGGACATCTCCGTATCGAGCGCCGCTGCAAGGACTGCCTCCTCGGCCGTGGCCGCTTGTTCCACGACTGCCGCGCTAAGCTTGCTGCCGGCGATGAGCTGTGCAATATCTCTGATCTCAGCTGATATTTCCGTGAGCAGTGTAATCATATCCTTATTTTCGCGGGCGCTTTTTTTATCATTGCTGAGGTCGCCCGCGAGAGATTCCGCCTTCACCTGAGCCGCCTCATACAGCTTCTGGATACGTGGCCACATACTCCCCTCTCGTGTAACGCCGTATGCCTCGTCAAGCGCCCGCTCCAGTTGTTTCCTGATGCCGTACAGGTCAATCAGCACCCGGTACTTGCCCTGAGGTGTAACGTCCGCGACACGCAAATCGTTGAGAGTGCGTTCGATCTCCTCTGCGATGCGGTTGAACTCCTCTGTGTTGTTCGAAGCGACCGCCTTTATTAGGCCCTGTGGCAGGTTTTCCGAGAGCTTCTGCTCGGTCTCCTGCTCTGCCATCCTCTCGACCTTTTCGTAGGCAACCGCTTCTCCTTTGGCATACTGCGGCCCGTCGTCGGTCCACTTGATCTTATCGCTGGTCAACAGGTCGTAAAAGATCTCCGCATTGTCTTTCGCAGCGGCGCGGTACTCGGCGGGCGCCGCGGTAACCAGCGCTGCCGGCTTGACCTGCGCGGCCGCTTTCTGCACAAACCCCAACCGCCTGACCGTCTCGCCGAACCTCGCGTCCCGCCTCGCGAGCTTCTTATAGACGGCCGGCGCTCTATCATTCTGGGGGTTTGAGAAACTCACCTTCTGGATGTACGCTTTGCCGAGGGCATCGTAGTAAGTCATCATCTTTTCGGAACGGGTGCTCGCGAGATAAGTATCTATGTTCGTCAGGAGGTCATCCACAATGGTATTCCCCTTCGGATCGATCTCAAGCGCGCCATACAGCACACCGTCTCTCTGCAGCATGCTGGTCACGACGCCGATGATCTTCTCAACGTTTTCATCCTGCTTGACGTTGCCCTCCATGTAATTCTTGAAGAATTTATCAAGAGACAGCACCACCTCGACCGGCGAAAGGGTGTTCTGAGTTTTGCTGTTGTAATTGGCAAGGAAGGGCGCCATAAGCCGAGAGTCGGCGACGATAATTCCAGAAAGAAGCTTCCGCTGGATATCCGCCGGTTTCTGCGCAACGAGGTCCTTTATGAACAACTCTAGAAGTTTCTCGTCTTTCGCCGTTGCGAGGGCATCCTTTATTTTCTTCATGTCCAGGGCGTCGGCTGAGAACACCGCCTGGTACAGGTCGGCGAATCCCTGTCTGTCAACCACCTTGAAATAATCCTGCTTGAACGAAACAGGGAGCTTGCTCAATAACGGCGTATACAGGATATCCCCCAGCCTGCTCGATTGTACCTTATGCAAGCCAGAGAAGTTTTCCTTCATTTGCTCTGCGGCATTCTGCAGGTCGTCCTCGGTCAGCGACTCAACCTGCGCATCGTTCATCATGCTGAGCTCTTTCCATGCATTTTCCCGAACCTGTTCATTCGGATGCCGCAAAAGCGCAAGATTCAGAGTGAAAAGGGCGCGGTCTGCGACCTGGTCTGCTTCCGTCATGATCGCGAGAGCATCATGCAGCGCAACGATCTCATCCCAATCCGCAGAGCGATCGTATGAGGACTTTCTGTTCAATAGCGCCATGAAAGCCCCCTTGTCGAGGGCATTGAATCTCATAAGATTCTCAAAGAGTTTCTCCCGGTTGCCTTCCCTAGCGTACCGTGCGGCAAGACGTATCGCCGTCTTCGCCATCCCGAGGTCGACGCTGGCCCTGAAAGAGGGGTTTTTCTGATACAACGCCGACTGTTTCAGCCGTTCGTACAGCGCGCGCGCCTGGTCCGCAGGCTCAAGCGCGCCGTCTTTATTGACCATCGCGTACTCCTTCAGCGCCTCAACCACGGAAGACGCGTTTTGCGGCCCCATCTGCTGGTCCATAAGCGTCTTGAACGGTTTGAAGAGATCCGACTGATTCACCAGAGCGCTCAATTTCGCGAGGGTATACAGTTGGACGTTCCGCGCCAGGGCCCTGCGCGCCTTGACGTTCGCATCGTAATTAGGGATGGAGCCGTACTTTTGCTGATCGTCCGCATTCGGCTCCCAGGTGCTCATAAAGGCTGTCAGGTCGTCTGTCGCTTCGCTGGTCGCCAGCCTGTCGTTCCGCGCCACCGCATCGATATAGTTCTGCAGAGTACGGTCAACGTCTCCCTTCAGCGCGTCGATCCCCGCCGCCGCGACCGCCTCAGCGTGGGTTTTGCCGAGCACAACCTCGGCAAACTCATGGACGAGGTTGGAGATAAGCTCGTTATTTTTCTCTGGCGCCAAGAGATCGTTTGCGATCGCCATCGTGCCGTCGGGGAAAGTGACCACGTTACACCCGTCGAGCGCTTCTCTGTCGGCCGAATAAATCTTCAGCGTCTTGCCCGCCTTTGTCTTGAGCCCTTCGGCGGGGACCGCATCCTGCCCCAGGCCGAGCACATACGCTGTCTCGATCTGTTCGGCCAAGGCAATCTCTTTCTTGCTCGGCGATGCGTCGAATTTTTTCCGGATCTGCGACGCCTTTTCCTCATCCACATCCGGCTTGTTCAT
>JAKPTF010000053.1 GCA_029571225.1 Candidatus Omnitrophota bacterium | reverse complement strand
CAGCACCTTTATATCATACCGCGGCAGCCACAGCAGGCTCAGCATCATGCCAGCCACCTCGTCTATCACCACGTATTGAGGGTCTTTCCTGCCAAAAACCGCCTCGCTGGGGCCGCATAATATCAGACCGATGGCCGTGATCCCCGCAAAGACCGCCATCCGCCACAGGCCGGTTTCCGGCAGTATCACGAACACCCCAACGCCGGCGACGCTCCCCCATGTTCCCGGCACCAAAGGCAGAAAACCTATGCCGAAGAACGTCGTCACCAATCTCACCCCGAGGCGCAACGCGCCGCTCATACGCGGTCCCATTTTATATATTGGTTATGATCTTGCGATTCTGCCAGAGGTAAGAACAGCCGGAATAGATCGTCAAAGCGAGGATTACCCACATGAACGCGTCGATGCCCTGATGGAACATATTCTCCCAGGAGGGATTCCATGTAAAATACGCCAGCATCACTTCCTTGAACACGATAAAACCGAGTATCGCAAAGATGATGACCATCTGGGATACGGTCTTTCCCTTGCCCATCTTGCCCGCGGACATCACCTTGCCTTTATTGAGCGCGAACAGCCGGAAATACGTGATGATGAGCTCGCGCGATATGATGATCATGAACATCCAGTCCCTCACAAGCTGCATCTGCACGAATGCCGCGAACGCAGAGAGAACCAGGATCTTGTCGGCGATCGGGTCCATCAGCTTGCCGAAATCCGTCACCAAGTTATATTTGTGCGCAATCCTGCCGTCCAGAAGGTCCGTCAGCGCCGCGATGCTGAACACCAGAAGGCTGGCGATTCGCCACCCCAGCCCCGTGACCGACAGCAACAGCATGAAAACAAAAGTCAGTATGATGCGCAGAACGGTCAGTTTATTTGCCAGATTCATCGGATCGATTCTCCTGCAAGGTCGTATTCCATGGTATCGTTGATCCTCACGTCGACGAATTCCCCGGGGCGCAGCACCCTGCGCGAACGGACCAGCACAGTGCCGTCCACCTCGGGCGCGTCATGCTCGCTTCTTCCGCTATAGAAGCCGCGGTCTTGTTCCTTCGCGTCGATAAGCACCCGTATCGTCCGTCCGAGGTACCTGCTGTTGTTGGCACGGGATATCTCCTGCTGCGCGGACATGAGCGCGTTAAAACGTGCCTCTTTGACCTTATACGGCACCTGGCCAGGAAGATCGTATGCCCTGGTGCCCTCCTCCCGCGAATACATGAAAACCCCCAGACGCTCAAACCTCATCTCTGTGACAAAAGAGAGCAACTCCTCGAAATCCTTATCGGTCTCTCCCGGGAATCCCGTAATCAAAGTCGTCCTGATCGCCGCACCGGGGACAATCCTGCGGATCCGATGGATAAGCCCGACGATGTCTCTCTTTGTCATGGCCCGGTTCATGGCCGCCAGCATCCGGTCGCTTGCGTGCTGGACAGGCACGTCAATGTATTTGCACAGCCGCGGTTCATCCGAGATCAATTTCAGCAAAGGATCACTGACGCGGGACGGATACAAATACAATAACCGCACCCACCCGATATGCCGGCATTTCGCCAGAATCCTGCTGACAAGCGTATAAAGATCGGCCTTATCCTTCAGGTCACGGCCGTAGGCGGTGATATCCTGGCCTATGATGCACAGCTCAGATATACCCTGGCGGTCGAGCCGCGCGCATTTTCGCACGACCGCGTCAGCCGCGACGCTCTGAAACCTTCCCTTGATGGCCGGGATGATGCAAAAACTGCACAGATTGACGCACCCCTCGCAGATCTTGACATATGCGAAATGTTCCGGCGTCAAGCCGAACCTCTGCGCCGAGGGATCAAGGCCGATCCTGCCGACGAACGCGTCGACCTCCGGCAGCTCCCGGACAAGAATATTCTTATATCTCTGTGAAAAACAGCCGTACACGATGATTTTGCGGATACGGCCTTGTTTCTTCGCCTCGATCAGGTCCAGTATGGCTTCGATCGACTCGGTCTTGGCGTCATTGACGAACGCGCACGTATTGACGATCGCGATATCCGCCCGGTCCAGGTCGACGATCTGGAACCCTCGGGACGCGAGCCTGGCGGCAATGGTTTCCGAATCGACCAGATTGCGGGGGCATCCGAGGCTCACGATGCCGACGGCCGGCTTTTTCATTTTCCGACCTTCAAACCGTCTTTGCTGATGACGATGTTCTTCAGGACCTGGCCCTTGCGGCCGAGCGACGGTATGCGGCTGCCGTTCACCTCAACCTCGACCCCGCCCGCTGACCCGAGCCACAGGTCTATGCGGTCTCTGGCTGTCCAGCTTTCCATCCTGCCTCTGAACAGGACGCTCTGGAAAACGGTCTTACCGTCCACCTTGACCTGCATCCAGCAGTCATCGACCGCATGGATACCGAGCCTGATGCCGGTCTGCTCGGGCCTGGCGCTGACTGCGGCAGTGCCCTGCGCCGGCGCGGCCTGCCGGGGCTGTTTTCTTTTTTCAACAGGAGCGGGAGCGGCTGTTTTTTTCCGGCTGACGGTTTTTGACGCGGCAGGGCGTGGTTTCGCATCAGCCTGACCGCGCTGTCTCAACGCCCTGGATATCCCGCGGCCGGCAAGTAGGATGAGCACCAGCCCTGCGACTGCGCCGGCAAAAAGCAACACCCGCTGCCAGGGGAAGGCCCTGCGCACCGGTAGAGGGCGCAGGAAGGTCGAGGCCTTCTCTTCCTCATCCGACAGCTTCATCGTCACCTGGGGCTCTTTGAGCTCGCTGATGAAATCCGACGGAGCTACGCCCAGATAATTACAGTATATCTTGATAAAACCCTTGATGTAAACCGGTTCCAGATTGATAAAGCCGTCATCCTCGATAGCCTTGAGGATGTTCAAAGGGACTTTTGTCCTTTGAGCCACCTCTTCAATACCGATGCCTTTTTCCAGCCTGATCTTCTTGAGACGTTCGCCTGCCTTATCCATCCGCGTTCCCTGTCATATGCTGCGCGTTCTGAGGTATGTAGCCGTGCTCGGAAAGCCAGGATTCCCTGTCAACGAGTATGCGGCGCGGCTTCGACCCTTCGTACGGGCCGACAAGCCCCTCCTCGTGCATCATGTCGATGATCCGGCCCGCGCGGGTATAACCCAGGCGCATCCTGCGCTGGAGGATCGAGACCGAAGCCTGGTTGCATTCCATGATGATGCGCACCGCTTCGTCATACATCTCATCTTTCTCGCCGGAAGCAGTGCCTGCCTTCTGCTGGTCCTTGACGATGGTCTCGTCGTACACAGGTTCAGCCTGCTTCTTGATGAACTCCGCGACGCGCTCGATCTCCGCGTCACTGACCAGGGCCCCCTGCGCGCGCACGAGCTTCGAGTCTTCGGGCCTGGAAAAGAGCATATCCCCCCTGCCCAGTAATTTATCCGCGCCGTTGGTGTCAAGCACGGTCCGGGAATCTACTTTCGAGGCGACCTTGAACGAAACGCGCGCCGGAAGGTTCGCCTTTATGACGCCCGTGATGACGTCGACCGACGGCCGCTGCGTGGCAAGGATGAGGTGTATGCCCACGGCCCGCGACAACTGCGCAAGCCTTGTCACGGCGTTCTCGACCTGGTCGCGCGCCACGACCATAAGGTCAGCGAACTCATCGATAACGACCACTATATAGGGAAGCTTCTCCTCGGCTTTTTCATTATAACCGGTGATGTTGCGTGCCGCCGCCTCTGCGAGGAGCCTGTACCTGCGCTCCATCTCGATCACGACCCAGTTCAAAGCGGTCGATGCCTTCTTTGACTCCGTGACGACCGGGCATAACAGATGCGGAAGGCCGTTATACGGGGCAAGCTCGACCATCTTCGGGTCGATCATGAGGAATTTCATGTCGTTGGGGGAATACCTGAACAATAAGGACAGGATGATCCCGTTGACACACACGGTCTTGCCTGAACCCGTCGTGCCGGCGATCAAAAGATGCGGCATCTGCGCCAGATCGGCAATGACCGGCTTTCCGGCTATATCCTTGCCGAGCGCGAGCGTGAGGCGCTGTTTGGCGTCCTGGAACTCCTTCGTCGCGAGGACCTCTTGAAGATATACGAGGCTCGACTGCATATTCGGCACCTCGACGCCGACGCGGGCCTTGCCCGGTATGGGCGCGATGATACGCACCGACTGGGCTTTCATGACAAGCGCAAGATCGTCCTCAAGCGCCTCGATGCGATTAACCTTCACTCCGGGCGCAGGCTCGAGTTCATAGCGGGTGATAATGGGCCCCCGCTCGATATCGGTTACTTTTACCGAAATGCCGAAATCCTCAAGAGTTTCCTGCAGGATGCGCGCGTTATTGGTCAGGTCTTCTTTGATCTGCCGCGCCTCCAACGGCGGAGGAGAATCAAGAAGATCAAGGCCGGGCAGATGATAATCCCCGGATTTTGTCACGACCTGTTTGGGCTTGGGAAGCTCCGCCTCTTCCTGGCCGGACGGCTCCTTGATCTTGATCTTCGGCTTAACGTAGGTGACCGGCAAAGGCGTTTCCTCCGATGGTTCAACGTCCGGCTTCTTCTTATCCTTTGTAGCAGCCCCGTTCCGCAGATGGAGGTTTACCCTTGGCTTTGGTGTTTCGCGGCCGGACGAATCGCGCGTCTCTCTCCGGGCAAACCGGTTGAATATGCCGGACAGATCGAACCATCGCTTTTTCCTGGCCGGCAGGACTGATGATACGACCATCTGCGCGTTATTGACCGTATGCATGAGAAACGTGGAAATGAGGACTTCGGTGACAAGCGCCAGCGACAAAAGGATAAGCGCGATGAACAGTATATATCCGCCCAATTGTCCAAAATACGAAACGACGAATTTTGATATGAGGAATCCGGAAAAACCGGAACGGTAAAAGCTGACTGCCTCACTGCGGATGGCCGCAAGCCCGGTCAGGGAGCTGACCGAAAGCATCAGAACGACCAGGCCGATGAGCCGGGGCATTCGTAAAAGCGGAGGGTTGTTCCTGAAAAAACTCACCCCTACCCAGAGGATGAACAGCGGTACCGCAAAGCTCGCGTACCCGAAAAAAAACATGAGGATGCCTGCCAGGAGCGCTCCGAAGGATCTGATCAGGTTATGGGGCGGGATATTGGGATGCGAGGTGTACCAGGAAAGGTCGTTGACGTCAAAGGACAAAAGGCTGGCCAGTATGATGAGGCCGGCAGCTACGAGTATGACGCCCTTGAACTCATTAAGCCTTTTCTCTTTCACTTCTTGGAAGGTTCTTCCGCGCGCTTCTTGCTCAAGTTGATGCGGCCCATTTCATCTATGGCGACGACCTTGACCTTAAACTCATCGCCGACCTTCACAACGCTCGCCACGTCCTTGACAAACTCGTTTGAAAGCTCCGACACGTGCACGAGCCCTTCCTTGCCGGGCGCTATTTCGCAGAACGCGCCGAAATTCGTCACACGCTTGACCTTGCCCGGATAGATCCGGCCGACTTCGACGTCGTCGGTAATGGCCTTGATCATCGCGATGGCCGCCTGGGACTTGGAGTTGTCGTTGGAAGCGATCAGCACGGTCCCGTCGTCGTCGATATCGATGGTCGCGCCGGTCGCGGCGATGATGGCCTTGATCGTCTTGCCGCCCGGGCCGATGACCGCGCCGATCTTTTCCGTATTGATCTTTATCTTCTCGATGCGGGGAGCGTATGAAGAGATCGCCCCGCGCGGCTTCTGGAGGACAGCGGTCATCTTGCCGAGTATCGTCATGCGGGCCTCGCGCGCCTGCGCAAGGCACTGGGCGAGCTCGTCAAGCGTGATCCCGTTGATCTTGAGATC
>JAKPTF010000049.1 GCA_029571225.1 Candidatus Omnitrophota bacterium | reverse complement strand
GCCCGCGACAACGTCCTCGCCCTGGGCGTTGACGAGGTATTCGCCGTAAAAACCGTTCTCGCCGTTGCCCGGGTTGCGCGAAAATGCGACGCCGGTTGCGCAATCGTTCCCCATATTGCCGAACACCATGGTCTGGACGTTCACCGCAGTGCCCCACTCATGCGGGATTTTTTCGATCACGCGGTAGGCGACCGCGCGCTTGCCGTTCCATGACGCGAACACGGCGCCGATGCCGCCCCATAACTGCTGCATGGGATCGTCGGGGAATTCCTTGCCCAGGACTTCCTTGATCTTGGCTTTAAACTGATTGCAGAGGATTTTCAAGTCCGCGGTCTTCATATCGGTATCGCTCGAATATCCCTTTTCCTTCTTGAGCTTGTCCATGATGCGCTCGAGCTGCTTGCGGATGCCCATGTCGTCCGCAGGCTCGATACCGGCAGCCTTTTCCATGACGACGTCCGAATACATCATGATGAGGCGGCGGTATGCGTCATACACGAACCGGTCATTGCCGCCTGACTGCTTGATGAGTCCTGGGATCGTCTTTTCTGAAAGGCCGACGTTGAGGATCGTCTCCATCATGCCGGGCATTGATTTGCGCGCGCCTGAACGGACCGACACCAGAAGCGGGTTTGTCGGGTCGCCGAACTTGCGGCCCATGAGCTTCTCGACCTGCGCGAGCGCCTTGTTCACCTGTTCTTCAAGGCCTTTGGGATATTTCTTATTGTGCTGATAATAATACGTGCAGACCTCGGTTGTGATGGTGAAACCCGGAGGCACAGGCAGACGAAGCGCTTTGTGGCCTGCCATTTCGGCAAGATTCGCGCCCTTGCCGCCCAGAAGATTTTTCATTGACTCATTGCCGTCCGCTTTGCCGCCTCCGAAACTGTACACGAACTTCTTTCCCGTAGCCATTGCTCTGAAACCCTCCCTTTCTTCATTTTGCGCAACGTCCCGCCGCCTGACGTGGCAGATACCGTCACGCATTCATTTTCTCCAACAAATATTTTTTTAGATTTTCCGCCGGTATACGCTCCTGCTGCATGGTGTCGCGAAAACGCACCGTGACCTGCTTGTCCTCGAGTGACTGCACGTCCACCGTAACACAGAACATCGTGCCCACCTCGTCCTGCCTGCGGTATAATTTCCCGATCGCCGCGGTGTCGTCATAGACGGCGACCATGTCCTTCTTAAGGTCCCACGCCATTTTTTTTGCCAGCTCGACGAGCTCGGGACGGTTCTTCAAAAGCGGCAGCACCGCCGCTTTGATGGGCGCAAGGTCTGCGTGCAGTTTCAGTACAATGCGCATGTCTTCCTTGACCTTTTCTTCATGATAGGCGTCGGCGAGGAACGCCAGCAGACAGCGGTCCACACCGCCTGACGGTTCGATGATATAGGGAAAAAACCTCTCTTTCTTTACCTCGTCGAAATAGCGCAGGTCCTGGCCGCTGAACTGGGCGTGCTGCTTGAGGTCGAAATCCGTACGGTTGGCAATGCCTTCAAGCTCTGACCAGCCCCAGGGGAAATTGTATTCCACGTCAGTACATGCTTTGGCGTAATGCGCAAGCTCATCCTTGCCATGCTGCCTGAACCGCAGGTTTTCCTGTTTCATGCCCAGGTCCATGTACCATTGCCTGCGCGCAGCCACCCATTCTTCATAGACTTTTTCCGAATCTTCAGGCCTGCAGAAGTACTCGATCTCCATCTGTTCGAACTCGCGCGTGCGGAACGTAAAATTCCCCGGCGTGATCTCGTTGCGGAAGGATTTGCCGATCTGCGCCAGGCCGAACGGCAGCTTGGGATGGCGCGAGTCGAGGATATTGGCAAAATTGACGAACATACCCTGTGCGGTCTCCGGCCGCAGATATGCGAGGCTCGATGCGTCCTCGACCGGCCCGGTGTGCGTCTTGAACATGAGGTTGAACTGGCGCGCCTCGGTCAATTCGCCTGCGCATTCGGGGCATTTTTTCGTATCCTTGAGGTCAGCGACCTTAAAACGCTTTTTGCAGTTCTTGCAATCCGCCTTAAGGTCGAAGAAATTCTGCACATGGCCCGATGCCTCCCAGGTCTTGGGATGCATGATGATGGCCGCGTCCATGCCGTACATGTCGTTGCGCATGTATACATTGGCCTTCCACCAGGCCTTTTTGATATTATTCTTAAGCTCCACTCCGTAGGGGCCGTAATCCCATGAATTGGCAAGGCCGCCGTAAATGTCGCTGCCGGGGAAAATGAATCCCCTGCGCTTACAGAGTGAAACCACTTTTTCCATTATATCTGCCATTGTTTGTCCGAGCAGGAAAAGGGGTCATCCCCCTTTATGAGAGGTTAAAGATTAAGGAACATATTTTAGCATATTAAACTAAAAACGCAAGGAAAACCGAACGCGGCGAAACACGAGGGTTTTCCCCAGAGTTATCCACTTTTTTTAGTGTCTGACCCCAATTTCTTAAGCTCGTCGTCTTTGATGGAGAAGCTGTGCTCAGGGCCGGGATAACTGCCTGCTTCCACTTCCTTTTTATACTGCTGCAGCGCCTCGAGGATCATCGGCGACAGATTGATGTATTTTTTGACGAATTTGGGCGTGTAGCGGTCGAACAGGCCGATCGCGTCGTGTATGACCAGCACCTGGCCGTCGGTGTATTTGCCTGCGCCGATACCGATCGTGGGGACCTTGATCTTCTCAGTTATCATCTTTGCGATCTGGTCAGGAACGCACTCAAGCGTTATTGCAAAACACCCTATTTTAGTCAAATCTTCAGCCTGCTTGATAAGCCTTTTTGCCGCCTCCGCATCCTTGCCCTGGACCTTGAACCCGCCGAGCTTATCCGCTGTCTGGGGGGTCAGGCCGATATGCCCGACAACCGGTATCCCTGCCTTGACGATCTTCTCTGTCACCTCAAGGCAGCGGTCGAACCATTCGAGTTTCACGCCGTCGCACTTTGCTTCATCGATGAATCGCCTGGCATTTTTAACGCAATCCTCCGGATTGACCTGATATGAATCAAACGGCATGTCGCCGATGACCATGGCGCGGGTGACTGCGCGGGTCACTGCCTTTGCGTGATGGATCATTTCGGCCATACCGACTTCGGTGGTAGATTTAAGGCCAAGCACGACATTAGCGAGCGAGTCCCCCACGAGGATCATATCAATCCCTGCCTGATCCACGAGCGCCGCGGTCGGGTAATCGTACGCGGTCAACATCGTGATCCTGCGTTTGCCTTTCAAAGCAAGGATGTCTTTGACGGTTACTGATGGTCTGTTTTCCATGGCTCTTCTCTTTCGTTTTAGAAATAATATGTCAATAGCAGGATCGCCGACAGCAGGATCATGAACACGACGACCGTGACGGCGATGATATTATAAAGGCGCGAGTTGGTGTATTCGCCCATAAGGCGCTTGTTGTTCACCAGAAGCAGCATGAATATAAGCACGAACGGCAGAAGGATGCCGTTCTTTGTCTGAGCGCTGATCATCAAAGGCACCAGCGGTATGTTCGGCACAAGGACCACGACCGCAGAGATGGCGATGATCGCGGTATAAAGCGCATAAAATTGAGGCGCCTCCCTGAACTTCTTGTTCAATCCCAGCTCCCAGCCCATGCCTTCGCACACGCAATAGGCGGTCGACAGCGGCAGGATGCACGCGGCAAACAGCGAGGCGTTGAAGAGGCCGGCGGCGAACAGATAATAGCTGTAATCCCCGGCAAGCGGCCGCAGTGCCAGCGCCGCGTCGCTGGCGGTCTCGACGCGGATTCCATTCTTGAAAAGGGTGTTTGCGCATACCAGCACGATGAAGAACGCGACGATGTTGACCACAAACGCCCCGCAAATGACATCGAGCCTCGTGTATTTGTAATCGGAGAGTTTTATGCCTTTTTCGACGACCGATGACTGCTGGTAAAACTGCATCCAGGGCGTTATCGTCGTGCCGACAACGGCGATCAACAGGATCAGATATTCCCTGCTCCAAGGGATCTTGGGGTGTATGATCTCCTGCGCCACATGGCCCCAATCCGGCCTCGTATAGAAAGCGCTGATGACATACGCCACGTAAAAGAAACAGAACAGAAGAAATATCTTCTCTATTGACTTATACGTGCCCTTGACGATCAGGAACCACACGAACACCGCGGACAGCGGCACCAGAACGAACTTGTTGATCCCCAGGAGCTCCGCGCTTGCCGCGATGCCGGCGAATTCGGCGATCGTATTGAAAATGTTCGAATAGATAAGGCCGAGCATCGCATAGAACGTAACCTTCACTCCGAACTCTTCGCGGATAAGGTCTGCCAGGCCTTTGCCGGTCACGACCGCCATGCGGCTGGACATCTCCTGGATGACGATGAGCGCGATGATGATCGGGATGAACGACCACAATAATGAAAACCCGAAATGCGCCCCCGCCACGGAATACGTGGTGATGCCGCCGGCGTCGTTGTCCACGTTGGCGGTGATGAGTCCCGGCCCCAGGATCGAAAGAAAAATAACCGTTTCACGCCAGAATTTCTTGATCTTGCTCATTGTTTCGGAGTAATGTTGATTTTCTTGAGCCTTCGCCAGGCGATCGCAATGACCTGGCTGAGCACATCGTCAACCGTGACGATGCCTTTTAAGACATTATGGTCGTCCACGACGGGGATGGCGTAATATTTGTATTTCTCCATGAGATAGGCAACCTCTTTGACGCTCGAATTCAGGTTCACGTAATAGGTCTTGGGGAACGTGTGTTTCTCGACAGGATCATCCGGCGGCGCGAGCATAAGCCTCTTGAAATTGATAGACGCGACCAGATGCTGTTCATCATCGACGACATAGACGAACTGGGCCGGTTCGACCTTGAACGTCTTTTCCCTGATAGCCTTGATGATCTCCGCGATGGCCGTGCCTTTTTTAAACGCGAGGAACTCGGTTGTCATAAGGCCGCCGGCTGAATCCCCCGAATACCCCAGCAGCTCCGAAAGTTTCTTGGCCTGTTTGCTCTCCAGGATGCTCAAGAACTGTTTCGTGGATTCCTGCGGCAGACGCTCGAGGAAATCGGTCGCTTCGTCGGACGGCAGGAAGTTCAGGATAGTGGCGATCTCGGCGTACCCGAGCTCGTCGATCATCTGCTGCTGCGTCTTGAAATCTATGTTCATGAACACCTTGGCGCGGGTCGGAAGATCCAGGGTCTTGAAAAGCGCGATCTGATCCTGCAGGGGCAGATCCTGGATGATCTCGCCCAGGTCAGCCGCGGGGATATTGGTCAATTGTTTCTGCGGCACGTTGATCTTGATGGTCATGCTCGAGGGATTGATGGTGAGGGGCTGGATATACTTCCAGGGAATCAGTCGCTCCAGCCGCAGATAGCGCGCGTGGGGGTTGAATGTCCTGACTGCAAAATCCAGGAACTTTTCGAACCCGAGCCTGCGCACGAGCCCCCTTGCGCCGATATCGACGTGCGCGACGGTCAGGGCATTCTCGACGCGCAGAAAATGAATGTCGTTGACGCGGATGACGCGGTGGTTGTATGTGTCAACGACCTGCTGATCGAGGATATCCCGGCGAAGGGAAAGCTCTTCCTTATTATCGTGCTTTTCCGCGAAGACGATCGAAGACTTTTCGAGCTTGAGCTTGATCTCCCGGGGATTGAGCTCTTCGACATGCTCCCAGTTGACGAGCGCGTATTTGCGGTTAGGGAACCCTCTGCGCACGATCAGGCCCGCAGATTGAGGATAAACCTGGGCGACCTTGACGATGATGTCGTAGAGCTGGCCGACAAATTCGTTGCGGAAATCCACGATGTCGCGGTCAATGAGATCCGAAAAATACGTAAAGACCGGATTGGGTGTCGGTTTGTTGATATCGATCTTGTTCTGGTTCATACTCTATGGTCTTTCGATGATCTTCGCTTCGACGCCGGGAAACCGCTGCAGCAATGCCATGCCTTTTTCTTTGCCCATGACGACCAGCGACGTTGCGAGAAAATCGGCGGTCAGCCCGTCATCGGCGATGACCGTGGCGGAAATCACGCCGGAATCCGACGGCCTGCCGGTCCGGGGATCCATGATATGAGAAAAACGTTTGCCCCCGGCTATGAAATACTGCTCATAGTCGCCTGAGGTAGCGACCGCCCTGTCGGCGAGATCGAACGCCCCCCGGAATCTCCTGCCGCGGGGGTCCCTGACCGCGATGCGCCACGGTTTGCCGCTGTTGGTGCCGAGGCAATGGATCTGGCCTCCGGCGTTCACCAGGCAGTTGCGGATACCTTTCGCGCGCAGCAAGGCGACTGCGCGGTCGACCGCATAGCCTTTTCCAAGGCCTCCGAGGTCGATCTTCATTCCGGGAACAGTAAATTCTACCACATTATTTCCCGGATGAAAAATGATTTTATTCATGCCGACCAGCGCCTGCGCCTTCGGTATCTCCTCCTCCTGCGGCTGACGGAAATTCTTTGTCGTAAAACCCCACAGGTCCATCAGCGGCCCGACCGTGATATCAAATGCGCCGTCAGTAGCGAACCAAAATTCCTTTGACCTGGTTAATAGATAATGCAGGTCAGGTCCGGCCGTCACCGTCCCCTTCGCGTTCAATTTCGACAATTCGCTTTCGGGATCGTATTTACTCAAAAAACCTTCGATCCTCCTGATCTCATCGAACACGATGCGGCTGGCGTTTCTATCAGGCGATATGACCTCAACGTACGTGCCCATCAAAAGCTGCGTCTCGTGGTACATCGGCATCTGCGCCTGACACCCAACCACCAAAATCAAAGACGCTTTAGCTAACCTATTGATAATACGGAACATAGAATTAAATTCTTTATGAAGAATTATCACAATTACAGGTCCTTATCCAATTATTCTGTATGCAAAAAGAATTTATTTGTATCTACCTCTTCCGCAATAGTTTAGCTAAAGCGTCTTCATTATTGAAGAGGGAGGATGGGGTGAGCCAGCCGCGACGAGCCATAGCAAGGCCAAAACGAATAAACCCCAGTTGATCGGCGCTGTGGCTGTCTGTATTGATACATATCTTCACTCCTGCCTCTTGTGCCCTGCGGCAATTGATGTCGTTCAGATCCATGCGGTCAGGATACGAATTTATTTCCAGAGCCGTATTGGTCTCCTTCGCTTTTGCGAATACCTCATCGAGGTCGATTTCGTATGCATCCCGCACACCCCGCAGCCTGCCTGTCGGATGAGCGATGATATGGACATACGGATTCTCGCATGCCTTAAGGATCCTCCGCGTTATCTGACGCGCCGGCTGTTTCATGCCGGTATGTATCGCCGCGATGACGACGTCGAACTGCTTCAGGATATCATCCGGATAATCCAGCGTGCCGTCAGCATCGATGTCGACCTCGGTCCCGAACAGGACGCGGAAAGGTTTGAGTTTCCGGTTCACCGCATCGATCTGCCTGCGCTTCTTCGCAAGGTCCTTCACCGGCACGCCATGCGCGACCTTCAGGCTCTGCGAATGGTCGCAGATGCCGATATACGAATACCCGGCTTTTTTCCCGGCCATCGCCATTTCTTCGATCGTATTGGACCCGTCCGACCAGTCCGAATGCACGTGAAGATCGCCTTTGATATCCGGAGCTTCGACGAGCCGCGGCAGCGAACCTTCAAGCGCCGCCTCTATCTCGCCGGTATCCTCGCGCAGTTCCGGCGCCACATACTGCATCTTGAGAAACCTGAATATCTCTTCTTCGGTCCTGCCGCAGACGAGTTTTTCGTTCCTGTCGAATACCCCGTATTCATTGATCTTATGGCGCGTCTTCTGCGCAAGCTGACGGAGCCTGACATTGAATCCCTTTGAGCCGGTAAAATACAGAAGCGCCGCTCCGAACGATCTTTTATCGACGACGCGGCAATCGACCTGTACGCCCTCTGCAGTGCGGATCGACGACTTCGTGCTGCCCCAGGCCTGGGTCGTATGCGCCGCGGGCAGCGCGATAAAAGCGTCCATAACAGGCTGGGCGTCAGTGGCAATGACCAGGATGTCTATGTCGCGGACCGTTTCTTTCTGCCTGCGCAGGCTTCCGGCGCATATGACCTTCTCGACCTGCGGCAGGCGCTCCAATGCCCGCACGAAGTCCCGTGCTATTGACTCTGCCTGCGCCAGCCCAAGCCGCTCCCTGCCGCTTTTCACCAGGGCAATGCCTTTTTCGATGTTCTCGATGGTCCTGGCTTTGATACCCGCAATCCCGTCGAGTTTATGAGAGCGAATGGCTTTTTCAAGGTCGTCGACGCTTTTGACCCCGAGATCCTTCGCAAGAAGCTGGGCGGTCTTGGGCCCGACCGAGGGTATGGTAAGAAGTTCGAGGGTTCCGGGAGGGAGCGTTTTTTTGAGGTCTTCGTAGAACTTCAGCGATCCGGTCGCGACGATCTCGCTGATCTTTGCCGCAAGGTCCTTGCCAATACCGGGGATACCGGTCAGCGTACCTTCTTTATCGGCGTGCGCGACATCCTCGCCCAGGTTCTCGATAACCTGCGCGGCGCGGTCATAAGCTCGGACACGGAACCTGTTCTCGCCTTTGATCTCGAGGATCCTGGCGATGTCGCGGAATATGCTGCCGACAAGCTCGTTTTTCATTCAGTCTCGAGAAAAACCTTCACGGTCTTCAACACATCAGCGGGATGCACGAGATGCTTGACCATATAATAGGATGCGCCCAGCCGCTTTGCCTCTTCCTTCTCCTCTTTGGAATCCCTTGCCGAGAGGATGATGACCGGCGTCTTCTTGCACAAAGGCATTTCCTTGATCATGGTCAGAAGCCCGAAGCCGTCCAGGCCCGGCAGTATCAGGTCAAGGATGATCAGATCGAATGATTCCTGCTCGAGTATCGCCAGCGCCTCCTTGCCGTCAGCAACGCCTTTGGCCTCGATGCCTGCCTGCTCAAGGGTGAGTTTGAGCATGTCGCGGCTCATCCTGCTGTCGTCTATGATCAGGACCTTGTATGCCATACCGGCTCCTCCTCACTGATGCGCTCCAACTGCCTTTTCGTAACTCGATTCGATGACTTTGACCAGCGAAACAAGCATGGCGTTAGCCGGAACCGAAATACCCAGTTCCTGGCCGAACCGAACGATGACCCCGTTAATGAAATCTATTTCGGTGCGTTTCCTGCGCAGGACATCCTGCAGCATGGACGACACGTTGGTCGCGGTCGCCTCGCAGACAGACTCGACCTTTGCCAGCGGATCGTCATAAAGAAGCTTTATGCGCTTGCGCTTGGCGACCTTGACCGCCTCGGTCACCGATTCCCGGAGTATCCTGCGCGACCCTTCGTACTCCAGCAGGCTTCCGTTGGGCAGACGCGTGACCGCAGTCAGCGCATTGATACCGGTGTTAACGACAAGTTTCGACCACAGGAACCCTTTGATGTCCTGGGAGATCCTGGTCTCAAGCCCTGCCTTGTTGAACAATTCCCGGATCATGCGCATCTGAACCGAGGTCTTGCCGTCTATCCTGCCGATGATCGTCTCGCCTTTGCCCGCGAACCTGATGCGGCCGACTTCAAGCCAGGTCGCGCCGAGGCTCGTAACCCCGCCGATGACCTGATCCGGCCCGATAGCCTCGCCGATGATCTCGATGTTGCCGATACCGTTCTGCAAAGTCAACACGGCGGTATCTTCGGTGATAAGCGGCTTGATGCACGCAATCGCGTTCTTGGTGTCGTACGATTTGACGCAGACCACGACAAGATCTGCCGCGGGGATATCCCTGGGATCGGCCGTAGAGCGCACGTCAGCGTGCCAGCTGCCCGCGATGCCTTCGACGTCAATGCCCTGCCTGCCCAGCTTCGCGGCGCGGGACGCGTCTTTATCCAGAAGCCAGACCTCATGTTCCCTGGACCTCTGCCTGGATAAGAATGCGGCGAACAGACACCCCATTGCCCCCGGACCTACGATGACGATCTTCATATCCCCTCCCCTAAAGGGCTCCGGCTGCGTCAAGCTTGTTGATCGAACGCTGCGCTTTCAGGTCCCTTCCCAGATGGAAGTTCAAAAAACCGTTCAATACCAGCTCCAGCTCTTTCTTGATCTGCGGGTTCATGCCGAGGTTCATGTTGTTCTTCAGGTCGTTCTTCTCAATGTGCAGGATCGTGGCGATCGTGCCCCTGAATATGGCCCGCGCCGACGGATCCTTGCCCGCGCATCGCGGACACAAAAGCCCCCCCATGCTCATGCTGAAACGGGGCTGGTCAGGCATCTTGCTGTCGCAGCACACGCATGAATCAAGATACGGCTTGAAGCCGGACAGCGTCAGCATTTTAATCTTAAAGACCGTCATCAGTTTATCAGCGTGGCCGAGGGTCGATAAATGCCGCAGCGCCTCGAGAGTCCAGTCATATACTGCGGTATTTGCGTCCTCCGGGGGCATGAGCATGTCAACGAGCTCGCATATGAGCTGGGCCGCGGCCGCCTTTGCGATATCGTGCCGCAGGGCCGTGAAATTATCTTTTTCGTCGCAATGGCTGACCAGATGCACGGATGAACGGCTGCTTTGATAGAATATTATATCATTCAGGGAGAAAATTTCCACTTTGCTTGCGAATTTTTTTGCGTCAGCCCTGATCCCCTTGAGCTCTCCGGTTATCTTGCCGAAATTCCGCGTGAAGAACGTGGCCAGAAGCGAGGTTTCCCGCAGGTCGCGCCTTCGAAGCACTATGGATTCTGATCTGACGATTGCCATACGATCCTTATTTGATATGGAATTTATTCAGGTATTTTTTTTCAGCGCGGCGCATGGCCCTGCGGCCCGCGGGCGTCCGGTCGTCGAAACCGACGCAATGCAGAACGCCGTGCACGCAATAAAGGTATGTTTCATAACGCGGATTTGTGCCGAACTTTAACGACTGTGACACGGCAGTCTGCGTCGATACGTATATGTCCGCGATGATCTCATCCGCAGACCGTCCCAGGGAAAACGCCAGGACGTCGGTCGGGATATCCCTGCCGTGGAACCGCCTGTTCAGGTTTTGTATCCGTCTGTCCGGCACAAGGCAGACGCCGACCTCGTAACGGATACCCGGCCTTTCGTGCGCCATGATCCCCGCGATGATATTTTTCAGCAGGGCCCTGTCGATCGCAACGGTCTTTTGCTCGCTTCGGACGCAGATTCGGTTCACTTCTTTTGTTCAGGATAGGTGATGCGCGTGTGATAGATGCCGCTCAACACATGGATAAAGACCTGTGCGATCTTCTCGAGGTCCCTGAGGGTGAGGTCGCAATCGTCGAGCTGGCCGTCGATGAACTTATTGTTGATGATCTTGTGCACGAGTTCCCGGATGCCGTCGGGAGACGGGCTCTTCATGCTGCGCGTCGCCGCCTCGACTGAATCCGCAAGCAAAACCACCGCGATCTCCTTGGTCCTGGGCTTGGGGCCGGGATACCGGAAACCCTCTTCGGGGACTTCCTGCGTGTCCTCGACCCGCTCGAGGGCGCGGCGGTAAAAATAATACACGAGCGACGTTCCGTGATGGGACTGGATAAAATCGATGATGCTGGCGTTGAGGTGATACTGTCGGGCAAGGTCTATCCCCTCTTTGATATGATTCATGATCACCAGTTTGCTGATGGTCGGCGAGAGCGTATCGTGCTTGTTGACCGCAAGGTCCTGGTTCTCGCTGAAATATTCGGGTTTGGCGAGCTTGCCCACGTCATGATAGTACGCGCCGATGCGCGCCAGCAGCGAATTTGCCCCTATCGCGCTGCACGCCGCCTCGGAGAGATTCCCCACGATGAGGCTGTGGTGATAGGTGCCCGGAGCCTCGAGCATGAGCCGGTGAAGCAGGGGATGGTTGAAATCCGCCATCTCAAGCAGGCTGATGTTGGTAACCCTGTGAAACAGGAACTCGAACACGGGCAGGATGCCCAGGACGATGATGCCGCAGGCAGCGCCGTTGGCGAACAGGATTACGTATTGCATCGGCTCGAAAAAACGGAAGTTCGTCAGGATAACCCCGGTCGCGGCCTGGAGGACTCCGACGATGACGCCTGCACGGATGACCTCGTTGCGCCTGCGCGCGCCGTTGGCAAGCAGCGCGGCGGCAATGCCGCTGGTCAAGAACAGCATGCCCATATAAAGGTCGTTTGCGTTTATCGCGGCTGCGGTTACGGCGCCGGCGACCGTCAAGACGAAAGCGACGACAAGATCGTTAAACAGCATCACGGATAAAAGCGCAAGGACGGAGAACGGCGTCAGGAAGATCGGCGCCTTGTACGCCCTGATCATATAGGTGGCTGTCATCACGATGACGTACAAAAAGACCAGGTACAGCATGCGGTAAGCCTTGAGGTCCTTGGACCGATGCATGGCCTGCAGCAGCAGCCCCAGAGAAACCAGCAGAACCGGCACGACCAGGTTGACGCCCAGGATCCAGCCGCACAGGACGGTGGCCGCCGTCCCGGCGACATACGAGGCATACCTGACGGAGCCCGCCGCGCGGCTGACGAACAGGTCGAAATTCGTCATCTTTTTTCTATCGATTATTCTTTTCATACGCTTTGATGATCTGCTGGACAAGTTCATGCCTGACTACGTCCGAACCGCTGAACAGGATGAACTTGATGCCCTCGATATCCTTGAGCACGTCCATCGCCTGGAGAAGCCCCGCGGGCTTGCCGTCGGGAAGGTCACTCTGCGTGATATCGCCGGTGATGACCGCCTTGGAATCGAAACCCAGGCGCGTCAGGAACATCTTCATCTGTTCGATGGTCGAATTCTGCGCTTCATCCAGCACGATGAACGCGTCGTTGAGGGTCCTGCCCCGCATATACGCCAGGGGCGCGACCTCGATAATTCCTGTTTCGATGTATTTCTCGATGCGCTCCGCCTCCATCATGTCGTACAGCGCGTCATAGAGCGGCCGCAGGTACGGGGAGATCTTCTCATACATGTCGCCCGGCAGGTACCCCAGGGACTCCCCTGCCTCGATCGCAGGCCTGGTCAGGATGATCCTGCGGACCTCCTGATTTCTCAATGCCTCGACAGCGCAGGCCATGGCAAGGTAGGTCTTGCCCGTGCCCGCCGGCCCGATGCCAAACACGATATCGTGTTTCTTGATCGCCTCGACATAATCGCGCTGTCCCGGAGTGCGCGGTCCGATAACCTTGGTCAACTGCGGCCGCATCGGCCGGGAGAACGCCGAAGATGTCTGGCTTGAGCGTTTTCGGCCCGCGCCTTTATGCTCCTTGACCCTGCTGTAATCAGGGCGCTGGTACGGGGCGTCGGATCCTGAATCGATATCGTTTAAAAGCGATGTGATAAACTCTTCACAGCGGCCGATATTATCACGGCTGCCGGAAATTTTGAGAAACTCGCCCCGCAGCGTGATCTTCACCTTGAACTGGCGGGCGATATCCTTGATATTCTCGTCGTGCAGGCCGAAGAGCGACTGCGCCTGGCCGGTGCTGCGTATCTTTATCTTTCGTTCCATATTAACAGGTTCACAAAAACCATCAGGTTTTCGCCTGTGCTGACTGTGTCAGTCGTTCAAATAGGCGAAAACCCGCTACTTTCTTCGGATCGAGATGCCAACTTCGGCAAGCTGACGCGGGTCGACTTCGGACGGCGCGCTCGTCAGAGGGCAGGCTGCTTTGGCGTTCTTGGGGAACGCGATCACCTCGCGAATACTGTCCAGCCCCGCGATAAGGGTCAGGAGCCGGTCAATGCCGAACGCAAACCCGCCGTGCGGGGGCGCGCCATACTGGAACGCTTCGAGCAGGAAGCCGAAGCGCTTCTGCGCCTCTTCATCGGAGATACCGATCAGCTTGAATATCTTCTGCTGGAGCCGCTGGTCATGGATCCTGATGGATCCTGATCCGATCTCGGTTCCGTTGAGGACCAGGTCGTACGAACGCGACCGCGCCTTGTCCGGAGCCGAATCCAGAAGCGCGATATCGTCCGGATGGACGTTGGTGAACGGATGGTGCTCGCTGTCCCAGCGTTTCTCCTCTTCATTCCATTTGAACATGGGAAAATCCACGATCCACAGGAACGCGAACTCCGTGTTCCATTCCTTGCGCATATCAGGCTTGTCCGACTTGTATCTTGCCACCGCGTCGGCATACGTCATGCGCTCAAACGGGATCTTCAGCTCAACGCCCTTCATATCCTTGAATATGGCGTACATCATCTTCTCGAACAGCGCGTAGATATCCTCTTCGGTAATAAACGACATCTCAAGGTCAAGCTGAGTGAACTCCGGCTGGCGGTCCGCACGAAGGTCCTCGTCGCGGAAACACTTGGCGATCTGGTAATACCGCTCGATGCCCGACACCATGAGGATCTGCTTGAACAACTGCGGAGACTGCGGAAGCGCGTAGAACTCGCCCGGATTGAGCCTCGAAGGCACCAGGTAATCCCGCGCGCCTTCGGGAGTCGATTTGGTGAGGATCGGCGTTTCGCATTCGATGAACCCTTGAGCGTTCAAGAAAGGCCTGATGACCTGGTACATCCGGTGGCGAAGGGTGAAATTCCGCAACATCCCGGGCCTTCGCAGATCCAGGTACCGGTATTTCATGCGCATATCCTCGGTCACATCAAGCTCGTCCTTGACCTCGAACGGCGGGGTGAGGCTCGGGTTCAGGATCTCGATCTTTTTCGCCAGGACCTCGATCTCGCCGGTCGGCAGGTTCGCGTTGACGGTGCCTGCCGGGCGGGGGTTCACGATTCCGGAAACCCTGAGCACAAACTCGCTCCGTATCTCCTTTGCCTTCTGATAATCCTCGCCCAGGTCCCGGGGAATGATCGTAACCTGCGTCAGGCCCCAGCGGTCGCGCACGTCAAGGAATATGAGCTTGCCATGGTCCCTGCGCACCGCGACCCATCCGCATAACACGACCTCTTTGCCTACATGCTCCTTTGTCAGCTCCCCGCACGTGTGTGTCCGTAACATTTATTTGCTGCTCCCTTTTATTTTATCGGTTAATTCTGATATTCTCACTTTTTCCTGGCTGCTGTTCGACATATCCTTGAGCGCAACAACCCCTTCCTTCAGCTCATCGTCGCCGAGTATCGCGACAAACCGCGCCTTGAGGTCATTTGCCGTGCGCATCGCTGCCTTCAAAGACTTTCCTTCGTAATCAGTGTCCGCCGTGACCCCTGCTCCGCGCAGGTCCGCAAGCAGCTTGACACCCGCGGCCCGCGCCCGGTCTCCGAGCGTGATCACATACACCAGGCCCGGCTGAACCATTTCTGTTTCAGCTTTCAGTCCCGACGCGAGAATCAGACGCTCGACCCCGAATGCGAATCCGATAGCGCCGGCATCAGGCCCGCCGAGCTGTTTGACAAGGCCGTCGTATCTGCCGCCTGCGCCAAGCGCGTCCTGTTGAGGCCCGAGGCCGTCGTGTTTGAACTCGAATACCGTGCGGTTATAATAATCCAGGCCCCTGACCAGATTCGGCGAGATCTCATACGAAACGCCCAGCGCGTCAAGGCTCCTGCGCACTGATGAAAAATGGCTTTCGCATTCTGCGCAGCGGCTGCTACCTGAAATGTTCAGTTCTCTGATGATATGCCGGCAGGAATCGTTCTTGCAATCAAGCACGCGCAGGATATTCCGGCCGAACCGGTCTTTGCAGTCAGCGCACAGATCATTCAAGCGGCCAGAGAGCTTGTCCTTCAGGAAAACCCTGAATGCCTGCTGGTCGGAGACGCAGCCAAGGCTATTCAAAGCGATCCGGTATCCCGAGATCCCCAAGGCCTTAAGCAACGAATCAGCAAGAACGATTACCTCTGCGTCTATGCCGGGGCCATACGAACCGATCGCCTCGCAGCCGATATGATGAAACTGGCGCAGCCTCCCCTTTTGCGGACGTTCGGCGCGGAACATCGGCCCCATATAGTACAATTTGACGAATCCCTGCTGTTTATCAAGATTATTCTCGATATACGCCCGAACGATCGACGCGGTGCCTTCGGGCCGCAGGGCATATACATCGTGCTCGCGCTTGATCAGGAACATCTGTTTCTGAACTATTTCAGCGGTCTCACCCAGGGATCGGTTGAACAACGGTTCGTCCTCCAAAAGCGGAGTCCTGATTTCGCGGTAGTTATGGCGGGTAAAAAGACTGCGGCTTATATTCTCGATATTCTGCCAACATTCAGTTTCTCCAGGCAGAATATCCCTGGTGCCGGGAACGCGTTTGAACATGGTAAGCGGCTTTGACTTATATTATTTGACCTGATGTTTCATTTCCAGGCCAGGCTTAAATACAACGACTTTCCGGGGAGGAACAGGAACGACCTGCCCTGTGCGGGGATTTCTTCCGGTGCGGCTTTTTCTTTCTTTGACCTTGAATACGCCGAAATTGCGCAGTTCTATCTTTTCTCCTCTGACAAGCGCTTCGACCATATAATCAAAGGTCTTTTGCACGACCTGTTTCACGTCAGTCTGTTTGAGATTCGTCTCATCAGCGACTTTGAGAATTATATCCTTCTTTGTCATCTAACTCCTCCGCTTTTGCTCAACCACCCGATAAATTTTTGCAACTATAACGTCTCCAAAAGTTTACGAATATACGAGTTAAATATAGCATAAAATAACCCAAACGTCAAATAAATTTTTGCTTCAAAGCGTTGCGGGATGGGTATTTAAAGGATGAGCGAAACGCGGGATTCGCCGCGGCTTGCCCCGCGGTTCTCTCCGACGAGATTTTCAATATCCTGGATAAGCTGATCGGTGACGGTCACGAATAATTCCTGGCCAACGATAACCTGAACGCGGGTCTTTGACGCTGAATCAAGGTGCAAATACACCGGAATAGGACCGTTTGAGGCGCTCAAAAGCTTTTTCAAAGACTCAAAGATATTTTCTTTAATGCCTGCCAGATCGATCTTAAGGCCTTTGACGAGTTTATATACTTCGTCAAACGGGAAAAGGTCCTCAGCGATGATCTTGGGAGAGCTTTCCTTTATATCGAGCCTGCCGCGAAGCATAACGACCGTGCCAGACTGGATATATCTGCTGACCTTCTGGTATGTTGCGGGAAAAACAAGAACTTCTATTACCGCTTCCAGGTCTTCCACGAGCAAAATTGCCATCTTCTCCTGTTTTTTACGCGTGATCGTATTCTTGACCTTGGTGATCAGGCCGACGACCTTGACCACCTCTTCGTCTTTGAGCTTTGGCAGGCTGCTGATCGAACAGGATGTGAAACGCTGCAGCTGTTTCGCATAGCGGGCCAGCGGATGGCCGCTCACATAGAATCCGAGCAGTTCTTTTTCGAACGCGAGCAGCTGCGGTTCAGGCCATTCCTTCACCTCGGCCATAGATTCCGCCTTGTGCCCAAAACCAGCTCCGCCCTCAGGCTGGTCAAAAAACGACATCTGGCCGGAGGCCTTCTCCTTCTGCATCTGCGAAGACTGCTCCAGCACCGCGTCCAGCCCTGAGAACAGCGTCGACCTGTGCCTGCCGAAACAATCGAGTACCCCTGCCTTGATAAGCGATTCCAGGACCTTGCGGTTGGCCAGGCGCAGATCGACACGCCGGCACAAATCGTCAAGGGACTTGAACGGCCCTTGTTCCCTGCGGGCCTGGATGATAGACTCTACCGCGCCCTTGCCCACGTTCTTGATGGCAAGGAGCGCGAACCTGATCTTATCCTTCTCCTCGATGCTGAAATACGCGCCTGACTCATTGATCGACGGCGCCAGGACCGGTATGCCCATGCGCTCCGCTTCGTTGACGTATTCGACGATCTTGTCCGTATTATCGCGCTCGGAAGTCAGAAGCGCGGTCATGAACTCTACGGGGTAATTGGCTTTCAAAAACGCGGTCCTGTACGAAATGATCGCGTAGGCAGCGCTGTGGCTGCGGTTAAAACCGTAGCCGGAGAAGAACACGATCTGGTCGAAGATCTTGTTTGCGACCGTATCCTTGACGCCCTTTTTGAGGCAGCCGGACACGAAGGCCTTTCGCTGCTGCTCCATGACCTCCGGGATCTTCTTCGACATCGCCCTGCGCAAAAGATCGGCCTGCGCGAGCGAGAATCCGGCAAGCTGCGAGGCGATAAACATGATCTGTTCCTGATAGAGCATGATGCCGTAGGTATCCTTGAGGATAGGCTCGAGCAGCTTATGGTCGTACCTGACCGGCACGAGCTTTTTCTTGCGCTTGATGAAATCTTCGAGCATTCCCGAACCCATTGGCCCGGGCCGGTACAAAGCCAAAAGCGCGATCAGGTCCTCGAACCCCTCGGGCTCAAGCTTGCGCAAAAGGTCGCGCATGCCTGACGATTCAAGCTGGAACACGCCCAGCGTGCGCGCTTCAGAAAGCAGCCTGTATGTCGCCGCGTCGTCAAGCGCGATCGCGTTGATATCGAGATCGACATGCCGGTTCTCCTTGATGAGCTTGACCGCCTGGTCGATGACGGTCAAAGTCTTCAGGCCCAGGAAATCGACCTTCAGGAGGCCGATCTTCTCCAGCGTCTTCATCTCGTAACCGCTGGTGATCTGATCCTCCTGAGTTTTAAACAGCGGCATGTAATTGTCAAGCGGCCGGTCGGCAATGACGACGCCCGCGGCGTGCGTCGAGGCGTGGCGGTTCAGGCCCTCAAGGGTCAGGGCGATATCGATGAGATTCCTGACCTGCTCGTCGTTCTTGTACAGGCTGTCCAGTTCCGGCTCGGCCTTGAGCGCCTCCTGCAGGCCGGCCTCGGGATTGCCCGGATCAGGCGGCGGGATGAGCTTTGCGATGTGGTCCACGTCGGCGTAGGGCATGCCCATGACGCGGCCCACGTCGCGCACGACCGCGCGCGCCTGCATGGTCCCGAAGGTAATGATCTGCGCGACGTTCTCCTTGCCGTATTTCCTGGTGACGTATTCGATGACCTCGGGCCTTCGCTCGTAGCAGAAATCGATGTCTATATCGGGCATGCTCACGCGCTCGGGATTGAGAAAACGTTCGAACAGCAGGTTGTATTTCAGCGGGTCGATATCCGTGATGCCCAGGAGATAGCTGACGATGCTTCCCGCAGCAGACCCGCGGCCCGGCCCAACGGGGATATTCCGGCTCTTGGCATAATGGATGAAATCCCAGACGATCAGGAAATAGCTGGTGAACCCCATGTCCTTGATGGTCTTCAGTTCATGTTCCAGGCGCCTGCGTATTTCCGGGTCGGCGCCGGGATAGCGCAGAGGCAGGTTCTGTTCGCACACGGACCTTAAAAAATCCTCTTTGGTCATGCCCTCGGGGACTTCGTATTTGGGCAGGTGGTAGGATTTAAAATTGAGCTCGAGGTTACAGCGGCCGGCTATCTCGACCGTATTGGATATTGCGCGCGGGAAATCTTTGAACGCCGCGATCATTTCCTCCGGAGACTTGAAATACAGCTGATCCGTCCTGAACCTGAACCGGTTCTCGTCCTCGAGCATATTTTGCGTCTGGATGCACAAAAGCGCCTCGTGCGCGCGCGCATGCTCCCGGACCAGATAATGCACGTCATTGGTCGCGACGAGCTCCAGATCCATCGCCTGCGACAGCTTCAGGAGCCCTTCGTTGACGGTCTTCTGTTCGGGGATGTCGTTCTGCTGGACTTCGAGAAAGAAGTTTTCTTTGCCGAATATCTGCGCGTAGTCGTCGGCTGCCTTCTGCGCATCATGGACCCGCAGCTCCCGCAAAAGCGACGGTACCTCGCCTTTGAGGCAGGCGGTCATGGCGATAAGGCCTTTTGAGTGTTTCCGGAGGACTTCCTTGTCGACGCGCGGCCGGTAATAGAACCCTTCGAGGTACCCGATCGATACCAGCTTCATGAGATTCTGATATCCGGCCTCGTCGCGCGCGAGCAATATCAGATGGTGGAATGAATCTTCGGAGGAATTGGCCGCCTTTTCGAGGCGGGATTTCGGCGCAACATACACCTCACAGCCGATGATGGGCTTGATCCCCGCCTTCTGCGCGGCCAGGTAAAAATCGATGGCGCCGAACATATTGCCATGGTCGGTGATCGCCAGGGAATCCATGTTGAAATCCCTCGCCTTCTTGAGGATATCAGGTATCCTGCAGGCGCCGTCAAGAAGGCTGTACTGCGTATGAAGGTGGAGATGGACGAATTCGGAATGCGGCATGACTGGTACGGGGCTATAAAAAAATCCCTACTCCCACTCGATGGTCGCGGGAGGCTTCGAGGTGATATCGTACACGACGCGGTTGACGCCCTTGACCTCGTTGATCACTCGGCTGGAGATCTTTTCAAGCACCTCGTAAGGCAGGCGCACCCAGTCGGCGGTCATGCCGTCGTGGCTCGTCACGCAGCGCAGGGCCACGACATTGTCGTAGGTCCGCTCGTCGCCCATGACACCGACGGTCTTGATGGGCAAAAGCACCGCGAACGACTGCCAGAGCTGCTGATAAAGCCCTGCCTTGATGATCTCATCGAGCACGCGGCTGTCAACCTCGCGCAGTATCTTGAGCCGGTCCTGCGTGACCTCGCCGATGATTCGGATCGCAAGGCCCGGGCCGGGGAACGGCTGGCGGTAGATGATGCTTTCCGGAAGGCCGATCTCTTTGCCGATGGCGCGCACCTCGTCCTTGAAAAGGTCGCGCAAAGGCTCCAGGAGCTTCAACTTCATGTGTTCGGGAAGGCCACCGACGTTATGGTGGCTCTTGATCTTCGCGGACGGAGCTCCCGTCGCAGATACGGATTCGATGACGTCGGGATACAGCGTTCCCTGGGCGAGGTACTTGACGCCTTTCAGCTTCCTGGCCTCCTGCTCGAAGATCCGCACGAATTCCGCGCCGATGATCTTGCGTTTCTGTTCGGGATCCTCGACGCCCTTGAGCTTGGCGAGGAATGACTTCGAGGCGTCGACGTAATCGAGGTTCAGATGGTACATGTTCTTGAAGACCTTCCTGATCTGATCCGGCTCATCCTTGCGCATCACGCCGTTGTCGATGAAAATGCACCGGAGGTTCTTGCCGATGGCCTTATGGACCAGAAGGGCGGCGACCGACGAATCAACCCCGCCTGAAAGGCCAAGCACCACCTTGTCCTTTCCGACTGTTTTCTTGATCGTGTCGACCGTTTCGCGCACGAACGCGGCCATGGTCCATCTGCCTGAACAGCCGCAGATACGGAAGAGAAAATTGCTGATAATCTGGTTGCCTTTTTCGGTATGGGTGACCTCCGGATGGAACTGCACGCCGTAGATCCTGCGCTTCTTGTTTGACATGGCGGCAATGGGCGCATTGAGCGTATGGGCCGCAATGACGAAACCCGGCGGCAGCTTCGTCACGTAATCGCCGTGGCTGGCCCAGCAGGTGAAATTCCCCGGGACGTTGCTGAAAAGATCGCGGTTATCGTCCACGAAAAGCTCTGTCTTGCCGTATTCGCGCTCCCTGGTATGCCTGGTCTTGCCGTCCAGCAGCTGCGCGATCGCCTGCATCCCGTAACAGATGCCCAGGACCGGGATGCCGAGCTTGAAAATATCCTTGTCAGGCAGGGGAGATTTTTTCTCAACGACGGACGCCGGGCCGCCGGAAAGGATCAGCCCTCTGGGAGACAGCGCGGCGATCTCTCTGGCTGAAATCGTATACGGCATGATCTTGGAAAACACCTTGTTTTCCCTGACGCGCCGCGCGATCAGCTGTGTATACTGTGACCCGAAATCAAGGATCAGCACCAGTTCTTTGCTCATTTCCCCATACCCACTTTCTGGCCTGCCTGGAATACTTTGCCTTCGGTCTGGATCGACGGTGCGATAATGATTTCGACGTCCTGCATCTGCTTGATGTTCTCGACGCCCAGGGACCCCATGGAGGTCGTCAAAGCGCCCATCAGGTTCTGGGAGCCGTCATCGGTCTTGGCAGGCCCGAACAGTATCTCCTTGAGTGCGCCCGTGGTCCCGACATATATGCGCGTGCCGCGCGGAAGGTTCACGTTTGACGTGGCCATTCCCCAATGGTAACCCCTGCCCGGGGCTTCCTTCGCTCTGGCAAAGCTCGAGCCGATCATGACCGCGTCAGCTCCGCAGGCAAACGCCTTGCAGATGTCCCCGCCGCGGTTCATCCCGCCGTCGGTAATGATGGGAACGTACCTGCCCGTGCGCTTAAAATAGAAATTCCGCGCAGCAGCGGCATCGACGGTCGCGGTCACCTGCGGCACGCCGATGCCCAGCACTCCGCGCGTCGTGCACGCGGCCCCTGGCCCAACGCCGATCAGCAGCCCGGCGCACCCGGTTTCCATAAGTTCAAGGGTCGTCTCATATGTCACGCAATTTCCCAGGATCACGGGTATTCTTGCAGACTTGCAGAACTTCGCCAGGTCCAGGGTCTTATATTCGGTCGACACGTGCTTGGGCGTGGTGACCGTTGATTGCACCACGATGACGTCGGCACCAGCCTTGACCGCGATCGTGCCGAACTCCTGGGCGTGCGCAGGGATACAGCTCACTGCAGCGTAGGCCTTCTTTTGTTTTATCTCCTTGACGCGCCTGGCAATAAGCTTTTCCTGGATAGGGGTGCGGTACACGCTCTGGATAAGCTCCGTGGCTTCCTGCGCGGGCGTTTTGGCAATCTTCTCAAGCACCGTATCCGGATCGGCAAACCGCGTCTGCAGGCCGTCAAGGTTCAATACCGCCATGCCGCCCAGGCGCGACATTTCGACAGCGAACGTGACGTCAACAACGCCGTCCATTGCGGCTGCCAGGATAGGAACCTTGAATTTTTTTCCGGCGAACTCAAAGGTCGTATCAACCTCATTCGGATTCACGGTCTGTGAACCGGGAACAAGCGCAATCTCGTCAAAACCATAACATCTGCGTGCCCTGCGGGCTATGCCTATCCACTCTGCCATTTCACGCTCCTCTTATTGTAAGTTATTGTTATACAAGAAGATGAATAAATGTAAGCTTTCTCAAAAATATATTGATCGAGAGATTAATTTTATAGGAAAACTACACTATTGTCAAGTTAAATTAAACCGCGTTAAAAATGCAGATTTTTATTTACAAAATATTTTTCTTTGTTATAATAACTGCCATGGACCAGATAAATCCATTTACGAACGCACCGGTAACCCCCCCACCTCAACCAGGGGCTGCGCCGGTGCCTCCGCAGCCTGCAGCACAGGCAAAACCGACCCCGCCAAAACCCGCGGAATCCCAGAAAAAAAAATCAGAATTCGACATCAAGCATATAGTCAAGACGATTGTCATGGTCATCATCGGCATTGTCGTTGCGAAGCTTGCCTTTGATTCGGTCGTGCCGATGTTCAAGCCCCAGCCTGCTGCCCCGTCCAAAACCGCGGGCGTGAAGGCCGCAGGAGCCCGCACCGCCTCTGCGCCCGCGCGGCCGGCGCGCGGCGGAAAAAAAGGACAGGCTGAACTGTCATTGAGCGAGACTTTCGCGGCTGCGAAAAAAGCCCCGAAGCCTCCTGCGCAAGCCCAGACCGAGCCCTATGTCGTCAACGGCATATTCCTGTCAGAGGGCGCAGGGCTGTCAAGCGCCATCATCAATAACAAAGTCGTCGGAGTCGGGGAAACCGTTGACGGCGCAACGGTCACCTCCATCAGCTCCGAAGGTGTCGAGTTGATGAAGGATAACGAGGTCATCAGGCTCCGCTATCGCTGATCAAGAAATAAAGCAGAAGGACGTGTTTAATTTTATGGAACGGCAATAAAATTAAACACGTCCTTCTGCTTTCAAACCCGCTCAGCAAATAGCGGGGCCTGATGACTTCGCAAGGGTGCTTCTGATAATGAAAAGGCTGATATTCTCAACGACCCGGGCCCTGCCGATCCCATCCAGCAGCACAAATCTGTTCCTTCCCGCCTTGAATTTTTTGTCGCGATAGTGCATGGAAATTATCTTGCGAAAGGGAACGCCTTTGAGCCTTACCGGCAGGCCTGCTGCCTTGATAAGCCGTATGATCCGCTCCTGATCATGGGCCGTGATCATCTTCATCTGCCTGCTGATATCCGAGGCGACAAGCATACCCAGTGCAACCGCTTCCCCGTGGCCGTACCTGTTGTATCCCGATGCCGATTCTATCGCGTGGCCGATTGTATGGCCGAAATTCAGGATCGTGCGCAATGACTTCTCTTCCCGCTCATCGCGGCTGACAATATCCGCTTTGATACTGGAACATCTGGCGATCACAAACGACAATGCGCGCCTGTCCTTGGCAAGAAGGCCGGCGATGTTCTTCTCTATATAGAGAAACAGCCGTTTGTCTCTGATAAGCCCGTACTTGATCGCCTCTGCCATGCCCTGGCAAAGCTGGCGCTTACCAAGGCTCGCAAGCGCGGATACATCAGTGATTACCGCACGCGGCTGATGAAACGCGCCGACAAGGTTCTTCCCGGCAGGCAGATCAATCGCGGTCTTGCCGCCGATTGACGAATCGATTTGCGCCAGCAGCGTGGTCGGAACCTGTATGTAGGGGATTCCCCGCTTATACACGGCGGCGATGAACCCCGCGAGGTCCCCCACCACCCCGCCGCCAAGCGCGACGATGAACACATGCCTGTTCCTGTCAAAACGGGCAAGATCATTGAGCACAGCGGCCGCTGTGGCAAAAGATTTGCTCTTTTCCGTATCAGGGATAAGCCTGACCGTGGACGATATGCCCGCGGCCTTGAGCGACGCGCAGAGCGTACGCCCGTATTTTGCCTGTATCCGGCGGTTGGTTATGACATAGGCGTCGGTGCCGACCGCCAGCCGCGCCGCGATATGGCCGCATTGCCGCATGATCCCTGCTCCGATATGGATGTTATAGGAACGGTCCTTAAGAGCTACGCGGATCTTCTTCATAATGCCTTGATCGAATATATCAGGTTATAGACAATGACGACCGCCGGCCATAAGAAAAGGTCAAGGATCCCCACCCACAACAATCCCATGATGATGAAAAAACCGTAGCGTTCGATCTTCGCATATCCGTACGCAAGATCCCGGGGCAGGAACCCCATGGCGATGCGCGAGCCGTCAAGCGGGGGGATCGGGATCAGGTTAAAAAGCCCCAGCACCACATTGGTCATAATCATGCTCTGGAATATAAATCCGCTCGACGGAAAATCAGGCAGTACCTTCCACAGCACCGCGCTCGCCGCGGCCAGCACAAGGTTGGCGGCAGGCCCTGCTGCCCCGACCAGAATCATATCGGTCCTGGGGTTCTTCAACCGGGAGAAATCAACGGGGACCGGTTTGGCTGCGCCGAACACGAACCTGCCCTGGGTCGATATGAAAAGGAACAACGGTATGATGATCGTGCCCATGGGGTCTATGTGCGCAAGCGGATTAAACGTGAGCCTGCCCATATAGCGGGCGGTGGAATCGCCCCGCATATACGCGACCCAGCCGTGCGCGACCTCATGGAACACCATCGCCACGATAAGAAAACCGAAAGATATGACGAACGCTGCGAAATCGATCATAATAATATCAAAGCCCCGCTGCTGCTGCAGCGAGGCTTTGTCGTGTAAAAGGTATCACCCGGATTATTTCTTCGCTTCCTTCGCGGGAGCAGCAGCCTTTGCGGGAGCAGCAGCCTTTGCAGCAGCGGGAGCGGCAGCGGCAGCGGCGCCGGCACCGGCCTCGGCCCCGGCAACGCCTTCAGCAGCCTTTTCCGCCTTTTCCTTCTTGATCTTGATACGCACTGTCTTGATCTTCGGAAGGCCGTATACCTTATCGCCTTCCTTCCACTGCGCCTTTTCGGCAAGCCATTTGATGCGCTCGACCCGTTTGAGCACGGCGCGCTGTTTTTTCCCTTTTTCGGTCCCTGCTAACGACGGATGCATTGACATGGTACTTATAACCTCCTGATATAGCAATCTCTATACTTTCTTTTCAGTTGAGTCAGTAAAGATTTTGCGGTTGCCTTGTCGGGGAAATTCCCCACGCACAACACCGTATAGTTCCCCGATGATTTGATAACGGGCAGCAATCCCTCTTTTTTAAGGGCGTCCATTTCGCGCTGCGCCGACGTTTTGCCTGCATATGAAGCGATCTGGATCGTATAACCCTGCGCGGTCGCGGCTGCAGGCTGCGGTGCCGGGGCAGATCTGTCCGCCGCAGTAATCGGCATTGCCGCAACGCCGGCCGGCGCTGTCGGCCGCGCGGGCATCGCTGGACGCGCAGGAACTTCTGTCCGGGGAGCGATTTCCAGGTCCGCGCCCGGATTCCGATGCGCCAAGTCCAGGTTTGAATTCGTGCGGGACATGGCAATGTGCTTGCCCTTTTCGACGCCCATGCAAAAACACACGACCCCGGTAATGACGATCCCGATGAGCATGAGCACAAGCCGCTCGTAGGTGCGGATATAGCTCACCAGCGTCCCGGACAGTTTCTGCGCCGAGCCTGCCTCTTCTCCTGTCTTATTGAAGAGCTCGAGCTGGGAATACTCCTGTTTTTCCATGGGATCCATTATATATCGTCTGTTTGGCCAGTTGCAAGTATTTTTTATAATGCCGGCCGATGATCTGCAGGAACGCGTCGACCACCTTCGGATCGAATTGCGTGCCGGATTTGTTCTTTATCTCCTGCACCGCGCGGTCGATGTTGACGCGCTCCCGGTACGGCCTTCCGTAAACCATGGCCTCGAAGGCGTCCGCCACGGCCATGATGCGCGCGCCCAGCGGAATCTGGCCTTTCTTGAGCCTCGACGGATACCCGGTCCCGTTGTATTTTTCGTGATGATGCATGATGATGGGGATCACGGGCTTGAGCATCTGGAACGGCCGCAGGAGCGCCGCGCCCTGCTCGGGATGGCGCATGATGATCTGGTATTCCTGGGGAGTCAGCTTCGTCGTCTTGGTCAATATCTCCGCGGGCACGTCGATTTTGCCCGCGTCGTGCAGCAGGGCCGCGTATTTGAGCGACTCGATCTGCTTCTCGTCAAGATGCATCTCCTCTCCCAGCGCGGTGACAAGCCTGCTGAAATACGGGGAATGCGTGTATTCCTGCGGGATGCGCGTATCAAGCAAAGTCACGAGCGATTTAATGCTGCCGAACACGATTTTCTGCTGTTCTTCGTATAATTCCAGGTTTTTGATGCCGATCATCGCCTGTTCGGCGACCGTCATGAGGATGTCCTGATCGTCCTTTTCGAACGGCACATCGTCAAGGGACCGCTTGACGATGATGATCCCCATGATGTCCTCGGACACCAGGGGGATCCCCATCAAATAGTCGCTGCGGATGGCGCTGAAGGTCCTGATGATCTTTTTCTCGACGCGGTTGGTGATGCGTTTTTTGCCGTCAACGATCACGGTCTTTTTCCTGCCGGAGACCATGCATTTATGCAGGGAATATTTCTTGCTCGGGTCCAGGAGGAGAATCAGGCAGTACCGCGCCCCGAATATCTGGCACACCAGGCGCGACAGCCGGCACACCATATCCTTGAGCTCGAAGGTCGAGTTCACCAGGCGGTAGATGCCGTGTACCGCCGACCGGAGCATCTTATACCTTTGCGTACGGATCGAACAGTTTTTTGTATTCATCAAGTGCGTACCTGTCGGTCATGCTGGCGATATAGTCGCAGACAACGCGCTTCACGCCGTCAGACGGTATCCTCTTCTGGACATAGGGCGGCAGCGCCTCGGGCCTGTCGCAATATACCTCAAACAGCTCTTCTATAAAACGCTTGGCCTTGTCGGCCATGCGGATAACGCGGTAATGATGATACAATTTGTCCATCAAAAGCCGGCGCAGCGGCCTGCGCAGTTCCTGCATCTGCGGGCTGAACGCTACGACCTTGCGGCCGAGTTTCTTGACGTCCCTGGACGTCGCCAATTTCAGGCGCGTGATAGCCGCCTCGGTGTTGGCGATCAGGTCGCTGACCTGGATGTCGATAAGCGACCGGATGATGAGGTATTTGCGCTTTTCAGGCGTCAATTGCGGGTACGTGCCTGCAACGCCCTTGCAGACATTATACCATATTTTAAGCTTTTCCAGATCGGTTTCTTTCAATAATCCCGACGTGAGCCCGTCGTCGAGGTCATGGTTGTCGTAGGCGATCTCGTCGGCGATATCGGCGACCTGGGTCTCCAGCGTCGGCATCTCCGACGGCGCAAGGCCCGGGATCCTGCAGCCCCGGTCGAATGCGGAGGAATGCTTGACAATACCTTCGCGGACCTCCCAGGTCAGGTTGAGGCCGGGAAATCCGGGATACCGCTCTTCCAGGACATCAACGACGCGCAATCCGTGCAGGTTATGATTGAACCCTCCCTGGCGGGCCATCAGCTCGTTCAAGGCCTCCTCTCCCGAATGGCCGAACGGCGTGTGCCCGAGGTCATGCGCCAGCGATATCGCCTCGGTCAGGTCGACGTTGAGCCGCAAGGCCTGCGCGATCGTGCGGGCGATCTGCGACACCTCGAGGGAATGGGTCAGCCTCGTGCGGTAATAATCGCCTTCGTGGTTGACGAATACCTGGGTCTTGTATTCAAGCCTGCGGAACGCGGCGCTGTGGATGACGCGGTCGCGGTCCCGCTGGTATGCCGACCGGTAGGGATGCTCTTTCTCGGCGTGCACCCTGCCGCGGGAATCCGCGGCATGGGCGGCATAGGGCGCCAGATATTTATTTTCCATATCCTGCATCTGTTTTTGTGTCAGCATGGCGCAAGAGTTTGTGTAATTGTTCGAGCGACTGCGAAATGACTTTTGTATTGCCGACAATCGGCATGAAATTGGTGTCGCCGTTCCACCGCGGAACGATATGGACGTGCAGATGGCCGGGTATGCCTGCGCCCGAAACCCTGCCCATATTGACGCCGATATTGAATCCTTCGGGCTTGAGCGCGGCGATCAGCAGCTTCCGGGTTCTTTCGACGCTGCGCATCAGGTCCAGCACCTCCTCATCGCAGAGCCTTGAAAGGTCCCTGACATGGCGCAGCGGCGCGACCATCACATGGCCGTTATTATACGGAAATATGTTGAGGATGCACATGGAATAGGGCGTGCGGAAAACAACATGCCGCGCATGCCCGCGGCCGGCCGGTTTTGATCCTGCTGCCGCGCAGAAAATGCACCCTTTGTTTTTTTTGCCCTGGACGTAATCGATGCGCCACGGCGCCCACAGTTTGTCCATGCTCATAGTTTCACGATCCGCGCGTTTATGGTGTCGGTTATCTCGATGATCCCGAAAGACTTGAAGGCCGCGAATACGTCATCCGTGGGGCTGCCCGGATTGAAATACAGCGTTTTGCCTTCCTTCTGATTGCATACCTGGTGCGAATGGCCGAAGATGACGATATCCGGGGCCTCTTTCCTGAAGATGTCCTTGACAACTCCCATCAGCTGGTTCGGCGGCCCCCAGCCGTGCACGACCCCGATGCTGAAATTCCCCGCCCTGATCAGCTGCCGCTGGGGGAACTTAACTTTGAGCTCCGAAGGATCCATATTTCCGCTGACGACCCTGACGTCCTTGCAGGCATCGCAGAGCGCCTTGTACACTGCCGGGTCCACAAGGTCGCCGGCATGGATAACCATGTCTGCGGTCTTGAGCTCATTGAGCAGTTTTGCCGGCAGTTCACGCGCGCGGTCGGGAATATGGGTATCTGACAGGACGCAAATTTTCATGATCAGACGACTATCCTCGGTTTTGAGAACAGATCGAACATCTGGTTCAGACGGTTCAGATCCCAGGTCCATATGTTCTCGTTGAGCGCCCGCAGGCGCGAGTTCTGGTCCATATCGGACAGGGTCACCAGGACCTTGCGCTCCAGCTTGCGCCTGAATTTCCTGCACTCCTGCGAGAAGGACGCGATATCGTCCTCGCCCGGCGCCTCGTGCGTGAACCCGAACAGCCACAGGCCGTCGCCTGACCGGCACACGAGCCCTTCCTTGAGCGCCCGGCCGTTGAACTCAACGGGCTTGACCTCCCTGAAATGGGTCAGCCGCATGCTCTTTTTATCGACCTGGATACGGTCGTCGGAGAAAAGTCGCACCATCTCGGCGATCCGTTCCGGAAGTCTCTTCGCGGCGCTGGCGAGGAACTCGTGTATCATGGCCTCGATGTTCTTGCGGAAGACCGCGTTCTGGTTCTGCGCGTCAAACGTCAGGGCATTGAGCTTTCCCTGATAGACAAACCGGAGCCAGAAACTGAACACGCGATCGTCTATCTGCAGGAAATCGCCGCTTCGCGTCAGCACATCGGCCTCGAGCAGATATGACACGCGCGACGACACGACGGTCTGCGGCTTCTTGATGATATGCGCGATATCCTTGATCCTGTTCTGGCCGCACGAGACGCAATGCAGGATGCCGATATGGTCCTGCGCGAGCGGGTTGTCGTTGAAACGCTTGAGATAATTATAGAACCGCTGATTGAGGATCCCCGAAGAGGTGAACAGGAGCCCTTCCAGGATCTGCACGAGGTCCGGATGCGGGCATGACGACACCGCGTCGCATACGAGGTCCAGGTAAAACGGATACCCGCCGGTGAAATGGACGATGAAATCCCGCTCGCCCTGTGACAGAATGCCCGGCGCAAGGCGCGTATCGATATAACGGTGCGAATCACGCACATCGAACGGCTCAACGGCGACGACCTCGAAATTCCCGAACAGGAGGCTTAAATTTTTCGACAGGATAAGGTTCGCCTTATAGGGAAGGGAACTGGTGATCAGGTACATCGTTGTCTTCTGGGTGATCAGAACCTGCGACCATTCTTTATAGAGGGTCTTGATGCCGAGGGATTCAAGATTATGGAATTCGTCGAAGATGACGACGCAGCTTTTGCCGGTCTCCTGATGGAGGGAGTCGCACAGCGATAACAGCTGGGTGAAGATATTCTCTTTCTTCCTGCGGTCCAGGTCGAGGATAATGGAGCGCATGCGGCCTGCCGTTTTGGGAATGAACCCCGACGCTTTTTCGATAAGAAAATCAAGGTCCTCGCGCAACGGGACATTGCTGTTCTGAAGGAAATTATACAGCATGCAGCCGATGAACCTCCTGCCGAACACCTGCGTGGGCTCATGGCGGATGTCAAGGTATACCGTGACAAAACGGGTATCGCAGAACCTCGAGATGAACCGCGAGACCAATGACGTCTTGCCGACCAGCTCGGGCCCGATCAGGCACATGTTCTGCCGGTAGCCCTCGCATAACCCCTTGACGCGCTTTTCAATGATATCCAGATATTGTGTACGGCCGAAGAATATTTTCTGCATATCCCTACTGGCTCAGATAAAAAAACGGGTTCTGTGAAACCGCGCCCCTGCGTATCTCGAAATGGATTGCCCGGCCGCCCGCATTGGCGATCGTGTTGCCGCGCGCGACGATATCCCCCGGTTTGACCGAGATATCCGCGGCCCCCGCGTACACGGTGAGGAACCCGTCGCCGTGATCGATGATGATCGTGGGGCCGAAATCCAGGAAATCATCGTGCAGGAACACGACCGTGCCGCTTCGCGCGGCCCTGACACCGTGATCGTGATGGGGCCTGATATTGATGCCCTTGTTCACGCCGGCGTCACTGGCCTGCCCGAACCCAAGGACCACCGTGCCCTTGACCGGCCACATAAAATCTTCGTCAGCCGCGAGGATGACCGGAGACGGGCCCGCGGAAACTCCCGGAATCAACAGCCTGCGGCCGACTTCAAGTTGACGGGCATCCTGTATGTTATTCGCGGATGCAACACGGTCAACGTCAGAACCGTACATGCGCGCGATCCGCCACAATGTCTGGCCGCGCATAACCGTATGGTATATACCCCCTTCAGCCGGAACAACAGGAACCGAGCCGCCGACATGCCCCTTGGGGGCCGTGACGCAGCCAGCCGCGCACATGCACGCGGCAGCAACCCCGGCTGATACTATTTTAAGAAACCCGGACGCCACCTGTCTCCCCGTATAAAGATCTGGAGCGGGTGAAGGGAATTGAACCCTCCTATCCAGCTTGGGAAGCTGGTGTTCTACCGATGAACTACACCCGCATATCAACGCATGCAATCCTGCATCAATTTGATCGAACAGAACTTGCCGCACATGGTGCAAACGTCAGATTCAAGCGGCCTGGACGATGCGCGGTACCTGCGCGCCTTGTCCGGATCAAGGCACAACCTGATCTGGGCCTGCCAGTCGCGCCTGGCGCGCGCAACGGATATCTTCCTGTCTCGGTCGACGGCGCCGGGAAAACCTTTGACGATATCGGCGGCATGAGATC
>JAKPTF010000045.1 GCA_029571225.1 Candidatus Omnitrophota bacterium | reverse complement strand
CAGCATGGGCGCCAGCAGCATGCTGCCAGAGACCAGCGCCACCAGGATCAACATCCAGTTCGCCAACAGAAAATTCACTTCGTTTGTCCTTGTTGCTTGATCGACAGAGACCCGCCAGGGGCAGGCCAGGTTCGCGGCGATTCTAAAATGGCTGGTTTCGGCCCGCCCGCGGCCGGTCATTGCGCCTCTGGCGCGCCCTTGTCTCTGCCGATCTTTCCCATGCACAAGCTCGTTCTGATCCGCCACGGCGAATCCACCTGGAACCTCGAAAACCGCTTCACCGGCTGGACCGACGTGGACCTGACCCCCACCGGCGTCGAGCAAGCCAAGCAGGCCGGCCGCCTGCTGAAGGCCGAGGGCTACGATTTCGACGTCGCCTACACCAGCGTGCTCAAGCGCGCCATCCGCACCCTGCACCTGGCGCTGGACGAGATGGACCGCCTGTGGCTGCCCACCGTCAAGCACTGGCGCCTGAACGAGCGCCATTACGGCGCTCTGCAGGGCTTGAACAAATCAGAGACGGCAGCTAAATACGGGGAACAGCAGGTTTTGATCTGGCGCAGGAGCTATGATACTCCGCCCACGGCGTTGACCAAAGACGACGAGCGATTCCCGGGCCGCGATCCGCGATATGCCAGCCTCTTGCCGAACGAACTGCCCCTTACCGAATGTCTCAAGGATACCGTTGCCCGTTTTCTTCCATACTGGCACGAGACGATCGCCCCGACCATCAAATCAGGCAAACGCGTCATTATCGTCGCGCATGGCAACAGCCTCCGGGCCCTGGTGAAATATCTTGATAATGTGTCCGACGCCGATATCGTTAATCTTAATATCCCGACCGGCCTGCCGCTCGTGTATGAGCTCGATAAAAACCTGAAACCCATCAAGCATTATTATATCGGCGATCCCGAGGAAGTGAAGAAGGCGATGGAAGCGGTGGCGAACCAGGGCAAGGCGAAGAAATGAACGCGTACGCGACAAAACGGCTCGAGGCCATGGAATACAAGATACGGGAGACTGCTGACAATCCCGTTCGCAAGCATGTACTGGAGACCGCCCGCGATTTCAAATCGTCGTGGATAGAGCTCGGCCGGGCTTTGTATTCGGTGCACAAGGATAAGTTATACAAGGAATGGGGTTTTGCGACGTTCGAGGCGTATACGTCGAAAGAGATCGGCATCCGCAACCAGACCGCGATGAAGCTCCTGCGGTCGTATTTCTTCCTCGAGAAGGAAGAGCCGAAATTCCTCAAGACCGGGAACTCTGATGCAGAGGAGCCGGCAAAGATCCCGTCGTACGAATCGGTCAATGTCCTGCGGCTTGCCAAGAATAACAAGAGCCTTGATAACGACGATTACGAGAATCTCAAGAAAAGCGTGTTCGAGGATGGCAAGGATGTTCTTGAAGTGAAAAAAGACCTCACAAGCCTTATCCGGGAACGCAAAGAGCTCGAGCCCGAAGAGGCGCGGGAGGAAAAACGCGCGATCGTCATACGGCGCTGCCTTTCGACGCTCAAATCCCTGAAGACGGAGCTTGAATCCACCAAGATGCTGCCCGCGTCGCTGACCAGGGATATCGCCGCGCTCATCAAGCGGATCGAAGAGGAGATGGATTAAATGCAGAGCCTGAAAAAATACTTTTTTACCGGACTTGTCCTGGTCGTGCCGGTGTCGCTTACCATATATCTTCTGGTTATTGTGTTCAGGTTCATCGACAGCATCCTGGGAAGCTTTATCAACGATTATCTGCAAAGCACTTGGGGATTTTTTATCCCGGGCATCGGGTTCGTCCTGTTTTTCTTTATCCTGGTCCTGGTCGGGTTCTTGGCGTCGAGGTTCGTCGGCCAGAAGCTGTTCATCGAGATCGAAAAATGGTTCTCGAGCCTTCCGCTTATCAAGACCATATATCCGACGCTCAAGCAGATCGTGTCGTTCATCTCCGCGCAGAAGGAATTCGGCTTCAAACGCGTGGTCCTGGTCGAATACCCGGGCAAAGGCCTCTGGTCCCTGGGGTTTTTGACCAATGAGGGATTCAAGAAGATCAACGATGCCATGGGCGCTGAGATGGCGGCCGTGTACATCTCGACCGTGCCGGGGCCGTTGACGGGCAACCTGGTATTCGTGCCGAGGGATCAGATCAGATTCCCCGATATCGCGATCGTCGATGCGTTGAAGATCATCATCTCGGGCGGCGTGGTAAATCCTGCCACCCTCGAACAGCATAATCCTTAAGGAGGATCCATCCATGTGGGGTTTCATCGTCAAAGGCGGGCCGGTCATGATTCCGATCATCATCGGTTCGATCATAGGTCTTGCGATCATTCTGGAAAAACTTTGGATGCTCAACCGCCTCAAGATAAACACCGCGGCGTTCGCGGATGAGGTTTTTCAGAACATACGCTCCAACAAGGTCCAGAAAGCGCTAGGCTCTGCGACCATCATATCGACCATCCCCTTGCCGCGGTGCTCAAGGTCGGGATCGAACGCCGGTCGTCGACTCCGGAGCGCCTCGAGAAGATCATGGAGCAGGCGGGCAATACGCAGGTGCAGCGGCTTGAGAAGCGGCTCGGAGGCCTGGCGTCCATCACGAGCATCGAACCGCTAATGGGGTTCCTGGGGACTATCACTGGCCTCATCAAGGCGTTCATGTCGTGGGAAGGCGCGGGAGCCAACGTCACCGTGAGCCTTCTGGCGCTTGGCATTTACGAGGCGATGATTACGACGGCCGCGGGCTTGAGCGTCGCGATCCCGTATTATCTTTGTTATAATTATTTCATCAGCCGCATCAAGTATATCTCCACGGAGATGAACGAATATTCGACTCAATTCATCGATATCCTCATGGAGGCAAAAGGGGAAGGATCGAGATGAAGATAGCGGGACGCAAAACGTATATGAGCAGCATGGAATCGGTCGCTATGACCGACATCGTGCTTAACATGTTCATATTCTTCTTTATCTCGTTCAGCCTCCTTTACACGTTCAATCCGCAGCGCGTGCAGAAACTTGAGGTCAAACTGCCCGCCGCCCAGCATACCACGACTATCGATAAGATGTCTCAGGTCAATATCACCCTCACCAACGAGGGTATTCTGTATTTCGAACAGGAGGTTGTTACTCTGCGTGAGCTCAAGGACCGGGTCCGGCGGCTGCACGCGTCGAACCCGGCTGTCGTCGTGGTTCTTCGCGCTGATAAACTGGTCAATTTCAAGTCCGTGGTCGGCGTGCTGGACATGCTGACCGAGCTGGGCATCAGCAACCTGAACATAGCCGCGGTGAAGGAATAAATGAAGACCCTGACGCTTAAACCCCGAGCTTTTACTTCGGCAATCCTCTATTTTCTGGCAAAACGGGGCCTTATAAGGCCGCTTGTCCCTACGTCAAATGTTTTGCGGTGCCGCAGGCAAAGCGGCGCCGCTGGGACGATCTACTCGTCTGCGGCGAAACACGGCACGCACAAACTGATCTGCGTGCGGTGCACGACAGGCCCTATAAGGCTCAATTACCATGAGGATAACGAGGAATTCATCCTAATCCATCCCCGGGCCAGGCTGTTCAGTCCGCTTTACATGATTATCGGACTGCATAAATATGAAATCATGCGTTTCAGAGCGGATACAGGAACCCTCACCGAGTCTGATTTCATGGCTCTAACGCTCAAGTATAACGATCCGGCAGTAAGTATTTTCACCATGCTCAGGGATACTGTGCATTTCGAGATAGCTGCGCGCGGCCGCAGGCAGTCGCCTGTTTTTTTCGTTACCGAGCCGTCGCGCTTGAGATTATGCCCGGCCCGTCTGCCCGGCTATCGTTTTGAGCTTGCTCAAAACAGAATATGAAACAGATGGCCAAAAAGATCAGCTTGTTGCTTTTGTCCGCCGTTATCCTTAGCGGCACAGGATACTTTTCGTTCCAGGCGTATGCGGGCTATCATGAAACGCGCAGGAAAGAGCGGAGCGCCCTTCAGCAGAAGAAGGCTGCCTGGCGCCAGTTAAAGCAGTATGTTGACAGGGAAACGTCCCATTACCGGGGAAAGGCAGGCATTGTCATCAAAGACCTTGAAACCGGATGGGAGTACGCATATCAATGCGAACGGCTCTTTCCTTCAGCGAGCATCGTCAAGATCCCCATCATGGCAGCGGTGTTCCAGGCGGCCCATGAGGGCAGGATTTCAATGGACCAGATGGTAACCATGAGGGGGGTTGACCAGGTTCAGGGGTCAGGCATACTCAAGGGCCAGCCTGCCGGCTCTCAATATTCGGTGCGGACCCTGACGGCGCTGATGATCACGCGCAGCGACAATACTGCGGCTAACCTCTTGATCCAGCTTCTGGGCAGGAAGTATCTTAATTCGTATTTCGCCAGTATCGGCCTGCACAACACCAACCTCTCACGCGATATGATGGATTTTCGCAAACGGCGCAACGGCATCGAGAACTATACCACCTCGCGGGACATTTCGCTGCTGCTGGAGAAGATGTATAAGGGCACGTTTATCAATACACAGGTATCGCGCCAGTGCCTGGCCCTCTTGAAACGACAGAAGGTAAAAGACCGCATACCGCGCATGCTTCCCAGGGATGTCGTAGTGGCGCATAAGACGGGTCTGGAGCGGTCGGTCTGTCACGACGCGGGCATCGTCTTCACCGAGAACGGCGATTTCCTTATATGCGTCCTTACTAAGAGCAGGTGTGATTTCCGCGTTTCCAAGGAATTCATCGCGCGCCTGGCCGCGTACGCATACCACACCTATAAAATGAAAGGGGGCTGAATATGTTCATCATAGCGAATTTCCTGGAAGCCCTGGGAAGGATACTCGACATCGGCATCAACATCTTCATCCTCCTGATCGTGTTCAGGGCTGTGATCAGCTGGGTGAACGCCGATCCGCAGAATCCGATCGTGCAGTTCCTGCAGAAATCGACCGACCCTCTCCTGGTCCCCGTGCGCAGGATCCTGCCCTTCTCGCTGAAATGGGCCATTGACATCAGCCCCATCATCGCGGTGCTGCTGTTGATATTTGTCCAGTCGTTTGTGGTCAGAACGATGTTCGACCTGGCCGTCAGGATGAGGATGGCCTGAAGAGCCCGTGCAGTTTTTTTTATTGACTTTTAAAGCCAAAAAGAATACAATCACACTATATAAGGAGGTGACACGATGAAGAAGTATATTGTTGTCGCGAGTGTGTTCATGGGTCTTGCTCTTGTATTTTTCTATATCGGCAATCATATATCCGCCCAGGAACAGACTCGGCCGGAAAGCGTCACGCACGAAGGCGGATCTTTCGGCAAGGTAACGTGGTCCCATTCAGGGCATACGGCATCTGTAGGATGCAAGGAATGCCATCACATGGCAGAATCGCCCGTTCAAAAATGTAATTCGTGCCATACCGCCGACGCCACCCTCGATGCGAAAGCCGCATATCACAAGAATTGCATCGACTGCCATAAGGCCAAGGAACAGGGCCCGACAGGCTGTATGGACTGCCATAAGAAATAGCTTGCGTTTACGTAAAGGGCGGATCATGGTTTTGAACCGGGAATCACCGTTAAAAAATCAGTCCGCCCTTTTCCTATGACCGATAACAACCAGACAACAGTCCGGGCAAAATTCATCCTCAACCTGGTCATTTCGATCAGGCAGATCGCTATCTATCCCGCAAATCATCCCACGGTCGTCAATTCGATACGTGCTGTCCTGGATTTTCTGAACACGCTGTTCGCGGATTATCCTGAAGTCGTGGTCAGCGTTTCTCCGGACAACAATATCATGGTCAATAACGAAGCCATGACGGATAAATCAGCGGGAGACCTGCAGGGTTTTATCCCCATTTTTAACAAGCTTGGTATCGAAGGGCTCATATTCACGCCCCAGATCAAGGCTGCGGAGGTGGCGGAATTCATCAAGATCGCGGTGCTCGACGCGGCGCAGATCAAGAAGACCCCGGATCTCAATGAACTATTCGCTTCGCGCGGTATCACGCACATACAGGCCAAACAGTTCTCGTATATCAAGGTGGAAAAAGGCATGGAAGGCGCTGTTGTGGGAGGGGCAGGCGGTTCTGGACTTGGAGGAGCCCAAACGGCCGCGAAAGATGAGCAAAAGACGAAATTAAAGGAGTATTTCGCAAACAAGATCAGCGACCAGGCAGAAATCGCCGCCATCGAAGCTGGCATTTTTAAGGCTGTCGGCTCTGAATTGAAGGAGAAAGGCAAAGTCGGCGTTGCCTCAAAGAACATTCTTAAGAAATTCATCATGCGGTCAGGCCCGGAAAACGATGCCGCAGGGCGTTTAAAGACTGCTTTGCTCGACCTGGGGTGCCCTGCAGCGGACGTTGAGCAGCTCCTGAACCGTATCACTGAGGAGATCGCCAAAGGTCCGGCGGTGCGCCAGCGCGGCCAGATTGATTCGGATGCGCTCAAGCTGGCTGAGGAAAACAGGGCTCTCAAGTCAAAGCTTGCAGAGCTCGAAAGCCAGATAGCCCAGGTATCGAATAAGCTTGTACTGGCCGAGAAACAGAACAAGCGCATTCATGACGAAAAGCAGCGCATTGACAATATCGTGCACAACATGGCAGAGGGCATGGTCGTGGTCGATGCCGAAGGCAAAATCGTGCTCGTGAACCAGACTGCCGAGTCTCTCCTGGGGATAACCAGGAATGACGTGGGCAAATACCTGAAGGATGTGGTGACCGATGAGCATCTGTTGACGGTGACCAGGAAGATACCCGCGGGCACGGATGAGGTCTTCGAGAAGGATATCGAGCTGGTGAGCGGGAATGAGTCAACCAAGAGGGTCCTGCGCACAAGCTCGGCTGTGGTCGAGGACCCAAACGGCAATACGGTCGGTATGGTCACGACGCTCAATGATATTACCCGACAGAAAGAGGTTGAGAAGCTCAAGGCCGGTTTTGTCGCCAGCGTTTCGCATGAATTACGCACGCCCCTGGTGGCTATCGAGAAGTCAATCTCTATGATCCTGGACCAGAGCGCTGGCCAGGTGTCCGATACGCAGAAACAGTTCCTGTCCATCGCCGACAGGAACCTGAAGCGCCTGTCTACCCTGATCAACGATTTGCTCGACCTTTCGAAGCTTGAGGCCCGCAAGATGCAGATCAAACGGGAGCTTGTCGGCCTCGGACAGATTATAGACGAGGCAGTCGCCGGCCTTGATGCCTGGGCAAAGACCAAGGCCATTGTTATAGAGAAAAAAGTCGCTTCAGGCCTGCCGCTGATCAGTGTGGATCAGAACAGGATTATGCAGGTGTTGATTAATCTGATCGGCAATGCCATCAAGTATACGCCGCCGCAGGGCGTTATAACGGTGTCGTGCGATCAGCCTGATTCCGCGGGCATGATTGCGGTGCGCGTGGCCGATACAGGGCCCGGTATCCCGCCGGAGGACATCCAGAAGATATTTGAGAGATTCTACCAGACGAGGGAGCGTCCTTCTAGCGACATCGCCGGGACAGGCATCGGATTAACCATCGTCAAGGAATTGGTGGAGCTTCACGGCGGCAGGGTGTGGGCAGAAAGCGAACAGGGCCGCGGGGCAACTTTTATTTTCACGCTGCCGTTAGTGGCGCCTGCCGCGGACGGGCAACAGGGAGGTTAATCATGGCGGAACTCGAGAAAAAGATAAAGGCGCTGCTTGTCGATGACGAAACTGATTTCAGGCAACTGATGTCTTTCTGGATGCAGTCAAAGGGTTATGCCGTAGTCGAGGCGTCGAACGGCGAAGACGCGGTGCGGCTGGTCAGGGAAGAGAAACCTGATATCATCTTCCTGGACCTCAATATGCCCGTTATGGACGGCACCGAAGCGCTTATGAAGATCAGGGAATTTAACAAGGATGTGCCGGTGATAGTCATCAGCGCGTACGTGGAGGACAAAAGGGCAAAGGAGGCCATGAAGGCCGGCATATCAGGCGTTTTCTATAAAGGAAAAGATTTTCAGGAAGGGCTTGCCCTCCTTGAGGCGGCGCTTCATACCCACCGCCAATTAAAGAAGTAGAAAATAACAGGGCCGGTTTTCAACTAACAGGGTCGGTTCTTTTCGAGAACCGGCCCTGTTAGTTTTTTTTTGTTGACAAATATGAAAATTATGATATATTCTGGACTTATAGTAGTTACAATAACTACTGTACATAATAAACATCTGGAATTTATGGGAAAAGATGTTATGGAAAAGACAAACGGCGACGGAGCGCGAAAGCTGATATCGGCAAAGGACATTATCGCCCGGTACCATCTTACCTATCAGACCATCAATTATTATACCGATTTTGGCCTCTTGCCCATGGTATGCAAGAAAGGAAATGTGAGGTACTATGACGGGGTGGAAGTGCGACAGCGCTTGAATAAAATTACAAAATTGTCCCGGGAGGGATACTCTCTGCGGTTGATCCGCAGAAAACTGCTGGGGATATGACCATGAAAAAAGGATTTTTTATCTCAGGTGCTCTGGTTGCAGTGATTTTTGCGGCGGCGGGATTGAGCGGGTGCGGACAGGCCGACAGGAAGGAAGGTTCTTCTGCGGCTATCAAGCCCGTTGGACAAGGCGTCGATGCGCGTGCGGCGGTTGGAGAGGTCCCCGCCGAGTCTTCAACAGTTGCGCGTCCCTCTGCGAAGGCCGATAAGCTTGTTTCCTCGCCGGCCGCTGAGGAAGCCGGGGATTTTGCCGGAGAATTCTCTTCGTGGGGCGTGCGGGTGCCTCTGTCAAATTATTATTTCGTTCAAGGTGCGATTAGTATTTTCGGCACGCGCTGGGGATCGCGGCCTACGACGCCGGAAGAATTGGACGACGCGGTATGGGAACAGCTCGTCCTTTCGTATGAGGCGTTCCGCAGAAACATCGAGACCAAGGAAGAGGACCTGAAAGCCGAAGTCAAAAAGGTCCTTGATGCCGAAAAGGTGACGTTCGACTGGCAGCAGGATAGAGAGGCGTATGCAAAATGGGTGAAGGAGAAGATCAATGTCACGGTTGAGACGTTCGAGAACTTCTTGAGGCATCTGCTGCAGCTTGAGGGACTGCGCAAGAATATGCTGGAGAGCTTTACCGCCACGGTGACCGAAGATGAGGCAAAAGCCGAATTCATCAATGAACATAATACGATAGAGCTTGAGATCGCGCAGTTCGACGAAAAGGAAGACGCCGAGAATTATTACAAGACCATGCAGGATTACAAGTTATGGGACGAGCAGAATGCAAAAGACCCGAAATATTACAAGCATCCGGGCTTTGTTTCGTTCGAATTCCTGATCTTTATGTGGAAGATCCCCAAAGACGATCTCTATAAAATGATCGCCATGGAGGATAATACCATCTATCCGCCCATCCCTGTCTGGAAAGGGTACGGGGTTATCCGCATCCTCAAACGGCGGCCGGCTGTCGAATCGGATTTCCCGAAATACAAGGATTCCTATATGAAACAGGTCGAGTCGAACAAGAAATACGAGCAGTTGAAAGAATGGCAGAAGAAGCTCAAATCGGATGCGGGGATCGTCAAATACCCCCGAGGCGACGTCAAAGATGCGAAATAGGAGACCATGGCAGACATAAAACCGACCACTGCAACGGCGCAGGTCCAGCAGTCAGGTCAGCCCGTGGCAGCACCGGCTGCAAAGCCGGCGGGTATCCAGGGGCTGGGCGCTTTAAAGGAGAAGGTTCTGGCTGCATTCAAGGCTGGGTCCGGACAGTTCGATATCGGTGTTGTCAACCGCGGATTGATAGCGGTCATCGGGATTATGATTGTCTTATACGCGTATGGCGCCTCCCGCTCATGGAAAGAACTGAAGGCCCTTTCAGCCACAGAATTTACGGCCAGCCAGGCGGCGAAAAGTGACCCGGGATTCAAAGAGATCGCTGTTATGAAAGGCGTGGCGTATTATATAGGGAAGCTTTCGGGCAGGGATATATTCAATCGCCAGGCCAAGCCCGATGAATTAGCGCGGGAGCCAGTGTTCTCGGCTAAGATGGCTGATATGACCGCGTCGCTGAAGCTGGTGGGTATTTCCATGTCGGACAATCCCGATGCCATGATCGAAGACACCAAACTGCAGAAAACGTATTTTGTCAAAATGGGTTCTATGGTGGGAGACCTGCGCGTGGACCTCATCACCAAGGATAAGGTGGTCCTGAAATATAACAAGGAGCTTTTTGAACTGAAATGACGGCTTGTGCAAAACGGTCATTCTGGTGTGCTATTCTGGCGGCGGCCTTGCTGAACGTGCCCGGAGTGTTCGCCGGACAGGCGACCCAGGACGAGAAGCCGACGCAGCTTGCGCAGGTGCCGCTATTGCCTGCGGGCCAGCAGGACCCTGCGCTGTCCATTGCGGGCGCGGGCATGCAGGGAAAGATTTCCCTTGACCTGCGCAATATCGATATAGTCGATGCGTTGAAATTCCTCGCAACCAAGGCCAACCTGAATATCATTACAACCAAGGCGGTCTCCGGCAGGGTGACGCTTCTGGTCAACAACGCCGTGATCCAGGATGTGTTCGACGTCATGATCCGCAGCAATAATCTCGCCTACGACCAGCGCGGAGATATTTATAACGTAATGACGCAGGAGGAATACCGCGTTCTGTACGGCAAGAGCTTCTCCGATGTCCGAAAGGTGAAGGTTTTTTATCTCAAGTATGCCATCCCCGAACAGGCGTTCAGCATGCTCGATATGATCAAGAGCGAGGTCGGCCGCGTCATGGTAGATCCCGAGACGGGCAATGTCCTGGCAATGGATTCGCCGGAGCGCCTGGAGCTGATGGAGAAGGCGCTGGCCAATTTCGAGGAACAGAACACGATCAAGGTTTTCAAACTGAATTACGGCAAAGCCAAAGAGGTGGAGGAAGCGCTTAAGAACCAGCTTGACTCAAAAAAGGTCGGGCTTATCAAGGCTGATGAGCGGGGCAATCAACTCATCGTCCAGACCCTGCCTGACCGGATGGACCAGATCGAGCGGCTCATAAGGAATCTGGACCAGAAGACCAAGGAAGTCATTATCGACGTCAGCATCGTCAAAGTAAAGATTTCCAACGGCATTGATTCGGGCGTTCAGTGGGAAGGGATCCTTAACCTCGGCCTCATCAACAAGGGTCTGTCATATCTGGGTACGTCGCCGTTCGCTGCCGTCCAGGCCACGACCGACACGTTCCGCACGCGCAATATGGTGTTGGACGATGTCAAAGGCGATGTCGGGTCCATCCCGTTTACCGGCACGACGACGTCGTATTCCGCCGGAAGGAAGAGCATCGGCACCCAGGAGATGCACCTGGGCGTCGTCGGCGCGCAGGATTTCGATGTTATTATCAAATATCTCGCCACAATCGGAAAGACAAACATCATCTCGAACCCGAAACTGGCAGTCGTGAACAACCAGGAGGCAAAGATCCACGTCGGGTCCAAAGAGGCATATGTCACCTCGACCACGACGACAGGCCAGACGACCAATACCGTTGCCGAACAGGTTACGTTTGTAGATATCGGCGTGCTTTTGTCGGTCGTACCGGTCATCAACGACGACGGTTTTATCAATTTAAAGGTCAAGGCCGAGATCAGCGAGGTCATAGATACCCTGATTACGCCAACGAACAACCAGATCCCGATCATCGATTCGTCCCTTGCGGAAACGACGGTTCTTGTCAAGGACGGCTCAACCGTCATCATCGGGGGCCTCCGCAAGGAGACCAAGGTGACTTCATCGAGCCAGGTTCCGTTTTTAGGCAGTATCCCTATCCTGGGCAGGCTTTTCAGCCAGAAGTCTGATTCAAAGGAGAACAGCGAGCTTTTGATCATTCTCACCCCGCGGCTTATTTCCGGCGAAGTGCTTGTATCCAGCTCTGGCGTCAAGAATCCGGGACAGATGGGTTTCAAGGGGTTGCGTGATTACGAGCATTCTCTTACGATGGATGTCGCAAAGACGTTGCCTCACGAAGTGTTTATTCCGGAGGAAGAAATGAAACTTCCGCTTAAAGGCATCAAACAACGGACACGATAATGCGTGGCAGGGAGAATACCCATATGAACCGACATAACGAACCAGGCGTACGGCTGCGGCGCGATGCGGTGATGTTGCTTTTGATTTTTTCTTTGTGCCTCCCATTCAAAGCAGCCATGGCATCCTCGCCGTGCGAGGGGTTGGACAGGATCAAGCAGGAACTTGAGCTAACCAAACAGTCGTTGAAAAATTACAAGGACCTGTATGAGCGCAAGGATAAGGAGATCAATGCGCTCAACAGCAAGCTCACGAAGCTTCAGGACGGATTCGACCAGTTTCAGCAGATCTCTGACCGGCTCACAAAAGAAAAGGAGGCGCTGGAGAAGCAGCAGGAGCAGCTCGCTGCGCAGCTGAAACGTCTTGAGGGCCAGAAGGCCGCTCTTGAAAAACAGAATAAACTATTATCCGATTGCACTGCGGAATCAAAGCAGAAATCCCTTGATATCGCGGCGTTGACGAGCATGTCCAAGGCCGAACAGCAGGCTTTGGCCCAGAAGCTGGCTGACGCCCGGGCCCAGGTCGAAAGCGCCATGCAAAGCAACAAGGAGCTGACACGGAAGAACGCGGATCTGAATGAACGTTATTCGGCTCTGTCGGTCAAGGTCGCGGCTCTGGAAAAAGATAACGCGCAGCTCTCGCGCCAGAAAGAATCGGCCCTTAAAGATGCACAGGACCTCGCCCGCGAGGTCGAGCTTGTCAAAGCGAAGATGCTGACTGCACAGGCGGAGAATTTAAAGTTAAAGGAAGCTGCAGGACGCGCTGCAGGATTCGAGAGCGTTGCGGCGCAGCTGGAAAAAAGCCGTCAAGAGCTTGAACAGCTGAAGAGCGAGAACAAAAAGCTCGCGGCTACGGTATCTAAAATGAAGGATATCGATCAGCTGGAACAGGAAGCGGCCCTACTTCGGAAAGAGGTCTCCGGCCTTAGAACAGAGAATAAGCGCCAGCAGTCAGAGCTGGTGAAATGCAAGAAGAACGAGGCATTGCCCGAAGAACTTAAAGCAGTGCGCGAGAAGCTGGCAGCGCTTGAGAAGTCAAAAGAGCAGTTGATCCGGGAATTCACAGAAAAATCGAAGGATCAGAAAAAGATAGTCGAGGAAGTGCTGGAACTGCGTTTGCGCGTCGGCAAACAACAGGCCCGGGTCGAAGAGCTCGAGGCAGAGAATAAACGGCTGAAATCTCCTGCCGAACAGCGCGAGAAAGCCGCCGGCCTCCTCGATCTTGAACGCGTTAATTCCGAGCTCGCGCGGCTTCAGGAGGAGAATGAGCGGCTGCGCAAAGCCCAGGCTTCCACGGGCAATCAGTCAGCGCTTTTCGAAGAGCTCCGGCAGATACGGGAGGAGTTGGCGCGGGCCGATATGGAGAATAAGAAACTGCGCAGTGCAGCGGTCGTCGTCCCGGCTCAAAACAAGGAACTGCAGGAAGAGATCAAAATGCTCAAATCCGAGCTTTCTGACCTGAAAGAAGAGAACGCCAGGCTTCGTCAGAATCCTATAGCAAAACGCCAGGAGGGCTATGACGAAGGAATCGCGGTTGGGCTCCAGCGTGAGCTTGACAGGGCCAGAAAAGAGGTCGTGGAACTTCAGATACAGATCGAGCGCCTTGAAAAAGAGAATATCCGGCTGAAAAATGTTGCCGAACAGCTTCAGGACCAGGAGCTTTTGAACAAGGAGGCGTCCCGTCTGAGAGAGAAACTGGCAATTGCGGAGCAGGAACGCAATCTTCTCCGTTCAGAGCTTGCCGAGGCGCGCAAGCAGGACGGCTTTGTCGAAGGGTTGAAACAGGGGTATGAGAAAGAGGTTGCCAAACTTGCGGACGGTCTGGAAAGCGCCAAAGCAGAGAACAAAAAACTTTACGAAGAGGTCCAGCGGCTCAAGAAATTCGAGGAATCTACGCAGGATATGGCAGAGGCGCGTAAACAGATCATAAAGCTTGCGGAGGAAAAGCAGGCGGTTGCGGCAGAACTGGAAGCGATGAAGATCAAACAGGATAAGCTTGTGGACCAGCTTGTCAAGACGCGCAAGGAGAAAGAGACCATCGAAGAGATTAGCCGCGGCAGGACCGGCAGCCAGATCGAGCGGCTCCAGAAGGATCTCAAGGACGCGCAGCAGTTCTCTTTCCAGCTTGTCCAGGAAAAAGCCGCCTTTGAGGTGCGGGAGAAACAGTTGAAGAACCAGATCGGCATGCTTGAGAGCGAGGTCGCCCTGGGAGAAAAGGCCCTTGCTGAGCTGACAAGCAAGCACGATATCCTTAAAAAAGAGCACGCCAAGCTTTCGGAAGAGCTCGCCCAGACCATGGTGAAACTGTCGGAGAGCGAGCGCGAAAAGAAGGCCATATCGAGCCAGGTCGAGGCGACAAAGCGCCAGATAGAGGATACCCGAGCTGAGCTGGCAAAGGCGCAGGATATGATTTCGAAAATGAAGGACGAGATGTACCAGCTGCGCAAGTCAAACGCGGCATTGACCGAGGCAAATGAAAAAATCGTAGGCCAGCGAGCGCAGGAAACCGCTATCGCCAACGCCCAGCTGGACCAGCTGCGGGCGCACAAGGACGGAGAGATCTCGGCATTGAACCAGCGGTTCGCCAAGTTGACTGCGGAAAAGGACGCGCAGATACTTGCCGCGACAGAGAAGGCAGGCAGGCTGGAGCAGGAGCTCAAGAACGCGCAGGCCATATCCCTACAGCTCATGCAGGAGAAAACGGGATTCTCCGCTATGCAGAAACAGCTGGATGAGGAAAAGAGAAGGCTGCAAAACCAGAATACCGTTATGGCCCAGGAGATCAAGAAGCTCCAGGATCAGAACGTTTTCCTGAAGAACCAGTATATAGCTATCTCACAGGAGGCGGGTGAGCTGAAACAAATGGTGAAGGCTGGCCAGAAAGGCAGCCAGCCGCAGGCACGATATGTCGAGGAACTGAAGCAGCTCAAGAGCGAATTGCTGCGCAAGTCGCAGCAGCTTAGGCTGTACGAACAGGCAGGAGGCAGCCAGATCTCAGGAAGGGATAAACAGCTTGTTGAAGATTACTCCAGGCTGAAAAAACAATACGACGCTCTCAAGGCCAGGAACGCCGAGCTTGAGGCGGTGAAGAGGCAATATGAGGAATATAAGGAAAAGTCTGCGAAGCTGCACGGCGAAACGGCGACTCTGCATTATAATTTGAGCGTCCTCTACGCGCAGAACAACGATTACCAGCGCGCGATTGCCGAGCTCAACAAGGTCCTTGAGATTAAACCCAATGACGGCGAGGCATATTACAACCTGGGCGTCATACACGGAGAATATCTCAACGACCGCAAGAAAGCCGTCGGTTATTTCAAGAAATATCTTGAGCTGTCGCCTAAGGACCCGGACGCGGACCGGATCCGCAAGTATGTTCTGACCTATGAGACCTTTGACCAATGAGTGATAAATACATCACGGTAAAAGAGATATCGAATCAATACGGCCTGTCCTACCAGACCGTGAACCGTTATTCCGACGCGGGGCTCCTGCGCGTCGTGTTTAAAAAAGGCAATGTGCGGTATTATGACCGCAGGCAGGTTTCCAGGCGCATTCCGCAGGTGTCGAAGCTTGCGCGGGAAGGGTATTCGCTCATGCTTATCCGTAAGAAACTGATGGGGATATGAGAAAGATAAGAATATCTTTTTTGATTGTTATTTTATTTTTTTGCGCGATAATATCTGTATCCGCCGAGAGCGGAAAACAGGCAACCGGAGACGCCGCGGTATTTTCAGAACCGGCGTCCAGTCCGGATTTTCCGGATATTATGATCTCTCTTGACCTGCGCGATATCGACATAGGCGAGGCGTTCAAATATATATCGGAGAAGACGGGTCTTAACATCGTTCCTACAAAAGCGGTTACCGGCAGGGTCACCATGAGCGCCGCAAACGTATCGGTCAGGGATGTCTTCGATATCATACTGCGCAGCAATAACCTGGCGTATGAAAAAAAGGGGTCGATATATAACATCATGACCGAAGCGGAATATAAGACCTTTTACGGCAGGAGTTTTTATGATACGCGGGTGTTCAAGGTATTCCGCCTCCAGTACGCGATTCCCGAACAGGCGTTCAACCTTGTCAACACCATGAAATCCGATATAGGCAAAGTCCTCATGGACCAGGAATCTGGGCTTATCCTGGTGATAGATACGCCTGACCGGGTGCGCAATATGGAATCCACGATCTACGCCATGGATCAGAAGAGCGTCATCGAGGTTTTCTCGCTTAAATACGCCCGCGCAAAGGACGTCGAAGAGCAATTGAAGAACCAGCTTGACGTCAAGAAGGTCGGGTCCATCAAGGCCGATGAGCGCACCAATCAGGTTATAGTCCAGACGCTTCCGGAGCGGATGGAAGGCATCAGAAAGCTGATCAAGGGGCTGGACCTGAAGACCCGTCAGATCCTTATAGACGCAAAGATCGTTCAGGTGCGGTTGAACAACGCGGTCAGCAGCGGGGTCGAATGGGAAGGGCTGTTTAAGGTGAACGACAATCCCAATACGCTGCGGTATCTCGGTTCATATCCGTTCAGTAATGTGGCATCGTCCACCAGCTCGTTTCTGACGCGCAAAGAAGTCCTCTCGTCCTTGACCAACGACATCGGCTCGTTCCCGTTCACGGGCACGACGAGTGATTTCAATGCGGGCAAGCAGTCCATCGGCACTCAGGAGATGCATCTGGGAGTTGTCAGCAATAAGAAGGATTTCGACACGATTATCAAGTATTTGCAGACTCTCGGCCAAACAAGAATCCTTTCGAATCCGAAGCTGTCGGTCGTCAATAACCAGGAGGCCAAGATCCACGTCGGCGAGAAACAGGCGTACATAACGACCACCACCACGCAGACCCAGACGTCAAATACCATATCGGAGGCGGTAACCTACGTTGACGTCGGCGTGCAGCTTGCCGTAACCCCGACGATCAACGAAGACGGTTTTGTGACGGTCAAGATCAAGCCGGAGATATCAAGCGTAACCGGTTATGTGACCTCGTCTCAGAACAACAGGATTCCGATCATCGACACCTCTACGGCAGAGACCATCGTCATGGTCAAGGACGGCACGAGCATCCTGATAGGAGGCCTGAGCAAGGACGAGAAATCAACCGATTCCACAGGCACTCCGTTCTTGAGCAAGATCCCGATCATCGGCACGGCGTTCTCGAGCAAGACCGATAACATCGCCAGGACCGAACTCGTGGTCCTTTTGACCCCGCACGTCATTTCGGGCGACGAATTGATTACCGGTTCGACCCATGAATACGGATACGAGATGGACAAACAATACCAGGATTACGGAGGTATCGAGGAAGAGAAGCCGAGCCTGCAACTGAAGCAATATCAGCCATACCCTGATCTGAAGAGCGAGTTGATGCCCGATATGAAACCGGCGCGGAATTATTAAGGGGAGAGCGATGCAAAAATTCACTGCACTGTTCCTATCGTCCTGTAGCATGATCGCAGCGCTGTCGGCCGTGCCCGTCAGTCCGGCTGCGGCCCAAGAGGATTACAAGGCAAAATACGATCAGCTCAAGCGCGACTACGACGCAGTCTCGGCTGACAGGGAAAATATCATTCAGCAGGTCAAAGGGCTGGTCGAGTCGAAAGCAAAATGCGAGTCGGCAGAAGCAGAAATCAATAAGGCAACCGCTGCGAGGGACGCTGCCCTGGCCGAAGCGAAGAAGGCGCAGGACCAGGCCGCGGCGCTCGCCAATAAGCTTAAGAATGTCGAAAACGAATACGCGGCCATAACCAGAGAGAGGGATGAGCTCAAACGCACCCTTGACAAAATGACCCTGGACTACAAGATTGTGCCCGAGACGCAGCGCGAGAATGCACGTCTCCGCGACGATCTGGCCGCGGCGCAGCGCAACCTGAAGAACCTGCAGATCAAATCAAAACGCCTTGAAGACCAGGCCCTGAACGATTCGGCGCAGATGGAGGTGTACCGCAGGCAGATAAAGGAGTTCAAGAAGCGCTACGAGCTGGCAATGGCTAAGAACCGTTCTCTTGAGAAGAAGATTGAGCAGGTTCCAGCCAGATTCGCCGAGATAGCCAGGGAGAACAAGGTCCTGATCAAAGAGACTGCGCTCATGCATTATAACCTGGGCGTTTTCTACACGAAGAACAAGGAATATTCCCGCGCGATTGCCGAGTTCGAGAAGACCGTTGAATTGAATCCCAATGACGCAGCCGCGCAGTATAACCTTGGTTTTATCTACGCTGAATACCTGGTGAACCGGCCCAAGGCGCTAGAGCATTTCAGGAAATTCCTGTCGCTCGTCAAGAGCGACGATAAGGATGTGGATTGGGTGAAGAAATATATCCTTACCTGGCAGACATGGGAAGGCAAGAAGCCGATCGATTAGGGCGGCAGAAAAAACATCTAAAAGGAGGAAGGGATGAAAAGGGTTGGGATCGTGGTTACGGGATTTTGTTTTATGCTGTCATGCGCAACCTGGGCACATGCGTGGTTCTGGCAAAAGAAGGATGAGGCCGCAGCCCCTGCCGTAAAGGAAGAGAAGGCGTCGAAAGGATCTAAGTCCCCAAAGGCCCAGCCCGCAGCGCCCGCCACTCAGAAACTCGATAAGGCGCTCGAAAAGGAATTAAAGGATAAGCGCGCCCTTGTAGCCCAGAAGATGACTTTGATCAATAACACGGAGTGGCAGATTGAGCTATCTCCGCTTTCGGGCAAAGGCAAGAAGGAAACTGATATCGTGACCTTCAAGAACAACCAGGTGTCGCTTACAAATTTCGGCAAAAAGGGTTTCCCGTCCACAAACATCACCCTGACCGTGCAACCCGACGGCAGCCTCATCTGGGAGACGATGCAGACTTCGGAGAAGAACGGCATTTGTTTCTGGAGAGGAGAGATCGACAAGGACATCACCGTGATGCGCGGGGTATTGAGCCATAAGATAGACGAGCGGACAAAGCAGGATTATTCTATCACAAGCACATCACACAGGACATTGCCGGCAGGCAGATAATTTATGTATGAAGCATACTGGGGGCTGAAGGAAAAGCCTTTCGAGAACACCCCGGACCCGCGGTTCTTCTATTATTCGCAGCAGCACAAAGAAGCGGTGGCTCGGATGCTTTACGTAGTGCGCGAGCATAAGGGCGCGGCGCTTTTCACCGGGGACTACGGATGCGGCAAAACTCTTCTGACTCGAGTCCTGTGGAATGAGCTTCAGCAGGAGAACCGGTATCAATCCGTGTTCATTTTGAACCCGAGACTTTCAAGCCTCGAATTCATCCAGGAGATCGTGCACCAGCTCGGCGGGGCCGATTCGTCGAAGGAAAACAAAATCGACCTGTTTCATACGCTCCACAAGATCCTGTATTCGAACCACACGGCAGGCAAGCACAGCGTCATCATCATCGACGAGGCGCAGGCGATCACGAATAAGGATACGTTCGAAGAGATACGGCTGCTCCTTAACTTCCAGCTTGATAATGCGTTTTTGCTCACGATAATCCTTCTAGGCCAGCCCGAGCTGAAATATACTGTAATGTCCCTTCCTCAATTCATGCACCGGATGGCGGTCCGTTTTCATCTCAAGGCATTCAACGAGACCGAGACCAGGGAATATATCGAGCACCGTCTGCAGGTCAGCGGAGCGGGCAGGATTCTGTTCGAGCCGGATGCGTATAAGGAGGTGCACGTATGCTCCGGGGGCATCCCCAGAAGGATCAATACGGTGTGCGACCTGGCGCTGCTGGTTGGTTTCGGCAACAACCTCAACCTTATCGACAAGCAGACGATCACCAAGATCAACGAGGACCTTGAATCGTCAGATTTTGACGTAAAATACATGGATTCGAAATCAAATCCTCCGTCTGTAGCGCAAAACATCGACCAGGGCCCCGTCCAGTAAAATGTTGAGCATACTGCAAATCCTTAAGAAATACCAGGATGAGAAACAAAAGCTCCAGGACCGGGGCACATCTCCTGCACCCGGGGCCGCGGGGGCAGAACCTGCTTCAGAAGGAGGGCAGGCCCAGTTTCCCAGGGCCGATTCCTCGGTCAGCGTCTTCAGTGCCGTGAACAGGGAGATAGAGGACGAGCGTTTAAGCCGCGTGCGGGAATTTTACGGGCTGGCCCTCGACTGGGCTCGCAGGATCTATTCGCTGGAGCTGAAGACCTCGGCAGACTTCAAATCTCAATTCGTGCCGTTCGCCCAGCAGGCGGTCAGCGTGTATAATCTGAACGACAAAAATTTCCTTTTCCAGTGCCTGCACGATTACGAGCGTCTCGACGATTACATCTATTGCCATGCCGTAAACGTGGCATTCATATCGCTGGAGCTTGGCAGGGGCATGAATTATCAGCAGGCGCGGCTTGTCGAGCTGTTCTGCGCCGCGTTCATGCATGACATAGGCATTACGCCTTACCTTGAAATTGTCCGTAAACCGGGCCGTCTGACAAATGACGAATCCGCAAAGATTAAAGACCATCCGCTCAGGGGGCTGGAGATAATCCAGAAGCTCGGCGGAGAGTTTTGCCCTGGCATAATCGAGGCTATTACGCAGGAGCATGAACGGATGGACGGATCAGGGTATCCAAAGGGCCTGCGCGAGGGAGAGATCGGCGAGTTCGCTCAGATCGTATGCCTGGCGGATGTGTACGAGTCGCTTACGCATTCGCGGCCGCACCGAGCGCGCATATCCCCACCCAAGGCGGTAAACGAGATATTGAATCAGAAGGGTATTTTCAGCGTAAAGGCCCTGAAGATGCTGTTAGAGCGTGTAGGGATTTTCCCTGTGGGCACGTGGGTGCGGCTTAACACCAAAGAAACGGGCATTGTGTCAAAGAACAATCACGGATTGCCCCTGCGCCCGGCGGTTGAGGTTATGTTTGCAGAGAACGGCGCAAAGCTGATCCAGCCCAAGACAGTAGATCTTGCTGTGAATCTGTTGATATCAATCGAAGAGTGCTTGGAAAACCAATATAACCCGAGGTGATTTCTGCGATGGCTATGTCGAGAAAGTTCTGGTACCGCTGGACCGTGGTCCTTATTTTCGCCGGCGCGGCGTCGTATGCCGGTATTTTGTTCCAGCGCCAGGATGCGGTGAAGCTGCAGTTGAACCAACTCCTTAAGCAGGCTATAGATGAGAAGGAACAGCTTCAGGCAACTATTTCCGCGATGGAATATCAGATCAGGGAACGCGAGGCGCAGTTGAACCGTCTTTCCGACGTCCAGTCCATCCGTCAATCCTTGACCCAGGCCCAGGAGACGATAGAGAATATCAATAAAGAGCTCGAGCGGGTCAACCGCGAGCGTGCCGAGCTTCAGAACTCGAACCTGAGCGCGACGAGCAGGCTTCAGAACACGACCAGGGAATATATGCGCGCGCTTGATGAGTTGAAAAAGGCACGGGATGAGGCGGCGCGGCTGGCTAAGGAGCAGAGCCCGGATAAGAGAAAAATGGATGAGAACGCCAGGGCCCTTCAGGCAAAGACGGATGAGCTTGCCAGGGTCAAGGCTGATTTCGCAAAACAGCAGAAAGCCTACGACGATCTGGTCGCTTCGAACAAGGACCTGGAGAAGCGAGTCAAGACACTGGAGTCGGAGAAGGCGTCTTTACTCGACCGGATGCGCCAGCTTGATCTCGATGTGGAAAAGCAGGGCTCTCCTCTCAAGGCCATGCGCGAGACGATCGACCAGCTCAAGGCCCAGTTGTCGCGCAAGGAAAGCCAGGTCAGCGCGCTTGAGAAGGAGCTGGCGAAGGCCGACGAAGAGTCTGCTGCGCTGCGCGCAAAAGCGGGCAGGGCACAGCCGTCCGCCCAGGATACGCAATTAAAGGCGCAGTTGACCGAACTTATCGGCCAGTTGAACGCGGCGCGCGAGGAGATGGCCGCATTGAAGCAGGCCAAAAGCCCGGCGGTTTCAGCCGAGCAGGATAAAAAACTTTCCGATATCCTGGTGAAGAAAGAGATCGAGCTTGAGTCGACCAGGAGGAAAATGACCGAGGCGGAGGACAGGATAGCATCCCTGCAGTCAAAGATAACGAATCTCGAGAATACGCTTGCCGTGCGCCAGCAGACCCAGGAGCGGATCCGAGAGCTTGAGAGCGAGCGGCTGTCGCTTGAGGCAAAGCTTATGGACGCGCAGTCTTCATACAACAAGAAAGATGAGCTTGCCCGCAATCTCCAGCAGAACGTCGATTACCTCAATCAGCAGCTTGCGCTCAGGGAAAAGGAGAAAAAGGACCTTGAAACAAAGCTCGCCGGCCTTGACTCGGTCACCAAGCAGGACCTTGAAAAGGAGCGCAGCAGGTATGCGGAAGTCAATACACTTTATAACAGCCTCAAGACCCAGATCGCGCAGTTTTCCCAGGCTCTGGACGCGAAGACTGCCGAGCTTGAACAGCGCAACCAGGATGTGTTCAAGCTCCGGGAGGAGCTGACGAGCCTGAAGTCCAAGGCAATGATCATGGAAAACGAGCTGACCGAGGCCCGCGACCGCCAGCGAAAGACTCTGGACGATCTTATTGCCGCGGTCAGGTTGAACTCGATTCTGCAGGACAGGATTGCCGGAGGCGCGACGGTGCCGTATGCGAATATGGATGACAAGCAAAGAGCCGAGGAGCTTCGGAAAAAGATCGAGGTGATTCTGGTGCCTCCTGAAAAGAAGTAGGATATGATGAAAAAAACGATATTCTTTATATGCCTGATTGTCGCATTTGCTGATGCGCCTGCCAGGCCGCAGACGGCCGATGACCTTGCCCGGGAATATTACAAAAAGGGCAATATGTATTATCAACAGGGCATGTTCAAGGAAGCGCAGGATGAGTATAATAAAGCAATGGAGGTGCTGAAGAACCGGGACGCGGGCGTTGAATCTGCCCCTGCGCCTGCTCCATCTACCGTCCAGGCGTCCGCCGCGCCTTTGCCCGCCGTTCCGGCGGCAAGCGCCACGGAATACGTGGTCGGAGATGATGATGTCCTTCATATTTCCGTATGGCAGAACGACGACTTGAACATGGAGGTGGTCGTCAGGCCTGACGGGAAGATATCTTTCCCGCTCATCGGCGACGTTTCCGCGCGGGGCATGACCATCACCCAGCTCGACGAGGAGATCACCCGCCGGTTGGGCGAATACATCCGTTCTCCCGAGGTTTCGATATCCCTGCGCAAGATCGGCGGCAGCAAGGTGATCCTGCTGGGTGAGATCCAGAAGCCCGGCGTGTATTCGATGGCAGGCCAGAAGACGGTCCTTGAGGCCGTGGGTATGGCAGGCGGGTTCACACGGGACGCCGTTTCATCAAGCATCATCCTTATACGCGGAGGCCTTGTCAATCCTAAGGCCCAGCGCATAAACCTTACCAAGGCGCTCAAAGGCAGGGATTTTATTAAGAATAATGTCGTCCTGCAGGCCGAAGACGTCGTGTTCGTGCCGAAGAAGTTCATCGCCGACGTGAATTACTTTCTCGGCCTGATCGTGGACCCGCTTTCCAAAGGCGCCTATATCAGGGACCAGTACCGCGGGGACTGGTAGCCAGGCGATGATACCTCCCGTAGTGAAAACAGGTGTCCGCAAAGCGAGCGCAGTTTTTCCCTTTATCATTTTTTGTTTTATTTTTATGCCATTCGCCGCGCGAGCTCAAAATATCCCTCCTGGAGACCAACCCGGGGCGCAGGGAAGCCGTTTTCAGTCTGAAACAAAGCAGGAAAAGAAACGGTTAGAAAAGAAACAACCCCAAAAACCCCGAATCGAAATCGAACAAGAAAAAGCAAGACCTTCCGAAGAACCCGGCCCGTCATTTCTCTTGAAAAATGTGAAAATCTCAGGTGCTACTGTTTTCCAGCTGAGGGATCTTCAGCCCGCCTACGGGCGGTATATCGGCACATCGGTTACTTTTAAGGATCTAGAGGATATTGCAGCTGCGATAAAAGCCTTATACAAGAAAAAAGGGTATCTGTCTACCGACGCCTATATCCCTGAACAGGATATCGCGCACGGTGAAGTAGAGATAAGGGTGGTCGAAGGGAAACTGGGGGATGTCAGGGTCGAGGGAAATAAATGGTTTGACGCTTCGCTTCTGAGAAAATACATACACATAAAAAAAAATGAGCTGTTGGATATTTTTAAGCTGCAGCGGGATATGCTGCGGCTTAATCAGAACCCTGACCTGGAAGTTACCGCGGTCGTGTCGCCGGGTACAGCGCAGGCGACCACAGATATTGTGTTGAAGGTCAAAGACAGCCTCCCCTATCATGCCGGGATAAATTTCGACAACCAGGGCACGCGCCTCGTGGGCAGATCCAGGACATCAGCTGTTCTTCGGAGCACAAATGTAACCGGCTTGTATGATTCGCTTTCCATAAATTACCTTGTTTCAAAGGATTCCTGCGGAGAATTTATCAGTTATTTATTGCCCATCGGTACATACGGTACAAAAGCAGGGATCGATCTGACGTTCTTTGATATGAAACTGGGACGGGAATACAGGGACCTGGGTATAACCGGTACCACGCGCATGATGACCCCGCACGTTTCTCGCGAGCTCTATCTGTCAGAGGATTATCAGGCGTATGCGGACGCAGGCATTGATATCAAATCGATCGAGAAAAGAACCGCCGGAGAGTTAAACACTAACGATGAGATCCGTATTTTATACGCCGCGTTAGACATGGCACAGATTGATCGCTTCTGGGGAGGAGGGCAGACTGTTTTTTCGCCACGTATCTCCGTGAGCACAAAACATTTTTTAGGAGCGTCAGCCAGGAACCACCCTTCAGCCAGCAGGCAAGGCACTGGCGGTTTTTTTGTCAAATATGAGCAATCGATCAGACGTACGCAAAGAATCCTGTTCAACAGCGTTATTACTGCGCGTTCTCAATTTCAAATTGCGTCGCATACTCTGCCGTCTTCGGAGCAGATCCAGTTGGGGGGAGCCAATTCAGTCAGGGGTTATCCTGAAGGGGAATACCTGGCAGATATGGGAGGGACGCTCATGGGCGAGTGGGCTTTCCCGCGCATCATAAAACCGATACAAAAATATGCTTACCCTGTCGTATTCGTAGATATGGCATCAGGCAAGCTGAAAAAGACAGGCGAAGGTGAAAGATCGAACAGATTCCTGATGGGTGCGGGAGCTGGTATCCGGGTCCAGGTCGACCGATACTTCTTTCTCCGCATGGATTGGGCCAAGCGCGTAGGTCTGGGAGACAGGCCCACGCACGGCCAGGGACCCTCGACGTTTTATGTGACAGCGCAGTGCGAGATCTAAAAACGGGATAGCCTTGAACCGTCCCTATGTTTTACCCATTGCTAATAGATATATATTATGTTATACTTTATACGTAATAGACTGTTTGACAAAAGGGGATAAAAATTAACCGAAACGGCATACCTGCGGTAACGCAGGGGCGCAAAGCAGTGCGGCCTTAAAAAAGGCACGGCAAGCTACCGATGTTAATTTTGCGCTAAAGACCGGTTTTGACTGGTCTTTTTTTTTGAATGGCCCTATGCGCATAAAGATCGTACCAATCATCTGTTCGATCCTGGCAATGCTCTCCTGGACGCCTTCAGGGGGGCTGTTTGCGTTACCGCAGGGAGAGAGCGTCGAAAGCGGTTCTGCCGTATTCGAAAGGCCTGATCCTGCAACCACAAATAATATAACCACCCTGAAAATCATCGTTGATGATAGGTCCGTTATCAATTTTAACTCGTTCAATATAGCCCAAAATGAAGCAGTGTATTTTATTCAACCTTCCGCATCCGCGAGTGTGTTGAGCCGGGTTACAGGCGCGGGCGCCAGCGAAATAGCCGGTATCTTGTCCGCGAACGGAACGCTCTTTTTTGTGAATCAGAACGGCATCCGTTTTACGCCTTCCGCGCAGGTCAATGTCAACAGCCTTATCGCATCGACTTTGGACATCTCCACGAACAATTTCATAAACGGCAACTATATCCTTGAGCATTCGCTCTACGGGGTTTTTTCGCATATCCTCAATGAAGGCAGGATAACCGGGAATAATATAGCTTTGGTGGCAAGCGGCGTGCATAATGCCGGTGTGATCGCGGCACGCGCGGGAACAACGCATCTTGCTTCAGGCGATAAGGTTACGGTTAGCTTTGATCAAAAAGGCCTTATTCAGGTTGAGATCAATGCCGAAACGAGCGGCCAGGTTGTTGATCTGCAGGGTAATTCCGTAAAAGACGCGGTGGCGAATTCTGGCACGATCGAGGCAAAAGAGGTCGTGATGAACGCGCAAACAGCTGCAAATATATTCGAAAACGCGGTTAACCAGACAGGCATTGTAAAAGCAACAGCCATAACGCAAGAGGGCGGGGTTATCAGAATACGGTCAAACCGCAATATTCAGGTTTCCGGTACGCTGGAAGCGGCTGCTGGAGGCGTAACAGTAAATTCTGGAGAATCTATAGCGGTAAAAGAGGACCTTATTACTGCCGGTAATACTAACATCATGGCGGACAATGATATATATGTCAGCTCAAATATCGAAACAGTTGACGGGGATCTGGCTTTGATCGCAGACGCCGATCTGAACGGGGAAGGTTCTTTTAGGCAGGCAAGCGGAACATTGATTTCTACCATCAATTACGGCGATATTATAATCCAATCCTCAGGCGCAAGCACTCTTGCTAATATCATGGCAGCAGGGGATCTGATATTAAAACAGGGTGGATCAGCTGCAATATTCACTCAGCATCCTGGTTCGCACATCTCGACTGCCGGTTCTCTGTCAATAGGCCAGGGCGTAACGCTTCATGCGGCAAATACCCATTACAGCATTGGCAAGAATCTGATCAATGCAGGAAGTTTTGATCCGCAGGATTCATTGTTTGAACTGGTGTCTGACCTGCCGGCAATCATTCAAGGTTCTATTACGTTCAATGATCTCAAGGTTATTGTGCCGGGGAAGAAAGTCAGTGTCACTGCTGGTGATACAATAACTATTGAAGGCATATTGACATTACAGGGTTCTTATGGTGATTTATTGACTATTGTTTCAACTGAACCGGGTATTCAATGGAAAATATTACCCCTTGGAGGAACAGATATCGCATATTCGCAAATAGGCGACTGTTTCAATGCCCGCGGGCCTCCGCTGGCGGCCATTCATTCTAACTCTCTTGGGAATAACTCCAACGTTTTGATGAATTCCTATTGGACAGGCCAAGGTATAAGCAATAATTGGTCTGATCCTGATAACTGGGATTCAGGCATTGCTCCCGCACAATTCGATACCGTCAATTTTGACGGTATTTCGTGTTTATATTCCTTTAATAATTCCTTTATTGACCCTGATTTCAGCGGCACGATCGCCAATCTGGTCATCGACGGCTATACCGGCATTGTAACTCTTGGCCGCGATATTACCGTTACCCGGGATATAACCCTTGCAAGCGGCACGTTAAAAGCGCAGAATCATACGATCCTGGTAGGCGGCGATTGGGCTCATCAGGGAGGAGATTTCCAGCCAGGTACTTCTACCGTCGTATTCTATGACCCTGCACAGCCATCATTCATTTCCGGTAACAGCACATTTTATAACTTTACCAGCACAACTGCTTCCAAGATCATTTACTTTGAAGCAGGTACAACAACCGCGATAACCGGCACACTAAAGCTTCAGGGTTCTTTTGGCCAGCACGTGCGGCTTTTGTCCAGCGAGCAGGGCAAACAATGGTATATGTATCCGCAGGGTCCCCGGGATATCACCTATACCTGGGTAGAGGATTCCTATAATCTCGATCCAGCAAAGGTAATGATGCTCGAGTCAACCAACCGGGGTAATTGCTTTAATTGGGATCCTACAGCTACATGGACAGGCAACATAAGCAATCTGTGGTCTGTTGCCGGTAACTGGATAGGCTTAGGCGGCGCTGCGCCGGGAGCAGGAGATGACCTCGTGTTTCCCGCAGGATGCCTGACGTTAAGCACCAGCAATGATTTTGCCGCGGGAACCAGCTTTAATTCCATCACTATCACCGGAAGCGGTTATACTCTGGCAGGAAATTCCATTATCCTGGGAGCAGGCGGGTTGACCACTGACGCTATTGCCGGCTCCAATACTATAAGCCTTGATATTGCCTGTGCAGCTACCAGGACCATCACCGTGACCAACAGTGACGAAACACTGACCATAAGCGGTATTATCAGCGCAGGCGCAGGTGTAGGTTTGACTAAAGCTGGAAGCGGAACTCTGGTTTTAAGCGGGGTTAATACATATCAAGGCGCAACTACTATCAATGCCGGCACGCTCAGTATTGCTGCTGATTCCGGCCTCGGCCAGGCTCCCGGCGGAGCGACAGCAGGCCATTTGACGTTTGGCGCAGGTACACTCCTGACCACAGCTACATTCAGCCTGAACTCAAACCGCGGTATTACTCTTGGAGCAGGCGGTGGAACGCTCAATGTCGACACAGCCACGGTTTTGACCTATGGAGGGATCATTGCCGGCTCCAACCCATTAACTAAACTCGGTGCCGGAGAACTCGTTTTACAGGGAATAAGCACCAATGATTCCACAGTTACCCTGAACGGCGGAACATTTACCTTAAGCGGCGCAAATGGCACCATGGCAAGCGCTACGTTTACCGTGAATCAGGGCGCTATCCTGAACCTGGACAATTCTACAGACGGCACTAATAATCCCAACCGCATAAGCAACACCAATGCCATCACTCTTACCGGCGGAGAATTCATATTCCGGGGCACGAGCACCGCTAGTACCAATGCTTCTGAAACTGTCGGTACCCTGACCCTTCCCTCAGGGGCTTCCCGGGTGACCGTGGTATCGGGAACCGGCGGCTCAACCGTGCTTACCTTTGCCGACATCAGCCGCACCGCAGGCGCAACGGTGTTATTCCGCGGAGACAGCCTGGGGAACAATCCTGCAGCCAATGTGAGCAATATCCTGTTTACCAATACCGCTACAATCACCAATGCCACCAATTTTATCGGCACCACCAGCGGCGCGCTTGCCAATGACACGACCACGAATATCAAGATCATTCCTTGGGCTTTCGGAGATATCGCCAGCGCGGGCTCAGGAACCAGCTTTGTCACCTTTAATACAGACCGTAACGGCGGCACCAACGGCATAAGGCCGCTCAAGACCACAGAATACGTGGCTAATTCATTCGCGACCGCTTCAGTGAATGTCCGTATAACTGACAATACGAACGCAGCAGCAAGGACCATTAACTCGCTATTACTTGACGGAGGCAATGTCAGTTACGCTAGCAACCTTACAGTGACCGTTACTTCAGGTGCTGTTGCCCGTGTGTCAGGCGGCGACATTGCCGCGACTGCGTCTAGTAAAACGCGCTATCTGGCATTCGGCACTGCCGAGGGCGTGATCTTTGCCATAGGCTCTTTTTACATTGCGCCGCGTATCACCGGTTCAGGAGGATTGACTATAAGCGGCGGCGGTACAGTAGAATTCCCGATCAGTACGAGTCCTTACTTTGGCACGGCCAAGACCTATACCGGCACGACCACCGTCAATGAGGGAGGCCTGACCACTAATCTGGCTGCTGCAATTGCTACTTCCAGCGTGGTCACGATTGCAGCGCCTGCGACCTTCACCAAGGGCAATGTGGCTTTGACAGTCACCACCCTGAATCTCTACAGCGGCAATACCGCCGGAGCCCAGGTGGTCCTTGGTTCCAGCGCCCTGACGCTTCTTGCTGCAGGCGGCGGCACCATTACGTTACAGGTCAACGGCTCAGGAGCAGTCGGGGCAACGATAAGTACTATCAGCACAGGAACCCTGGCCCTGGGCGCGTCAAGGACGATCACCGTTGCAGACGGCTCTGCGGAAAATGACCTCACCATTGCCGTGGTTATCAGCGGCTCAAGCTTCGGTATTACTAAAGAAGGCGCAGGTACCCTTGCTCTTACCCAAGCCAATAGCTATACAGGAATAACAACGCTTAATGCCGGCACGCTCAGCGTTGAGATCATGCGCAACGGCGGCATTGCCTGCGGAGTGGGAGCATCTACGAACGTTGCAACGAACCTTGTCTTTAACGGCGGGACGTTCAAGTACACCGGCGTTACTGTCAGCACAGACAGGCTTTTTACCATCGGCACAACATCCGGCGTGACCTTTGATGTTTCAGGCATTGGCACATTGACTTTTGCCGGCGCTTCAATGACATTGAGCGGCACTGACACAGCCAGGACCATTACGTTTACCGGCACAGGCTCTGCGGTGCTGACGAACGTCATTCCTGACAACGGAGCAGGCGCGACCACAGTGGTCAAGAACGGATCAGGAACGTGGTTGTTCAAAGGCATCAATACTTACACAGGAACAACGACCATCAATGCCGGCATCCTCAAGATCCAGGCTGACAGCGGGTTAGGCGCTGCGCCCGCAGCGGCGACGCCAGGGCATATTAACCTGAACGGCGGCAAGCTTCAAACAATTGCTGATTTTGCGCTGAACGCCAACCGCGGCATCGCGCTTACCAAAGCAGGGACCATCTTTGTCGATAGCACAACCACGCTTACGTACGGGGGCATTATTGCCGGATCCAATATTCTTACCAAGGACGGCGCAGGAACGCTCATACTACAGGGCGTCAATACCTATTCTTCAGCCACGGTAATCAATAACGGCACATTGACCTTGAGCGGCGCGAACGGCTCGATTTTGAACTCCACGTCCGTAACCATAAACCCGGAAGCGACCCTGATCCTGGATAATCTTTCAGCGAATAATTTCGACAGGATAGCTGACGGAGTTGATATCGATATGTACGGAGGTTATTTCATATTGATCGGTTGCGGCAGCGCTGCCACGTTTGAGACCGTAGGCGCATTGAATGTCATTGCAGGATCTAACTACGTGACTATCAGAGATTCCGTCGGAGGCGCGACCGTGATGACGTTTACCAGCTTTTCCAGGGTCGCCGGCGCCATGGTGTTGTTCCGCGGAACGAATCTGGGCAGCGCTCCCGGAGATAACGTTTCTACCATCATGTTCACCACAGCTCCGGCTCTGACTGGCGGTGGCGGCGCCGCAGGCACCACGACCGTCAGTATCATCCAGGGAGCATTCGGAAGCAATTCGCCCTCAGGCACAGGGACCGACATGGTGACGTATAATATCAATGATAATGCATTTGGTTTGAGATTGCTTAATAAAGGCGGTTTTACCGGAGAATACGAAACATCAGTGTTGACCGTGCCGAACTCGAACGTGAAGCTTTCAACGAGCGTAGCTCCGGGCGCGGGCATTACGATCAATTCCCTGATCCTGGCATCAGGCGGAGCAGTGGCTACGTCAGCAAATACCTTGACTATCGCAAGCGGAAATATCCTGGCTCTGGAAGGGAACGGAGGCATCAACGGTTCATCTGTGCTTGCGTTCGGCGCGACACCCGGCATCATCCGCGCGGTCGGAGACCTGACGATCTCAAGCCAGATCACCGGCAGCGCAGGTTTGACCACCGGAGGCGTGGGAACGATCACGCTGAGCAATGCGTCGAATAGCTTCACCGGCGGCATCAGGATCAGCCAGGGGGTTGTAAAGATATCTGAGGATGCTGACCTGGGAGCAGGCAGCGGTGCGGGATATATAACCTTTTTCGGAGGAACGCTTCGGACGACCGCTGATTTTACTTTGAACTCGAACCGCGGAATTTTTTTAAAAAGCGCAGGCACGATATTTACCGATCCAGGGACCACGCTTACCTATAACGGGATCATTGCCGGCGTTGGTTCATTGATAAAAGACGGCACCGGAACGCTGCTCTTAGGAGGGGCTAATACATATAACGGTGATACCACAATCAATGCCGGTGCGCTGACCATGACCGCTGCAAATACGTATGCCGGAGCCACGATCATAAACGGCGGGACGTTAACGTTAAGCGGCGCAAACGGCACTGCTCTATATTCCGCTTCTTTTACCATCAATCAGGGAGGCACGTTCATACTCGATAATACCACTGCGAATAATATTAACCGTATCAATAACGGCAGCTCCTTGATCATGAACGGCGGCGAATTCATTTTCAAAGGCTCCAATGTCGAATCGACTGATGCGAGTGAAACCATCGGGTCTCTTGTAGTTTCTTTGGGCGCGTCAAAAGTCACGGTTTTTTCAGGCACCGGCGGCTCGACCGTGCTGACGTTCGATGAGATAAGCAGGGATAGCGGAGCAACGGTCCTGTTCCGGGGCGCAAACCTCGGCAGCGCTGCCCAAGCAGGCAATACCAATATCATGTTTACGGATGATGCGGGTCTTGCATTGGTGGGTGCCAATACCTCAGCGACAAATAAGCCGATCGTACCATACGCTTTCGGCGATACCTCAGCCGCAGGTTCAGGCACAAGTTTTGTCACCTATAACATTAATTTGGCAGACAACAATGCCAGTTCAGACGGCATCCGGCCGCTTGATCTTACAACAGAATATACTCAGAACGCCATGACGTCAGGGACTAATGTCAGGATCACCGCTGCAACGAATGCGTCTGCTACCGTGGCGGTCAACTCCCTTTTGATAGACGGCGCCAGCCTCACTTACAGCGTGAACTGTACGGTCACCGTCACGTCAGGCGTTGTTGCCCGTGTGTCAGGAGGAGATATTGCCGCTTCTGCGTCCAGCACGTCCCGTATTTTGACTTTTGGAACAGTAGAGGGCGTGATCTTTGCCATAGGTTCCTTCTATATTGCGCCGCGTATCTCGGGTTCGGGCGGTCTGACCATAAGCGGCGGCGGTACCGTAGAGTTTCCGACAAATGCTGCAACTTATTACGGCGCGACCAAGAACTATACAGGCACGACCACGATCAATGAAGGCGGGTTGAATATAACGTATGCCGCCGCTATTGCTACTTCTAGCGTGGTCACGGTCGCGGCACCCGCGACATTTACCAAAGGCAATGTGGCTTTGACAGTTACTACCTTAAATCTTTACAGCGGCAATACAAGCGGCGCAAGCGTTGTTTTCGGCTCAAGCGCGTTAACGCTTCTGGCAGCAGGCGGCGGCAGCGTGAATCTACTGGTCAATGGTTCAGGAGCAGTCGGCGCAGCGATCAGCACTATCAGCACCGGTACCCTGGCCCTGGGCGCATCGCGAACAATTACGGTCAATGACGGCAGCGCAGCAGATGACCTGACGATTTCAGTTGCTATTAGCGGCAGCGGTTTCGGAATAACCAAGGCAGGCGCAGGCACGCTTGTTTTAGGCGGCAACAACACATATACCGGCGCTAATGTGATCAACGGCGGCACGCTGGCAGTGACTGTCAATAATGCTTTAGGCACTAACGCAGCCGGGACCACGGTTAATGCCGGAACTCTTGATTTTCGCAATGTCGCTTATAGTACAACTGAGGCTCTGACGCTTGCAGCCGGTAGCTATTTAACAGTCAGCACCGGCACAAGCAGTTTTGCCGGTTCGATCACCATGACGGCGCTGAGCATGATCGAGGTCAACGGGACTCAGCTGACGTTATCAGGGGCGATCGCCAACGGCGGATTTCGCCTGATCGTGGACGGCACAGGCAATACCATTATTTCGAATACAATGACCGGCACCGGCGGCCTTGCAAAACAGGGCACCGGCACGCTTACGCTGAGCAATACCGTGACCCTGGGCGGGAATCTTTCGATCCTGCGCGGTACGCTTGTACTCGGATCCAACGCGGTAACGGTCAGCGGCAACTGGACGAATAACGCGACCTTTACCTGCGGCACGAGCACTGTTACCTTTAACGGCGGCTCTTCGACGATAGACTCCGGCGGCGCGGGCAACGGCCAGGCGTTTTATAAAGTGATAATCAATTCCACAGGGACCAAGACGCTTGCCAATGCGATGATGGTGAATAACATTCTGCAGGTTGATGCGGGAACTCTGGCAGGCGACTATGATGTTACGGTTAAAGGCGGCAGCGTTACCGGCAACGGCATCATCAATATGACCGACGGCACGTTTACTGTCCAGGGCACGGGGAATTTCGGCGGGTCGAGCGGTAACTGGATATTTTATGATTTGACCTTTGGGGATGGTGTAACCACAGCTGCTACCACGAAGACCGGTAATAATACAATAACCATAACAGGTACGTTGGCTATAGCGTTGTATCATACTCTTCAGGCCGGATCTTCTACCTGGAACCTTGTCTGGACAAGTTACCTTAAGAACATCGTGATGATAGCTTCAGGGTACGATCATACGATCGCGCTTACGAATGACGGCTATGTATTCGCCTGGGGATGCAATGCGTACGGCCAGCTCGGCGACGGCACGACAAACGATGGTTTGACACCTGTCCAGGTTCTTGCGGGCGAACAGGGTGAAGAGACATATCTTCACGATATATCGAAGATTTCCGCGGGCGGTTATCACAGTGTTGCTTTGACCGATGACGGTTATGTATTCTGCTGGGGATATAATGAGTACGGCCAGTTAGGGGATGACACTACAACCAACAGCTTGACGCCGGTAAAGGTGCATGACGTTGATAATGTGGGCGATCTGGCTGGTATCGCTTCGATAGCCGCGGGCGGTTTTGAGACAGCCGCTGTCAGCTCAGCCGGTTATGTATTTTGCTGGGGATACAACGTAGAAGGCGAGCTTGGTAATGATTCCATCATCGATAGCCATATTCCTGTTCGGGTTCTGTCCGGCGAACAGGGCGGGGGAACGTATCTGCACGATATATCCATGGTCGCAGTGGGCGGGTGTTTTGTGATCGCAGTGGACACGGCGGGCTATGTATACAGCTGGGGGTATAACGAAGACGGCGAATTGGGTAATGGCGCGACATCCGACAGCCACACGCCCGTGCGCGTTTTGTCCGGCGAGCAGGGAAACGGCACGTATCTGCACGATATATCCATGGTTGCAGCAGGGGATGTGCACTCGCTTGCTCTGGCGACGACCGGCTATGTATACAGCTGGGGATATAACATTAACGGCCAGCTTGGCAACGGAGCGACAGTTGCCAGCAGCACGCCTGTTCGGGTTTTATCGGGCGAGCAGGGCAGCGGGACATATTTGCAAAATGTCACGAATATAGCAGCCGGCGGCGCTCACAGCCTTGCGATCGCTTCAGGCGGTTATGTGTTCAGCTGGGGGCAGAATACGTTCGGCCAGCTGGGCAATGATTCCTATGTCGACAGCTCAACGCCTGTTAAAGTTTTATCGGGCGATCAGGGAAGCGAAACATATCTTCACGGCATAGCAGATATAGCCGCAGGCGGCGCGCAGACGGTAGCGCTCAGCCAGGCGCGGCCGGTGTTCAACTGCGGCAACAATGCCAACGGCCAGTTAGGCAACGGCACGACCGTGGGCGCGGTGGATCAGATCCGCGTGCACGCCGGTTCGCAGGCCGGCCCGGTCATAACGCAGCTTGTTATAGAAGGGGACCTGCAAACTCAGACATCCACGTTTAATTTCTCAAATCTTTTCCATCCGAGCCTCGCGATCCCGGATATTACGTATTTTAACCTGACGCTTTCGAATAATCAGGGCAGTTTCTGGCTCATCGGCGATACCGATGTACTGGGAGACCTGGTGATCGATCATGCGGTACTTTCCGCAGATACATATAATCTCAATGTGTCCGGCAACTGGATCAATAACGGCGGCACATTCCACGCAGATACCGGTACCGTGACTTTAAACAGCGCTACGCAGGCTCAGTCAGTGATATCCGGCGGCAGCGCATTCAATATATTGACCATAACGAATACATATAGCGGCGGCGTGGCATTCGTGGACAGGCTTGTTACCGCGTATTTGAATGCCGGCACCGGCGTAGAAAAATTATCATTCTCCGCCGCGTCCGCAAGCCAGCCTCATACAATTACCGCGAGTTTCAATGTCTCGGGATCTAGCGGCAGTCTGATCGAACTCGCGCCCCTTGTCGCTGCCACAACATGGTATATTTCCACTCCGGCATCGACGCTGCATCACCTTAAGGTGAGCTACTCGAACAATGTGAACAGCCAGCCCATAATTGCCACGAGCTCAACGGACCCGGTGCCAGGCAGCAACACCAACTGGAATATCTCGCCCTGATTCCATCGCTTATTCTTTCAATTGACTTTTGAGCCAAATCTATATATAATCACGACTATATGGACGTTATTTATTCCAAAAACCCCGATATAATTTTCCGCAGGATTGCCGAAGAGTTCATTCTTGTGCCGGTTCGGCAGAAAGCCGTAGATCTGAGAAGCGTTTATACGCTCAACGAGACCGCAGCTTTTATCTGGGGGCTTATAGACGGTAAAAAGAGCCTTTCCTTGATCGAAGCGGCAGTGTCCGAAGCATTCGACGTTGAATCCCCACGGGTTGAAGCCGATGTTGCTCACATAGTCTCCCAGTGGGAGTCTCTTGATCTTGTCAAAAAAGTGTAAGACCCGTATGTTCAATATCCTCCTGTGCATCCCGCCCGATTACGACCGTCATTTCCCCCCTCTGGGCACACCTGCCCTGGCCGCATATCTTAAAAAGAAAGGATATGCCTGCAGCCAGGCGGATCTGAATTTGCGTTACCGGGATTTTCTCTCTGACCATGTTTCCGGCCCCGGGGTGTTGACCAGGCAGGAGCGGTTGTTTTTTCTCCAGCCTCTGCTTACGAGATTCTTCGCCCATTGCCTGAAAGACAGGTATTATTCCGGGTTCCTGCCGGTTACAAGCGACCGTATTTTCCCGCATCTGCCTTACGGCAACAATACCAACAGTTCGTTTTATTTCTGCGAACGCCTGCTTTCATCGGATCTCTTATGGCGGTATCTCAATGACCGGAACGAGAATACGTTCTATCTGTTTTTTGAACAAGAGGGGATAACAGAGTCTCTGGAAAAACAGGATATTCGGCTTTTTGGCATATCGATAACGTCCCCGTCGCAGGCAGTTGCCGGCCTCACCCTGGGGCTTATGGTTAAAAGCAGATGCCCGCATATCCATGTGACGATCGGCGGGCAGTGGCCGACATTGTTCAGGGACGTTCTGTTACGGCGGAAAGACCTGTTCCGTTGTTTCGATTCTGTCATAGTATTCGAGGGAGAAACCGCTTTATATGGATTGGCAAAGCGGCTCGAACGCGGCGGGCATGATTCATCGATTCCAAATGTCATTACCCCCGATACTGTCCCGGCCAATGCCCCGATACGGCCCGCAGAGGATCTGAATGATCTGCCGTGCCCGGATTTCGACGGCCTCATGTTGGCGGATTATGACGGCAGTAAAGACGGCCAGATAAGCCTTACCTTTGAGACGTCCCGGGGCTGTTACTGGTCAAAATGCGCGTATTGCGTTGACCTGCCGCTGCCCAAGCCGTCATACCGGGTTAAAAGCGCCAATCGTATAGCACAGGATATGCAGGAACTGAAAGACAGGTATAATGCGCAGTATTTACTGTTCGGCGACCCCGGTTTATCGCCGCGCCAGATGCGGCAGGTTTCGCAACAGATACTCAAGGATCATATCGGAATGAAATGGTGGACCATGGCGCGGCTTGACCCGGGATTTGACGCCGCATTGTTCGACCTGGCACATGCCGCAGGTCTTCAACAGGTCAATTTCGGTTTCGAAACGGCGAGCGACCGCATTTCCCGGCTGCTCGATAAGGGCAATATCAGGGACCGCTCGTCCAGAATCATCCGGGACTGCGCAGCAGCCGGCATCAAGGTCGACCTTCAGACCATGCTGGGCCTGCCCCAAGAAACGTTTGAAGAGGGGATGGAAACGATAGATTTTCTCGTGTCCCATCGGCAATACATCTCCCATGTGACGTTCAACACATATTACCTGACGCCGGGCAATCATGTGTATGAAAACCCAGGCCGGTACGGAATAGAATACGATAAAGACTCAGGCCTTCCATTCAGGTTCTTTATCCCGTTCCGGAACATTCATGGAATCGATATGGAGAAGGCTGATATGCTCGAAAGGTTGTATTATGCCCTGATGCATAAGGGCGATGGCGCCGCGGCAGCCCCGGAGCCGGTTGTCCCGTGCCATCTGCCCGACGGATATGCCGACCTTACGCTGCCAAACGGGTCATACAGGCTGCGCTACCGGCGCGATCCCGTCACCGAGACCTATACGTTCCTCGAAGACAGGCCTGAAAGCAGGGAGAATGTTCATGCCGCTGTTGCACGATGACCGTATCGTGATGATGGAGGACCATGATAAGGCATATGCTGCCTGGAAGGAGCGCCGCATCCGTGGCCGGACGCTGGTCCACGTAGACGCGCATATCGATTTCGGCTGGGTCCCTGGCACGGATATGGATGAGATCGTGCCTGACAGCGCGCCGCGCTTGTTAAACCCTTTTATTACTCCCCGGAAGCAAATGGTCAATATCGGCAATTATATATGCCCGGCGATCATGGACGGTATCGTGCGGAAATTCTACTGGGTCGTGCCTGATAAAAGCTGGGAAAGACGCGGCAGCAGGAAACACATTATCAGGCAGCTGCAGGGGCTTTTGAGGGTGCGCCGGCCTGCCTGCGGCACGCTCGGATGGAGCGGTCCCGGTGCCAAATGCCGGATAGCGGGCGTTGATCTCATCGTGTGCCCGTTAAAGAACCTTGAGGATATCCGTGAGCCGGCGCTTTTGGACATCGATGTGGATTTCATGCTCACTGAAGATGTCCGCAGGGATATTGATCCCGGCCGTTCGCCCTGGATATTCCCCGATGATCTGTATCGTCGGGTAACCGCAAAGGTTCGCTCCATCGATGTGTTGACCGTGGCGTATTCCGTGGAAGGAGGGTTTACTCCGCTAAGATTCAAACATTTCGGTGATGATCTGCGGTGTTTTTTTAAAGGGGATACACCCGGGACTTTGGACTTGAAAAAGAAGGCGCTTTCTTTTGAGAACAGGCACAGGGTCGTTGATGCACGCGCCGCATACAACGAAGCGCTCCGGATCGATCCCCGGGATGCGTCTGTTTATTTTAACCTGGCGCTTCTCGATATGGACGGATCTCAGGCCGGAGAAGCCCGGGCAGTACAGCATTATAACGAAGCGGTTCGCCTGGATAGATCCTATGCGACGAGGTATAACAATTGCGGTATATTGTACCTGCAGCAGAATAAACTTCCGGAAGCAGAGCGCGCATACCGGCGGTATTTGCGGCTGAACGAAAGCGATCCGGCTGCCTTATGCGGCCTCGGGTTCATCGCCCTGGCGCGGCGGAGGTATGCGCAGGCATCCGGTTTTTTCGCTCAATGCATGGGAACGGATGCGTCATACTGCCAGGCGCGGTTCGGTGCCGCTCTTGTACGGTATAAAACAGGCAAGTTCGACGAGGCCGAGTCGTTGTTCAACGGCCTGAAGAACGATTATCCTTATGATGCCGAGCCTTTCTGGTGGCTCGGCCGTATTGCGCAAAAGCGCCGAGACCTGTCGTCCGCCATCCGTTACTATAAGGACGGCGTTATTCGGGGTGGCGAAGGCCCGCTCGTGCACATTATCCTTGCGCGCCTTTACGCGCAGAAGCGTTTATATTTCAGGGCATGTGAAGAATTGAAAAGGTTTGTTCACGTATTGAGGCCATTGTCACGATGAGGATCGACAAAAACAGGTGTTTTAAAAAGAACGGCCAGCTTATATGTAAAGAGGCCGGCAGCCGCAGGGTTGTGATCGACCCCTACCGCAGGACCCTCGTGCGATTGAATGACGCTGCCCGTCAGATCTGGGATCTTCTGGACGGCAAGACCTCGTGCGCCGACATTATAAGCCGGCTTACCGAGGCGTTCGACGCCGACGCGCGCCAGATCGAAAAAGACGCGGAGGCGTTTTTCACAGAATTGCTCAGGCGGGAGATGATCGAATAATGTTCTGTGCTGTGGCGCAGAGGAAATTTTCCGAGCTGTCGGCCGTGCTTGATGAAGCTGCTGTCGGCCGCCGGCTGCCCTATATGGGCACAATCGAGCTGACGTACCGCTGCAACCAGTCATGCCGCCATTGTTACTGCAACCTCGGCGTTAATGACAGGCGCATGCCCGATGAAATGACGACACGCGAAGTCTTCCGCGTACTCGACGAGGCGGCGGATGCGGGATGCCTCTGGCTGTTATTGACTGGAGGGGAGGTTCTGCTGCGGGAGGATTTCTGGGATATCTATACCCATGCGGTGAGAAGAGGCATGCTTGTCGAGGTCTTTACCAATGCCACGCTGCTCGATGAGGCCGGTGCGGCAAAGTTCGCGGCATTGCCGCCGCTGGGCATTGACATCAGTATATACGGTTCCTGTGCGTCAGTCCATGATTCAGTGACGCGCCTCGAAGGGTCGTTTGACAGAACGGTCGCGGCGATGAAATCGCTGAAAAGATACAACGTGCGATTTTCCCTCAAGACCATACTGATGACCCTCAACTATCATGATCTGACGGGCATGCGCCGGCTGGCCGGCGAGCTCGGCGCCGAATTCCGTTATGATACCCTCGTGTGTCCGCGCATTGACGGAGATATGTCGCCTGCCCGATATCGTTTAAGCGCGGATGTCATGGCGGAACTGGATATCAGGGACGATTACGATTCCTGCGAAAGGATCTTTGCGGGGTTCTGGGACAAAAAGCCGAACGAGGCATTGATGTGCGGGGCGGGAGTATTCGCTTTTAATATAAATCCGTACGGTGTCTTAAGCCCGTGCACGATGTTCAGGAGTTTTCAATACCCGCTTGCCGGCAGGAATTTTGCGCAGGGATGGAAGGCGCTCGTGAGCGATTATGACGAGCGTAGCGCCGATTTTACCGCCGAAGAGTGCCGCTCATGCAGCATGCTTTTGATATGCTCCAATTGTCCGGCATGGGCTGAGATGGAAGTGCGGGCCATGAACAGGAAAGTTGACTATATTTGTGCATATACCCGTTGCCTGGAAAAAAGATTCTTCCGGGAAAAGGAGGATTGTATCCATGGAAAAAAAGCCGTATCAAAGACCGCAGATCCAGGAAGTGAAGCTGACGATTGAGGACACGCTGTTGAGCGCGTGCAGGTCCTCGGCATCCGCCCGGGTGAACCCCAAGCGGAGTACCCAGTGCAGGGCATGCCGGACAACCTACCGCTCTTCATGAAGCTTGTCTTGAAGATCGCGGATATCGGGATCAGCGTGACGAGCAATGTCGCGTTTGAGCGGTTCAATGATTTTAGTTTCTACCGTCATTTCCTCGCCGGAAACGGTACTTCATGCGACTGCAGCCTTGAGCATCTGATCGGCGCGCCCCCGGAGCCATTAACGGTCGGTACCGGGTTCTCGACGGATAATTGGCAGCTGGTCCGCGTTCGCGATATGAACATCCTTCGCGTCGGTCCCCGTTCCCCGGAAGGCAAGCCCGATAATCTGGTAGTTTTTAACCGGGATTACAGCGTAGGGGTGATGTATCAGAAATCCGTTTTTGAACTGTTCAGGAGATTCATCGATCAGTTCCTCGTCATCAATCTTTTGAGCCGGCGCAGTGGCTTTTTGTTTCATGCGGCCGGCGTTGTCTTGCAGGGCAAAGGCATTTGTTTCGCCGGCCCCTCGGGCGCAGGCAAGTCCACGCTGTTGAATCTGTTCAAAGACGAGGTCCCGGCCGAGTGTCTGCTCAACGACGACCGCTGTGCTCTCAGGGGATACGGCAGGAAATGGAGGGTGTTCGGCACTCCCTGGTACGGAGAATCCCGCGTTTCGTCCCCGCATGCCGCAGGCCTTTGCGCCCTTTTTTTCATACGACATTCAAAACGCAATTATGTGCGCAGGCTTTCTCGCTCGAAGCTGTGTCCTTTGTTGACGGTCCTTGGCCTTTTGCCGCTTTGGGACCGGAGCGCGACGTCTGCGGTTCTGTCTTCTTTTCAGCGTATTATTGAGGCAGTGCCGGCCTATGAGCTGGGCTTTGTGCCGGGCAGGGCGGCAGTAGAACTTATAAAAAGGACCGTATAGTAATGACCGTCTTTTGTTCTGCGCAGGAATTCGAATCGTTGTGCCGGGACCTTTGCGGAAAAGCAGCAATCCTGCGGCTGCAGGCAAAAGGCGGCAGCATGCATCCGTTTATCCGCAGCGGCGATTGGGTGCAGGTCGATCTTTCCTGCCGTGGCGCGGAGACGATCCGCGCAGGCGACGTCATTTTATTCAGGCAGGGCGACGGTCTTTTTGCGCACCGCGTTCTGAGAAGCATGGCAGGCGGTTTTCTTGTTAAAGGCGATATGTCGTTCGGGGCCGACGGTGTGGCTGTTCCGGACGATGTGCTGGGGCGGGTGATAGCGGTTGAGCGGGGCAGCAGGCGTATTGATCTGCGTTCCCGAAAGTACCGTATTGTATCCGTGTTTGTTGCTGCGTACAGCATGGCAATGCAATACCCCTGGGTTGCGGCAAGAAAGTTCGCCGGAGCAGGCATGGTCGTTCTTTCCCTAGCGCAGTCATTGAAAGCGTACCGCAGGGTTTTAAGGACCCTCTGCGGGGAAAACTTCGCGGTCCGTGATGCGGGGCCTGAAGACGAAGAACAACTCCGTGATTTGTATTTGATGGCGAGCCATGATATCAGGGACAGTTTGTACCGGGTGAAAAAAGAAGGCACCTGGCTTGTTGCTGAAGAAAAAGGCCGGATCATCGCAGGGCTTACGATGACACGGTATGAAAAAGATCATGGCCTCTGGCTCATATTCGGGCTGGAAGTGAAGCTCTGGAGCAGGGGCAGAGGGGCAGGCAGCCTGCTTGTCAAAGAAGCGATTGCAAGAGCCAAAGCGTCCGGCGGCCGGGCCATAGGTTTGTTCGTGAACAAGAAGGCGCGCCCCGCATGCATGCTGTACCGGCAGCTCGGATTCAAAGAGCAGGAAGCGGTCCCCGGGGGGTTCAACTGTTCTATTGATGACCTCTATCTCACATATCGGTTTAATTGCACTCGATAAAGCGCCTGAGCAGTTTATACTGTCAGTTTTAAAGGGAGGAAAACACTCTGCCAAAGACGACCTGCCTCCGGGGCTGCTTTCCGGCGAGGTTTTCTGGCACGATGTGCTTGTTGCGGCAGTGCGCGAAGGCGTATTTTATCCGTTTTATAAAGGGCTGCTCGCTTCCGACCACCCCAGATCCATCATCCCTGAAAGCATCCGCGAAAGGTACCGGCAGACATATTACCTTCATGCCGCAAAAAGCAGCGTGTCTAGGTTTCAGGTAAGCCGCGTGCTTTCGTGCCTGGAGTCTCGCACTATCGACGTTCTTCTTTTCAAAGGCCCGGCCGTTGATTCGGCCATCTACGATGATTTTATGAGGCCGAGGCTGGATATCGATATCGCGGCCCGCGATTTTGATATGGCTGCGCTTGAGGAGGCGCTTTGCGAAAACGGATATAAGGCGCCGTCCGACCCTGCTGCGTATCCGCTCCCTGAATACCTGAACAGCCGGCTTTTCGTCCCTGTCGCAGAAGACCTGGTCCCCGTGCACGTCCATCGCCATCTGATCAATAACATGTTCCTGACCGTTGACAATATGCCCTGCCTTGACATGGGAAAGGTATGGCAGGAAACCGTTGCGTTCAGGGATTACCGCCACATACGCGCGCTAAAGCCGGAGATGAATATCCTTTTTTTGTGCGAGCACGCATTGAAACACGACTTCGACCAGCTTGTGTATTTGTATGAGATCGGACAGCTTATGTCTGTTTACCGCCGGGTTTTTGACTGGCAAAAGCTGCGCGCGTTGGCTGACGGATCCGGCCTGGGCCGTGCGGTTTATTGCAGTCTGTATCTGGTCAAAAAGTTTTTTGACGGGGATATTCCCGCAGAGGGCATCGAGGCATTTAAGCCGTCATTACTGACGCGCGGCGAAAAGAAGTTTCTGGGCAATGCCCTGGCTTTGAGGCGCAGCAGATACGCATCCTTTTCCGTGTATCTTGCCATGCGCAGGGGCATATTGCGGAAAATATATTTTACATTCCGCACGGTTTTTCCTCCGCATTTCGGCTTCAGGTCTTATCTTGAACGCATACGAAAAGCTATTAAAAGATAACTTGCTAACCCATTGATTCTGTGATATGTTAGAGATATAATTAGAGCCAGCCACAAGGAGATTCCTGTGCCCCAATATGAGCTCAACTTAAGAGATTACCTGCGCATATTCCGCAAGCGCAAAGGTATCATAATATTCACTTTTCTTGTTGTTGCCATTGGCAGCCTGGTTCTCACGCCCAAGGTGGTTCCTTCCTTTCAGGCAAGCGCGACAATAAAGATCGAGGAACGCAAGACCATTGCCGGTTTGCTGACCGAATGGATCGTATATAATCCAGGCAATATCATGGAATCGGAATCGAGATTCATTACCAGTTTCCCGGTTCTCATGAAGGTTGGCGTTGTCATGAAGCTGATCCCTGCCGAGTGGTTCGTCAGCATAAACACGGAAAGTTCGGATGCGTCGAAATCCCGTGAGTATCTGAACCTGTCGGAGGCGTTCGGTTCCCTTCAGGGCCGTTCCGTAAAGCCTGAACGGCTCGAGAAGATCAGCCAGGTTGTGGAGTATCTCCAGAATAAGATGATCATACCCGAAAGGGTTGATGAAGTGAACCGGATTGTCAGCGTCATACAGTCCAAGATCGAGACCAAGCGCGTGTCGGACACCAATATGATCAAAATTTCAGCTACAGCCGACCAGCCCCAGGCAGCGGCTGACCTGGCAAACGTTGTTTCGGAGGTGTATATCCTCGAAAACCTCAATGAAAAGAATAAGCAGGCGCGCCACGCCCGGCAGTTCATCGAGGAACAGCTGGCAATGCTCGAGCGCAAGCTTAAAGACACCGAAAGCAAGCTCAAGCATTTCGACGAAGGTTCTTCGCAGGTGAGGCTCGCCGGGCCTATAGAGGACAAACTGGTCGAACTGCAGTTCAAGCTGGCGGAGCTTTTGCAGAAATATACTGAAAAGCATCCGCAGGTGATACAGCTGCGCGAGCAGATAAAGGGCATGGAATCACAGGTGCAGGGTTTCTCTGACAAGCAGCTCGCATATACGGGCCTTGCGCGCGAGGTCGAGGTCAATCGCAAGCTTTATTCGATGCTGAAAGAGAAACTGGAGGAGGCCCGTATTACCGAACAACAGAAGGTTTCAGACGTAGCGATCGTGGACCCTGCCGTAGCTCCGGCGGCTCCGGTCGCTGCTGACAGCCGCATCAAAGTTATCATGGGCGCGTTCATGGGGCTGATTCTCGGCGTGGCATTCGCCTTCATCATCGAGACGTTCGATACCTCGATCGGGACTATAGAGGACGTGGAGAACGTTATCAAACTGCCGGTTCTGGGCATTGTGCCTCCGATCGAAGAAGAGCTGCCGTCCGGGAAAAATCTTTTTTTGAGGATCAAGCATCGTTTTGTGCCGCGCACCAAATCCGACCCCGAAGAGCGGATCGTGCATCTGTTCGCGCATTACAGCCCCCAATCGCCCATTACCGAGGCATTCCGCAATATCCATACGAACCTGAAGCTTTCTTCGGAGCGCAAAACTATCCTGGTTACAAGTTCCGGCCCCCGCGAAGGAAAATCGAGCGTCGTATGCAATCTTGGCCTCGTCATGGCGCAGATAGGCCTGAAGACGCTGCTTGTATCAACGGACCTTCGCAGGCCGATCTTGTGCAAGGTGTTCGGCCTTGAGCGAGAACCAGGTTTAAACGAAGTGATCATGGGGACAGCGCCCCTGGAGTCGGCGCTGCGCAATATAACCGACCTTTTCCTGGGCAATATCGGCTTTGAAACAATCCGCAAGACGCCGGGCATCGAGAATATCTGGATACTGCCGTCAGGCCATCTGCCGCACAATCCCGTTGAGATCATTGATTCCCGGGCGTTTCTCGATCTGATGGCTAAGCTTAAAAGCAGATTCGACGTCATTATCCTTGATTCTCCGCCTGTCCTGCCCGTGACCGACGCCAGCCTCCTGGCGCCCAAAGTCGACGGGGTCATCATGGTTTATGAGATCGGCAGGACCGGCAGGGAAGGGCTCATGCGCTCCAAGGTGCAACTTGAAGCTGTGAACGCTAAAATCCTCGGCGTCATATTGAACCATACCCAGGCCCAGACCGAACAGATATCCGCGTATCCGTACTACAGAAAATACAAGTATTACGGCAGAGAAGACCAGGGCCAGAAACAGCAGAAAGCTTCAGAGAAGAAAAAGGTATAATTCGAGTGTGGCTATCCCTCAATGCCAGGATATAAAGGTCAAGTCCCCATAGGTCTGGTCGTATTCTTTTTCATACTCGCCTGTTTTATCCCTTTCCTTATCCTGGGGTTTCCCATACAGAAGTCGTTCGTCGGATTGATCGCCATTACGCTTTTCGCCGTGGCATTCCTCAATACCGATATAGCTCTGATCCTGGTGATCCTTTCCATGCTTTTATCCCCTGAGCTGCGCGCCGGACAGCTTGCCAGCCGTAACATCAATGTCCGCGCCGAAGACCTTTTTATCTTTGTCATCTTCTTTGCGTGGATGGCGAAGATGGCGGTGAAAAAGGAGCTGGGCGTGGTCAGACGCAATCCGCTCAACGGCCCGATCATGATTTACATCCTTATTTGCGTCGTTTCCTCCCTGAACGGCATGATTGCGGGCCGCGTCCAGTTCAGGGAAGCTTTTTTTTATCTTCTCAAATACTTCGAGTATTTTCTAATTTTTTTCATGGTCGGCAATAACCTCCACACATCCAGGCAGCTGAAAACCTACGTTTTTTTTATCATACTGACCTGCCTGATCGTCTGCCTGATTGCGTGGGTGCAGATACCTTCGGGCGAGCGTATTTCGGCGCCATTCGAAAGCGAGGGAGGGGAACCGAACACCTTTGCTGGCTACCTGCTTCTAATGATGTCGCTTATGCTGGGTTTTTTCATATACGCGCAGAAACGCAAAGAGAAAATATTCTGGTTCGGTTCGTTTGTCTTCGCGTTCGTGCCGTTCGTCATGACCATGTCGCGCGAGGGATGGGTCAGCATAGTGCCCATGCTTCTGGTCTATATCATATTGAGCAGAAGGGCGCGCTATCCCCTTCTTTTCTTTCTCATAATGGCCGCTCTGCTTTTGCCGTATGTCACCCCGCAAAAGGTAAGGGACCGCGCGCAGGACACGTTCGCGAAGGAAAAGACGTATACGTTCGCGGGCAGGAAGATCCACGTTTCCGAATCGACCGCGGCGCGCATCGAGGCGTGGCGGCTTGCAATGCAAAAATTGTCCATGCGGCCCGTCATCGGCGCCGGCGTTCCCGGAGGGTCGGTCATCGATAATCAGTACGTGCGCGTCCTTATAGAAACGGGGTTCCTCGGTTTTACGGCATTCATGTGGATGATCAGCCAGCTGTTCCGCATGGCTGTGCGGGTGTATAAACAGTCTTCCGACGATTTCGCAAGGTCCTTGAGCATCGGGTTCATCTGCGGTTTTATCGCCCTTCTGACCCAGTCCATGGGCGGAGCTGTCTTTATCCTCATAAGGGTCATGGAACCGTTCTGGTTCCTCGCAGCCATGGTGCTTGCCATGCCTGAAGTGGTTGCGGAAGAGAAGGCATCGGTTCAGGAAGGACAACAGCATGCAGTTTGAGCAGGCCAGGATCGGGGATAAGGTCGTTAAGAACACGGCATATAATATTGCCGGCAGGATGTGGTTTTTTGCCGTCGGGTTTTTTCTTACCCCCTATATAATCGGGCACCTGGGCGTGGAGCGCTACGCGGTCTGGGCGCTTGTCGGCGTGGTCACGAACTATTTCGGGCTTCTGGATTTCGGCGTGGGGGCCTCGTTTGTCAAATATGTGTCGGAGTTCTACACGGTCAAGGATCACGAAAGCATCAATAAGCTCGTTAATACGGGGTTCGCCTTTTACGCGCTTCTGGCTGTCGGCGTCATGGCTGTCACCGTTCTTCTACTTGACCCGTTGATCTCGTTCCTCAAAATCCCCGTGCCCCTTTATGAAGAAGCGCGGTTTGTTTTCGTTTTTGCCATCGGGATATTCTGCGGGTCCAACGCCATGGGCGTGTTCATGGCTATTCAGACCGGACTGCAGCGCATGGACCTGGCCAATAAGGTGGCCGTTGCCGCTTCCGTTGTCACGGTGGCCGGTACGGTATTCTTCCTGGAGCGCGGCTGGGGCCTTCGCGGCCTTATCGTCAATAATGCCATCGTATTTGTGCTGACGTCGGCCATGTATATCGTCTCTGCCTACCGGCTCATGCCACAGCTTTCGTTCAGGATATTGTCGTGGGACCACCCCATGTTCAGGCGCATATTCTCGTTCGGGTACCGCATACAGATTTCGCGCCTCGCAGGAACGATCACGAGCCAGACAGACAAGGTCCTGATCGCCTATTTCCTTGCAATGGGGCTGGTGACGTATTATCAGCTCGGGGCGAACATCATATCGTATGCCATCACAATCCCTGTGCTTCTTGTATCGGCACTGGTGCCTGCGTTCTCAGAGATAGAGGCCCGAGGGGAGCGCGCGCGGCTCATCGAATCGTATCTGCGAAGCACCAAATACCTCGCTTTTTTCACCGTGCCGCTCTTCATGTTCATCGCCGTTACAGCCCATCGTTTCATGTTCATCTGGATGGGGCTGGGGTATGACCGTTCGGCAGTCGTGATTCAGATACTCGCGGCGGGGTATATCATCAACATGCTTGCCCGCGTTTCAGGCGCCCTCTGCATGGCCATCGAAAAACCGGGATATCTGATGAAAGCTTCGCTTATCATGATCGTGGCCAATATTCCGTTGAGCATATTGTTGATCAAACTGTTCGGCTTTTTCGGAGCAGCGTGGGGCACGATGCTCGCGGTCAATGCCGGGACCGTGTATTTCCTCTGGCACTTGCATAAGGCTCTGGAGGTTTCACGGGGGGCATACCTGCGCGTGACCGCGCCGTTCTTTTTCGCAAGCATTATCCCGGCCGCATCCGTTTACGCTCTGGATTCGTTTGTGCGGTTTTACCGGCCGCATCTGGGCCGCATCGGCCATCTGTCAATCTTCCTGGCAACGGCAGTCGTATTTTCGCTTATATACCTTGTGTCTATCTATTACGCCAGGCCTTTTGACCTCAATGACGCCGATCTGGTCAAGGAGAGGCTTCCGTTTGCGTACCGGTTCCTTAAAAAGGCATTAGGCAGACATGGACGATAACACCCAGCCATGCAGGATCTGCGGCAATACGCGGGGCAATAAGGTGCACGAGGCCCGGGAGATGATGTTCGGCACGCGGGACGTGTTCCATTATATGGAATGCGGCTCCTGCGGGTGCGTTCAGCTTATGGATGTGCCCGCAGATATGGCAAAGTATTATCCGCAGGACTATTATTCGTTCCGGGAGCCGGAAACGTACCTGAAATTCGCACACGACCGGTTGTTCATGCGTTTCCTGCGCCATCGAAGAAGCGCGTACCTGTTCGATAACGCCAGCTTCCTGGGCTGGCTGCTTGAGAAAATGAACCCGGCGCAGCCCAAGCTTCTTAAATACAGGGAGCTTTTCAAGATGTGCCGCGCGCATCTCGGTTCGCGGATCCTGGACGTAGGCTGCGGCAGGGGCAAGATGCTTTCGGAGCTTGCCTGGTACGGGTTCACAAACCTGACGGGCGTTGATCCGTTCATCGATGCGGATGTGCGCATGCCCGGCATCGTCATCCATAAGTGCGATATTTTCTCCCTGCAGGGGACGTTCGACATGATCATGTTCAACCATTCGTTCGAGCATATGGACGATCCGCAAAGGCTGCTTGCCAGGGTCAGGGAGATTCTATCCGATAACGGCAGGGTGCTTATTCGTATCCCCACGGTTTCATCCTACGCCTGGGAACATTACGGGGTAAACTGGGTTGCTCTTGACCCGCCGCGCCACCTGTTCCTGTATTCGGTCAAGTCGCTTGAGGTCCTTGCGGCCAAGACGGGTTTTATCGTAGAGAATATCCTTTATGACTCAACCGAGTACCAGTTCTGGGCATCAGAGCAATATATAAGGGATATCCCTGAACGTGACGAACGTTCATACGGAGAGAACGCGCATAAGAGCATTTTTTCCAGAGAGCAGATACAGGAATTTACCCGAAAGGCGGAAGCGTTGAACAGGGAGAAGAAAGGGGACGCGATCTGTGTCTGTCTGGCTAAATCCGAAAGGGAAGGGTCATGACGGTCAACTGCCTTTCAGCGTTGGTGCTGCAATTGTTCAATGAACCATTGGCGGGAAAACGGGTGCTTGAAGTCGGGTCCCAGGACGTCAACGGCAGCATCAGGCCGTTCGTCGAGGGCGCTCTCAAGCCCCGGGAATATATCGGCGCGGATATGGTCGCGGGCAAAGGGGTTGACGTGATCTGCAATTCAAGCGACCTTATCAAACGGTTCGGGCATGGCAGTTTCGACGTCGTGCTTTCTACCTCAGCGCTCGAGCACGTGCAGGATTGGAAGGCGGCCATCCATAATATTAAGGGCGTATGTAAAACTGGCGGCATGATCCTGCTGACGACCTGCTCGCATGATTTTCAGTATCACGGTTATCCTTATGATTTCTGGCGGTTCGAGCTGGATGACCTCAAGGAGATATTCTCCGACTGCCGGATAACCGCGCTTGAGGCTATTTTCAAGAATCTGGTACTTGTGAAGGCGATCAAACCGGACGATTTTGTCGAACGCGACCTCCGGGATTTTAAGATGTATTCGCTTGTCGCCTCCGGTAGGATAAAATCTCTCGACCCTGAATATTTCAGGTCATGGGGTTTCAGGAAACTGCTCCTGCGCACTCGCATCCTCAACACCATGATAAGGGGCGTCAACTTCATAGGCAGCCGTATCATCTAAGGGTCTCTATGGGACAAAAACAGCCGCGCATTGATATTGTCACGGTCAATTACAACGGAATGCCGTATCTGGAG
>JAKPTF010000061.1 GCA_029571225.1 Candidatus Omnitrophota bacterium | reverse complement strand
TAGGCCTTCAATGACGATTCTGAATTTCTCTTGGCTGGTCCATTTACGTTTTTCCATAGAATATGAGCTCCTTCCTGGGGATATGCCCCATAAGCCATATTCTAACTTAAAAACCCTGCTTTGTTAATAGGGGTCAGTATACTCCTACTATAAAAATGAAGAATAGACAAACTATAATTTTTGGTGCATTTATCTTAATTTTGGGCGCCTCTGGAGTCTTTTTTTATCAACACAGCCCAATCAAAGTGGCAGCCTCAAATCATAAAATCGTTTTGCCTCATCCGGATGCATATGAACTTTTCTCTAAAAGCTGGGATCCTTACTTACAGGGGAAATACAAAGAGGTCATAGATTTATGTAATAAGACTTTGTCTGTTGATCCCAAATATGTTGATGCTTATAGGAGGCTGGGTAACGCTTATGAAATGATTGGGGATATAGATAAAGCTTTAAAGCAGTATAAGCTATGGGAGAGAATTGCCTATAACAGCAATGACGCATCAAGTCTAGCTTGGGCTCTTATCAATATAGGCAGAATCTATAAGTTTAAGGACGATCACGATAAGGAGCTTTATTATTACAACAAGTCCTTGGAGATTGCCCTTAAAGATAAGAACGATATGAATATAGCCAGGGCTTATAATGCTCTAGGCAATTGGTACTATCATAAGAAACTATGTAAGGAGGCCAATGATAATTTCTTTAAATCAGCAAAAATTAATCAGTCAAAAATCTACATATATAACCATAAATATAATCTCGCTGGCAATTATTTAGCTATCGGTAAAGTTTTTGATGCATCCAGAGATTTAGAAAAAGCTGAAGAATATTATAAGAAAAGCCTAGATATATATAAAGATCTTGATGGGAAGGTGGGTATAGCTGAGAACCAGTGTTTATTGGCTGAAATAGCGCTTACAAATAAACAAAACGACATAGCAGTTGACCGCTACAAAAAAGCTCAGGATATAAATAGAGAGTTAAACAATTACGAGAAAGTCGAGGAAATTGAAGATCACATAAATGAAATAACAAATCAAAATCTTGGCATAATCCCTGGGCTTTCTAGTTCTGACAAAGAAGAGGTACGCAGTTTTGAGGAGAAGTATAAGGATGAAAGCTCAATCGCGCTTCTTTACGATATAGTTGTGAAAGTCGATAGTGACTGGTCTTATACTACCAAGATACATAAAAAGATAAAAGTCCTTAAAGAGGACGCGAAGGATTCATTAGGAGAGGTTCCGATCTTCTATGAGGACGGCAGGGAGAAAATTACTGAATTGCGCGCCTGCACCATTACTCCGGATGGTAAAGAACATCTGTATTCAAAGGCGCAAGACCTTAACGTGAACGAAAACTATGCCATGTATTCAGATTCTATGGTGAAGGTTCTAACACTACCTGAAGTTAATGTTGGTTCTATTGTCGAGCATCAAGCTACAATAGTATCGAAGGGGCTGCCTATTAAAAATGCTTTCTGGTATTATTTTGATTTTAATTTCCCCGGCCCAGTTAAAAAATTTAGCTTTTCGATGACGTTTCCTAAGAATCTGGGCATCCGCTACAAAGAGTTTCAGCTTTCTTATTCTCCAAAAATTATAGAAAGTGAAAATACGATAACCTATGTATGGAATTTGAAGAACGTGGAGGGTAGGAAGGAGCGGGAAAACTATCTTCCGCCACCAGCATCTGATTCTAATGCTGTTGAGTTTTCTTCTATTAAAGATTGGGATGACATAGCTAAGTGGTTTAATGCACTTGTAGACAAAAATTCTATATTGAGCGACCCAATTAGAAATGAAGCGCTAGACGTCACAAAAAATAGTCAGGATACTAGGGGTAAGGTGAAAGATATCCTTGAATTTATTCAGCGCAACTTTAGGTATGTCTCTATGTCTTTTGGGGATAATTCGCTCGAGCCGCATTCAACTGTTGAGGTATTCCAAAATAAGTATGGTGATTGTAAGGACCTTTCCCTGCTTTGCAAGACTATGTTGCAGGCGGTTGGTATAAAAGCCTATATGACACTTTTCAATATGGAATTCTCTATAAATGATCCTCAAAATGACCTTCCAATCCCATCAGTTTTTGATCACGTAATTCTTCTAGTAGAGGATAAGAAAGACGGCGATTTCTTTATTGATCCGCTTCTGGATGGTTACGATATCGGTCAATATCCGTTAAATTATCAAGGAGCATATACTTTTGTTATTACGGACAATGGCGGTAGGTTTATGCGATTGCCGATATTTGATGAAAAGAGAGGATATACAAAATCAGAAACAAAGATAACTATGGGTCAGGATGGATCTGCTGTTGTTGAAACAGAGATGCTTTGGGATTTGGATTCATCTATAGAACAGAGGCGCAAAATCAATGCAATGAGCAAAGAGGATAAGGATAAATTCTATCAATCCCTGGGTCAATATTTGGCCTCCGGAGGAGAGGTTTTAGAATGTCACATAGAAGGATTAGATCAGAAGTACGGGAGTATCAAGGCAAGAAGCAAGATTAAGAGAAGTGGTGTTTATCAAATAACTGATGGAATGATTATTATTGATGTCGCTGGATATGGCAGAGATACTGATTTCTTAGAAAATGAACGAAAAAATCCAATCTTTTTTCCTGCGAACTCCTATGACGAAGAAATAACCACTTATGTAATACCTCCTAAATACAAAATAAGCTATTTGCCGGAGAATTTAGATTTAGACATAGGTTTTTTCAATATGAAAAGAGAATATACTAAGGGGAAGGGTGAAATAATTGTCAAAGAGACTGCGCGATATAAAAGGATGGAGCTTCCCAAAGAGGAATATTCTAAGATAAAGGATTTTTATGATCAGCTGCCAAGTAAGTCAAAACAGCGGATTTTGCTTAAGCGGTAATTTTCATCAAATTTTATGAAGAAATTAAAAGAACTTAATGGGTTTTTCTTAGGTAAGAAATTGACCATAGCTATTGATATTGATGGGACAATAGCTGATTCTTCAGGTGTTGATTTTAGGCGAGTAGCAAGTAACCCTAATGAAATTCTTAAGGCGAAGCCAATAAAGGGAGCCTTAGAGGCAGTAAAGCGCTTGCACAGAGAAGGGCATACCATTGTTTTTTATACCTGTCGGAATTTTGGAAGTAAAGCTATGACCACGAAATGGCTCAAGGAACACGGGTTTCCATTCCATCATTTGGAAATGGAAAAGTTTGTTGCGCATGTTTATATCGATGACCGAGCTATCAATGGGTGCAACTGGAAACGGATTATGAAAGAGATTAAGAATCCCGTTCTGCCGGGAAGATTAGCGCGGGCTAAGGGGAGGGTGTGAGATGATTTTCCGTAGGCTAGAAGAAGACTTCTTTGATCAATTAAAGGATAAGAATAAGTCTCTGCATTATATTCTAGATTTCGAGCGAAAACATCGGAAGTCTTTCATGGTGGAGATTAGAAGGAACTTCTTGGATCTTTACTTCTTAGGGCATACGATTGAAGTTAAAAAACGGGAGGATGGATATTATCTTATTGCTTCCAAGGAATTCAACCCCGAGAAACTACTTGTTAAGGCGCCAAAGAATATTGTTAAGTCGTACGGTAAAGGTAAGTGGCAGATTTGTTTTAACGATATAAAGAATTATGATTGGTTTGAAGATATCATGGGCGCGGCGATAGCCCAGATAGTACGCCATAAAGGAGGAAATATTTCTGAAGGTGTTAGTGAAGTCAACCATTTCATCGATAATCGGGCAATCGGTAGAAACGGTATCTTGATTATTGATAGGCAAGTTGTTTATCCTCGGAGCGGAAAGGGCAGAATAGACCTTTTAGGGCTTAAGAGGCTTTCGAGTGGAAAGTTTACTTTTGCGGTGATTGAATTAAAGAACAAAAATAATAAAGAGATAGAGGATGTCTTTACCCGCCAGCTTAGAAGATACATCGATCTCGTTTATGAAAAATACGATGATTTTGTTCAAACATATTCAGCAGTTTTGAAGCAAAAAGTCGATTTGGGGCTCCTAAAGTCAATTGATTGTGTAATGGCTCAAAAACATGAAATTTCAAAGAAAGATATCGAGGGCATTGCAATACTAGATAATTACAATATAAAAAGCGACCTAAAGGCCAATGGATTGCTTGGCAGGGCTCTCCGTGATTGGGCTAAGATGGGAAATGAATATACAACTAAACTGTTCCTAAAGACGAATGTCCTGGACAGCACCTTTTTCTTTACTCACAATGAAGCAGGTACGTTTTTAGATAGGTATAAAACATGCAACTCATAATTCATCGCGGAACGCACGAAATTGGCGGTTCATGTATAGAGTTAGAATCTAAAAATGGCCGTATCGTATTAGACATAGGCATGCCGCTTGTAGACGAGCGGGGCGAACAGTTTGATTTCAGACCTTACCGTAAGTTAAGCGGCCCTCAGTTAATAGAGAAAAATATCCTGCCAAGCGTTTCTGGCATGTACAGATTTGATGATAGCAAGAAATCTCCTGACGCTTTGCTTATCTCTCATCCGCACCTGGATCATTTCGGACTGCTTCATTTTGTAAATCCTGCCCTACCATTATACATGAGCAAAGGTTGTCACAAGCTAGTAGAGCTATCTTATTATTTTAATGAGGCTGCATTTGATTTTGAGAAAATCGAATTGGTAACTCCTTGGAAACTTTTCAACATTGCAGATTTTACTATTACACCTTATTTAGTAGACCACTCAGGTTTTGATGCTCTTGCTTTTTTGATTGAAGCAGATGGCACGCGCTTATTTTATTCGGGTGATTTCCGGGGCCACGGCCGAAAACACATAGTTTTCGATAAGATAATAAAGGAACCTCCTGAGAATATAGATTATCTTCTATTGGAGGGGTCGCATATTGAAGAAACGGATGGCGATTACGATACTGAAGAAGCGGTTGAGTTAGGTCTAGTTGAGTTGCTTAACAATAAAGAAAAGCTTTATTTTATTGCCACTTCATCTCAGAACATAGATCGGATCGTTTCCATCTATAGAGCTTGTAAGAAGACAAATCGTACTTTTGTTATTGATCCCTACACCGCGCTTATTCTTGAATCAATAAAGTCTGTTTCTTTTGCTATCCCCCAGCATGACTGGGGTAATAATATGAAAGTATTATTTACAGACAGTCGGCATACTAAGCTCCTTCAGAAAGATTCAATACTTGGTAGGTTTGAGAAATCAGAAGTTAAGTATGATGATATTATAAAAGATAAGGGGCGGTATTTAATTAAAGATACATTCGCCCTTAGAAATAAATTTGATGCAGACAAAAACCTTTCAAATACTTCTTTAATCTATTCAATGTGGAAGGGGTACTTAGAAGACGACGAAGAATTACGTGTTTTTTGGGCTAAAAATAATGTGCAGATTATCCATGTTCATACAAGTGGTCATGCTAACGTTAGAGATCTTAAGAAGTTTGCCGAAGCGCTTAATCCGGGGACAATAATTCCTATTCATACGTTTTCTCCTGATAAATTCCGGGAGCATTTCTTAGACAAAGTCAGGATTTGCTCAGACAGGGAGCGTGTTAATCTGTAGCAATTTATTATCAAATGTCCGTGGGGAGATAACGGACATGCTTCAACTATTTATTTTTCATATAGTTACGGTATTTGCGGACACGAAATAGCGGACAAAACGGACATTTTTGCATAGAGTAAAGGACTATCTAAAGGCCGAATTATATTGCTAATAGCTGTATTTTGGCTATAATAAAAATGCTGTATTTAGATAGTGGGTTACTCTGTGGGTCATGAGTGCGACCCCATTAATTACTATCTCATAGGCAATTGAGATAGCCCTTAGCCCTGATTACTTAACGTGATCAGGGCTGCTTTATTTATTGGTATTGAATTTTCGAAAAACGAAAATAAAATTACGAAAAACACTTGACAAATGTCGAAAGTTGTGGTAAATACATAATCGATGAAAAAAGAGATTAAGTACGGAGATATATTTGATGTAGGCATCGACGAGCCGGTATATACCAGCGGCGTGGTGTGCAGGCTGCTGGGAATTCCGGTCTGGGTCCTTAAGCAGCTGGATAAAGAGGAGATTGTATCACCGCCCAGAAAGAAGGGCAGATCAAGGCTTTACTCGAAAAACGAACTTAATAAGCTGAGTCATATTTGGTATATAATGCAGGAGAAGAAAGTGAAAATAACCAGTCTTAGATACGTGCTGGAGATGGAGGCAAAAGTTTATAAAGAAAAGTAAATTTTTTCCTCTTTATTGGCGCTCATCAGCGAAGAGCGCTAATAAAAAGGATAGCGTCCTGAAATTTCAAGGAGGTGATGAAAGTGTTTTGGCGCGGTAGGTATGGAAAAGATTTGTGGGCATTTCTGGGAAGAACGAAATTCAATGAAATAATCTCTTTGCTTATTTCAAAATTATAAATAAGGAGTGATGGACCGTAGCACTGATACCATAAGTTGTGAGTGTTCGTGATAACAGCATGTCCGGGGAGATAATCCGGGCATGCTGTTTGTTCTTGTAAGTGCCCATCAATCCGCTATAATACATCTATGAGTAAACCCATGCTTATCGCTAAAAACGCGCAGAACGCGGAATTCCATCTTCTTGCCCGCATGGCCAGCCGCCACGGGCTCATTGCCGGCGCGACCGGAACCGGTAAAACCATCACCCTGCAGAGGATCGCTGAATCTTTGAGCGAAAACGGCATTCCTGTTTTTCTCGCCGACGTAAAAGGGGATCTGGCAGGCATCAGCCAGAAGGGCGCCGAGCATCCCAAGATCGCGGAGCGTGTCAAAATGCTCAATCTCACCGGCCATAGTTTCCGGGAGTTTCCCGTTGCGTTCTGGGATGTTTTCGGGAAAAGCGGACATCCGGTCAGGACAACCGTCTCCGACATGGTGCCGATCTTGATGGGCCGGCTTTTCAACCTCAATGAAGTGCAGACCGGCGTTCTCACCCTGATCTTTAAGGTCGCCGACGATAACGGCTTGCTGCTTCTGGATCTGAAGGACTTGCGTTCCATGGTCCAGTATGTGGGCGATAATGCCGCGCAGTTTACGACCGAGTACGGCAACATTTCCAAAGCTTCCGTGGGAGCGATCCAGCGGGGCCTTTTGGAGCTGGAATCGCAGGGCGGAGCGCAGTTCTTCGGCGAGCCGATGCTCGACATCTTCGATCTGATCCAGACCCATTCAGACGGACGGGGTATCATCAACATCCTGGCAGCGGATCAACTGGTTACCAGGCCAAAGGTCTACGCGACGTTCCTGCTGTGGCTTTTGTCAGAACTTTTCGAGCGCCTGCCGGAAGCGGGCGATCTGGATAAACCCAAGCTGGTCTTTTTCTTTGACGAGGCGCATCTGCTTTTCGAAGACGCCCCGGAGGCGCTTCTGGATAAGATTGAACAGGTGGTGAGGCTGATCCGTTCCAAAGGCGTCGGCGTTTATTTTGTGACCCAGAACCCGAAAGACGTGCCGGATAAGGTGCTGGCCCAGCTGGGCAACCGGGTGCAGCACGCCTTGCGCGCGTTTACCCCGCAGGAACAGAAAGCCGTTAAGATCATGTCCCAGACGTTCCGTGCGAATCCCGGCCTGATGATAGAAAAAGTGATCACCGAACTTGGCGTGGGTGAGGCGCTCGTGTCGTTCCTGGATGAGAACGGGACCCCGGCGATCGTCGAGCGCGCCTTTGTGTGCCCGCCGCAGAGCCGCGTGGGCGCTATCACGGCCGATGAACGCCGGCGGATCATTCAGAACTCGATCCACTTCGGCAATTACGAGAATATGGTGGACCGGGAATCCGCGTTCGAAGTGCTTAAAAAGCGCACCGAACAGAGAGCATCCTCTGCGCAGAAGCCGGTGCCGCAGCAAGAGGAATATCCGCAGCCGCGGCGACGCGGCCCGGGCAGGCCCCGCGATACCATGGGGCAGGTGCTGGTGAAAAGCACGTTGCGCACGATCGGAAGCACGCTCGGCCGTCAGATCATCCGCGGGGTGCTGGGTTCGATCCTCGGCAAGACGAAATGAATTGCGCAGAGTCAGTGCTGAATGCTTTTAAAGACAGGTTCCCTGTGAACAAAGAAACTGCGGATCGGTTCGCAGGATACGGTTCAGGCAGGGCGCCCGAAGGGCATTGCGGCGCCTTCTACGCGGCAAAGGCCATCCTGGAAAAGCATTGTCCGGAGAAGCTTGCGCATTTTGAGAAGACGTTCAGTTCCCTCGCCGGTTCCACAAAATGCAAAGAGGTCCGGAATATCCGCCGGTTATCCTGCGCGGAATGTGTTGAAAAAGCGGCAGAGTATCTTGAGAACATAAGATGAAAAAAAATCTTGTCTGCGCGTTGGCGTGTTTGTCTGCGGTTATACCGCCGGCCTCCTGGGCAAACGAGCTTATAGACCCTGGTTCATACATGGGCGCAGGCGCCATGGTGATCGAAAGCCCCTATAAAGGCGTTGATGACGATGTGTATCCCGTTCCCGTGTTGATATTCGAGTCGAACCGCTTTTTTGTGGACAGCACGGTCTTTGGGTTTTATTTAAGCGAAAACGCAGAACCTCTCCGGTGGGCTGTCATCGGGTCTTTGCGGCCCCAGGGTTATGAAGGGGATGACAGCGTTGACCTGAACGGCATGGAGGACAGGGGCTGGGCGTTTGACAGCGGGGTGAGGATGAGCTGGAAGAATAAGCTCGTGGACCTGGCAGTCGAGGCAGTGGCTGACGTATCAGGCACCTATGAAGGCCAGGAGCTCCGTCTGGGCGTTTCCAAAAGGCTCTTTGAGGGTTTTTTGACCCCGAAAGCCGCTGTAAGATGGCAGAGCCGCGACCTGACGGATTATTATTACGGCGTAAGGCAGAATGAATCCAGGGCAGGACGAACCGCGTATACGGGCCATAGCGGCCTCGAATACATGGCTGGGATAACGGCCGGCCTGCCGCTTGGCGGTAAATGGGCGTTGTTCGCAGATGCCGAATGCACGTTCCTGAGCGACGAAGCTGCTGATTCTCCGATCACCGGCGATGATTCGCTTATGCGGTATGTGGCAGGGGTCGTATACCGGTTCTAGCGGCGTCGAATATAAAAGGAGGGGCCATGAAGGATACGGCTACAGGTCTTTTGATCGGCGGTATTATTTTTTGCTGCATATTCGGCGCAAGCCTTCTGGCGGACATGGGTTCATTGAATAAAGGGGACAGGAATATATGGTGGACGCATAAGGATATGATGCTCTCTCTTCCCGCAGTGAAAGACAAAGTCGAGATATACATAAGCGGTAAGCCGCTTGCCGGCCTTGTCGACCGGGGATCACTGGTCGCGCGGACCAGCGCCGGGGACCAGTATAAGGTCGCAAGCAGGGACATCGGCATCCGCCTCAATAATTGGGATAGGCAAAGAGTTTCCCTGCTGAAAAAGGCCCTGGTCAGCGCATTCGGCTTTGGGGCGGGGATCGCCCTGCTTGTCGCCGGGCTTTACATGAAATTTTCCGTCAAACAAGGAAGCCATGGTTAAAACGAAGATCGTCTGCACGCTCGGGCCCGCGTCATCGAGCGAGACGGTCCTGCGAAAAATGATGCTCGCGGGCATGGATGTCGCTCGACTGAATTTTTCTCACGGCAAACAGCAGGATCAGGCGCTCAGGATCGAACGTATCCGCAGCCTGAACGCGAAATACGGCAGGCGTATACGGATCCTCGGGGACCTTCAGGGCCATCGCATCCGTATCGGTAGCCTGGTTGACGGCAAACCGGTGGTGCTTAAGAAACGCGCGGTCGTATGGCTGACGCGCAAGCCGGTCGACGGCACTGCCCGCGAGATCCCGTTTGATTACCCCGGCCCTTTGCGCGATATACCCCTGGGGCAGCACATATTCATCGATGACGGAACTATCGCGCTGCAGGTCATCGGCCGCGGGCGGGGTGCGCTCAAGGCCAAAGTGATCGTTGAAGGCCTGCTGAAGGAGCATAAAGGCGTCAATATCCCCGGTGCGCGGCTTCGGTTCAATGGCATGAGCGAAAAGGATTTGGGGGACATCAGGTTTTGCGAAGAACACAAGGTCGATTATATCGCGCAGTCTTTTGTGCGCACGAAAAAGGATATCCTGGAAGTCAAAAAAGCGCTGTCCTCCGGCACGCAATGCCGCGTTATCGCCAAGATCGAGGACCGGGAGGGTATCCGTAATATCGAGAGCATCATCGGCGCCTCCGACGGCATCATGATCGCGCGCGGGGATATGGGTGTTTCTCTCCCCATTTACGAGATACCGGTCGTGCAGAAACAGATCATCGCCAGGTGTAACCGTGCAGGCAAACCCGTCATTACCGCGACGCAGATGCTCGAGAGCATGACCGAGAATCCCAGGCCGACCCGCGCGGAGGTGACGGACGTGGCCAACGCCATACTCGACGGCACTGATTTTGTCATGCTGTCGGCTGAATCAGCCGCTGGCAAATATCCCGTCGAGGCCGTAACGATGATGAACAGCATCATCAGGTTCACGGAAAAGTTTAAAAGCGGATAACGCAGTTATTGCTTGTGGAAAAATCGAAGCGTGATATAATATTGATGTCAGTATTAAAGATTAGAACATCTTAGGCCGCGCAGGGAAGACGACTAACCTTTGTGCGGCTTCTTTTCTTGAGAGGAGCGACCGAAGGGAGCGTGATGGGCAGAGACAATTATTCATTTCAGAAACGGCAACGGGAACTTGCGCAGAAAAAGAAACGCGAAGAGAAATTGCAGAGAAAACTGGATAGGAAGAAGCCTCAAGGTGAGGCGGAAGCGGCAGTTGAGCAGAATACCGGAGAACAGCCGGTACAATCGTAAGGGGAGCAGGAATGGGATATCAAGGCGGGGGTTCATACGGAGGAGCACCGAAGGAAATGCATAAAGCGGTTTGCGCCGAGTGCAAAAAAGAATGCGAAGTCCCTTTTAAACCGCGCGAAGACCGCCCGGTCTATTGCAAGGATTGCTTCAACAAGCGCCGCAACGAAGGACGTTAAGACGCGATTTAGTTTGACACCAGTCCCCAGTGGAGATGATCCGCCGGGGACTTCTGTTTATGGATAGAAAACGGCTTTGCAAAAGGATCCTCGCCAGAATTTCCGCCGAAGCCCGCCCGTGAAAAGTTGCCGGCAAAGCCTAGTGGTGCTATAATGATGCCCGGATCAAACCGGGAGGCACGGTCATGCGTATTTTACTGGTCGAAGACGAGTTGAGGATCGCCAGCTTCATCCAGCGCGGCCTGAAGGAAGAGGATTACGTGGTCGACGTCGCCCACGACGGGGAAAAAGGCCTGTATCTGGCAGAGATCAACCCATACGACCTCATCATCCTCGATATCATCCTGCCCGTGAAGGACGGGGTCAGCGTATGCAGGGAACTGCGGCGCAAGAAGATCAATGCCCCCATCCTCATGCTCACCTCCAAGGACGGCGTCAGAGATAAAGTTCTCGGGTTGAATTCCGGCGCTGACGATTACCTGGCCAAACCGTTCGATTTCGAGGAATTGCTTGCCCGGATCGCCGCGTTATTGCGCAGGAACAAGATCGATAAGACGGGCTTGCTCAAGGTCGCCGACCTGGAACTGGACCGGACCAGGCATAAAGTCGCGCGCGCCGGCAAAGACATTGTGTTGACAAGCAAGGAGTTCGCACTCCTGGAGTATCTCATGGACAACGCCGGGCATGCGGTCACCAGGACCATGATCTCCGAGCATGTGTGGCATGAGGATTTCGACAATTTTACCAATGTCATCGACGTATACATGAGCTTTCTCCGTTCGAAGATCGACAAAGGCCATAAAAAACAGCTCATCCATACCATACACGGCAAGGGGTATATAGTAAAGGAAGCGTGATGCGTATCAGAACGTTCGAGTTCAAGATCAGTGTTTTATACGCGGCGGTCCTCGGAACAGGGCTTTCAATATATATCGGTATCCTTTTTATCCTTCCGCCTGATGTATTGCAGCGATATGCGCTTGCGTTCGTGCTGTTTCCGATCCCCCTGACCTTGGTGTTCGGATCCTTCGTCGGCAGAATGGTCACTGCCGGGATCATGCGGCCCGTGAAGGAGATGACCGACATCGCCAACAGCATTACCCATGAGGATCTTAGCCTCCGGGTCAAGATCGACAAGGCAGACGCGGAGCTGCGGTCCCTGATCGAAGCCTTCAATGACATGGTGTCGCGGCTCGAAGAGGCCTTTGCTTATATCACCGATTCGAGCTCATATATCGCGCACGAGCTCAAAACCCCGATCGCGATCATCCGCGGAGAATCGGAGTTCGCCTTGAAAAAAGAGCGCGGGCCCGATGAATACCGGCGCGTGATCAGCGTCAGCCTCGACGAGACCAAGCGGATGCTCAAGATCATCGAGGACCTGCTCTTATTGACGAAGATGAATTATCAGCCCGACGTGCTTACCTTCGAACGGATCGATCTGACAGCCTTTGTCACGATCCTCTTTGAGCAGGCAAAGATCCTGGCCGCAAAGAAGAATATAACGGTTGCGATGGATATCCCGGACAGGACCGCGATCGTGAACGGAGATGAATTGCATCTGCGCCGCCTTTTGCTCAATCTTATCGATAACGCGGTAAAGTTCACGCCCGAGGCCGGCAGTATCCGCATTGGCCTGGCGTATGATGGCGACCGGGCAGACATCTCCATATCGGATTCCGGCATCGGCATCTCGAAGGAAAATCTCCCCAAGCTGTTTGACAAATTTTTCCGCATCGACGGACAGGCCAAAGACACATCGCCGAGCAGCGGCCTGGGTTTGAGCATCGCGCAATCGATCGCTGAATTGCACCAGGGCCGGATTTCCGTTGCCAGCGAGCCCGGCAAAGGCTCTGTTTTCACCGTATCTCTCCCCATACTCTAAACACTTCCTCCGGTTATTCCCCGTTACAGCCATTAAAAAATTTAATGATTATTTAACGATTCTTTAAGCTCCCGTGTGGTATAGTCAACGCGGATAGAGGGACAAGGTGAACTTGGGGTGGCTGTGGAGCGTACCATAGCGTCAGAAATGAAGCATATGCTCTGCAGCCGCCTCAACTTATACGGGAGCCAGACATGACAAGGATCCTCATTGTCGAAGATGAGAACAAGGTACGAAGCATTTATCATGCGATGCTCAAGAACGAGGGTTTCGATGTCCTCGAGGCGCCGAACGCCATGGAGGCCTCGGTTATGCTGAATCGTGAGCCGGTCGATATCATGCTGCTCGACATCAAAATGCCGCAGGTCTTCGGCAGCGTTTTCTATGATATGATGCAGAATTTCCACAAGCATGTCCAGGTAATCGTCGCAAGCGTGTATCCCGTTGATGAGCAGAAAAAAATGATCAAGGGCGCAGCCGATTATTATGATAAATCGCAGGGGGTCGATCTGCTGCTTGAAAAGATAAAGAAGGTGGAGAAGATCATCAAGGGCAAGATTTCGATCCTGGTGGTGGACGATGAGCCGAAGATCAGGCAGATATACAGGTATTATCTGCAGGAGCATGGCTATCGGGTCCTGGAGGCATCCGACGGGAACGCGGGGATCGAGATTTTGCGCAAGAATGGCGATATCGCCCTGGTTATCCTCGACCTGGCCATGCCCAGGCAGAGCGGGTTTGAGATACATGACAGTATGAAAAGAGAGTTTCCGGGCGTTAAGATCCTGGTCGCAAGTGTTTTTCCTGAAAGGGACCAGAAATTTTTCCTCCCGGGCGCAGACGACCATTATGACAAATCCGAAGACGCCGCAGGGCTGATGAAAAAAATAGAACAATTGATAAGCGCGGATTCTCCCGCCTGAAAGGCCAGAGGAGTTTATGATGAAAAATCAGCAGATCTATATAACACAGGCGGATTTCAACCGTCTGCGGCGTATCATCGCGAACATGGCATTGGCGCACGATGTGGACAGGCGCTCGCTGGACGAGCTGGAGCACAGTTACGGCTCGCGCGACGCGCTCGGACTGATCAAAGAGGTCCGCAAATTGAAAAATTCAAAAAACGACGCCGAATGGCAGCGGTTCGAAGAGCTTGCATCGGAGCTTGACCGGGCGGTCATCGTCGAGACCGAGAAAATACCAGCCGATGTGGTCACCATGAACTCGAGGGTCTGCCTGAAAGACATTGATTCGGGCAAAGAGCACGAGTATCAGATCGTTTACCCGGAAGACGCGGATTTCGAAAAGAACAGAATCTCGGTGCTGGCCCCTATCGGCACGGCGATCCTGGGGTATAAAGTCGGGGATGTGATCGAATGGGCCGTTCCTGCCGGCGTCCGCAGGTTCAAGATCAGAAAGATCCTGTTTCAGCCCGAAGCGGCGAAAGAATACCATCTGAAATAACAGAGGAGGAGCCATGGCGATCAACGTTTACGTCAGTTATGATAAAGCGGACCAGAAACATCACGACGCGTATGCGGCCCTTAAGAAAATGTCCAGGCAAATCCTCGATACGCATGATCGCGGAATAAAGATGCCTTCTGCGGACAACGCTGAGCAGACGGTTCTCTGTCCGTTCAATGATTGTCAGTCTAAGGGCATCAGGGATGAAATTCTCAAGAAATTCGAGCAGTGCTATAAACTCGTAGTTCTCGTAGGCAATGACACATTCAAGGACCGCTGGGTCGAGTGGGAAGTCAACAATTTCTTCAGATTAAAAGACGCCCTGTGGCCGGGAAAAGCGTGGGTGAGGATCCGCGCAATGACGCTGGAGGGTTGCGACCATGCGGCCACGCCTGCGGCGCTCGAATGCAGGTCCACGAAACGCCTCACCTGGGATCCTGATGCTCTTGAGTATTGGCTTGAGGAAGAAACCGGCGGTTAATATCCTTTTGTGCTCTGCATGAAGATGCGGTATAATACACCACATGAGCGACTGGGTGAAAAATTGTCTTCTTGCTGCAGCGCTGGTGTTGTGCATTTGCCTGACACCGGCGTATTCAGAAGAACTGGATTGGGAATTAGGCACTGAAATATCCCATATCACATACAAAGAACCGGGGTTTATGAAGCAGAAAGGCATGATGTACGGCCTGACCGGCGCCTATGCTTTTCATGAAGAGCCGTTCATGCTCAAATCCGAGGGCAGGATAAGCTGGGGGCAGGTTGATTACTCGGGTTCAGGCACCATGGAAAACGTGGACGATGTTATTTTCGAGCTGAGAGGATTGGGCGGATACGACCTGCGCGCGTTTCATTCGCTTGTCATCACGCCCTACACAGGCCTGGGATACCGCTATTTATACGATGACAGCTCTGGCAGGACCACTTCGACAGGCGCGTGGGGGTATGAACGGGAGTCGAATTATTTTTACAGCCCCATCGGCATAGAGACCTTCGCTGACCTGGGGAATAACTGGTCTCTGGCAGCGACAATCGAATACGATCTGTTCTGGCGCGGATTGCAGAGAAGCCATTTCGGCGCCGCGATCCTGGAAAACGACCAGGATGAGGGGTATGGCGTGAGAGGTTCGGTGAAGTTCCGCAAGAACGGAAAGGATCTGGATCTTGTCATAGAACCTTTTATCAGGTATTGGGACATCGAAGATTCTGATATAGCGCCTGTTACCTGGTCAGGATATGTCGTCGGATACGGATACGAGCCGGCCAACCATTCCACGGAATTCGGCTGTAAGATCGCGTTGAATTTCTGATAAAAGGGAACTTTTTCCTCCCGGGCGTTGTCTAAGATCGTAGAAACGCCAAAAAGGAGGAAGAGTATGTGGAAACGCATCCTGCAGCACAAAGGTCTGATCACAACAGCCATGATTGCGGCTCTCCTGGCTGCGTCTTCGGCTGACGCGCTTGCAAAAAGCAATCACAGCCGTCCCGGACATGGCCCGAGCCACGGCGGAAAGCCGCAGTATTATTATCGCTGGGGCAGATGGCATGACAGCGGCGCGTTCTGGGGTTTGTTCGGCGCAACGCTTGCCGCAGGCGCGATTGTAGCGTCCCTGCCGCCGCGCCACGAGACCGTATATGTGCGGGAAGTGCCGTATTACCGTTGTGACGGCATATACTACAGGCCGTGCAGCAGAGGATATGTGGTAGTGCCGGAACCCGCGCCGGTAACCGTAGTTACTCCTGCGCCAATGACTGTAGTTCCTGCGCCATCCGCTGAAACCGTGGTGGTCAATATTCCGAACTCAGGCGGCGGCTACACCGCCGTTACCCTGACCAGGCACAGGACCGGCTATCTCGGCCCGCAGGGCGAATATTACGAAGGCCATCCGACAGTCGAACAGTTGCGGGCATTGTACGGCAGGTAAGAATTACACGTTGCCTATGTATGAGCACATAAAACAACCTGTTTTACCGCTGCATAAGTTCTACAGGCGCATGCTGCGAAGCATCGCTGTTTCAATCCTCCTGCTCATCGCCATGATCGCTATCGGCACCATCGGATTCCATGCTGTTGAAAAGTACTCAGTGCTTGATTCTGCTTTGAACAGCATTATGATAATGACCGGGGTCGGCACTGTCGGCGCCATCAACACCACCGCAGGCAAGGTTTTTACCGGCATCTATTCCATTTTAAGCACCCTCGTATTTTTCACCGTCCTGGCCATTATTTTTACCCCGCTTCTGCACCGCCTCCTGCACAAGCTGCATCTCGACGTAGACCGCAAGGAATAATCGAAAGCCTGTCTCTATCCGGCAATAAGCCGGTGAGATCTTATCCTTTCATGCGTCTATTGGTATGAAAGGAGGCAGGCCATGGAAAATGAAGATATTGACAATCTTGAAAAAAGTAATACAATAGTATATACTTTAGCATGGAATCCAGTTAAAAGTGATAGGCTAAAACGCATACGCGGTGTATCATTCGAAGATTTGATCATCGATGGCATCATGATTGATGTGATAGATAATCCCGCAAGGCAGGGACAACACATGCTTGTATTTGAATATAAGAAATATATATGGATTACACCGTGCGTCATTGAAAATGGAATCTTTTTCTGAGAACTCTTTATCCAAGCCGTAAATATCGTAAAATTTTCAAAAAAGGAGCCTCGCGTGAGAAAATATAAGCTGACAAAAGAGGAACAGTGGATAGAAGATCATATGAAAGAATTTGTGCCGGTGAGCAGGGAAGAGTTTGCGGCGATCAAAAAAACCATTGAGCTTAAAAAGCGGGATGCGGTGCTGAACATCCGCGTCAACAGCTTGGATCTAGCACTTCTGAAGCAAAAGGCTCAGAAGATAGGCGTCAAGTACCAGTCGTTTATTTCAGAATTGCTCCACAGGGCCGCGGAAGCATAAGAGCCATTTTTCCCTTGAAAAATCGCAAAAATGTGCTATATTTAACTAAATTCTCCTAAGAAACGGTTGTTCTGAATCACATATCGGATACGCAATGCCACTCCGTATGCTAGAAGAGATACGGAGTTTTCTTTTTACCTGTAAAATATGCAATCTACTACTGCCAGCAAACTTACGATCATCGTCCCTGCCTACAACGAAGGCAAGACCATCGAAGAGACGATCTTGAGCCTCCAGCGTCAGACTGTGCTGCCGGAGAAGATCATCGTCATCGATGATTGCTCAACGGACGATACTTCGCAAAGGGCTCAGCGCCTCGGAGTTACGGTCGTAAAACCCCCCAAGAACACCGGCTCAAAAGCAGGCGCCCAGAACTACGCCCTGACGCTTGTAGAAACTGAATTCGTCATGGCAGTGGATGCTGACACGACGCTCGCTCCTGACGCGGTTGAGAAACTGCTCGCTGCCATCCGCGAAGAAGGGATCGCTGCTGCCTGCGGATACGTCATCCCCCGCCATGTCAAGACCATGTGGGAGCGGGGCAGGTATATCGAATACCTTTTTGCATTCTCTTTTTATAAGGAAATACAGGATTATTACGAAAAGCCGCTGATCTCTTCAGGATGTTTCTCTGTATACCGCGCGGAGATCCTCAAAAAGCACAACGGCTGGTCCACGCGCACGCTTGCAGAGGACATGGATATAACCTGGAGCTTTTACCGCCAGGGTTACCGCGTGCGGTTCGTGCCCGAGGCGTGCTGCTTCCCGGTGGAGCCGCATAATTACAAATTCATGAGCAAACAGCTCAAGCGCTGGTCTCACGGTTTCATGCAGAACGTGCGGCTGCACTGGCGCCATGTCATGCACATCGGTTACCTGCGCATGCTCGTGGCTGTGGCATTGTGGGATGCGACCATAGCGTCAGTGGCGTATCTGTTCCTGCTGCCGCTGTTGGTTATCATATTTCGCAATCCTTTCTTCCTGCTCGGGTATGTCATCGACGCCCCGGCAGTGCTCGTGCCGGTCCTTTTGACCGCCAGGCACAAGAAAAATGTCGGCCGCGTCATCGGAAGCCTGCCGGCGTTTTTCGTATTGCGCACCGTTAACAGCGTATTCATGCTCGAAGCATTCTGGACAGAGCTTATATTGAAAAAAAGATTCACAACATATGAAAAGGGGCATTAACTTATGACTGCGGGCGTGCCGGGAAGCGGAATAGGCGGAAGTTTTTATCTTTTGAGCGCATTGATGATGCCGGTGCATGAGTCTGTGGCGCTCGTGCGCGGAACAAGCAGCAGGCACAGCAGGCAGGCGGTCGTGCGACAGGTCGTCAATGCCGGCGGCGTCCTGGGCGGCGTGTGGCTCACCGGCTGGTTCATCGCCCGGTCCATCGCGACCGTCTCGGCATCGCTATCGGTCAGCCCTGCGCATCAACATGCCATGAACGTGCTTAGCTGGGCCAATGTCGTTTACGGCATGGTCACGCTCCTCGGCGTCTTTCTGTTCGTGCAGGTGTTGAGCGCGGTGATGCGGAGGAAGTAGACGGGATTCGGCTGCGGAGTGCTTATCATAAATAATCTTGTCCCACGGTTGCTTTTCTGTTATAATACCTGCCATATCGTCACTTACACCCCTCATTAAAGGAGCCAGTTGATGCCGCAAGCCAAGGAGAATCCGACCCACCACGTCACTGCGCAAAAAGACCGCGTTTCTCTTTTCCACAAGATCATGTACAGCTTCGGCGGGTTCGCCAACACCGCCCAATCCGCGTTTATCGGCCAGATGGTCATAGTCCTGAACCTCGGATTAGGCGTCAACCCTGCGTTAGTGGGGTTGGTCGGCGCTATTCCCAGGCTCGTTGACGCGATCTCGGACCCCATCACCGGCTATTTCTCCGATAACCTGCGGACCCGGTGGGGCCGCCGCAAACCGCTTATCATCTTCGGCGCCATTACCGGCGGTATTTCTTACATCCTGATGTTCCAGCTTTTTAAGGGGCATACCGAGCTTTATTATTTCTGGTATTTTCTTATCTTCCAGATCATATATTTCATCTGTTTCACCTGTTTTTCGATCCCCTGGATCGCGCTCGGTTATGAAATGACGCCTGATTACCATGAACGGACGCGGCTGCAGGCAGCGAGCAATATCGCAGGCCAATTGCCCTGGCTCATCGCTCCGTGGTGCTGGGCTATCATGCATAACCAGAAGTGGTTCCCGGACATCGTGGTGGGCGGACGGGTCCTGGCGGTTATCATCGGCGCAATTATTGTCGCGTGCGGGATCCTTCCTGGTATTTTTAACAAGGAATTCTTCCACACCCTGCCCAAGCCAGACGTGCAGGGCGCCTGGAACGTGACCAGGAACTTTTTCAAAGGCGCTCTGATCACGCTCAAATGCAAGCCGTTCGTCAAGCTGTGCGTTGCGACCTTGCTTATTTTCGGCGGATTCATGTGCGCGTCCGCGTTCACGCTCTACGTGGTATTCTTCTACGTGTTCAAGAACGCGCCGGTGCTCGATCAGGCGTATTCAAACGGCGGCCGGCTGCTTGGCTTCTACGGGACGTTCAGCGCTATCTGCACCCTGGGCGTCATTTCCATTACCGCATGGCTGTCCCGCAAGATCGGCAAACGCAACACGTTCTTTGTGACGATCCCGCTGTCGATCCTCGGCTACGCTTTAAAGTGGATCGGGTATAATCCCGATCATCCGTATCTGCTGTTCATTGCCGCGCCGTTCATCACATTCGGCCTGGGGTCTTTATTCACGCTCATGAGCTCGATGGTGGCGGATGTATGCGATATGGATGAGCTACAGACATCCACCCGGCGCGAAGGCATGTTCAGCGCCGTATACTGGTGGATGGTCAAACTGGGCGTCGCGCTCGCGTCGCTTGTTTCAGGGGTTCTCCTTAATTCGACAGGTTTCCGCCAGGAGCTTGGCCTCGGGCAGTCGACCGAAGCTTTGCTGTGGATGAGGATCTACGATATCGGCATCCCCATTATCACATCGTTGCTCGCGTTACTGGTCATCTGGAGATTCGAGATCTCGGAGAACAAGGCGTATGACGTGCGCGCGCAGATCGAGCGCCGCAGGGAAGAAAGACGCAAAGACGACGAGCGGCGGGCTGAAGAGCGGCGCCAGGAAGAGCGGCGCAGGGAAGAACGTCGCGGGAACGAAAAATAATACGATAACCACAGATCCCCGGCGGAGATGATCCGCCGGGGATTTTTTATATCAGGCGGGGATCGGCAACGATATGAACGAAACGCTTAGATCAATCAAAGAACGCCGGAGTGTCAGGATGTTCCAGGATACGCCGGTGAGCGAAGAACATCTCAAGACCATTCTTCAGGCGGCAAACCAGGCGCCTTCAGCCCACAATCAGCAGTCCTGGCGGTTTATCGTGCTCAAGGGGGAGAAGAAGGCGGAGTTGGTCGAGCTTATATCCACAAAGGCAGGCGATTTTCCAAAACCCGCTTCCGTGCTTTTGCGCATGGCATCGCGAAGTATCGCTTCGAGCCCGGTCGTTATCGCGGTTGCCAACAGCGGCGAACTCATTACCAGAGGAACTGAATTATTCAAAGTCGATAAGTCAACCGGCCATGACTTTTTCAGGATCATGGAGATACAAAGCTCCGCCGCAGCGGTCCAGAACCTCCTGCTTGCAGCTACTTCCCTCGGCCTTGCCACGGTCTGGCTCGGAGTGCTTGTGCTTATCAAGCACGATGTGCTTGAATTCCTCGGCGAGCCTGACGGCGAGTTCATGGCGGTCATCCCGGTCGGCTATCCTAGCCAGAAACCCGCAGGTCCGAGCAAACAGCCCCTCGATATGGTTGTGCGCTACCTTTGATATTCATTTCATCTCTCGCATTCAGTTGATAGAGCAGGGATGCTTGCCGGATCAAGTAACATGGCGTATAATCAGGTATGGTCAAAACCAAGATAATCTGCACCCTGGGCCCCGCATCGTCGAGCGAGCGCGTGTTGAGAAAGATGATGCTCGCGGGTATGGATGCGGCCCGGCTTAATTTTTCCCACGGCACAGCGCAGGAACTGCTTCAACGAATACGCCTGATCCGCCTTTTGAACGCCAGATACCGCAGGCGCATCAGGCTGCTGGGCGATCTTCAGGGCCATCGCATACGCATCGGCGATCTCGCTGCGCCAGTCGAGCTGAAAAAACGCCGTATCGTATGGCTCACCCGCCGGGATGTCAAAGGATCTCAGGAAATCATACCGTTCGATTATCAAGGCCCCTTGCGCAGCATCAAGGCAGGATGCCAGATATTCATCGATGACGGGAATATTGTCCTGGAAGTGGCAGCGCGGGGCAGGGACCGGCTTAAGGCCAGAGTGGTCGTGGGCGGTTTGCTCAAGGCGCATAAGGGCGTGAATATCCCTGATGCGCGGCTTGAATTCGGCAGCATGAGCAGCAAAGACGTCCGGGACATATCCTTGTGCCAGGAGCAGGGGGTGGATTATATCGCCCAGTCGTTTGTGCGCACGAAGCATGATATCCTCGAGGTGAGACGTTTGCTCAAGCCGGATTCCAAGTGTAAGATCATCGCCAAGATAGAGAACAGGGAAGGCATCAGGAATATTGACGAGATCATTCAGGCGTCAGACGGCATCATGATCGCGCGCGGTGATATGGGCGTATCCCTGCCGGTCTACGAGATCCCCGTGATCCAGAAGATCATCATCAGAAAATGCAACCGGGCGGCGAAACCTGTCATTACCGCCACGCAGATGCTTGAGAGCATGACCGAGAGCCTCAGGCCCACGCGAGCAGAGGTCACGGATGTGGCCAACGCCATCATGGATGGGACTGATTTTGTCATGCTGTCGGCAGAGTCGGCGGTGGGGCAATATCCTGTCGAGACCGTTGCCATGATGAATAATATAATAAAATTCACCGAAGCATATTTGAAAACGAAAACTGCTCAAAATCCGATTGTTCCGGCGTTTTGATGATGTTATAATGAGCATGCGAATGACAAGTCGACAGGATTATCAATCATGCCTGCCTATACGAAGTATATAAGATCCGCAAAGAAGCTCGGCGCCAAAGAAGCGAAGATCATCCCGGTCAGGTCCATTGTGGTCGCTGAATGGGTGCGATTGAGATGCCAGTTCGGCTGCGACGGATATGGCCAAAGTCTGACATGCCCGCCGAATTCCCCGAAGCCCGAAGAGACGCGGCGCGCTTTGAGTTTTTACAAAAAAGCGATCCTCGTGCACGGCGACGAATATACGGACATCCACGGCCTTATTCCAAAATTAGAGCGGGAGATATTCCTGGACGGGTATTACAAGGCCTTTGGCATGGGAGCTGGGCCGTGCCAGTTGTGCAGTTCGTGTTCTGAATTCTGCAGGCATACTGAAAAGACCAGGCCGGCGATGGAGGCGTGCGGCATCGATGTGTATGCGACTGCCCGCGCCAACGGCTATCCCATCAGAGTGCTCAAAGATACGAATTGCAAGGGTAATTATTACGGGGTGGTTTTGATCGAGTGAGGCGATGCGTATGAAGAAAATAGCGTGTATTCTTTTGATGGGGCTGTGTGTGTTCGCGCCAAACGCGTTTTGTCACGCGGCAGAGCAGGCAGCGCTTGTTCGGCTTCCTGCGCCGAAGACCGAGGGAGGCATGCCGCTCATGCAGGCATTGAAACAGCGAAAGAGCGGGCGGGATTACAGCGCGAAAGAAATATCTTTGCAGACGCTTTCCGATATGCTCTGGGCAGGGTTCGGGATCACCCGGCCTGACGGGCGCCGCACAGCGCCGTCTGCGGCGAATGTGCAGGAGATCGATATTTATATCGCCAAGGCGGACGGGCTCTGGCGGTATAACGCGCAGGACAATGCCCTGGAGCTGATTTCCGGCGACGATATCCGCGGTCTTACCGGGATGCAGGATTTTGTCAGGACCGCGCCCGTGAACCTGATCTACGTCGCCGATTATTCTAAAAAAGGAAGGTTCGGCACCCAGAAGGAGTCCTGGGCCGCGATGGATACGGGCTTTATCGCTGAAAACGTCTATTTGTTCTGCACGTCTGAAGGCCTTTCAACGGTAGTGAGGGGATTGTTCGAGCCTGGCCCGTTGATCAAGGCGATGAAACTCACCCCTGATCAAAAAATCATCCTGATGCAGTCAGTCGGATACCCCAAATAGCCGCGATGCCATGCGTGTGATCACCGAAGAGATCGGTTTGAAGACCGCAGGAGCCGGTGACCTGATCGATATCACCGCTTCCGTGAAGAATAAGCTGGATGCCTCGGGGCTGCGTGAAGGCAATGTGACTGTTTTTGTCGTCGGCTCGACCGCGGCAATAACGTCTTTCGAATACGAACCGGGGCTTATCAAGGATATGACTGCTTTGTATGAGAAGCTCGCGCCTCAAGGGAAACCATACGCGCATGACGAGACCTGGGGCGACGCCAACGGCTTCAGCCACGTGCGCGCTGCTTTGCAGGGGCCGTCGCTGGTCGTGCCGTTTCGCGACGGGGAATTGATGCTGGGCACCTGGCAGCAGATCGTGCTGGCTGAATTCGACCACAGGCCGCGGCAGCGGAAAGTCATCCTTCAGTTCATCGGAGAATGATGCATGGATCGGATTATTGCCGATATACGCGCTGAATTGAAGAAAAAAGCCGATGCCAAGATCCGCGAGGGCGTGAAGCGGTATTTCAAAGAGCCGGTCAAATGCTACGGCATGAAGACTGCGGCGGTGACCGCGATCGCAAAAGATAAGTTCAAAACGGTCAAGGCCCGGGGCAAGGCGCAGGTCTTCGGCCTGTGCGATACCCTGTGGCAGTCCGGGTATATGGAAGAAGGGTATATCGCCTGCGTGTGGGCGTATAACCTGCGAAAAGATTTTGAGCCGGCTGACATCAGGTTGTTCGAGCGCTGGGTCAATGCGTATGTGAGCAATTGGGCAAGCTGCGATACGCTTTGCAATCACACCGTTGGCGCTTTCATCGAGATGTATCCGGCGCACATCGCTGCGCTCAAACAATGGGCAAGATCAAAGAACCTCTGGATGCGCAGGGCCGCTGCGGTAACGCTGATCCTGCCTGCGCGCCATGGGAAATTCCTCAAAGATATTTTTGATATGGCGGACATCCTGCTGACGGACAAAGAGGACCTGGTGCAGAAGGGCTATGGCTGGCTGCTTAAGGCAGCGAGCGAATCGCACCGGAACGAGGTCTTCGATTATGTCATGGAACATAGATCCCGCATGCCCCGGACCGCGCTGCGTTACGCCATCGAAAAAATGCCCCCCGCGCTGAAAGCAAAAGCGATGCGCGCTGCTTGACAAAACGTTTTTTTTTGTTAATATAAATAGAAGTTATTTCTATTTGGAGGAGGCGGCGTGGAGCGGTATTGCAACAAATTGAAGGCAGGCGGCCTCAAACTCACCCCCCGCAGGCTGGCGATCATCGGGCTTTTCGTCGATCATAACACGCATTTTACCGCTGAAGATATCTGGAGCAGGCTGCAGAAGCGATTCAGCCGCTGCGGCCTGCCGGGCGTTTACCGGAATCTCGAGAGCCTGGTCGAGTGCGGGATTCTCACGAGGATCCAGCAGTTCGACCGGAAAAAGCATTACGGGTTATGCGCCGGCAGCCATCATCACCATCATATCACCTGCATCAGGTGCGGCAAGGTGGACAATATAGAGGATTGCGCCTTTGATAGCGCAAAAAAGATCAAGGGTTATACGGTCGTGAGCCATTTTATCCAGGTCAACGGCGTGTGCGGAGGCTGCGCAAAGGCAGCGCCGCACCGGGACCGGGTTTGGGGAAAGGGGATGTTCGTATGTTCGGAAAAATAATCAACGAACTGCGGTCTCATGCTCCGTTCACGCTGTTCGGCGCATTAACGGGTATCGTTCTGGTGATCGTTTTTCGCGACATCCCCCATGACATCGCAGAGAACATGTTCTATGTGTTCCATCCGCTGCATCTGTGCTTGAGCGCGGTTGTGACCGCGGCGATGTACCGCAAGTATCTCGCAAAAGAGCCGCAGGGCGTCAAACTGTTCTTGAAGGTCATGATCATCGGGTATGTGGGTTCGGTATCCGTGGGCACATTAAGCGATTCGCTCATTCCGTTCTGGGGAGAGGCGCTTCTGTCCATGCCGCATCGCCACGTGCATATCGGCTTCGTGGAAAAATGGTGGTTCATCAATCCACTGGTCACCGCGGCGATCGTCATCGGGTATAAGAAGCCCCTCACGAAGTCCCCGCACGCGTTCCACGTGCTCGTCAGCACCTGGGCGTCGCTGTTCCATATGCTCATGGCGCTTGACCACGGCCGTTCGGTCCCGTATCTGGGCATATTCGTCTTTTTGTTCCTTGCGGTGTGGATCCCGTGCTGTTTCGGCGACATCGTGTTTCCGCTGTTGTTCGTGCCGGGCGAGCATAAGCATTCCTGCTGCTGCGGCCATTGAGATCGAGGAGGTAATCATGGATATGACCATTCTGGAGCGGGTTTTCTGGCACAATCGCATCCTTGATTATATTATCGCGCTGTGCACGCTGCTGGTAAGCGGCCTGTTCGTGAAGCTGGTGATCGTGGCCGTGGTCGCGCATCTGAAAAGGCTGGCAGCGAGAACGACGACCAAGTTCGACGACCTGCTTGTCCGGATGCTCGAGAAGATCGTCCTGCCGGCGTTATATGTAAGCTGCCTTTACGTGAGCCTGAAGATCCTGACCGTGCCGCCGCACGTGGACAAGGCGCTCAATATCGTTCAGATGGCAGTGGTCATGTTCTTCGCCGCGCGCATCGTGATGATGTTCATCGGTTACAGCCTGCAGGTGTATTTGTCGAAGAAGCAGGAAGATATAACCCTCGTGCGCAGCCTCGAGGGCATGTTCAAGGTCGTCAAATTCCTCATCTGGGGCATCGCCGCGGTCATCTTCCTCGACAATATCGGTTTCAAGGTCTCCACGCTCCTGGCAGGCCTGGGCATCGGCGGCGTGGCGGTCGCGATTGCAGCGCAGGCGCTTTTGAAAGATTTCTTCAGCTATTTCTGCATCGTGTTCGACCGGCCGTTCAAACTCGGGGATTTCATTGTCGTGGGCGATTATATGGGCACGGTCGAGCAGATCGGCGTCAAGACGACCCGCATCCGCAGCTTGAGCGGCGAGCAGTTGATATTCTCAAATACCGACCTGACGGATTCGCGCGTGCGCAATTACAAGGTCATGGAAAAACGGCGCGTTGTGTTCCGCCTCGGGGTGACCTACCAGACAACGCTTGCCCAGCTCAAGGAGATCCCCCGGATCATCGAGCAAGCTGTCAGAAATACGAAAGAGACGGCTTTTGACCGCGCGCATTTCTTCAGCTACGGAGATTTCAGCCTGATTTTCGAGGTGGTGTATTTTGTTTTAAGCCCGGATTACAACAAATATATGGATATCCAGCAGGAGATCAATTTCAAAATCAAAGAAGAATTCGAAAAGCGCAAGATCGAGTTTGCGTATCCGACGCAGACGCTGTTTGTGAACAAAGCGGCATAGGAAAGGAGGCGCGCAATGCCTGAATTCGGAAGCCCGTTTGCAGGAATGAAGAAGGATAGGAAGGTCACGGCTGAAGAACTCATCCGCGCTATACGTTTTATGGTGGCTGCGGAGTACGAGGCGATCCAGATGTATATGCAGCTGGCCGAATCGACCGACAATAAGCTGGCGCAGGAAGTCCTCAGGGATATCGCTGATGAAGAGCGCGTGCACGCGGGCGAGTTCCTGCGGCTTTTGAAAGAGCTGGCTCCTGACGAAGAGAAGTTCTATAAAGAAGGCGCCAAGGAAGTAGAGGAAGAGATAAGGAAGTAGGCGGGGCGTTTAAATAATAATAGGTCATAGGGACGGTTCTTCCCTTTGAGGGAGAACCGTCCCTATTATTTTGTCTTGCTAACGCCGCGGCAGGGTTTATAATAGTGGTCAAAAGGACGCGCATGCGCTACGGAGGCTATTTTGATCGCTTATTGCGGCTTGGATTGTTCGAAGTGTGAAGGATATCTGGCCACCCAGGCTGATGACGCCAAGAAGATCGCCGCGGTGGCGCGGAAATGGTCAAGGCAATTCCATTCCGACGTGAAGCCGGAACACGTCTATTGCGACGGCTGCAAGACAGGTGCCAGGAAGTCTTTTTATTGCAATAACCTGTGCAAGATCCGCGCGTGCTGTTCCAATAAGAAATTCAACACATGCGTCGAGTGCGTTGATTTTCCCTGTACGGACGTGAGTTTTGTGCTTGATCACGCTCCTGAAGCGAAGGAGAACCTTGAGAAAGAAAGGAGAAATAATGGATAAATATATCAAATTTCCGGCATTGACGGCTGCCGCGGCCCTGTGCGCGGGTTTTCTCCTGTGCGGATGTCAGATGAAAGGGCCTGAAAAAGCAGGCGCCCCGAAGCAGGTTTCTCCTCAGGCCTCTGCCCAGGAGCTGTTCAGCCGCGCCCTCGGCTTATATAACAAAGGGCAATGGAGCGAGGCTGTTAGTGTGTTCAACCAGGCTGTTAAACTGGAGCCGAAGAATGCCAGGTTCTACTCGGCACGGGGCAGCACTTATGAGAAGATGGGCAATATTCCGTTTGCCATCGTTGATTTCTCCAGGGCGATCGAGCTGGACTCAGGGACCGCCGAGTTCTATAATAACCGCAGTAAGGCATATTTTGCCGTCAACGATTACGAGAAAGCCCTGGCGGACGCGAACAAGGCCGAAAGCCTGGGTATGAACGTTTCTGCGCTTAAGAAAAAAATCATGGCGGCAGGCAAGATCTTCGGAGCGGACGAATTCATATTGACCGGGATCATGCTTGACAACACGCAGGGATATCTTGCCATCATCAATGACGAAATCGTCGGCGTCGGCTCCATGGTCAACAAGGCGAGGGTCATCGAGATAACGCAGTATCATGTCAGGCTTGATATCGGAGGCAAGGTCATCGTCAAAACGCTCCCTTCATCCGATCTGGGCACGCAGGCCGAGCCTGCGGCAAAGTAAGGCGTTATGCCCGGCCTAAACGACGCAATACGCGAATCAGCAAAAAATATCCTCCCTGCCTCATGTCGCACCGCAGCCAGGTGTGCCTGCCATTATCTCAAGCGTTTTTCCCGCCGCCGCGCTGTCCTGAATATCGACGTCGCTGACTGCAATCTCTGGTGCTCCATGTGCCCGAACAACGAAGCCCTGGCGATGAGGCGCGCGCGAAAGCCAATGATGGAATACGGGCTTTTTACGCGGATCATCGACAAGATCGCGGCGGAACGGGTTTATTTTCGCGCGGTCTGGTTCGGCAACTGGGGAGAATCACTTCTGAATCCGGCGTTGCCCCGCATGATCTCGTATGCCAGGGCCTGCATGCCGAAAACCGAGATAGTCGTCTTCACGAATCTCAACGTCCTTAAAGACGCGAAAGCGCTCATTGGCTCCGGCATCGATACGGTCGCGGTTTCGATATCGGGCATGACGCAGGAAATGTACGGCAGGAACCATTGCAACGGAGATATTTCCGTCGTTTTGGAAAATATCCGTGCCCTTGCCCGGGAGCGCGCCTCGCAGGGCCGCAGAACGCGGATACGCGTGCGTTTCCACAGCTATCTGTATAACGGACACCAGGAGGATGCGGCCCGAAAGTTTTGCGCGGAGAACGGGCTGGAGTTCGAGCTCGTTCGTTGTTTTATCCCGGGCGTTGAAGCGACGGTCGCCTATCACCGGGACAAAAAACGCTGGGGCGTGTATTACCGCCGGTTCATCGACCTCGATCGCGAAGAACGGCTGATGAAGGTCCTGCCGGATTACCGCGTGTGCCCGATGCTCAATGACCAGGTTTCCGTTGATACCGACGGACGGCTGTATCGCTGCTGCGCCGTATATACGGAAGCGTATCTTTTGGGTTCTTTTTTCGATCATCCCATCCGCCGTATCCAGGAGATCAAATCGCCTGTTTGCATGCTCTGCGCCAAGACGCCGGCCAGCTGGCGCTGGTGACCATGACAAAACTTTTTTATTTATTGAGTCTTGCGGCGTTCCTTTTTTGCGGCTGCGCGACCGTGCGCCACGCCGTGCCCCCCGATATGCTTGATTCCGTCAGCATATACGGCATGCAGAATATCAGGACGTTCGGCGGAAGCCCCAACGACGGGTTCAAACAGGATTTCGTCACCCTGCTCGAACAGGAACAGAAGGGCAGTGGCGCGTCGTTCGATCCGCAGGAAAAGAGGACGTACCATCTGCTGGCAATCTCCGGCGGCGGGGCGAACGGCGCATACGGCGCCGGGATATTGAGCGGCTGGTCGCAAAAAGGGACACGGCCTGAATTCAGGGTGGTGACAGGCATCAGCACCGGCGCGGTCATTGCTCCGTTCGCGTTCCTCGGCAGCGCCTACGACGCCACTTTGAAAGAATTCTACACAAAGTATTCCACCAGGGACCTTGTGCGCCTGCGCATTCCGTTCTCCAATTCGTTCGCCAGCACAAAACCGCTCGCGCGGCTCATCGAGCGGTATTTTGATGAGGATCTGCTTAAGGCCGTGGCAGCAGAGTATGCGCGCGGCCGCAGGCTTTATGTCGGCACGACCAACCTCGATGCGCAGCGCCTGACGATCTGGGATATAGGCAGGATCGCTTCCATCGGCAACGAGAAAGCGCTGAAGCTGTTCCGCAAGATCATTCTGGCGTCCGCGTCCATCCCCATCGCGTTCCCTCCGGTATATCTCGAGGCAGAAGCGGATGGCGAGGTCTATGACGAGATGCATGTGGACGGAGGAATCTCCAAACAGGTTTTTTTCCTTTATGACGTGGTGCAGGGAATGGAAAAAGCGCTTAAGGAAAAAAACATCGATGCCTCCCGGAACAAATATGTCGTGTACGTTATACGCAACGGTTACGTCGATTCACTGTATAAGGAAATCCCTGACAGGATACTGGCGATTGCTGAGCGCGCGGTCGATACATTGACCACGTCCCAGAGCATCGGGGATATTTACCGGCTTTATATGTTCACCCGCGAAGGCCGCGGAGAGTTCAACCTCGCGTATATACCGGCGTCCCATGTGTCGAGAGCGCGGGAGCCGTTCGATCCTGTGGAAATGAAATCGCTGTTTGATCTCGGATTTGAAGAAGCCCTGCGGGGATATGAATGGAAAAAAGCCCCGCCCGGGGTCGGGCAGTAGGAAGGAGGCGGATATGGTTCAGAAAAGGGAGATCTTGAACCCGTATGTCGGAGGCGCCCTCGCCGGTGCGCTCGCTGTTGCTTCTGTATGGGTAACAGGGAAATTCTTCGGAGCTTCAACCACGTTTGTGAGGGCGGCGGGATTTATCGAAAAATTCTTTAACCCTTTTATGGTCGCGCGCATGGACTATTATATCAAGGAGGAGCCGAAGATCGAATGGCAGTGGATGTTCGTCACCGGAGCGCTCATCGGCTCGTTCCTGATTTCGCTGGCGACAAGAAGCTTCGCGGTCAAAACGGTGCCCGAGGTCTGGCGCCAGCGGTTTGGCAATAGCGCGGTCAAACGGGCGGTTGTCGCGTTCTGCGGCGGCATCATCGCCATGATCGGCGCGCGTCTTGCAGACGGATGTCCGAGCGGCCACGGTTTGAGCGGCATGATGCAGCTTTCGGTCGGAAGTCTGATAGCTATGGCGTGTTTTTTTGCCGGCGGCATCGCGGTTGCGCGCCTGCTCTACGCGCAGAGGAGGAAGAGATGAATACGAACCTTATCGGATTGATCACGGGGATCGTTTTCGGCATGCTCCTGCAGCGCTCGCAGGTGATCCGGTATGACCGGCAGATTAATGTGCTTTTGTTCAAGGACATGACCATTATCAAATTCATGTTTTCGGCCATTATCGTCGGCATGGTGGGTGTCTATATCCTCAAGGATGCGGGGATCGCCAAGCTTGCGGTCAAGCCGGCGATATTGGGCGCGGTGATATTAGGCGGGCTCTTGTTCGGCGCGGGCTGGGCGCTTGTCGGATATTGCCCGGCGACGTCTCTGGCTGCGCTGGGCGAAGGCCGCGTGGATGCGTTCTGGGCTGTCCTGGGCATGATAACGGGCGCGGGGATATTCTCGCATATCTACCCGTTTCTTAAGAAGACCGTTCTGACGTGGGCTGATCTGGGCAAGATAACCATACCTCAGGTCCTGCATGTGAACCACTGGGTCGTTATTCCTATTGTGATTATTGGGGTATTGGGCCTTTTTGTGTTGTTTGAAAGTAAATAGCCTGTTTCAGGTTATTCGTGTTGACAGGGCGGGGATTCAGGGATATACTAATCCCGTAGATTAGCGTAAGCAAAAAGAATTCGCAAAGCCAAGGTCGGGAGACTCTTGGCTTTTTTTATTGGCAAGGAGGCGTGTATGAAAAAACACTTTTTTTTAACGTTTGTTTGCTTTGTCATTCTTGCTAGCTGCGCGGCTGTTCATTCAGCATGGGCATCTCCGTATGTGGACGCCCCTAACCCTGCCGTCAATGAGACGCAGGTGCCGGTTGATACGAATATTTCATTCCATTTGAAGGACGATGTTGCGGATATCTCCGTGAATTCTATCAAAGTCACGGTCCAGCGCTATGGCGACGCGTCTGCGACCACGATCATCGAGAACGGGGCTCCTGTGCTTCTGGCAGGCGTCACTGATGTCCCTGCCGGCATCGATAGCTCTGATCCTCGTGATATGATCATCAGTTATGACCCGCCTGATCACGATGATTACCGGTTCGGCTATGAACAGGTCATTACCGTCAGGGTCGAGGCAAGCGATGCCGCATCCGGCGCGCTCGATTATTCCTATTCCTTTACGACGATCGAAATAACGCAGGCGCCGAATGTGCGGGTGAACCGCGCGACAGACGGGGACCATCTGCAATCGCGGATGTGCATGGACCACAGCGGGAAAAAAGTCTATGTTGTCTGGCAGAAGGACGGCGGGATCTGGTTTTCGAGCTCCGATGACAGGGGAGAGACGTTCCTGGAAGAAATAAAAATCAGCCCTGATGATTCAGGGACGAACGAGAACCCGGCGATCGCCGTTGACGAACCGGGCAACATCTACGTGATATGGCAGAGCAAGAAGGATGCGGAAACGTCCGATCTTTATTTTTGCCGCAGGCTCAAGGGAGAGGACTTTGAAGCGGCGAAAATACCTGTTGACACCGCGGGGAACGAGTCCGACCAGATGTTCCCCGCGATCAAGGCAAAGAGCAGCGGGTCGGTATTCATCGCCTGGGTCAACCGCAACGACAACGAGGGCGTTTATTACAGCAGGGCTGATAAGGACAGCGGCGCAAGTTTATGGTCCGCCCCTGTCATACACCGCGTTGACGATGCCTCCGAGGCGCTGCCGCAATACCCTGACGTGGGCATTGATTCCAGCGGCCACAACGTTATTATCGCCTGGAGCGCGGAAAAAGGCGGAACGAGGAACATCTATTTTAACGCGTTTGAATATGTCGCAAAGGACAAAGTGGACGCAAAGCTTTATGCGGCCGATATCCAGATCAACGATGCGGCTGTCGGTGGCTCCTGCGACAGGCCGCGTATCGGCAACCGCAATAATTTTAACGGCGCAGGCAGCAAGCCGGGTATCGCGGTCGTGTGGGAGAATACGCTTGCCGAGGATAACAAGGACATTTATTTGGACAAATCCGTTGACGGCGCGGCGTGGGGCGCGGATATCAGGGTGAATGACGATGAGACCCAAGATCCGGCATTGCAGGAAGCGCCGCAGGTCGCCGTGGATGCCAACGGCGATATGTTCTTGGCATGGGCTGATAAGGCAAGCGGCAACTGGGATATTTACTCGACATATTCCCTGGACGCCGGCGCGACGTTCCATGATGTCGTCAAGTTCAATGATAACAGCGGTTCATCAGATCAATACGGGCCTTCGCTATTCTTGAGCGCAAACGGCAAGAACATCTGCGTCAGCTGGACTGATGAGCGCGACGGCAATGCGGATATCTATTTCGGCAGGAATACCATAACGGACGAAGAGACCTGCATGAACGTGGATAAGGACGTTGACGCCACGGTGTCCGCGGACGCCTCCTCGAGCATCGCCCGCACGCAGGCGGTCATACCTGCGCTCGCGCTGGAAACGGATACCTCCATCAGCGTTGCGAGGATCTATTGCCCGCCGGGGTTCATATTCGGCAAGGCCAATCTGAACAAATTCGTCCATTTCGGCCCGAGCGGGACGCGGTTCAAAAAGAATGTCACGATCAAGATCCCCTATACGCTGGAGGAATTGGCAGAGGCAGGGCTTTCTTCGAGCAGCCCGCTGACCATCTATTACTATAACCCGAAAACAAAGGCATGGGAGCTGGTGCCGGGCACCACCCAGGATTCGCTCAACCAGCTTGTCATGGCCAGTGTCGACCATTTTTCCACTTTTGCGCTGGCTGAGGGCGAAGCGGTGACGTCTGCATCCGGCGGCGGTGGCGGCGGCGGAGGAGGCGGCTGTTTTATCGCCACGGCGGCATTCGGGTCGTATGACTCTCCGGAAGTAAAGGCATTGCGTATATTCCGTGACAGGCACCTGTTATCGAGCGGATGGGGCAGGGAGTTCGTGAAATTCTACTATGCGCACAGCCCGTCGCTCGCAGAATTTATAAAGGATAAACCGGCGTTCAAACGCGTTGTGCGCTTGTTCCTGAAACCGGTCGCGGCAGCTGCAGCCATGATCCCGGCACAATAAATCCAGGATATACATTGACTTTCAGAGCTGTTTTGATATAGTATGGCGCAAGAGGGGTCTATGGAGGACCGGGATAAGACAAAAGAGGAGCTTCTGGAAGAGCTGGGCCGTTTGCGCGCACGTATCCTGGAATTCGAAGAACGGGATACCGCACGCAAAAGAACCGAAGATGAATTACGGTCCAGCGAAGAATGGTTCAGGATCCTTTTCGAACAGAGTAAGGACGCCATATTCGTCGCGGATGCTTTGTCGAGACAGCTGGTGGATTGCAATCTGCAGGCAGAGAGATTGATCGGCAAGTCGCGGCAGGAGATCCTGAAGATGCGCGCAGACGAACTGCATCCTGCGGACATGGTCGAAGCGACGATGGCGGTCTTTCAGCGGCAGGCCGCTGGCGAAGATATCAGCGCAGAAACGTTCGTTATTACCAGGGATGGCCGCAGGATCCCGGTCTCGATCAACACGGCGAACATCACCATTCAAGGCAACCCCCGGCTTATCGGAACATTCAGGGACATGTCCGAACGAATGAAAGCCGGAGAAGCGTTGCGTCAGAGCGAAGAGCGTTATCGAAGCATGGTCGATAACATTTCCATAGGCGTCGCGCTTATCAGCCCGGACATGAAAATCCTTTCTTTGAACAGGCAGATGAAAACGTGGTTCCCCCGGATCCGTGTCGATGATATTCCTGTTTGTTACCGCGCTTTTAACAATCCGCCGAGGGATTCTATCTGTTCGTATTGTCCCACTGTCAAGACATTGAAGGATGGACTGGTGCATGAGGGGATTACCGAAACCCCGGTTGAGGGCAGGATATTCAATTACAGGATCATTTCTTCTCCCATCAAGGATGCTGCAGGCAATATTATTGCGGCTATCGAGATGGTGGATGACATAACAGAGCGGAGGCGATTGGAAAAGGAGGCGCGTCAATACACACACGACCTCGAGGTCTTCTATAAGGCCAGTATCGGCAGGGAAGAACGCATTGTGGAGCTCAAGAAAGAAATTGAGGCGTTGAAGCGGGAGGCCTGCAAATAACATAGTGCGGTAGATAACGGGGAGGCTGTGTAACGGCCTGAGAGTTCCGCGATCGAGCGGATGACCCGCGAAACCTGATCTGGATAATGCCAGCGAAGGGAAGGATAGTACAGACTCAACCCTTATGCACGCGGCATAAGGGTTTTTTTTGCCAGCCATATGGTTTATAAAGGGGAGAGCTATGCATCTGGATGAGATCAAGATATCAAGGGCGATCATCGAATCTTATAAGGCAAAGCTGGTCGACGCGCTCGACGTGGATGTGGCGATCGTCGGAGCAGGGCCTGCCGGCATGGTCTGTGGTTATTATCTGGCAAAGGCGCGAAAGAAGGTTGTCTTGTTTGAGAAAAAGCTGTCTGTCGGCGGCGGCATGTGGGGCGGCGGCATCATGTTCAATGAGATCGTTGTGCAGGATAAAGCGAAAGATATTCTTGACGAATTCGGCATCGCATACAGGACGTATGAGCCGGGATATTACCTGGCGGATTCCATCGAGGCAGTAACCACGATATGCTCGAAAGCCATAAAATCGGGCCTGCGCATCTTCAATCTCATGTCAGTGGAAGACGTCATGGTGCGCAAAAGCAGGGTGGCCGGGCTTGTGCTTAACTGGACAGCGGTTGAGATGGCCCATTTGCACGTCGATCCCATTACCATGCGCGCCGGAACGGTCGTGGACGCGACAGGACATCCCGCTGAAGTGACGCGTATCGTGGAGCGGAAGTCGGGGATACGGCTGAAGACAAAGACCGGCCGCACGAGAGGAGAGGGATCGATGTGGGCGCACGCCGGAGAAGAGATCATCGTAAAACATTCGAAAGAAGTCTGCCCGGGCCTCTATGCCTGCGGCATGTGCGCCAATGCGGTTTTCGGCGGCCCGCGCATGGGCCCGGTATTCGGCGGCATGCTGCTCGCCGGAAAAAAAGTAGCACGCGAGCTGTCAGGAAAGACATAGGGGGAAGATTTTTTGTTGCACGCAAAGGCTCTTTAGAGTACAATTCTAATTGATAAACGCCATGCCCTCATGAATTTATTGGGAGAGAAATGTTTATAAAGCAATTCTGGTTCCCTTTGCTGTTGAGCGTTGTGGCTGGTTTGTTCACGGTGCTGGGAAGCTGCATCACGTTTTTTATAAAGGATTTCAAACGTTCGTATCTGCAGTTTTTTCTCGGCCTTTCAGGCGGGGTCATGCTCTATGTCTCATTCGAGGAACTCCTGCCGGGCGCTATCCGCGATATCGGCCCCTTTCAGGCAAATCTGGCGTTCTTCGGCGGTATTCTCGGGGTCATGCTCATCGATTTCTTGATCCCGCATGAATATATCGCCGAACATATCCACAAGGATGCCCACGACAAGAAGCTGATGTCGGCGGGCGTGTTTACCGCCATTGGCATTGCTATCCATAATTTCCCCGAAGGCGTCGCGGTATTCATGTCGGCGCTTGTCGATGCCAAACTGGGTGTTGTTCTCGCCATCGCGATCGCTCTCCATAATATTCCCGAAGGCATCGCGGTTGCCATGCCTATTTTTTACGCGACAAAAAGCAAGCGCAAGGCTTTCTGGTATTCATTCCTCTCGGGGTTCGCGGAGCCGGCAGGCGCGGTTCTGGCAATCCTCGTCCTCATGCCGTTTTTGAGCGCGGCGGTCCTGTCGATCGCGCTTGCCGTCGTCGCCGGAGTCATGGTATTTATCAGTTTCGACGAGCTGCTCCCGCTGTCCTGTCAGAGCGACGGGTATCATATCGCTATTTTCGGGGTCATCCTGGGCATGGCAGTCATGGCAGTGAGCTTACTATTTATATAATCGGAAAGGGGTACGAACATGCCGTCTGTCATCAAGAAGATCTTCAGTATAACCGCGAAGGTCATCCTCGGTATTTTTATCTTTTATCTTTTTATATGCCTTGTCGTCATCCCTGTCGGCGCGACATGGGCGGTCAGAAGCCAGGCGACAAAGATCCTCAAAACCCCGGTTTCCGTGCGCGCGATACTGTTCAATCCGTTTCTGTTGCGTTTGAGCGTCAACGGTTTCAGCGTAATGGATGCGGAAAAACAGGTGATGGCTGGATTCGACAGGTTTTCCGCCGATGTTAGTTTTATCAGGTTGTTCAGGAAGGAGATCCGCGTCGAATCGGTCAAGCTCGAGGGGCTCGTCGTCAACGCTGTCCTGCAGGCTGACGGCACGATCAATCTCATGAGCCTGGTGCCGCAGACCCCTGCCCCTGCCGCGGGCGACGCGAAACAACCGGCACCGGGGCAAGCCCCTGCTGCCGATAAGGCGCCGGAACCCGGCGCCCAGAAACAGGAGCCGTCTCCTGTCGAACAACCGCTTCATGCCGGCACATCAGAACCCTTGCCGCTGGTCATCGTTGACTCGATTTGGGTCGGGCGGGGCGCGGTCAATTTTCTCGACAAATCCGTAACGCCGAATTTTTCCACGTCCGTCCACGACATTGACGTTCGCGTCACCGGAGTTTCGACAAAGCCGGATTCAAAAGTCCGGGTTATCGTCAAAGCCAGGCTTGATAAAAAAGGCGAGATATCGACCGAGGCGCTTGTGGAGCCGTTCGTCCAGCCGATGCGCCTTGAGACCACTTTTTCCCTCAATAATTATGCTTTGCAGGTCATGACTCCGTACGCCGGGAAATATACCGGCCATGCGGTCCAGGACGGCAAGCTCGATGTCAAGATGACATATAAGATAGAGGATAACAAGCTTAAGGCAAGCCATAAAGTGCTTATCCAGAAATTCGGCTTCGGCGAAAAGGTAGAATCCAAAGACGCGTTGAACCTTCCATTCAGCCTGGCCATCGCGCTTCTTGAGGACCCCCAGGGCCGCATCAAAATATCACTGCCCGTGTCAGGGGATATGTCCGATCCGAAGTTCAAATACAGCCATCTGATATTCGGTGTGATCAGGAACTTTTTTATGAAGCTCGTCACCTCTCCCTTTATGTTCATGGCGCAGATGCTCGGCGCCGAAAGCGGCACCGAAGAGCTTGGCATGACCCGTTTTGTCCCTGGCAAGTCAGATCTGTCCGTCGAAGAACAGGAAAAGCTGAAGATAATCGTCAAGGGTTTGCTTGAACGTCCGAAGCTTCGCATCGAGGTTAACGGCACATTTGATCCCGTCCTTGACTGGCAGACCATGACGACAGAGATCTTTAACAGGGATTTCGAGGCGGCCATGAAGCTGCCGAAGCGCACCGAAGACATGGTCTATCAGGACCTGTACCAGAGGCGATTCGGCATCATGTCCTTCTGGAACCTTACCAAGGAGATGCGCGATAAGCATCCTGATCTGGACTCCGCGACATTGAACGCCGAGATCAAGAAACGGCTCATCGAGACGCCGCCGAGCGATAAGACCATTTTTTCGAAGCTTGCCGATGCCAGGGCAAAGGCAGTGTATGATTTTATCGTCGCGTGCGGTTTCACGGACAGCTCCCGGTTGAGCATAGGCCGCAACAAGGAGACGCAGGGCAGTATGGGATATGTCCCGATCGATTTCACCATGACCGTATTTGAAGGCAAGCCCGCGGCTGAAACCGGGGCACAGCCGCAGCCGGCACCGGAAACCGCGCCCGCCCTTGCACCGCAGGGAACGTAGCAGGTGTGGTCATGTGTCGGTAAGTATGGAGGTGTTGCCCGGGTTATCCTGGAGCCAAGTCATCGATAAAGCCAGCAACGGCGCAGTAAAACTCAAGAGTCAAGAGGAGAAGGGGACAACGTTCTCGATTTTATTGCCTGGAGGATATAATGAGCGAGAAGCAGAAGATTCTTGTTGTCGATGATGAACAGGAGATATGCGAGTTGATCAAATCCATACTCGAGCGCACGGGCCGGTATGACGTCCTGACGGCTCAACGGGCGGCAAAAGGCATTGAGCTTGCCAAAATGAACAAACCGGACATGATACTCCTTGATGTCATGATGCCCGACATGGAAGGCACCGAAGCCGCCCAGATTTTATGCGAGGATGAAACGACCCGGGGGATCACGATCGTGTTCGTGACTGCGATAGCCATTCCCATGGTTTTCCTGCAGTCGTTGGTGACGAATGACGGATTGAAGCAGCAGGCGGGCCGCGTCGGCGGTCATTATTTTATCCAGAAACCCATCTCGCCAAAAGAGCTGGTCCAGCGGATCGACGAAATCTTCGGCGCGTCAGGTTCGTAGCGCCCGGATATTCAATCAATAATTTTCAGCGTTGTCCTGAGGCTCGAACCCGAGCGTCCTTTTTGTTTCGGCAAGGTCAAAGACATTATGCGTATTGTTGCTTGTGACAAAGGCGGGCATGAACGTTGTCTGGACCTGAAGGGCCCTGTCAAAGGCCGTGACAAGATCCCGTTTTGAGCAGAATACGGCGCGCATGTACGCGCCGCCGTACAAAGAAGGATCGTCCTGGGGAACGGTCCAGCCGATGCGCAGCGCGACGAACTGCATTCCCAGATATGCCAGGTGCCTGCCGAGCGATTCTCCGTATACCTTTGATTCTCCATAGAGCGATATGGGGCTCGGCGCCATATCCAGGGTGATCTTCTGGCGCATGGACCCGTCGAGTATCTGCGCGATCGCCGCCTCGTGGTAGAAATTCGAGCTGGCGTACACGATCTTCCTGACCCCCGCCTTTCGCGCTTCCTCAAAGACATAACTCGTGGCTTCAAAATTATTCCGGTAGGTTTGAGCCCGCGGAGCGTCAGGATGAGGGTTTCCCGCAAGGTGGATAAGCGCATCCAGCCCGTTGAACACGCCGTCGAGCTGGCCGCGCTGGGCGAAGTCGATCTTTTTGAAGAACGCCTTGCAGACAGGCCTGGCGTCGCGCATATCGTACAGGCACAGGTCGTATTTGTCGCAAAGCCCTTTCTGGAGCGTCGAGCCGATGTTCCCCGCTGATCCGGTTATTCCGACTCTTTTGACGTGCGTTTTGTCCATGTCCTGCATTGTATCAAAAAAAGGGGTCAGACACAATTAAATGTTAATAACTCTGTGGATAATTTAATTGTGTCTGACCCCTTTTTTTGAGACCCCTTTTTTTGATTTGTTTCTGATACAGATTTTGGTATAATAATCGAGATGACAGACAGAAATTCCAGATTTTTGAAGACTGTCTTTTTCATTGCGGTAGCGGCACTTGCAATACTTCCCCTGCCCGCCGCGCATTCCGTGGGAGTCCCCGTAAAAAAAGTTTCGTGTTGCCTTCTCTGGAAACCGCAGGCGCAGTTCGCAGGGTATATCGTCGCGCGTGAAAAAGGGTTCTATCAAAAACGCGGCCTTGACGTTACCCTGATATCGGGCGGCGTGGATAATTCTTCCCTCAAGGCGCTGAATGATAAAAAATCAGATTTTTGCATTGCCTGGCTGTCCTCGGCGATAAAGCGCCGCATGTCAGGGGTGAATCTTGTCAACATCGCACAGGTGGTCCGTCGTTCAGGCCTTATGCTGATAGCCCGCAAGTCAAGCGGGATCGTCAATCTTCAGGACATGCATGGCAGGAAGGTGAGCCTCTGGGAAGGAGATCTGAGCCTTGGACCGATAGCTCTGTTCCGCAGCCACCGCATTATCCCGGAGATCATTCCGCAGACCTATACCGTGAACCTTTTTCTTATGGGCGGCGTCGACGTAGTATCTGCCATGTGGTACAACGAATACGATACGATCATCAATGCCGGACTTGATCCCGGCGAACTCAACACGTTCTTCTTGAGCGACCTGGGTTTCAATTTCCCTGAGGACGGGATTTATTGCCTTCAGGATACGCTCGTGCGTGACCCGGACGCGGCCGCAGGGTTTGTCAGCGCCTCGTTCGAAGGCTGGCGCTATGCCTTTGACCATCCAGACGAAGCGGTCGATCTGGTCATGGCATACATGCGCAAGGAACATCTTCCGGCAAACCGTGTACATCAGCGCTGGATGCTATCAAAGATGAGGGAACTGATATCCCCGCAAAGCAGCGGTTCAGCACCGGGAACGTTGAGTAAAGATGATTTTGAACGTGTCGCCGCTGAATTGCTCCGCAGCGGCCTCATCGCCGCAGCGCCGGCGTATGACGATTTCTACCGGCCCGTGAGGGACAATGTTCAAGACTAAAAGCCTTGCCTTTAAATTCATTCTCTTCTTTTCAGGCAGCTGCACGCTCATCTTTTTATCCATCATCGGAGTGAACTATTATTTTTCCCGCAGGATCATCATGGCCGATATACGCACGAACGTCCAGAACGTCGCGCTGCGCGCTGTCAACAAGATCAACGGCGTCTTATCCGAGATCGAGGAGATTCCTCAGAATATCGCGCTTGCCCTCGAATCCGTCACGATGAATAAAAAAGAGATCGAAAACATTCTTCGCCTGGCAGTCGCCAATAATGAGGAGATCTACGGCATGGGCATCGCCTTTGAGCCGTACGCCTTCGATCCAGGGTTTTTATATTTCGGGCCCTATTACGCCAAGGAGAAAAAAGGCCTTACTTTGACGTACATGGGCGACGATTCATACCGGTATTTTTTTGAAGATTGGTACCAGATCCCCCGCCAGCTCAATGCCGCGGTCTGGAGCGAACCGTATTTTGACGATATCATGATGGGCACCTACTCGGTCCCTTTTTATTACGGCACGCTCTACGGCCCGAAACTGCAAGGGATCATCTGCGCCGATATCTCGCTCGGGCGCCTGACCGATATCGTCAACTCGGTCAAGATCCTCAAGACCGGGGACGCGTATCTGGTATCGCGCAACGGCACGATCATCACCCATTCGAATACGGATCTCATTATGAACGAGACGATCTTCACCGTCGCGGCAGGCCGCAATGACGACCGATTGCGCCGGATCGGCAAGGACATGATCGCGGGAAAAACGGGATTCGTGCCGTATACGTCGATCACGCGCAATAAAAAATGCTGGATGTATTACGCGCCTGTTCCAGCGAGCGGCTGGTCGCTTGCGGTCGTGTTCCCCGAGGATGAATTGTTCGCGGATATTCGCAAGAACAGCTTGATCGCGGCAGGGGTCGGGCTGCTGGGCATCATGTTGTTAATCGCCGCGATCGTGACGATCTCGCATTCGATTACCAGGCCCCTGGCGCGCATGGCCCGTGCCGCGCAGGCGATAGGACAGGGCGACCTTGACGCGGCCTTGCCCGGGACCGTGTCGCAGGATGAGGTGGGGCAGCTCGCGCAGGCATTTGTTGCCATGAAGAATTCTCTTAAGGATTATATCAGGCGGCTTACTGAGACTACCGCCGCAAAAGAGCGCATTGAGAGCGAACTGAAGATCGCGCGCGAGATCCAGACCGGGATCCTGCCGCGGATATTCCCCGCATTCCCTGAAAGGAAGGAGTTCGATATTTTTGCCATGATGGAGCCGGCCAAAGAGGTCGGAGGTGATTTCTACGATTTTGCGCTTGTCAACGATTCTACGCTGTACTTTTGCATGGGAGACGTATCAGGCAAGGGCGTTCCCGCTGCCCTGTTCATGATGATCACCAAGACGCTGCTTAAGAATGAGGCCCTGCAGGGTTTGTCTCCGTCGGATATCCTCTTCCGGGTGAATAATATTCTGGCGCTTGACAATAACACGAGCATGTTCGCGACGGTCTTCTGCGGCCTCATGGACACCAGGACCGGAGTGATCGAATTCGCCAATGCCGGCCATAACCCCCCGCTTGTCTGCCCTGCCGGAAGGGTTTTCGAGTATCTTCGGGCCGGCAAGGGTTTTGTCCTCGGGCCTATGGCAGGGTTCAAGTTCGTGCAAGGCTCCATAACGCTCGGCCACGGGAACACGTTTTTCCTTTATACGGACGGGGTGACCGAGGCAATGGATTCGAAAAAGGAATTTTTTACCGAAGACGGCCTGCAAAAGACGTTGCAGGCCCTGACGGGCAAAGACGTAAAGACCGTGATACATGGCGTGCGTGAGGCTTTGCGTGATTTTACGAAGGACGAGCCGCAGTCCGACGATATCACGATGCTCGCGATCCGTTTTACGTGACCGGAGGAAAAGCGATGAAACAAATTATTACAATCCTGTTTTGCTGCCTGGCAGCCGGCGTGCTGTGCGCGCAGGCGCATGCGGATGAGGTCCATGAGGCCGCCAAGAACGGCGATCTCGGGAAATTGCGGCTTCTGCTGGACAAAGACCCGAAGCTGCTGCTCGTACAGGATGAGGTCGGAAAGACCCCTTTGCACTGGGCGGTAGGTAAAGGTCAGATCGCGGCGGTCAAGCTGCTGCTCGAAACGTACAAGGCGGACCCGAACATCCGCAACAAAAACGGGGGCACGCCCCTGCATGTCGCCGCATCGCAGGCCCAGCCAGAGGCAGCGCGTCTGCTCATACAATACGGCGCCGACGTAAACGCGCGCACGCGCAACGATTCGACCCCGCTCCATTTTGCCGCGTTCAAAGGGCAGAAGAGGGGCCATATCGAAGCGGCGAAGATCCTGATAGAGAACGGCGCTGACGTGAATGCAAGAATAGATACGGGCACTACGCCTCTTTCAATGGCGATGTTCAGGCAGAACACTGAAATTATCAAGCTGCTTCGTGAGAACGGAGGGCAGCCTGGCGCGGGGCAGGCAGCCATGGGCAGGGGACGCATGGGATCAGGCAGAGGCAATTATTATATCGACGATTAAAATGTTCCGACGGGGTGTATGATGGCTAAAAATGAAAATCCCGGAATGGAAAACTTGTACCGCCGCATCATCGATATGGCGCAGGAAGGCGTCTGGCAAATGGACGAGAACTTCAGGACGACGTTCGTCAATCGGCGATTGGCTGACATGTTCGGGTATTCAGTCGAAGAAATGATGGGCAGGCCCGTGACCGATTTCATGTTCCCCGAGGATATCCCGGACCATGAAGAAAAGATGAAGGAGCGCCGGATGAACGTATCCGGAAAATACGAGCGGCGGTTCAGGCACAAGAATGGTTCGGCGGTCTGGTGCATTGTATCTGCCACTCCGGTCGGGGAAGCTTCCGGCGAGGCATTTCAGGGGTCGTTTGCGATGATTACCGACATATCGTACCGCAAACAGGCAGAAGCAGAGCTTCTTCAGCGGGAGGCCTTGCTGGCCGGCGTTTTCACGGCCGCGCCGTTGGGCATTTGCGTGATGAAGGACCGGGTGTACCAGAGCGTGAACAAATACTGGTGCGAGCATTTTGGATATGCCGAAAGCGAGATGATTGGCAATACGACGCGGATGCTCTATGACAGCGATGAGGAATACGAGCGGGTAGGCCGGGAGTTATATGCGCGATTAAAACAGGAAAACGTATCTTCAATTCAGACACGATTACGCCATAAGGACGGCACGGTGCGGGATACATACTTAACCGCCGCCCCGCTGCGCGCAAATGCTCCTGAAGAAGGGGTGGTTGTTATCATCGAGGACATTACCGAGCGCACACGGGCCAGGGACGCACTTTTGAAAAGCGAGGCGATGTTCAAAGGAATCGCGTCCGCCTCCCCCGTCGGGCTCGGCCTTGTCCATGGTCGGCATATCGAGTGGGTCAACGACACCCTGCTGGGGATTGTGGGAAGGCAGAAGGATGAAATATTAGATAGCGACGCGCGGATTTTTTACGAGGACGACCGAGCATATCAGCTATACACCTCGCAGTTCTATATACAGGTTGCAGAAAAAGGCCGCGCTGAAATTGAGGTTCAATGGAAACACAAGAACGGTTCTATCGTTCATATATTGCTGACGGGCGTTTCCGTGCAGCATGACAGTCATGAGTCCCGTGTGGTTTTTTCCGCGCTCGATATCACCGCCCGCAAACATGCCGAAACGGCTTTGCAGGTTTCGCAGCGCCGGCTTATGGACATCATAGAATTCCTTCCTGACGCAACGTTCGTGATCGACGCGAACGGCGTTGTCACGGCGTGGAACAAGGCGATCGAGGAGATGACAGGTGTCAAGGCCGCTGATATACTCGGGAAAGGGAATTACGAGTATGCGATTCCCTTTTACGGCGACCGCCGGCCGATCCTTATCGACTTGGTCCTGCACCCGAGCGAAGACATTGAAAAGAAATATTCCATGATCCACAGGGATGCACGGGGATTCATTTTTGCCGATGTGTTCGTCCCGGGGACATACCAGGGCAAGGGCGCGTATCTTTCAGGCAAGGCGCAGGTCATCCGGGACGCGAGCGGCGCTATCGTCGGAGCCATCGAATCGATCAGGGATGTAACCGAGCAGAAGAGGATGGAGAAATCCCTGAACGCCTCATTGCGGGAAGAACTGAAGGCGCGTGAAATAATGACAAGCATGCTTGACGACAATAACCGCATACGCGAGGAGCTGGAAAATAAATTGCGAGAATTGAAGCAGGCAGAGGCGATGCTCGTGCAGTCGGCAAAACTCGCCTCACTCGGCCGGCTGGTCGCGGACATGGCGCATGAGGTGAATAATCCACTGATGATCATTTCGGGTTCCGCGCAGCTCGCCCTTTTGAGCGAATCCCTCGATGAGGAGTTGAAGAATAACCTTCAGGTCATCCATAACGAATGCAACAGGGCGAAAAGCATTATACAGCGTTTGCTTAAATTCTCCCGGCCGAGCAAGGGGGAACAGAAGCGTCTTGACGTCAACCAGTGCGTGGAAGTGATCGTGAACCTGCTCGGCCATCAATATGAGCTCGGAAACGTGAGGATTTTCGCGCACTTCGCTGCAGACGTTCCCCAGATAACCGCCGACGAGAAACAGCTTCAGGAAGTGTTCATGAACCTGTTGAATAACGCGCGCGACGCGATGCCGGAGGGGGGCATTATCGAGGTCGGCACGTCCCGTGACGGCGACAAGGTAAAGATAACAATAAAGGATATGGGCTGCGGGATGGACGAGGGGACGCTTGCCAAGCTGTTTGAGCCTTTTTTTACCACGAAAGAAAAAGGCACAGGCCTAGGCCTTGCGGTCTGCTATGGCATCATCAAGGCGCATAACGGTGAAATGAAGGTTTCGAGCGAGCTTCACAAAGGAACGACCGTTGACGTGTGGCTGCCCGCCGCACCATGAAAGATGTTATCAGTAATTGCATTTCAGCGCAAACTCCGGTATAATTATTTCGTATGAAAAATATTACGTTGCCAGACCGCGCGGATAAACAAGCCTGTTTTATTTTATGCTGCGCGTTTTATTTTGTAATGAGCGCGGGGCCGTGTTTCGGCGCCGGGCAGGCTGAAGTAATCGGCACCAGCGGCACGGTCGAGGTATTGCTTGAAGGCGCGGATGAATACACTGCTGCGGAGGAGGGCATTGTCCTTGAGGCGGGGGATAAGATAAAGACCTCTGCCGGAGGGGCTGCGGAACTTTCTTTCAACGAAGCGAACACGAACGTGGTGCGCTTGGGCGAGAATACCGATGTTGCCATGATTCTCGCGGACGATGAAAAACTTGAAATGACGACGGGAGAGGTGTTCGCCTCGGTGAGCGAACTGGCCGGCGGCAGTTCGTTCGAGATCCGCACTCCGACCGCCGTTTCAGGCGCGCGCGGGACCGATTGGGTCACGAAGGTCAGCGATGAGGGGACCGACGTCGAGGCGATTGACAGCGTTCCGTATGTCCGGCATTTTGAGAGCGCCGGCAAAAAATCAGGGCAGATGACTCTGATCCAGCCAGGGCAGATGACATCGGTCAAACGGTTCCAGCCGCCCATGCAGCCGCGCCCCATGGCTGCGGGCAGGCAACAGCAATGGCAGGACATGAAGCAGCAGGTTCGCCGTCGCGCAGGCGAGGCAGTGGGCAAGAGGCAGCAGCGGCCGCCGTTCAAGCGGGACGATTTTATCAGGGAAATGAAGGATAGGAAAGCCCGTCCGGGCGACGGATTCAAGCCGTTGGTCAGCGGGGGGCCGCAGCGGCAGGAGCAGGTTAAAGAACCGGAGTTTCGCAAGGCAAAGGAACTAAAGGTTCAGGAGCAATTCAAACTTCCGGCGCAGCAAAAGGTCAAGGAACTCCAGGCGCAGGAACGCAAGGCGCTCCACAGCATCGACGAGGGGGCTGCGAAGAAAATCCCTGCGCAGCACAAGCCGGTCCCAAAGAACGCACAGAAAAAATAAGGAGGCCGCATGGCTCTTGATATCTTGATCGCCGAGAAGGAACCGGGAATTTTCGTCGCAACGCCCAAAGGAGAGATCAATACGGAAACGTATCAGCTTTTCGAGGAGCGTCTGAAAGACATCGTGCCGAAAGCAAAAGCTGTCGTGTTTGAGATGGGGCAGGTTTCATATATCAGCTCAATGGGGCTGAGCGCGCTTTTTCGCGTCAAGCTTGCGGTCGAAGAGCACGCAGGGACGATCGCCCTCGTGAACATGCAGCCGCAGGTCAAGCGGGTTTTTGATACCATGAAGATATTGAGCCCTCAGATGTTTGCCAGCCTTACCGAAGCGGACGAATACCTGGATAAATTCCTTGACGGCGTCCAGAAAGGCAACATCAAGCCGCCTGACCCTTTGGCATGATGAACGACACGGCCCTGTTGTATCGCCTGCATGAAAAGCTTAAGACCGACCTGAAGACGGTCAATCCGTTCATCGATAGGGTTTCGCAGGATCTGCTTCCTTTCGTCGGTTCGAAGGACGACGTTTTTAAGATCAAGCTCGCACTCGAGGAAGCCGTGGTTAATTCGATGCGTCACGGCAACCGCATGGATGAGCGTTGCTTCGTCACCGTGCACATCGGCGTTGACGCGCAAAAGATCGTCATGGATGTCCATGACGAAGGCGACGGTTTTGATTTCCGCGTCCTGCCCGATCCCACGCGCGGCGAAAAAGTGAACCAGCCTTCCGGCCGCGGCGTGTACCTCATGCGCAAGCTTATGGACAAAGTTGAATTTTACGACAACGGCAGCGGCGTCAGGATGTCCAAATCGCTTCATCGTAATCCATGAAACCAGCGTCCCTGTATCGGCCCATTATCGCGGCTGTCCTGTGCATCAACGCGGCGGTTTTCTCCGGCCTGTTCGACCAGCAGGAAATGTTCGTGTACGACTGGCTCATGCGGACGAGGCCCGTCCAAATCACCCATTCTGGAGTCGTCGTGATCGAGATCGCGGATGACACCTTAAAGGCCCTTGGCCGGTGGCCTTTGTCGAGAAATTTTCATGCTGCGTTAATAGATGCCCTGACCGAAGCCGGCTGCCGCATGATCGTCTTCGATATTCTTCTCTCAGAGCCGTCTGCGGCTGATCCTCTGTTAGCCGAATCAATGGAGAACTCCGGAAGGGTCTATCTTCCCATGGCGTTCCAGATAGACAAGGCCAGCAGGCGCCCTCCGGCAGTTTCGACTCAGATACTCGCAGGGGTCGCCCCTGCGTTGCAGGATGCAGCCGCAGGCATCGGCCATATCAATATTTCCGTTGACCGCGACGGAAAAGTTCGCAGGATCCCTTCGATGATCCAGTACGGAAGCGATCTGCGTCCGCCGCTGGGCGCGCTTGTCGCCTCACAATATCTTGGCGCGGCAGCCGGCGATGTCCTGAAAAAAGCCTCGGATTATTCTGGCTGCGTATGGGTCAATTTCCCCGGGCCGTGGACAAAGACATTCAGCCATTATTCGTATGTTGACGTTTTGCGGGCCGCAGCTGCCAGGCAAAAGGGCGAATCTCCATGGCTGGACCTGGGCGTATTCAAGGATAAAATATGTTTTGTGGCGCTTACGGCCACAGGCACATCGGATTTCAGGGCCAATCCGATAGACCCGGTGTATCCGATGATCGGCACGCAGGCAAGCGTGTGCGACAGTATCCTGCGCGGCGCATTCGTCAAGCGCGCCTCTGCCATAGTACGCGCCGCGGTCGATATCTCGCTTGCGGCCTTTGCGCTGGCAGTGTGTTCGCTCATGGCTCCTGTTGCGGCATTCGGAGCATGTATTCTGGCTGCAATCGTGTATGTCGCAGCCGCATGGGTTTTATTTGCCTGGCAGGGCATATTCTTCGATGTGTTTTTCCCTCTCGCATGCACGGGTTTGATATACGCGGTTGTTCTTTTACGCAAGTTTTTCGAGGAGGCGCAGAAGAGGCGGCTGCTGGAAAATGAGCTTGAGATAGCAGCAAGCATTCAGAAGAGTTTTCTGCCGCCTGACGTTCGCCGGATCCGGACGGTCGATATCCGCGCTTATTTGAAGGCGGCCAGGTATGTCGGCGGCGACCTGTATGATATCATCGTTCTTGATGACGAGACTTTCGGCGTTTTTATAGGCGACGTGAGCGGCAAAGGCGTCAGCGCTTCTTTAATCATGGCGCAGACGATCTCTTTGTTGCGCGTCGTCAGCCGCACATCGCGCGACCCCGGTGAAGTGCTGTATGCTTTGAACAACCAGCTCAAGCCCCTGCTGAACGGAAGATTCGTAACCGGGCAATATATCGTCATTCACGGCAAAGAAGCGTATTGGGAAGGCGCCTGCGCAGGGCATCCGGCCGCCATTCTGACAGAACCGGGCACCGAAGGAGTTGTCGAAGTACTTCCCGCTTCTGGCCCGCCCCTCGGGTTGATGGAGAATATTAAATACGCGACGGTCCGACGGCCATTCACTTCAGGCGAAAGGCTTTTTATGTACACGGACGGCTGGACAGACGCCCGCTCGGAGAAAGGCAGGGAGTTCGGGGTCGAACAGCTCAAGAAGGCCGTAACGGAAGTCAGGGCGGTTGCCATTGATGAAGCGTTGTCGCATCTTGAACAGTGCCACGAGCTTTTCGAGGGCAAAGGCAGGCAGTTCGACGACCTTACTGCGGTTATCTTCGAGCAGACCGGATAATATCGATTGCCGCGAGGGCATACACCATAAAGGAGGACCTATGGCTCTGGAATTGAGCGTGTACCGCAAAGAAGATGAGAATGTGGTCATAATCAAAATGAAGGGCCAGCTTGACACTGAGACCCATACGCAGCTGCTGGATAAGGCCAAACAACTGATCACAAAATCCGTAACCGGCATGATCCTTGACCTTGAAGGCCTTGAATATGTCAGCTCCATGGGCATCAGCGCTATCCTGATGATCAGGAAGATGTTCGAGGAAAAAAACGCCAGTTTTGTCATGGTGAATATGCCGGTCCAGATCGTTAAGGTGTTCGAAATAGTCCAGGCGCTTCCTGATGTGCGCATATTCGAGAGCATGGAAGAGGCTGACAGGTATTTTATGGAGATCCAGCAGAGGGCTAAAGAGGGTGGCCGTTAGATCAATATTTCCGCTTGTATTATTGCAAAGAAATGCTATAATAACTTCGTTATTCTACAGTTAGAGAATCATAGGTTATCCGGATGGAGTTTTTATGGGGTCGGCCGCAAAAACGTTTATCCGAAGAAAGTAGTTTCATCAAGCTAAGGCATTCGTGCCTTGGCTTTTTTTTTAAGCTGCACCAGGCGATATTCAATCCGGTTGCCAATCTCACAAACCAAGGGGTGGACATGAACAGGGTGAACTTTGAGTTCTCTGATACAATCGCAGGATACGTAATAAGTTATGACCGTGCTAAAAAATCATTTACCCTCAAAACCACCGATGGCAGAGAATATTCTGGCCGCATGACCGGCACCGCGTACGCCAAGGGCCCGCGTAATCTGGGCGAGGGATGGTGCGATTACACGGGAAAGATCGACAGTTTGATGGTCCCGGGACAATATCTGTTCGTCCTGGGCATATTTTATCCTGAAAAAGACCGGTATGATTTCGACGCCAAAGTGCTTATTTTCCCCGGAGAGGGGATTGGCAAATACCGCTTTGAAGAGGCTGATTGGTGGGTCAAACAGGCCTCCAACATTGCGGATTTTTACATCAAAGCAGAATTCGGCTCGCCTGATACCATCGACTATACGAATTACCGCACCAATATCTCCTTGACCGGAGAGCGTAAACCCGATCACCGGCAGGAGACCGATACCATTTCCCGTATGATCTATGGAATGGCATCGGCGTTCCTTTTGACCGGCGAGGACCGGTTTCTCAATACGGCTGAAAAAGGCGTCCAGTATTTGCGCGACCATATGAGGTTCTACGATACGGATGAGAATGTGGTCTATTGGTATCACGGCATAGACATCAAGCACGGCCGGGAACACAAAGTGTTCGCGTCCGAGTTTGGCGACGATTATGACGCGATCCCGGCGTACGAGCAGATATACGCGCTCGCAGGCCCGACGCAGACATACCGCATTTCCGGGGACCCTGCGATCATGAAAGATATCAAAATGACGATCGATCTCTTCGACCGGTTCTTCCTCGATAAGGAAAAAGGCGGGTATTTCTCGCATATCGACCCGATCAAGCTCGACCCGCGCGCTGAATCTTTGGGACGCAACCGGGCGCGCAAGAATTGGAACTCGGTCGGCGACCATGCGCCTGCATACCTGATCAACCTGTGGCTTGCGACCGGAGACCCTAAATATAAAGATTTCCTGGAGTATACAGCAGACTGTATCACGGATCATTTCCAGGATTACGAGCACAGCCCGTTCGTGCAGGAGAAATTCCACGAGGATTGGAGCCATGACAAGACATGGGGATGGCAGCAGAACAGGGGTGTTATCGGCCATAACCTCAAGATTGCATGGAACCTGACACGCATCAATAGCCTTGTACCAAAGTCTAAATATGTCGATTTTTCCAGGAAGATCGCCAGGATCATGCCGACCGTCGGCATGGACGTTCAGCGCGGCGGCTGGTATGACGTCATGGAGCGGGAACTTGCTCCGGGCGAACAATGTTACCGCCATGTGTGGCATGACCGCAAGGCATGGTGGCAGCAGGAACAGGCGATACTCGCCTACGAGATTATGTATGGTGTGCTCAAGGATTCCGAATACCTGCGCCTGGCGCGCGAATCAGCGGCATTCTATAATGCGTTCTATCTCGATCACGACGACGGCGCGGTGTATTTCAACGTGCTCAACAACGGTCTGCCGTTTTTGCTGGGCACCGAACGGCTGAAGGGCAGCCATTCAATGGCCTGTTACCATTCAATCGAACTGTGCTATCTGGCACAGATATATCAGAACCTTCTCTATGCGAAACAGCCGCTTGACCTTTATTTCAAGCCAATGCCGCAGGGATTTCCGGGTGATGTCCTGCGGGTCGAGCCGGATATTTTGCCTCCGGGCAGCATTCGCATCTCCGATGTGTGGGTGGACGGCAACCCGTGGAAGAATTTTGATGCCAAGAATCTGACCGTGAGCATCCCCAACGTCAATTACCGGCCGAAGATCAAGGTCAGAATCGTTCCGACAGCGTAAAGGAGACCGCATGGACATCCAGACGAGCAAACAGGACGGCGTGACGGTTGTCGCCTTGTCCGGCAATCTAGACGGCAATACGGTCAACGAAGCGCAGGAAAAGATAATGCCGCTTTTATCAGCGGACACGAAGTCGCTTGTGCTCGATCTGAAGGGTTGCGGGTATGTTTCAAGCGCAGGCCTGAGGCTTCTGCTCATGGCTGCAAAACAATTAAACAGCCAGGGCGGGATACTCGTCTTGAGCGGCGTATGCGACGAGATCAAGGATGTCATGGAGATGACAGGTTTTTCTAATTTCTTCAAATCTTTTCCCGACATCAGTGCCGCTGTTGCGGCGGTCCGTAAAGGGGGCGCATGATGCTGCGCGTTGACCTGCATCCCACACATGTGAGCGAGGACGGCAAATACCATCTGCGGGTTGGTAAGCCCCTGCCGTTTGGCGCAAGCATTGTGCCCGGCGGCGTCAATTTCTCGATATATTCCCGTTATGCGACATCGTGTAAACTCGTGCTTTTCAACAAACATGAACAAAAACCCTTCTGCGTGATACCGTTCAAGGACGAATTCCGCATCGGCAACGTGTTCACCATGGTCGTCTTCGACCTCGATTACGAGAACCTTGAATATGGCTTTTATATGGACGGGCCGTTCGATCCGCGCCAGGGCCACCGGTTTGATAAGACAAAAGTCCTCATGGACCCGTATGCAAAGGCCATCGGCGGCAGGGACGTGTGGGGCAAGACTCCCGACTGGAACGACATATACCAGCACCGCGCCCGCATCTGTTTCGACGATTTTGACTGGGAGAGCGACCATCCGCTCGAGACTCCGATCGAGGACCTGGTTATTTACGAGATGCACGTGCGGGGTTTTACCAGGCATCCATCATCGGGCGTCAAACATCCCGGCACGTTCGCGGGCATCAAGGAAAAAATACCTTATTTGAAGGAACTCGGCGTCAGCTGCGTGGAGCTGATGCCCATACACGAATTCGACGAGTTCGAGAACTCCCGCGTGTCGCCCACAACAGGCAAAATGCTCATGAATTACTGGGGATATTCGAACGTCGGGTTTTTCGCTCCCAAGGCAGGCTTTGCAGCAACAGGAAAGTTTGGCATGCAGGTTGACGAGTGCAAAACCCTGATCAAGGAGCTTCATAAGAACGGCATTGAGGTCATCCTGGACGTCGTGTTCAACCATACCGCCGAAGGGAATGAAAAGGGGCCGTATATTTCCTACAGGGGCATTGACAATAAAACCTATTATTTGCTTACGCCCGACGGGTATTATTTCAATTTTTCAGGCTGCGGCAATACGCTCAACTGCAATAATCCTATTGTGCGCAACATGATCCTCGATTGTTTACGCTACTGGGCAGCGGATTATCACGTGGACGGGTTCAGGTTTGATCTTGCCTCCATTCTCGGCCGCGACCAGAACGGCGCTCCCATGCACTCGCCGCCGCTTCTGGAAACTCTCGCGTTCGACCCGATCCTGGGCAAATGCAAGCTTATTGCCGAGGCGTGGGACGCGGGCGGGCTCTACCAGGTCGGAAGTTTCCCCGCCTGGGGCCGCTGGGCTGAATGGAACGGGAAATACCGTGATGATCTGCGCAAATTCCTCAAAGGCGAGCCCGGAAGCCTTGGCGGTATGGCGCAGAGGCTCCAGGGTTCCCCTGACCTGTATTCCTGGGAAGGCAGGGGCGCAACTGCGTCTATCAATTTCATAACCGCGCACGACGGTTTCACGCTTTACGACATGGTTTCGTATAACGGCAAGCACAATGAGGCCAACGGCGAAAACAATTCCGACGGCTCGAATGACAATTACAGCTGGAACTGCGGCTGGGAAGGCGAATCGACTGATCCGGCGGTCAACAAGCTGCGCATGAAGCAGATGAAGAACGCGGTCGCGATGCTTCTGGTCAGCCAGGGAACGCCCATGATCCTTGCGGGCGACGAAATGGCAAATACCCAATGGGGCAATAACAACGCATATTGCCAGGACAATGAGATATCCTGGATCGACTGGTCGCAGCTGGATAAGAATAGAGAGCTTTTCAATTTCTTTAAAAAAATGATCGCGTTCCGCAAGGCGCATCCTGTTTTGCGCTCGAGCGGCCATTTCAAGAACCGCGATTACATGGGATCCGGCTTTGCGGATATCACCTGGCACGGTCAGAAGGCATGGAACGTCGATTGGTCTGCAGAGAGCAGGATGCTGGCGTTTTTGCTTTGCGGCATGCATGCCAAAGGCGGAACGGTCGACGATAATTCCATATATGTGGCGATGAATATGCACTGGGAAATGCACGGTTTTGAGCTTCCGAAGCTCAACCATCATATGCAGTGGTATGTGTTCGCCAATACGGATGCCCAGCCTCCCTTCGATATCTGGGAGCCTGGCAAAGAAGTCAGGATCGAGAACCAGAACGAATTTTTAGTCGGCCCCCGGTCAGTCGTCATCCTGGTCGGCAAGGAATCCAAATAAGACAAGGCAGCCATTAACAAAGGAGACAATTTACATGGAATCGAAATATACCTGTACCTGTGCCAATGAGATACTCAAGGTCGAGTTGTGCGGCCGGCTGGATGCGACCAATGCAGAAGGCCTTCAGACAGAACTGAAGAAATTTATCGGGCAGAAGATAGCGGAACTCGTATTCCTGGCTCGAGACCTGGAGTATATCTCAAGCGCCGGATTACGGGTTATCATCTTTGCCAAACAGAAGATCGGCGCGGACGCGAAGATCCTGCTTGTCGCCCCGCGCGACGCCGTTCTCAACGTCATCAAGATGTCCGGCCTTGATAACTTCATGGCCGTGGTCGATACGTATACGAAATAGAACGGGAATCATCCTTCATGGAACGTTTAGTCCTGCCTGCCAAGCTGGAAAACCTTGAAAAAATGTTCGCCTTTATCAGGGAAGGCGCGGCCCGCCAGGGTTTTGTCAAGGAACACATCGATAAGATTCAGCTCGCCTGCGAAGAGGCCCTTGTCAACGTGATCAATTACGCCTATCCCGGCAGACAGGGGGACCTGGAGATCACGTATCTGAACAGCAATTCGTATCTTGAGATCACGCTGATCGACTCCGGCATCCCCTTTGACCCGCTGTCATTGCCGGAGCCGGATATCCACAAGCCGATCGAGGAACGCAATATCGGGGGGCTGGGCATATTCATGATGAAGAAGATCATGGACGAGGTCACCTATAAGCGCGACGGGAACAAGAACGTCCTGACGCTTGTCAAATACAATACCTGCAGCCCCAGGGACCTGCATTCCGCGGTACAGGCATCAGCCCAGAAAGCGGGGATATCGTGCCGGTGGCCGATCTCTTTCATGAAACTGGAGACATACAGGAAAGGGGACCGTTTGTTCAAAGCAGGCGATAAGGCCGACCGCATGTTCTATATCGCCAAAGGCTCGATCCGTCTTCCGGAGATAGATAAGATCGTTGCACAGGGAGATGTGATCGGAGAAATGGGTATCTTCTCGCCTTTTAAGGAGAGGACGGCCTCGGCTGTCTGCGAGGAGGACGTAGAGGTCTATACCATGGGAAAGGACGAGGTGATAAATTTCTTCGGCAAAGACCCTGCCATGGCGATCGACCTCATACAGCTCTCCATCAAGCGGTTCATCGAGAACCTCAAGGCCGAGACCGCGGCGCGCGAGCGCATCGAAAGCGAACTGCGCATCGCCCAGGAGATCCAGGCGAGCATGCTGCCGACGGTATTCCCCGAGCGCAAGGAGTTTGAGATCTTTGCCATGATGGACCCTGCAAAAGAGGTCGGCGGGGATTTTTACGATTTCTTTTTTGTCGATGATACGCATCTGTGTATTGTCATCGGCGACGTATCAGGAAAGGGCGTGCCTGCCGCGTTGTTCATGGCGATCAGCAAGACATTGATTAAGACCGAGGCCAGGGAGCATTTCTCGACCGACGAGGTCATCTCGCAGGTGAACGCGATTCTTGTTCCGGATAACCAGACATGCCTTTTTGTCACGGTGTTCTGCGCCATACTGGACCTTGAGACCGGGGAACTTGAGTTCACCAACGCCGGCCATAATCCTCCGCTCGTATGCGACATTTCGGGCTGCTATAATTTCATGAAAATGGCATGCGGGTTCGTGGTTGGGGTCATGGACAACATCAAATGCGCAAGCGAGCGCCTGGTCCTCAAACCCGGTGATACGATTTTTCTCTATACAGACGGCGTGACCGAGGCCATGGACCCGGACAAACAGCAATTTGGCGAGAAAAGGCTCCGGGAGGCCTTGAGCGGACACAAGGATCAGGATGTCCCGGGGCTTGTCAAAAACATCCGCCAGGACGTGTTCGATTTTGTCCGGGGCGCGCAGCAATCCGACGATATCACGATGCTGGCTCTGCGGTATAAAGGCAAGGGATAAGTCACGGAGGTCACATGCGTAAAGGCGCGAAGATCGGGATTTTATTAGAGGGGGACTATTACGAACCGGAAATATGGTATTACAAGCTCCGTTTTGCCGAAGAAGGCATGGACGTGCATTTTTTAACGAGGCTCTGGGGTTGCGCGTCGCTTACATTCAAAGGCCATGAATATCAGATTCCCATGGAGTGTCATGAAAGCTTCGAGAACATGGATGACGCGCAGCTGAAGAGTTTTGCCGCGATCATCGTGCCTGCGGGCATGGTGGCTGACCGCCTCCGTTATACCGAAGACGTTACGAAACTGCCGCCGGCCACCGAGTTCATGAAGCGGGCGTTCGCTCAAAAGAATATCATTAAGGGTATCATCTGCCACGGCATGTGGCTGATCGCTCCTGCGCCCGAATTGGTCAAAGGCAGGAAGGTCGTCGTGCACAATAATCTTCTGGGCGACGCCAGGAACATGGGCGCGGTCTATGTGAACGAGGATGTCGTTGTGGACGGGGACCTGGTCACGGCGCGCAGCGGCGGCCATTGCAACGTGTTCGCGAAGAAGATCATTGAGTTGATCGACAAGAGCTGATCGTGCTGCTCGGGCTGCGGATGCCGCTCGAAACAGACCGCGGCATCCGGTTAGGATAAGTCAATGTCAGCATACGTTATCATCAATGTCGATGTGAAGGATCAGGAACAGTACGCCAAGTATATGAAAGCGGGCGCTCCGACGATTCTTGCGCATGGCGGCAAACCCCTTGTGCGCGGCGGCAAAACGGAAGTGTGGGAAGGCGATCCGCAGCCCAGACGAGTCATCGTTCTTGAATTTCAGGATATGCAGCAGGCGCGGGATTGGTGGAATTCCTCGGATTATAAGCAAGCGAAGCAATTGCGCGTGCGTGCAGCATCAGCGGATGTATTCTGCGTCGAAGGAGTGAAATAGGAAGGAGGTTCGATGTACGTATTCAGAAAAAAGCTCGACAAGTTCGACATGGGAGGAGGCGTTATCCGCCAGTATCTGGGCGAGGGCAAGAAGTTGAATGCCCAGCATTGGGATATGGCGAATAAAAGCGTGGTGAAATGGCATAAGCACAAGCAGGAGCAGTTCGGATACGTGATCAAGGGCGGGTTCAGGATGAACATCGGCGGCAAAAAAGCCCTGTTGAAGGCAGGCGATGCGTATTTTATTCCCGGCAATGTGTGGCATGAGTTCGTTGCTGTCGGGCAGACCGAGGCGATCGATCTGTTCACCCCGGTCAAGAAGGATTTCCCGTGGATGTCCAGGGGAGGCAATGCGGGAAAGCGGATAAAGGCGAAAAAATAACACTGGGCCGCCCGGCCCGTGAGAGAGGCGCGGCGGCGTAAACAAGGAGGAAAGAATGGCAAAGGTGTTGATATGTGCGACTAACTACGGCACATGGGGGGAGGAACTGCAGGCGCCGTGGGATATTATCAAGAAAGCAGGCCACGACGTGACGCTGACCACATGGTTCGGGAAGAAACCCCTGCCGTTGGCGGTGAGCTGCGACCCGAACTTTTTTGATCCGATCATCAAATGCAATACCAATCCGCCGGATGTGTGCAAGAGGATCAAGGAGCTTACCGACGGCAATGAATGGGCCAATCCCATCAAGTTCAAAGACGCGAACATGAAGAACTTCGATGCGCTTGTGTTGACCGGCGGGCTTGGCGCCATGATCGATATGTGCAATAACTACAACGTCCACAAGTTGATTCTTGACGCGATCGCGCAGGACAAGCTTGTCGGCGCTTTGTGCTATTCAGTGGCAACGCTCGTGTATTGCCGCGATCCCAAGACAAAGAACAGCGTCATTTACGGGAAAAAGATCACCGCACATCCTGCGTCATGGGATTTCTACGGCCCGGACTGGGACTTTACCTATGACCTGTACGGCGCGTCTGCCGATAATAAAGGCACTGATGTTCATACGCCCGGATTCCTCTGGCCGCTCGAGCATATCGTCAGGGACGCAGTGGGCCCGAACGGCACATGCATTGCCGAAGAGAAAGCGACCCGCGAGAACCCGCGCGTTGCGTTCGACTGGCCGTTTGTCACCGGCACATCGGTCGAATCGTCCATTGCCTACGGAAAGAAGATCGTTGAGGTCCTTGACGTTCTGTCAAAAGAAGGCAAGGCAGGCCTGAAGAAAATCAAGGTCGGTTAAGACAGTATCATGCGGGCTGCTGCAGTTCGCAGCGGCCCGCATGTCCCACGATCAGTTTATTGGCTTCATAAACGCCGGAGGCGCATATGCCCGCGATCATCATCCATTCCCTTGAACTTACCGACGAGCAAAAGAAGGTCCTCGCCGATAAATATATAACCATATTCTCCGAAATATCGAAAGTGCCCAAGGACCGGATCTATCTTTTCTTCGACGGCTACACGCTCGATAATGCCGCGTGCAACGGCGTTTTGTTTTCGGAAAACCCACCCAAGCTGGCGGTCGGTAAATTCAACCAGCAGAAATAAAAACAGGGGTCAACCATGGACGTCAATGAGGCGATTGTGGCAACACTCGAACATGTCGGCGTGGACCACGTGTTCGGCGGATCAGGCCAGGTCAACGGCTCGATGCTCCTGGCTTTGAAAAAATCTCCGCATATCAAGACCGTCATCATCCGCAACGAGCAGGCAGCGTCATTCATGGCGTGCGGCTATTCCATGTTCTCGGACAAGCTCGGCGTCTGTTTCGCAACCGGCGGCCCCGGAGAATTCAACTTGTTCTCCGGCCTTGCGGTCGCATACTCCGATTCATTGCCGGTGTTGGGCATCTCGGGGTATACATCGGCACGCGACCGCGGCAAAGGCGCGCTGAACGAGGCAACCGGAAAATCACGCACTCCCGACTCGCCGGCCATGTTCAATGCCACGACAAAGAAATCCATGGTCATCGAGGATCCCGATTCCACCTGCGATATCCTTGAGGAATTGATCAACCTCGCCTATGAAGGCCGGCCTGGCCCGGTGCATATCCACGTGCCAAAAGATGTGACCATCATGCAGGTGAAGAATTTCCGCCAGATTAAGGTTGATGTCAAAAAGGTCCTGCCGAAACAGGCCGAGATCGACGCAGCAGCGGATGCGCTGGCAAAGGCCATCCAGAACAACGAGCAGATTTGTGCGGTCTATGGCTACGGCGTCGTGCGCAGCCATGCGGAACGCGACGCGCAGGCGCTCACCGAGAAATTCCAGATACCGTTTTCAGCAACCATGGATTCCAAGGGCCTCATCCCCGAAGACCATCCGTTATATGTGGGCATATTCGGCACATCGGGCGATCCGGGCGCAAACAAATACCTGCTTGGATCCAAAGTGATCCTCGCCATCGGAAATTCCTTTGCCCAGAACTGGAGCTTTGGTTTCAAGCCTGACCTGATGAAGGACAAGGTGCTGATCCATATCAATATCGACCGTCATGAGATCGACAAGGTTTACAAGGCTGATTGTCCTGTTTTCAGCGACGCAAAGCCGGCGATTATCGCTTTGACGGAGGCGTTGGGAAAACGGGTAAAGACGGTTGCCCAGAAGAAAATCGAAAAAGACCTCTGGGCAGTCAGGCCGGTGCAGGCGCCTGGTGCGAAGATCCATCCTGCTGACCTGGCAAAAGCGATCTCACGGAATCTTCCCGCGAATTCCTTCGTGATGGGCGATGCGGGAGCGCATATGCTCTGGCTGAACTGCTACATGCACCTGACGAGAAATCAGATTTATCAGAACCCCGGCAGCTTCGGCCCTATGGCAAGCCATGTCAACGGCGCCATCGGCGTCAAGTGCGCTCATCCCGACCGGGTCGTCGTGTGCGGCTGCGGTGACGGCGCGTATCAGATGGCGGGGTTCGAATTGATGACCGCGATCCAGTACAATATACCGGTGATTTGGGTCATCTTCGATAACGGAGAGTTCAACGTCATCAAGAAGTTCCTGTTGAACCTATTCAACGACCAGGCATTCATGCAGTTCACCAACCCCGATTTCGTGCAGTATGCCCAGGCGTGCAAGGCCTTCGGCGCCAGGGTAGAAAAGATCGAAGACTTCGACGCTGTGTTCCAGAAAGCATTAGCGTGCGGCAAGGCTGCGATCATAGACGTGGTTGTCGAGTCGGAAGTATATCCGCCATTCGGACTTGGCAAAGTGTAGAACATCGGTCGATCCCGCAAGGGCTGTGTCAGTCGCTCGGACAGGCGCAGCCCTCCGGGCTGCGCAACTCGCTTTGTGACACAGCCCTTGCGTGATCGATAACTGTTATGCGACTTGGACATGTGGGAATTAGCGTAGGACACTTGCAGCGATCCATAAGTTTTTATCGCACGCATCTCGGATTGAAACTGCATAAGAAATACGTGTTTCGCGACAAAGGGATGACCATCGCTCTGCTCAAGAAGGGCAATATCGCCTTGGAATTATTCGAATTCAAGAAGCGAAAACCGCTGCCGCAGTATAGGAAGACCCTTGATGATGACCTGCGAACCCTCGGCGTCAAACATTTTTCGCTTGAGACAAAAAATATCACAGCAATATTTAATAAATTCAAGAAATCCGGAGTTCGTTTCGCAACAGACCTGCGCGTCTTCGCCGACGGCAGGCGCTATTTTTTCATCAAGGATCCGGACGGGATATTGATCGAGATAATGGGGAAATAATGACCGTCGCTAAGATTTCAGGAGGGTTGTATGTTCAAATTGCCTGATGCGGGCAGCATCAAGTGTTATGACAAGCAGGGGCTTGAAACTGACGTAAAGCCCGGGGATGAACTGTGGGGACAGAACGGATGCTTTGTCGTCAATCCCATGTCGTTCACCAAGCTCGGCAAGACGGGCAAGAAACTGGACGACGCAGCGCAGTGGAAAGACGGGTTCCGCACCGTGCTGGATAATAACACGGGCCTGGTTTGGGAAGTCAAATCCCCGAAAAAAGGCGATATCAATTATACCGCTGACAAATATAACTGGAAAAAGGCATGCGATGCATATATCAAGAAATTGAACAAGGCAAGGTACGGCGGGTTCTCCGACTGGCGCATGCCCAATAAAGACGAATTGCGCACGATCCTCGATTACGGACGCACGAACCCCGCAGTGGACCCGGATTATTTCCCCCATACGCAAAGCGACCTTTACTGGACGGTCAACCCTTATAATATGCAAAAGCCGTTCATCTGGGGATTGTTCTTTGGCCTTGGTAGCGGCATTTGCTATACGCCTTCAAGCGAACGTTTTGTGCGCGCGGTCAGGGGAGGGGCGAACCGGAAATACGGCATTGCCGACCCGTCGCGTTTCAAGGACAATGGCGACGGCACAATCACCGATAGTATCACTGGCCTGATGTGGCAAAAGGGCGAGAACGAGCGCATGGACTGGTATTCGGCCATGAAGGCCTGCCGCGAAATGCGGCTTGCCGGCCATGACGACTGGCGCATGCCGAATCTCAAGGAATTGAACACGATCCTCAACCTTGATTACACAAACGGCTGGTGGTATTACAAGGATTTCTTTCCTGCCGAAGGCCTGAAGCCGCCGCTTCTGCATTATTTTTCGTCAACGCCGTATGAAGGCATTTACGTGTGGGTGACGAATTTCTGTTTCGGATACGACGGCTATTATGCATCCAAAAACGCCAAGCTTTTGTTCCGCGCCGTGCGCAACATTGCCAGGGCTGCGCCTGTTGAGAAACCGGCATTCAGGTTCCCGGATTCTGGCCAGAAGCGGAATTACACGGAAAACGGCGATATCATCAAGGCGCCGAAAAAAGGGCAGAGATATTACGGCCAGGACGGCTCGTATTCCATCCATCCGCTTTCTTTCAGCAAACTCGGGCTTGAAGGCAAGGCACTTGCAGACAGCGCGTCCTGGGAAAAAGGCCTGCGCATGGTCAAGGACAACAATACGGGCCTGATCTGGGAAGTGAAATCGCCCGATGAATCCGACGTGAATTTCAGCGGCAATTGCTACACATGGGAAGACGCTTTTGCCTATGTCAAAGAATTAAACAGGAAGGGTTTTGGCGGCTTTCGCGACTGGCGCCTGCCGTCCAGAGAAGAGCTGCGCATGATGGTTGATTACAACGGCCAGATCCCCGCGTGCGACCCGAAGTTCTTCCCTGACTGCCTGCCTGCGTTCTACTGGTCAAAAGACTCCAATGTGAAAGAGCCGATCTTCGGCTGGGGCGTGTATTTCGCCTACGGCTGCGCGATCTGTTATTTGAAAACTTCATATTACCCGGTGCGGGCAGTGCGCGGCGGATACAGCAGGTGTTTTGGAGATATCAATGCGTATGCGTTCAGGGACAATGGCGACGGCACGGTCACGGATCTAAACTCGAATCTCATGTGGAAAAAAGACGAGGGCCCTGAATTGAACTGGGAAGAGGCGCTTAAATACTGCCATGATCTTGACCTTGCGGGCCATAAGGACTGGCGTCTGCCCACGATCCGGGAGATCGGCTCTCTCCTGGACCTTTCGTTCAAGGACGGCTGCTGGTTCCACAAGCAGTTTTTTCCCGGGACAAAGACCGCGCCCCTGGGATTTTACTGGTCGTCATCGACATACGGCGATACGTTCGGCTGGGGCGTTAATTTTCAGTTCGGGTATGACGGATATTACGCGGGCAAAAAAGAGGGTAAGTATCCTTTCAGGCCGGTGCGAACGATCCGATAAACAGGAGATGCCATGAAAAAAATATTTTCCGTTGCGGCGGCACTGGTATTGTCATCGGTTGTTTTTTTATCGTCCGCGGCTTGCGCATATGCGGCGCAAAAAGCCGTTTTTATCATTGCCCAAAAGAATTTCCAGGACGATGAGTTCATGAAGCCGTACCGGCTTCTGAAGAATAACGGCGTCGCGGTCACCATTGCCTCAACGACTCTGGAGCAGGTCACTGGCATGAACGGCCTGACCGTCAAGCCTCACATATTGCTCAAGGACGTCAGGGCCCAGGATTTCGACGCAGTGATATTCGTCGGAGGGTCGGGATCCGTCCAGTATATCGATGATCCGTTCGCGCATAAGCTTGCCCGGGATGCGTTCGAGGCAAAGAAAATCGTAGGCGCTATCTGCCTGGCGCCGATGATCCTGGCAAAAGCCGGCATCCTTAAATATAAGCGGGCGACCGTGTATCCTTCCGAAGCGGAGAATCTCAAGGCGTGCGTCGTTGATTACACGGGCAAACCCGTGGAAATATACGGCAATATCGTGACCGCGGACGGCCCCGGTTCGGCAGGGGAGTTCGGCACAGCGCTTTTGTCGCTGCTTAAGGGAGGCAATACATGAGCTCATTGCTGGTCAAGATAAGCATTCTGTCCATCTCGCTGCTTACCGTTATGGCATCGGCCGCGATCTCTCCGGCGCTGGCAAAGATCCGCCAGGCGTTTCCGGGCACGGACATCACCCTGATCAAACTGGTGCTTACCCTGCCGTCTTTGCTCATCATACCGTTCAGCCTGCTTGGCGGGTGGCTTGCGTCACGGATGCAGAAAAAGACCATTCTGTTGGTAGGACTGGTAATCTATTTCCTGGGCGGGGTCGGCGGCGGCTTTGCCAAAAGCATTACGCAGTTGCTGGTCATCAGGGGCATTTTCGGCATCGGCGTGGGATTGATTATCCCGCTTTCGATCAGCCTGATCGCGGATTTCTACGAAAAGCAGGAGCGGGCGAAGATGATGGGATTGTCCGGTTCTGTTTCCCATTTCGGCGGCGTGGTTTTTCTGCTGCTTTCTGGATGGCTCGCGTGCATGTCATGGCGCTACGCGTTCGGCGTGTACGGCCTGTCCGCCTTGATCATGGTCACGGTGTTTTTCTGGCTTCCTGAACCTCCGGTTAAGCAGGCGGCTGGCAGCGCGAAGGTGGCTCTTCCCTGGCAGATATACTGGTGTGCTTTCATCGGCAGCCTCATGATGGTCGCGTTCTACGCCGCTCCGACGAACCTGGCCATGTTCATCGAGAACCAGCAGCAGATGTACACGAGCACGATGCCCTTGTTCAAGGATAAAGCCGAACTGGAAGCGCATCTTCAGGCAGGGACTTTGTCGGAATCGGTCCGGCAGTCGTTTGGGAATAACGGCATTACGCTTTCACAGAAGGCCACTTTCTCGGTCAAGGAACCGGGCAGATCGTGGGTCATCCGGGACCGGTCGAGGAAATTCCTGGTGACCAAAGAGGCTGACCGCCTCGCAATCCATTCAGAACGGATCGGCAGGCCGGGCATCGCGGGATTCTACCTGTCGACCATGACCATGGTGGGAGTTGTGTCGGGCGTGATCCTTGCGGCGTTACTGCATATCTTCGGCCCGTATTGCACCGCTCTGGGAATCGCTTCCATGGCGCTGGGGTACGCGCTTCTCGGCAGGACATACTCATTGACCGGGGTCCTGGTATCCATGCTGTTCATCGGGTTCAGCTCGGGGATCCTCATGCCGATCCTGCTTTTGCGCGTGGCGCGCATCACGCCCGAGCAGGGCCGTGCGTTATCCATGGCCATTGTCAGCTGCGGCATTTATCTGGGGCAATTCCTCTCGCCGGTAGCCCTGAAGGCGGCATCAATGTTCCCCGGCGCGGACGTGTTCCGTTCGCAATTCAACTTTCTGGCAGCAGGGCTGCTCTTCGCCACCGTGTGGGCATTGGTGAGCGCGTTCCAGAGCGCCCGTTCAGGGGGATTTGAGCAGTACAGGTCAGTCAAGGTTCCTGGCCATTGATTCAAGGCCGGTTCAAACGAGGAGGAACTATGAGAAGAGCGCCGCTGGGTTGTATATTGTCGGTCATTCTCTTGTCAACCATGCTTTGTCCTGCGTATGCAAGCCATCTGAAGATAGAGAATGTGCTTGTCAGCGAGGTAAATACCGCGCGCAAGACCGCGACGATCCAGTGCTCGGTGTTCTGGGATAACGCGTGGAAGAACGATGTCAATTCCGACGGAGTATGGATCTTCGCCAAGTTCCGGGCTCCGGACGGCGCCTGGAAGCACGTGCATCTGAAATCCGCGAGCGGCTCGCAGTATAATTACGCCGACTGCACGCCCGCACGTTTCTCAAAAGGGAGCGATCCGGATGTCGGCATGCTGGTTCCTGATGAAAAAACCGGTTTTTTCCTGTTCAGGCTCAAGGGATCGGGCAGCGTCGCGGCAAAGGACGTCAGGTTCGTGTGGGATTATGTCAAAGACGGCCTTACCCCGGATGAGGTCATGAAAGCGCCGATCCGCGTCTTCGGCATTGAGATGGTGTATATACCCAAAGACAAGCATTATGTCGGGGATCCGAAAGGCCCGGACGGCCCGGATAACGCGCTGTATACGTATCCCAACAATGGCGCGTATCTGATCGCCTCAGAAGACCCGATCCTTGTTGACAAAAAGGAAGGCGCTTTGTTCTGCGACCAGGACAATCCCCGCAGCCGCGATGAGGTGCCGTTTACGATACCAAAGGAGTTCCCCAAAGGTTTCAGGCCGTTCTGGATCATGAAATACGAGTTGACCTCCCGGCAATTCTGCGATTTCCTCAACACGCTGACGAGAAAACAGCAGCAGAACATGGTTGAAGCCGATATCTCCGGCGACGAGATCAAAAATTATTATGTCAAGACCAACAGCGAGGAAGAACATCTGCGCAACGCTATTGTCACGGCGAAAAAAGGCAACGGGACTGTCGAACCGGTAAAATTCTATACGTATGCGCCGGCGCGCACGGTAAATTTCATGTCCTGGTCAAATATCGCCGCGATCGGCGATTGGGCTGGGTTGAGGCCGATTACCGAACTGGAATACGAGAAGGCGGCACGCGGGCCGCATGAAGCGATCCCCAATGAGCTGGCCTGGGGCGTTGCCATGGATGATACCGCCAATATCGGCCGCGTTGAGACATTCGACGGCGCTGACGGGTCGGGATACGAGCAGAAGGTCCCCCAGAAAGGCGTGGTCAACGCGTGCTTCGGAGGAGGCATCGCCCCGTTTGACGTTGGCAAGAAAGAGAAACCGGATAATCCGGGATTCGAAGGCCCGGTGTCGGGCGAGGTATTTGAGAATCTTCGCGTCGCGGGTGTTCCCGAGAGGATCAATGACGGAGCATCATATTACGGCGTGCGCAATCTCTCCGGCAATGTCTGGGAACGCTGCGTCACTATCGGCCACGAGCTCGGCCGTATCTACGACGCGAAGCACGGCGACGGACAGCTTGACGATGAAGGATTCGCAAACGTAGCCAACTGGCCCGGCAAGGACGGCGCAGGCGCGGGCAACCGCGGCGGCGTCTGGTCGAGCCCGGAACCGAAGTATCTGCGTCTGGCGCTGCGTTTTGCCGCCAACTTCCCGAAGAGCGAAGATGGCAAAAATTCCGGCTGCAGGTTGGGATTCTAATCATAATCGGAGGAGTCTTCATGAAAAAAGCGGTCATCTTTGGGTTCGCGGCTCTTGCGGTCTGGTTGATCAGTTCCGGCCTTTCGCGTCGGGCGTTCTCACAGCAGGCGGATCCGGGCAGCAAGACAGCGGAATCGCAGATTGTCATCTCTCAAATGATCAAGGTCCCTGCCGGCACGTTTCGGATGGGCAGTGATGAATTCCCGAATGCCAAGCCGGTCCATGAGGTGACGATCACTGATGATTTTTACATGGGCAAATATGAGGTTTCCAACCGGCAGTATTGCGATGTCCTTAATTTCGCTCTTAAAAAGGGATACCTGGATAAGGCCGCGCTGGCAGAGGGAGCCAAGAAGCGCGAGGCGCGCGGAGTATCCCGTTCGCCGCAGAAATATCAGGATGTTTTTGACGAACATTCGCAGATCGCGTTCATCGACGGCAAGTTCACGCCTCACCCGGGCAAGGATGATTTTCCGGTCGTCGAAGTCACCTGGCACGGAGCTGCCTTCTTTTGCAATATGCTCGGCGAGATGGAAGGGTTTCCGACGCTTTACAACCTCGATGACTGGTCATGCCAGGTTTACGGCAAGACCGGCTACCGCCTGCCAACCGAGGCAGAATGGGAATACGCCGCTACCTATGACGACGGACGGGCATTCCCGTGGGGCAATGACCCCGGCGACGATACCTATGCCAATATGGGGCATAACGTGAAACGCCCCGTTGACGTGGATACGGCGGCGGCAGGGTCGTATTCGCCCAAGGGCGACAGCAAGCTCGGTATTTGCGACATGGCAGGAAATGTGGCTGAATGGTGCAACGACTGGTATAATGATTTTTATCCCGGAGATCCGAAGCAGGCCGATCCTGCAGGCGCAGGCCAGGACCTGTTCTTCAATCTGCCAGTCTTCAAAACGTTTCAGGCAGCCAGGGTGCTTCGAGGAGGCAGTTTCCTTCTGGACCCCGGGTATCGCAAAGGCATGGGGCCTCCGTTTGTCATGGATACGGTTATCCACCCGCAGGTCTATAACAACCGTTTTCGCAGCTACGATTATTTGAGCCGCCAGGTCGTGGGATTCCGCGTGGTCAAAACAGTGGCGACGCTTAAAACAAAACCCGTGGTCAGCGCGCCGCAGAAATAGTAAACAACAGGAGCATATTACGTACTATGCGATCATACTATGATATTTCTTTTGTGTGCATTGTCCTCTGGCTTATATCCGTGAACGGCCCGTCGCTCTGCCTGGCGCAGCCGCTTGAAATGGACCGGGAGCAGCGCTTGGCGCCGGAGGAGCCTTTTGTAGAAGAAACACAGGCGCAGATCGAAAGGGAAGGGGACAGGGCACTGTCCCGCAGCGACGAATTCAAGCAGCGCAAGGAGATCAAATATGTCGCCGGGAATGACGGAGCATGGTTCACGAAAGACGACGACGTATATGAATATTATATCCTCCATTATGATTCCCGGGGACGTATGACCCGGCGTTCGGGGTATCTGGAGGGCCCTGACAGCAAACTCATGACTGATGACGATATCCTGGATGACTATATCGTTTACGAGTTCGGGCCTGACGGAAAGATCTCGCGCGAGATCCTTTATACCGGCACGGGGGTCATGCAATACACCGGAGTTTATGAATACGACAGCGCCGGCCGTAAGATCAGCATCAAGAGGTATGATCCGCAGAAGACGGAGATAGGATCCACGAATTATTTCTACGGCCACGCAAATCTGATCGTCAGGGACGTTGACTACAAAGGCGGGGAAATCGTTAAATATCATAATTTCAAATACGACAACAAGCACCGCATGGGCAAGGTGACTGAATTCCTCGGTTCCGAAGGCGGAGCGGGCAAAGACGGCGTATGGCTTACCGGCGATGACAAAATTACGTCTGCCAAAGAATGCTTTTACGACCGCCAGGGAGCCAAGATAAAGGAAAAGAAATATATCAGCCCGGGCAAGGACAAGCAGTGGTTCACCAAAGACGACGTGATGCAGTATTACACATTATTTTATTATTGACGATGAAATTCAGCCTCTTGAACATTTTTTCGAACCCGGCAATAAAACCGCCCGAAAGCGAGCATGGCGAGCGCATGCCTGAGGCGTATGCCCAGCAATTGCGGGATGTGCGCAGGGTCTGGAACGAGCATACCTACGGAGTGGAGCGTATCGTGCGGCTTGCGTTATGCCTGGTGCAGTTTCTTTTCCCCGTGCTTTTGATAAGGGATATATTCGGCCACTGGGGCCCGACGGGCCGGAAACTTGCGGTCGAACTGTACACGCTTCTGAAATTCGCCTTTCCGCTCGTCGTGCTTGGGCAGGGGTGGTACAGGAGCCCTGTCGTCATCTTCCTGGTCATCTATTTCCTGAGCGATACGTTCGTCCACATCCTGCATCTTGTATTCCTTGAGGATATGCACAGCGCTGTCGTTTCGTACCGCCGTTCGCTTTTGCTCATTTCTTTGCACTATATAGAGGTAATGTCCGATTTTGCCGTTCTTTATATGGCATTCGACCTTCTGAACATGCCCATGGACCCTGTTTCTGCGCTTTATTTCAGCATCGTCGCGACCACAACAGTCGGGTTCGGGGATATTTGCGCGAAAAATACTGCAGGCAGGATGGTCGTCATAGCGCAACTGCTTGTTTGCGTCACCTTTATCGTGGTATTCATCAATTATTTTTCCCAGAAGAGGAACGAAACACACTGAACAGCAACTATTTGCTTGACAAAGGATATGCGGGTATTACCATATAATTAATATCTCGGGTGGATCTGTGAGAAAAAGGAGGATCTATACATGATAGAAAGAGCGCGGCAAGGCATTAAAGCAATGACCCATGTTCTATTACTCGCTGCTTTCATTGTCATCACCGGTTCCGCTGCGGCCTTTGCCGTTGACGGCGCTGACGAAGACGGCCCGAAGGCAGATGCGATACAGCAGAACCTCGGCGCTGCGCGGAAAAAATCGCCTGCGATCATTCTGAAACAAACCGTCGAATCGCAGATCCCCAAGCCCACGCTGCCAGCGGGAAAAACGCTGATCAAAGAGGTCAGGGTCACCGGCGCGACAATCCTTGCCCCTGAAGCTATCAGCAGGCTCAAGACCATGTATGAGAACCGCGAACTGACCGGCAGGGAGCTTCAATATGTGGCTGACCGCGTCACCCGTGCTTACAGCAGGGAAGGGTATATCACTTCATACGGGTATATCGATCCTTCCCGGCTGGGCGAGGGCATCCTCCAGATCGTGGTCAAGGAGGGCAGGACCGGCAAGATCATCATCGAAGGCAACGAGCATTTTTCCGAAGCGGTATTCCGTAAGAAGCTGACATTGAAAGAAGGCGAATACTTTAATTTCAAGAAGCTCAACAATTCTATCTACCGCATCAATAAACATCCGGACCGCAAGGTATCCATTACCTGCGATCCGAACGTGCAGACCGGCCTGACCGACGTTATCCTGACGGTCAAGGATAAGAAGCCCGTCCACGTGACGCTGCAGATGGACAATTATGGCTCCGAATACATCGCCTACCGCAGGTATAAGATCTATGTCACGCATAATAACCTCACCGGTCATGACGACTCATTGCAGTTCAAGGCCCAGGCCACAGAGTCCGATTCCCACCGGTTGTTCGATTTCGACTATTTCCTGCCCCTGAACCCCGATTGGAAATTCGAGTTCTATTACATGCCCTATAAACTCGAAGATTACTGCTGCGGCACCAATGTCGATACCGACTTCGAGAAACACGCGTATAAATGGTATTTTTATTTCTACCAGTCGCTCATCGACGAGCCCGGTTGCGAGCTTGTGTCGAGCTACGGCTTTGTCAGCAAGAACATCCATTGGTGGCAGTATGGCTACAAGAAGAAAGCGGACAGGTTCGGGGCTGCGCTGTGGAGCCTTGATCTGAACCGCGCTGACCGCTACGGACGCTGGGTCATCGCCAACGACCTTGAGATCGGCATCCCCAGGATCTTCGGCGCGTCGACAGCGGAAGACGAATCCTGTTCGGTCAAAGGGGCAGGCGGCGGATATAAAAAGAACCACCTGATCATTGCCAGGAGGCAGAAGCTTTTTAAGGATATCGACTGGCTCGGCAAGGCGCACTGGCAGAAATCCTCCCAGGCCCAGCCCGGCGTCAATGTTTTTTCCATCGGCGGCTTTATGGGAGTCATCGATATGCGCGGTTTCCCCAGAGCCCAGGCGCCCGGAGATGAAGGTGTGTCATTCAGCACGGGTTTTTCATTCCCTGCATTCGGCCTTCCGCGAGGATTGTCGGTGCCGTATTCCAAAACGAAGATCTATGATGCGCTGCGGCTTTTCACCTTCGTCGATTACGCCAAGGCCAGTTTCAAAACGTATCAGGAAGGCAACCCCAAACATTATGAATATGCATCCGGAGGCATCGGCTGCGAGTTCAAGGTCCCGGATAAGGCGACATCGTTCCGGTTAGATATCGGCTGGCCGTTCACCGATCAGCCCAGCAAGGACGGAGACCATGCGCATGCGTGGTTCGCGCTCACCAAAGGGTTCTAGCACAGGACATTCAATCAAGAGGGAGAGACGGATATGAGAAGATCAAAGACGATGATATTAAGCATGGTGATGATCCTTGCTTTCGGTTTTTTCCCGGGTATGGCGCATGCCGCGGAAATCATTTTTGTCCAGGGGAACGTCCAGGTCCAGTCCCCCAATGAGACCGACTGGAGAAAGGCCGAGAAGGGCATGCAGTTGAAGGCCGGTGATACGATCAGGACCGCGCGCCATTCGAAGGTCGACATCGCCCTTGACAAGGAGAAGAAGAATGCCATCCAGATTGCCGAAAAGGCGCTGGCTGTGTTGAACGCTGCCGAGGATGAGGCTACGATCGACAGGCTTGAGTTGAGCCGAGGCAGGGTCTATTCCAACCTGGAGAACATAAAGGCAGGCATGAGCTTTGAAGTGACGACGCCCTCCGCCGTCGCGGGCGTCAGAGGTTCCAGCTATATGGTGTATGTCGAACCAGACCAGGACGAGGTGGCGGCTTTGAAAGACACGGTCTTTATCAAGGCTTTTGACGCGAACAAGGTGCAGTTGATGGATATGATGCTCCCCGAGGGTTTCAGAACCTTTATCGAAAGGTTCCAGGAACCCAGCGCCTTGCTTCAGATAAGCCTGCGCGAATTCGAGAAGTTCGATAATATTCGTGCTGACCTGTTGAGTCGCGTTGAGGGAAGAGAACCCCGGCGCCAGGAACGGGAGCGGGGACGGATGGAGCCGGAGAAATCAGTTATCGAGACCCTGACCGAACAGGTAGACCAGAAGAGCTCTATCCTGGACCAGATCATCGATACCAAGGACATCACCGACGAACGCAATACGATCGAGGATATAACTAACCGGCTGGAAGAAGAGAGTGAGGAACAGTACGAGCCGTATGAGCCATAAAAGGACCGTATAACCGTTCTCTTTAATCCATTCCAAGGAGGGACGATGCCCATACACAAGAAAACGATATCCATATTGATCGCTGGCCTTATGCTGGCGCCCGCGCTATGTTGCGCCGCCGATTACCTGGAAGAGGAAGTCACTCCCCGGGTGAAGAAGATCTATCTTGAGCCCGAACGCACGCTGTATGAGAAGGGCGATTTCAATTTCCTGGCAGCGGTTACCATGGGATACGATAATAACGCGTTCCTCGACAGCCGGCGCGACGGCGGCGCATATACGCAGGAGTTCTTGAGCGCTTCTTTTGCCAGCCCGATCTGGCGCAGGAGCGAGTTCTTTTTCGATTACGAGCTCATGAACCTGGTGTATGCTGACTTTCCCAAGCTCGACATGATCCGCAACGCGATCCATACGGGCCTCGAACACCGCCTTAACAAGGATATCACGCTTTCGGGCGGTTACGGCTTTGACGTTATTGAATATTACCATACCGGCACGGACGATTACATAGAGCAGATCATCGACCTGAAGTTCAAACAGACCCTGCCGCACAAGATGTTCCACAGCCTTCGGTATGACGGATCATACCGCAACTATGCCAAGCGGTATAACCGTTCGGGCAACGGCGAGGTCGGCACCAAAAAGCGGGACGACGTGCGCAATACGTTCACCTATGAGGTCGGCAAATTCTTCGAGAAGGACATGCTGAAGTTCAACTTCGAGTACTACAACAATAATTCCGATGAGAAATACCTCAACTATTACGATTATGACTCATTCAGGTTCGGCGCGTCGCTGACCCATCTGTTCACGAAAAAACTTTTTGGGTATCTGTCCGCTTCCCGTCAGATCAGGGATTACCGCACGCGCACGCTCATCAATGACGCGGGGTGCAAACAGGAAGATAAAACGTACCTGATGACTGCCGCACTGTTCTATTCTGTGAATAAAGCGCTGTCGTTCGGCCTTAACTATACGTACCGGCAGAACCGGTCCAACGAACCGGGCGAACGGTATTCCGGCTCGCTCACCTCGCTGTCGGCGTATTACAGGTTTTAATAACGGCCGCAACGGCTATCCCGCGAGAGCACCTACGTGAATAAGAAGACCCGCCTGAAACTGACAGTCAGCCTTTTCATCACGCTGTCGCTGGCAGTGGCGATTTTCTTCGCTGTCAGCTCCAAACCCTACGAGATCCTCGAATTAAAAGCGCTGGATTTGCGTTTTACCCTCCAGGGCGCCCAGCCAGCGCGGGGACCGGTCGTTCACGTCGATATCGACGACCAGAGCCTCGCAAAGATCGGCAGGTGGCCATGGCCGAGAAGCTACCATGCCAGGTTGACCAGGATTCTCAAGGAGTGCGGGGCCAGGCAGATCCTCTGGGATGTCATTTTCACCGAAGCGGATAAAGAGAACCCGCAGGAGGATGAGGCGTTCGCTGACGCCATAGACCGCAGCGGCATCACATATCTTCCGTTCTATTTCGACGAACCGCAAAGTTTCCCTTTCCCAAAGCTCAAGGAAATACTCTTAAAGGACATCTCGATCTCCGTTGAGAAGGCGGCGCAGTCCCTCGGCGTTGACGCCGGCCTTTTGCGGGACAAGCTGCCGGCGGCCAAACGTATGGTGCTGGATGAGGCAGTGCGCGATATTATCCGCAAAGACCCGGAGATATCGTTCGACGCCTGCCTGGAGCGGCTGGAGCGGGAACGCGGGTTCTTTTTATTCGCCGAAGACGAATCGTATGTCCAGGAGCGTTTCGTGCATCACCAGGCGGTGTATTTCTACGTCAACAGGTTTTCCGTTGATATCCCGGGCTCGTGGCCGTTTTTCAGGGAAGCCGGTTCTTTGAACGTACCGATCATGGCATACGCCAGGCGCATGATGGGAAGCGGTTTTATCAACGCCGATCCTGATATCGACGGCGTTACGCGCAAGGTTCCGCTTTTTGTCCGCTATGAGGGAAAGATCCTGCCACAGTTGACCATTGCCGCTCTGCTGGACAGGCTGGAAGTCAAAAATGTCGAAGTCGGCCCAAACCGGGTCACGCTTAAGAAAGCCAGGTTCCATCCGGGCCGCAAGGACATCGTCATTCCCGTTGACAGCCAGGGATGCATGATCGTGAACTGGCACGGGAAATGGGACAAAACATTCAAGCATATCCCGTATTATCTGATCCTTCAGCTCGAAGAAGTGCGCAGTCAACTTGCCGGCCGGGACGCCGGCATCTCGGGCGCAGAAGAGGTCCTGCGCAAGATGGAAGCTGACCTGACTGCCCGGCTCAAGGCACTGGTGAACGGCAAGATCTGTATCGTCGGCCTTACCGCGACCGGAACGCACGACCTGCGGCCGATCCCCCTGCAGGAGAATTATCCCATGGTCGGGACCCATTCGAATTTCATCAATACGATCCTGACCGAGCGGTTCATCGTCAGGCAGCGCATGGCGCTTCGCGTTCTGATGCTGGTGGTCACGGCGCTGGTGATCGCCCTGGTGTCTCTGCTGAAGTTGTGGAAAAGCCTGGTCCTGGCAATCGTGTACGCTGCAGGATTTTTCTGGGTTTGTTTCTATTTGTTCATCTCCAACGGCCTGTGGCTTGATATGGTGGGGCCCCTGGGGATCGTCGTGTTCGGCCTTATGGCCATCACCAGCTTCAGGTTCTTTACCGAGGAGCGGGAGAAGCTCTGGATCAAGGGGGCATTCTCTCATTACCTGTCCCACGAGGTCATATCCGAGATGATGGATAATCCTTCGCGCCTGACCCTCGGCGGCGAGCGCAGGCATCTCACGGTCCTGTTCTCAGACGTGCGCGGGTTTACCGCTTTTTCAGAGACACGCCAGCCCGAAGAAGTGGTGGCGATGCTCAACGAGGTGCTCTCGCTGCAGGTCAAGGTCATATTCCATTATAACGGAACGCTTGATAAATTTGTGGGCGACGAGGTCATGGCGTTCTTCGGCGCGCCGAGCAAACGCCATGAAAAGGACCACGCGCTTGTGGCCATCCGTGTCGCGCTCGATATCCAGGAAAAAATGAAGGAATTGCGCCAGAACCTGGCGCAGGACGCAAAGGCCGCGATCCAGATCGGCATCGGGATCAACACGGGCGATATGGTCGTGGGGAACATGGGTTCTGCCGAACGTATGGATTATACGGTCATCGGGGACAACGTCAACCTTGGCGCGCGGCTCTGCGCCGCTGCGGGTAAAGGCGAGATCATCATCAGCGAGTCGACATTCGAGATGGCCCGGGACCATGTCGTTGTGGAGAAGCTTGAGCCGATCATGGTCAAGGGCAAGACAAATCCGATATCAATATACCGGGTAACGGGATTGAAGTAGATAGAGGATCATGCCGCCTAACAGGCCGATGATCCAGCTGAGGACCATGTCGGGCACGGCGACGAAGCAACGGTGCAGGGACAGCCGATCTTTGAGAGATACGTAGGCCAGCGGCCGCAGCGCAAGGCTGAGCAAGATAATCAACCACAGCGGCAGCGGAGTGAGAAAAAGCGATACGATTGCGAGCCGTTCGAACATTCCGAACCATTTCTCATACGCGTCACAGGGATTGGCGTTCCTGACGAACGAGTCTTTGAAGCATCTGATGAGAAAATGCCCGTTGTAGGTCGCGGCGATCAGGATGATGAGATACAGGATGAGGCCGTCATGGGAATAGAGCCTGACGAACGGGTTTGACGGCTCAGGAGCGGGCAGGTCTTTCAAGCCCGTGAAGAAAACCAGAGAGATGAGCGCGGCGTGGGTTGCCTGGTCAATGACGTATGCCCAGAAGCCGTGCTTGGCTTTTCCGTAATTGATCTTTAATGAGTCCTGGATCAGATGTGTTATGGCGATGAAGGCCAGGAATCCCCATGCGAGCGGCATATGAAGATACGGCCAGGACATTGCAATGCCGCAGTAGAATATGATCAGCGCGTGAGGGATAACCCCGCGCAGGCCTTTGAGTTTCAGCTTGAAGATAAAATCGAACTGCAAGGGGAAATCTCCGATGAGATGCGCTAAGAGGAGGCGGATAAAGAGGAACATAGCTGTATTGTAGCGTAAAAGGATCCTTATTTCAAGATATTTCAGGAGGCAGGCACATGGACGATATACTGAAGAGAAGAAGCATACGAAGGTTCGTTGACAGGGATGTTTCCGCAGAGGCGGTTACAAAGATTTTGAAGGCAGCTATGGCAGCGCCTTCTGCCGGAAATCAGCAGCCGTGGCAGTTCATCGTGGTGCGCGACCCCGCAAGCAGAAAAAAGGTTAGCGAATGCTCTGCGTACGCTCATTCTGCAGCAGAGGCGCCGGTGGCCATCGTGGTATGCGGGGATCTGTCAAGGGAAAAGCATCAGGGATACTGGATGCAGGACTGCGCCGCTGCGGTCGAAAACATGCTCATTGAAGTGACGTCCCAGGGCCTTGGCGCGGTGTGGCTGGGAGTTTTTCCTCGCCAGGACAGGGTCGATTATCTGCGGAAATATTTCAATCTTCCTGAAAATATTGTGCCTTTTGCCGTGATCCCGGTCGGATATCCGGCTCAAGAACTGCCGCCGGCTGACCGCTATGACGAAAACCGCGTTCATTACGAGCGCTGGTAAATACCAGTATTTACTTGCAGGCGCGAAAGTTTATGTTACAATGAGGGTTATAGATTCAGCTTAACAAGGGGGCAGGTATGCGTAATTCCATTTTCGCCGCAGTCGTCTGTCTTTCCGTATTATTCCCTTCATTCGTCATTGCCCAGGTAGAAAAAGTCCAGACCGGCGAGCGTCAGGTCGAAGAAGAGAAACTTTTGCGTGAGCGCATCGAGCGGGAGCCTGAAAAACCGCAGATCGAGGAACCTGCAGCTTCAGTGCCGCTTCCTGCCGCAAAAGAGCAGAAGGCATATGTAAGGACGATCAATGTCAGCCGCGTTACGCTGCTGAGTTATTTCGAGATATCCAGGATCACGACACCGTTCGAGAACAGGGAATTGAGCCTCGCAGACATGCAGAAGGTCGCGGATCTGTTGACCGACGCATACCGCAGGAAAGGATACGTGACCTCGCGCGCGTATCTGCCTCCCCAGAAGATCGTCGAGGGCGTCCTGGAGATCATGGCCGTTGAGGGTACGGTCGGCGATATTGGCATCAAAGGCAACAGGTATTTCAAGACCGCGCTCATACAGAAACGGATCAACCTTCAGAAGGGTGATCTCTTCAATTATAAAAAGCTCAGAATAGGGCTCGCGCGCCTGAACGAACATCCTGACCGGAATGTCAAGGCAGTCCTGTCACCGGGCAAGGAAACAGGAAGCAGCGATATCATGCTTGACGTGGCGGACAACATGCCGGTCCATGTGCGGTTTGATTACGATAATTATGCGTCCCGGTATGTCGGCAAGGACCGTTTTTCAGGGACTGTCAGCCATAACAACGCGTTCGGCCTGGATGATATGCTTTCCCTGCAGTATCAACTCGGCGAGGGTGAGGATTACCGGTTGATATCAGGGCGGTATCTGGTGCCGCTTTCCGAGACCACCAAGATCGGAGCGTTTGCCTCGCGGTCCAAGCTTTCTCTGGGCGAAGAATATGCCGATCTCGACGCGCGCGGCAAGAGCAAGGTATACGGGATATTCCTCATGCATGAAATACTGAACAACTAGGACCTTACCGTTACCCTGAACACCGGTTTCGATTATCTGGATTCGTATAATTTCCAGGCAGGGGCTGAGCAGAGCCGCGACCGCATGCGCGTGATGAAATTCGGCCTCGACGCGGATTATTCGGATTCCTGGATGGGAGGCGGCAGGACTATATTCTCTCCCGAAGCGCATATCGGCATCCCGAATATCCTTGGAGGCATGGACGATACTGATTCGCGGTGTTCGCGCGTCGGCGCAGGAGGGAAATTCCTCAAGTTCCCCGCCAATCTTTTACGGCTGCAGAAGATGCCTTTCTCTTCGGCTCTTTTGTGGAAGAACTCTTTCCAGTTGTCAGCATATCCGCTTGCCGCATCCCAGCAGTTCCAGGTGGGAGGCATATCGAATGTCAGGGGCTATCCCTCCGGAGAATATGTGGGCGACCAGGGGCTGGCCTCTACGTTCGAGTGGCTGCTGCCGCTTTCTTTTATCCCTAAGGATTTCATGGTTCCGTTTTCAAAAGCGAAGTTCTATGACGCGTTGCGGGTCGCTTTATTCTATGACTGGGGATGGGCGCGTTTGAAAAAGCCGCAGGCAGGGGAACTCAAGAGCGACACTTTACGAAGCGCGGGCTTCGGCATGAGGTTCAATCTGCCTGAAGACTTCTCGGTCCGGGCTGATCTTGCCTGGCCGCTTGACAGGACTCCGTCGGACGATGACCATATGCATCCGTGGATCGCGGTCTCGAAAGAATTTTAGTAAATAATACTTGAAATTTCTATATTTATAGTGTATATTTATACCCGTAACCCGATAAATTGTAAACGTTTTCATTCCAGTTGAAATCCGCAGTAAGGAATATCATGAGAAGTGCTGCACGCACATCCTGCCTGTTGACCGCCACGATCGTGTTTCTTTTTATTCCGTTAATCGCATTCGCGCTTCCCGAAGGGGAGAGCGTTGTATCCGGTTCCGCGACATTCGACCGTTCAGCCAGCAATACGCTTAATGTCAATACCCCGTCAGAGCGGCTGATCGTCAATTATAACAGTTTCAGCATTGCCCAGCCAGAAACAGTCAGTTTTCAGCAGCCCTCCGCGAGTTCGATCGTATTGAACCGCGTGGTCGGCGTTGATCCTTCAGCGATCATGGGGACGCTTAATGCCAACGGCCGGGTATTCATCGTTAATCCCAACGGCGTTATTTTCGGGCCGAATTCGCGCGTAGATGTCGCGGGCCTGGTGGCGTCATCGCTTAATATTTCAAACGACGATTTTTTGAATGGCAAGCACGTGTTCACCAAGTCAGGCAAGAACGGCTATGTGATCAATGAAGGCACGATCAATGCCAGGGGCGGGTATGTATGCCTGCTTGGCGGCGCTGTGGATAACCGCATGATGATCCAGGCTGAATTAGGCACGGTCGTCCTGGCAGCAGGGGAAAAGATCACGGTTTCTCTGGAAGATCAGAACGCCATTTCAGTGGTGGTGGATGAGGCAGTGCAAAGCGAGGTCTTTGGCCCTGGCGGCGTAAAGATGACAAGCGCGGTGAAGAACAGCGGTTCTATCCTGGCAGAAGGCGGCAAGGTTATGCTGACAGCAAAGGTCTTGAACCGCGTGTTTGACCATGCGATCAACAATACCGGCCTGGTAAAGGTCACCTCCCTGGTAGAGCGTGAGGGGGTCATTGAGCTGGTTGCAGAAGGCGCGCCGATCGTCAACTCAGGCACCCTGGAAGCTGACCGGATATATATTAAGGGAAGCAATGCCGATTTCGTCAATACGCCTGAGGCAAGGATAATCGCCAACGCAGTGGCTGCAGCAAGCCCTGATGGCGGCAAGATCGCGATCGAAGCGACCTCAGTGCTCCAGCAGGGGCTGATTTGCGCCAATGCGCTTGAGCAGGGCGCAGCAGGCGAGATCATTATTGTCAGCGAAGGCACTGCTACCTTTGACAGCTCAAGCTGCACTGAAGCCAGGGCAATGGGTATTGTGGGTAACGGCGGAAGGATCAATATCACATCAAAACAGACAAGCGTTTTTGTCAATAAAAACGCGAAAATAGATTTTTCAGCAGGCGCGGTTTCAGGCAACGGCGGCCTGTTACGGATCGACGCTTTCGAACAACTCGGTTTTTACGGCATTTTGAACGGCCGTGCGCCTCCGGGATATACCCCCGGCAAAGCCATCCTCGACCCGCTGCTCTCCGTGATCAGCGGCGAATTCTCCTCAAATACGATAATTTATTCCCCGAATGATATCTCCATTGTTGGTGACATCTATGTCACCAGCGGTGAATACTACGATATTTATTTCTCCATTTTAGCAGACCATAACAGCGAGACTGTTGGCGATTGGCATGACGGCATAGGCGCCATTATCAATACCGGCGATTATGTGATCTATTTCTCCGAAAATACCGAATACAGCAGCCTTGTGCTACGCGCTGGTTCCGGTATCGGCTCGCTCGCGGGCTTTATCCAGACCTACAATGCGGGACATGTTTCTGCAGTTACCAATCCTGTTCCGGGCGAAGACGGCGATATCTTCCTTGAAGAGCTTGGGTCTCGCGGCCTGGCTGTTTCCGATGTACGTTCTCCCGGTCTTGTGGTTATTAATTGTTCAGGCCCTGTCTGGGGCGACAGCGAAGGCGCTGATGTCACTGCGGATGAACTCTACATCACTGCCGAAGGCGGCATCGGCAGTTATTATAATCCTTTTGAAGTGAATGTGCGGAATTTCGCAGCGGAAAACGTCGATTACGGAGATATTTATATTTACAGCCCCAATGACCTGACAGTTCTGGCTATCTCCAACCGCGTTTCAGGAGGCGAGGCCGGCGAGGTTAGTATTGATTGCGGTGGTAACCTGTCAATTCGATACGGTATTTACGCGTCTTTTGATGTGTGGCTTTCAGCTGAAGGTAATATTATTCTGAGCACGTTTGCCGATATCGTTGCTCCGGGATCATATGTCACCCTTGACGCTCTGGGGTATATCACCCGCAGGAACATGGAAGTAGAGAATTTCGGCATGCGGGCATACTGGAATTTTGACCAGGAGCCGTACTATTATTATTACTATGCCCAGGATGTGAGCGGAAACGGCTATTCTGCATATGCCAGCGGCAACCCGGGAATCGTGCCCGGGCCGGATGGGTTCGGCCAGGCGCTTTATTTCAACGGCGTCAACGATTATATCAATATCGGCCGCGATTTTTACTTCGGCACAGGCGCTTTTACCTTAATATGCTGGTATCAGGGAGAACAGAGCAGGAACAATGTCGGCTTGATGGGCGTGTCCCCGTATCCGTATACTTCCGGTTATGCTATGGAAACGCAATACGGTGCGCTGCAGAGCTGGGTCAATAACGACATGGACGCCAGCAGCCCCGTTACCGTCAATGACAACCAGTGGTATCGGCTCGCAATGGTCCGCGAAGGTTCTGAAGGCAGTATGTATCTGTTCCAGGAGAATGACCTGAATCCTGACACCGATGAGCTTCAATACGGCAGCACCTTTGGGACCTCGCCCGACTCGGTCGATACCTACGGCAGTTTCTTTATCGGCGGCTGGGGCCATATGTACCGCCTCGCGCAGGGCGCGCTGGATGATGTGAGGGTTTATGGAACTGCGCTTTCGGGGCTTGAGATCTACGCGCAGACTATTCTCGCTCCCGGCACCGGCAGGATCAGCGCGTATAACGTGGAATTATATGCCAACAGCGGCGTTGATATGGGTTTGGGCACCGTAGAGACCATGCATGTTTCCAATAACACGGGTGCGATCGTTATCGACAGTCTGTCCGACCTTGATATTAATGCAGGCACGTTCGATGACCATGACGGCGGAGTGATAACCGACGGCGATATCACCCTGATTACTGCCGGAAACATATATGTCAATGAGGATATCTACACCATCGGAGACCGCGATCTGACCCTGACCGCTGACGGCAGCATTGTGCTTGCCGAGCAGGTCAGCGTGTACTCAAATAGCGACCTCGGTGAAGGCGATGCGCCGAACGGGTATTCCGGCAATGTTACCCTTGATGCCGGTCTGGATGTGATTTTCGGCCGCGGCGCCAGTGTGTATTCCTATGCCGGGGCGTTTGTCTATGAAGGAACCGGGTATGCCATTTCCGGCAATGTGAGCATTTACGCCGGCCTCGGCGATATCGATATGGAATGGGGCAGGGTCAATTCCCAGGCCAATGCCAGCGGTTACGGTAACTGCTCTGCCAACAGCGGTAACGTAATTTTGAGCGCCGGAAACAACCTGATCGAGACCGGTTTCCTCGAACTGATCTATTCCCAGGCCTCTGCCTCTGTGTACGAGAACCCCGATAGCACGGCTCTTGCGCGAAGCGGCACAGTCAGCCTGTCCGCGGGCAATTCTTTGAGCATTGACGGCAGGGATGCCGAGTATTATTACGGCGCGGATATCTTCTCCTACGCCTATGCCTTGGGCGGCATGACTGCCACAGCATATTCCTCCAGCGTTTCTCTTTCCTCAGGCGGCGATATCTCGATCTACCGCACGGACGTGCGTTCCGATGCTTCTGCCCAGACCTTTGTCGAAGGCAATGCCGGCACCTGGTCTGATGCGATCGCCGGGACCTATGCTTACGATGACAATAATTACGAATGGCGTTATATGGCAGTGCTGGTCGATGCCGGACGCAACATCAATACCTACGATAATACTTTGATTTACGGCCATGCCGTTGCCTCCGGCAGCGCGTTCAATTCCTATGCCCAGGCAGGCGATGTGACCCTGGATGCGTGGTATGCGATCAGCCCGGCCGGCCACATCTACTCCGACGCCATCGCGTATGCCGGTGATGTGGCGCGGGCGGTTACCGGCAAGGTCAACCTGATTTCTTACAACGGCCCGATCACCATCCCGAATACCACGCTGGTCTGGTCAAACGCGTCAGCCAATACTATATACGAAGATTCCGAGGCGTTCGCTTATTCCGATGATGTGACGGTCCAGTGCTTAAACGGCCCGGTAAGTGTCGCTATCGGCGTGTATTCAACAGCCGAGGCATACGGTGGAGACGATATCAGCCCGCGCCGTCTTGAAGCAGAAACCGGCGATGTCCTGGTCTATGCCGGAGGCGATCTGTCTTTGCCCGGCGGGTATGCATATACCAGCGCCACGACCAGCAGCGACAATGCCGGTATCCTGTATCTTACGTCGGGCGATGTCAGTTTGTTCGGCGCCAATATTTCGCTTACTGACGGCCGTGTTTACTCCGGCCAGAATGATAATGACGCGGATTGGGTCGCAGTGAACGAAATAGACATCACTGCCGGAGACGTTCTTCTTTCAAGCCCGGGGAATATCTCGGTTTCAGGTTATGCGCAGATCACCAGCAGCGCCCGCGCGTATTGCATCAGCATGGAAGCGTCTGAAGATACTGTTTCGGCAGCGGCAGGGGACATAGAGCTTTCAGCAGGCGGGAATATCACTCTTGATCTGGCTCTTGTGGAACTAATTCCTATTGAATCATTCGGCTCTTATTCTTTTTACGAATCGGAAATGTATTATGCGTCCGGGACTGTTTCGCTCCTGGCAGATGCTGACTGGAGCGGTTCAGGCACGCTCAGCCACACGGGGGATTCCGCGGATCTGGGTGGGGCCAATTTCAATTTCTCCGGAGCGCAGTCTTTCGATTTCTACGCGGGGGACGGGATCGACGTGTCTACTGACGGACTTTTGCCGAGTCTTGATCTGAATATCCCCGGGTGGGGATATCCGGGCATATCCCTTGCATCGACGCTGGACACCGGATCTGTGGCCGAGGACATTGATTATTACGAAGGGTATTCCGTGGTGCCGTATATCCGCCTGTATTCCGCAGGGGATGTGGTGGTTAACTCGGATTTGAGCGCGGTCGAGATCGTATTAAGGGCTGATTATGACCCGTTTGATCCGCAGGGCATCGGCAACGGCGCGGGCAGCTTGATCATTAACGGGATTCCCTATGGCGATGTCGCAGTGTTTTATCGCGATCCGTATATCCTGGCAGACAGCCATGCGATCCAGACAGCAGGGGCGATCGAGATCATCGGCGACAGGATAATCTGCGGAGAAAATGAACTCGATCTTGCGCTTGGCCCTTCAAGCGGCGAGTTGTTAGGCGCGCTGACGGTCAAGTCGACATCCGGCAGTGTGACCGTTACCGAGACCGAAGAACCGGGCGGCGAGTATTTATCAAGGACCGGAGATGCCGGGATCGATATCTGGGCATCAGGCGACATTGTCCTGGATGTGCCGGTTATGATGGACCTGGGGGGGTTGTCCCTGATCAGCGACACAGGGTCCATTATTGCAGGCGCAGGAGAAATGACGCACATAACCGCCGGGTCCGATGTGTATCTGCAGGCCGGGAATGAATATATTTCCGAAGGGACAAGCACTATCGGCGCCCTTGATGCGCCTTTACGTATTATGGTGGATGGCGGCTCTGTTACCTTGCGGGTCTATGGCCAGATAATGGATGAGGAATTGAATGAAGCGGTGAGCGGGAATCTGGAAGGCGCAGTCAACGGTTCTGTCGAGCCGGATGCGATACAACTGCTTAACGACGCTCCCGGCCCGGTATATTTCAATAATGCGCCTTCGCCGGAACCTGCGATTGAACCTGATGAAACAGATGACGACGATCAGGGTGATGGCACGCAGCCAGGCCCTGTTGTGCCGTCTGCTCCGGCCCCGGAAGCGCCTGCCGCGCCGCTGGGCAATATCATCTCCTACGAACCTTCGACTGTTGATCCTGCCGCGCTGGAGACCATGCAGTTCAGCTCCCCGATAGGGACGGTCTTCGCGTATCATCCCGTCACGCAGGCAGACACGGGCAGTGTCGAGCCGTTGCCGCTCGGCGCCGGCTCTTACGAGCTTATCGACGGAGAGCTTCGTCTCATCGGCAATGAAGGCCTTCTGCAGTTCTTCCAGGAATTCGACAAAAAATACAGACAGCTATAAGAGGTGCCGTATGAAAAGGACATCGATCAAAATATTTGTGTTCTCGTCGGTTATCATTATGGCTCTGGCGTCCCGCGCTTTCGCCGCGTTCCAGTGGAACGAAGAACATACGGTTGCATTTTTTTATCCGTCAAATATGACCTATGTGGACCGGTCAGATCCCAAAACAGATTTCGGCTCTGATCCATTCCTGAAAGTGGGCGATGCAATCGGTAATCCGATCCCTGATTCGATATACTATGACGCAGTTAATGCAACGCGTACATATCTCAAGTTCAATCAGCAGGAATTGGCGGCCGAGCTGGCGAATTATACGATCGTTTCAGCTTCCCTTAATATGTATCTTTCCGGCGTTGAGAATCTCCCCGGCAGTTCGCCTTTTGATCTCATTAATGTGCTGCAGGTGACAGGCGCTAATAGTTATAGCTACATGCAGAATCTGACATGGGACAGGCAGAAGGAACGCAATGTTACATTTTCCGGCGGCATGATGTTCGCGAGCCTGAATTTCAATGTTACGGGTGAAACGCCCGGGTTGCGAACGTGGGAAAACGCTTCATCGGGTAACGGGACCGTTACCGATATGGTGCAGATGTGGCTTAACGAGCCAGCTACAAATTATGGCGTGGTCATCAGCAATGAGATCGACGGTAATTGGACGGAACTGGTTAACGGGACCGTATATCAGATCCAGCGTCCCGGTCAAATGAACGAGCTGGAAGCGACGTTTGCTAAGAGCACGGGTTACTATCCGTTCTTGAAGGTCCAGGTCGTCCCTGAGCCGGTGAGCAGCGTGCTGATGATCGTGGGCGCCGGCGTGCTCGGTATCGCGTCATCGCGGCGCAGAAAGAAGATATCGTAATTTCGGTAACAGTAATTTGTCATTTTGAGGGCCGGACATAGTCCGGCCTTTTTTTTGCGTATACGACAAAGTTCTTGCCACCGGCGGGATTATTGGTAGGATAGTAGTATGAAAAAAGCGGTCATCATAGGGGCGGGACCAGCGGGACTCGCAGCGGCAGACATGCTTGCCGGCGCCGGGGTCGATGCGGTTGTCCTGGAAAAGGACAACTGCGCCGGCGGCTTGAGCAGGACCGTCACCTATAAAGGGTATTATTTCGATATCGGCGGCCACCGGTTCTATACGAAGAATAATACGGTGCTGTCGTGGTGGCAGGGGCTCCTCGGGCGCGATCTGAAAGTCGTGAGCCGCAGGTCGAGGATTTATTACAAGCAGGGCTTTTTCATGTATCCGCTGACGCTAGCGAGCATTTTCTCGCGCATCGGCCTTGCCGCATCCGTTTCTATCCTTTTGAGCTACGTGCGCAGCCGTATCTTTAAAGGTTCCGATGAGTCCGGATACGAGCAGTGGCTTATAAACCGTTTCGGCAGGAAACTCTATGACATATTCTTCAAGGATTATACGCACAAGGTCTGGGGGCTGCTGCCGGTGCGGCTTTCATCGGACGTAGGCAAACAGCGCATCAAGGGTTTATCGCTGTATGAAGCGGTGCGCAACGCCTGCAACAGGGGCAGGGGCAATATCACCGCAACGCTGATCAGGGAGTTCTATTATCCGCGCCTGGGCGCAGGGATGGTGTATGACGCTGCTGCGCGCCGGATCCAGCAGAAAAACGGCAAAATGTTGTTCGGCCATGAAGTCGTTTTGGTGCGCCATGACGGCGCAAGGATCATATCCGTTGTGTGCAAAGATGCCCGGACCGGCCGGACCAGCGAGGCCGCGGGGACCGATTTTTGCTCGAGCATGCCCCTGACACAACTGGTGTCTCTGCTGGAGCCTGCGCCGCCCAGGCCGGTCCTCGACGCGTGCCGCAGGCTGCGCTACCGCAGCATCGTCATGGTCAATTGCATTGTCTCGCTGCCGTCGGTATTTCCGGATAACTGGATCTATATAAACTCGCCTCATGTCATTGTGGCCCGCATCCAGAACTTCAAGAACTGGAGCGCGGACATGGTGCCGGACAGCCGCATGACGTCATTGGCAATGGAATATTTCTGCGATGAGGGCGATATGTTCTGGTCGATGTCGGATAGGGCGCTCCTGGAACTGGCCGCAGGGGAGCTCGAGGCGTTAAAATTATGCGCCAGGGCCGATGTCGCCGACGGGTGCGTCGTCAGGCAGGCAAAGGCATACCCTGTGTATGAAAAAGGATACGGGGCGCAGTTGGATATCGTCAGTGGATATGTGAAGAATTTCGCGAATCTGCATTGCATCGGCAGGTATGGGACGTTCTGTTATAACAATATGGACCATTCCGTGATGAGCGGGTTCCTGGCAGCGCAAAAAATCCTCGGATATCCTCCCGGCGAGTCGCCGGCCAAGCCGGAGGCGCTCGATGATTGAACTTGTCATGCGTTTCAAGGAAACGAGCCATTTCTACATCTGGGCCGCGGTGGTCGCCGCGTGCGTCGTGTGGGCGTATCGGAGCCGGAAGGACGGATATCGGCAATTATGGCCTTTGATCTGTCTGAACTTCCTGTTATTCCTTGCCTGGGGCGCGGTGTCGAACTTCAGCCATGATGATATCGCGTTTTTGCATTTTGCCTGGCTGATCTCAAAAGGGCTCGTGCCGTTTCGCGATTTCTGGGAGCATCATTCGCCGTTCCTGCCCGTTATAATGGCGCCCTTTATGAAAGCGGCGCCGCATTCACCGGCTATCTTTGATATGGCCCGTATTGCGTCCGGCCTCATATTTGTCGCAAACGCGCTCCTGGGCTGGCGGATCGCCGCGCAGGTCTGGCAGGCGAAGGCGCGATTGTCAGTGTATCTTTTGTTCGTGTCGGCTGCGGCCATTATCGGCCAGTATTTTATCCTGCGCGCGGATATATTCATGGCTTTCTTTCTGCTCGCCGGAATATCGATATGTCTTGATCTTCCCCGTAAAGGCCCGGCTGCGTGCGCGGTATGCGGCATGGCATTCGGCCTGGCAATGTCGTTCATCACCAAGCAGTATCTGCTCGTATTTTTGCCAATCATTGCGATATTCTTCGGCCAGCGGCAGGGGCGGGCAGTGCGGGCAATGGCGTATGCGCTTGGTTTTTGCGCCGGCATTGTTCCGCTTGCGGCGTATCTGGTATCAGCCGGGATCGTTGATGAATTCTTTTACTGGGTCTTCGGGTTCAATGCCCGGCAGATGAAGATGTGCGCGAATTTTCCCTTTATGTATCTTGTTGCGGGAATAGGAGGGGGTGTTGTTCTTGCGCGCCGATACCGGGCATCCGGCGAGGCGCGATATGCGCTTTTGTTGTGCGCGGTTATTTTAAGCGCGTTGAGCTCTTTGACCACGATGTCGGATCAGGACCCGTTGTTGTATTATCACGGCCTGTGGTATTTTCTTTGTGCGATAGCGGTGTGCGGGGCAGGGGTGTGGGAACGTTTATCGGATTTCCGGCCCCGATGGAAGAATGCGGTCGTTGCGGGGTGCGTATTGGGGCTCTTGCTTGCGCCGAACGTCGTGTCGGTATGGAAACATCGCGCGGGAGATTATGCGCGGGACCGCAAAGCTGCAGCTGAGTTGATGCGGTATACGGGCTCTGATACCTGCGTTGTCCTTCTTCCGGCGCATCCGGTCCTTGTGCACGATGCAACACGGCTGTATTCGAGCTGGCAGTTTGTGTTTCTCGCGCGCCATGCCGATGTCAGGAACGATGCGGCCGGGCCGGGTTTTGCGCGGCAGATACTCACTCGCAGGCCTGCGGTCATGAGCGCCGAGTTCGGAACACGCGATTTTTTCTTGGAACTCTACCATCGCCGGGTCATATCGGCCGATGAGTATAAGGACCTCATGGCATTGATCATGACGGATTACCGCAAGCGCCGGATCGGCCGCCAGCTCTATTACATTCGTGCGGACGTTCTGGCTAAGTCTTAGTTTTTCCTGAAGTTGCAATTTCTTTCCTTCTCTTGACTCAATATTTATTTATGATACAATAAATATTACAGTGATTGCCTGAAGGCTGCAGATCATCAGCTGGTGTGCATGCCTGTAAAGCGTATTGAGAGAGCTGCGGTATTACCTGAAATTCCGGCCCGGGTCTTCCTTTGAAAAGGAGGAGCCGGGTTTTTCCTTTATAAAACGTTAAGCCGCACCTGCATCGTCAGAAAGCCCGGTATGACCGATAAGAAGATACTTCTGGTAGAGGATAATCCCGATGATATCGCACTGACGATGCGGGCGTTGCAGCAGACCAGGATCTCCAATGAGGTTATTGTCGCGCATGACGGGGCCGAGGCGCTTGAGTTCCTGCACGGCCTGGACACGATTCGGCCGGCGATCATCCTTCTTGACCTGAAACTTCCGAAGATAGACGGCATCGAGGTATTGCGCAGGATCCGAGCCGACGACAGGACCCGGTGCCTGCCGGTCGTCGTGCTGACTTCCTCGCGGGAAGACAAGGACCTGATCCGCAGTTATATGACGGGAGCGAACAGTTATATCAAAAAACCGGTTGACTTCAATCAGTTCATTTCTGCGGTCCGGGAGCTGGGGATCTATTGGCTTTTGTTGAACGAATTGCCGCCGGCATAGAGAGCAAGGGGGGATTATGTCCAATCCATTACGGGTGCTTTTGGTTGAGGATTCCGAGGACGATGCGACTCTCATCGCTCATGAAATCATGCGGGGCGGATATGAGCCGTTTGTGAGGCGTGTCGAGACCGCGCAGGACATGAAGGAGGCGCTTGCGCGCGAAAAATGGGACGTGGTGGTTTCTGACTATATCATGCCGAAGTTCGACGGCTTGAGCGCGTTCCGGGTCCTGCAGGAATCCAAGATCGATCTGCCCTTTATCGTGGTCTCGGGCAGTATCGGAGAGGATATCGCAGTGGACGCCATGCGCGCGGGAGTGCACGATTATATTATGAAAAACAACCTGACGCGCCTTGTCCCGGCGATCGCACGGGAGATGCGGGAGGCCGGCATCCGGTGGGAACAGAAAATGGACGAGATTATCATCGACGAGCTGGCGTCCTATCCGCAGCGGTATCCCAATCCGATCATCGAGGTCGAACCCAACGGCGTCATCCATTATATGAATCCGCGCGCGCGCCAGCTGTTCCCGACGATAATGCAGGAGGGTTTCCTGCATCCGTTCCTGAACGGGCTGGAACGTATCTGGGATGATCTGTCCAAGGTCACCTCGGTCGCATACGAGCGCGAGGTCAAGGTCGGTAACACCTATTATCACCAGTCCATCTATTATATCGATGAAACGAAGAACGCGCGCATATACGCTTTGAATGTGACCAAGCGCAAGGAAATGGAGCAGGACCTGGCGGAATCCGAGAACCGGTACCGCACGCTTGTCGAAATGTCGCCAGACGCGATCCTCATGCTGGATCTTCAGGGCAGGATCGTCTTCGGCAATAAGGCCATGCTGGCAATGCGGGGAGCATCGGGGCCGCAAAGCATTATCGGCCTTCCGTTTGAAATGTTCGTAGATCCCGTGGATTGGCACCGTGTATGGGATATTATCACGCAGTCCGCATATACCCGTGATCCTGCGATGGCCGGGTACACGATGCTTGATCTCGACAACAGGCGGTTTGCCGTGGAGCTCCGGGTCACTTCCATCCATGATGAGAATCATAAGCCCAGGGCGTATATCGGCATAATACGCGACATCTCCTGTCGCGCCTCTGCACCGCAGGCCGCCTCTTAGTTGCTCCTGGTCGTCCTTTATGCTATAATAAAAGATATATAATTCAGGAGAATAGAATGACACTCAAGGTATCGCTTCAGAAAAAGCAGCAGAATAAGACGCTTTTGCTAAATCATTGATGCGCAATAAATTACAATTTATTTTGCACTGATCAATTGTGCCGCGGTAAAGAAATATTTCCCTACCATTTTTTCTTGACCGGTTTTAAAATTTTTATATAATATTTTCTTGAAAAAAAACCGCCACTAAAGAGAACAGGAGTATATCAATGAGTGCCCACCAATCACAGACATTCGAATTTAAGGCGGAAATGAAGCAATTGCTCAATATCATTGCTCATTCCCTGTACACGCATCCCGAGATTTTCCTGCGCGAATTGATCTCCAACGCCTCCGATGCCTTGAACAAGGTGCGGTTCCGCAGGCTCACGGATAAGAATATCCTGGAGCCCGATGATGAATTGCAGATCAAGATAGAGGTCGATGAGAAAAAGCAGACGTTCGTGATCGAGGATAACGGCATCGGCATGACGCACGAGGAGCTGGTCAACAACATCGGCACGGTTGCCAGGTCCGGGACCCTTGAATTCTTCAAACGGCTGAAGGAAGAGGGAAAATCCATTGACGGCAATTTCATCGGCCAGTTCGGGGTCGGGTTTTATTCTGTGTTCATGGTAACCGATGAGGTCACGATCGAGACACGCAGCGCCGATATTGATTCGAAAGGATACCGTTGGAAGTCCTCGGGCGAAGGGACCTTTACGATAGAGGAATTCGATAAAAAGAACAGGGGCACGCGCATATCGTTCACCCTGAAGGAGAGCGCGAAAGAGTTCTCCAGCGAATATCGTGTCAAAGAGATTATAGAGAAGTATTCCAATTTCGCTGACTTCCCGATACTGCTCAAGGGCAACAAGATCAATAAGGTCACGGCGCTCTGGCAGCGCAAGGCGGATGAAATAACCGACAAGGACGCGCACGAGTTCTATAAATTTCTCACCAACGATATTGACGATCCGCTCGGGTATTTTCCTGTTTCCGTCGAAGGCGTTGTGAATTTCAAGGCTTTGCTGTTCGTGCCCGCGAAGGCGCCGTTCGATTACCTGTGGCTGCAGAAGGAGAAATCCTTGCACCTGTACTCGAACAAGATCCTGATCCAGAGCGATTCAAAAGACCTTTTGCCGGAATATTTGCGTTTTGCAAAGGGCGTTGTGGATACGTCAGATCTGCCGCTTAATATCTCGCGCGAGGTCACGCAATACACCCCGGTCATGGAAAAGATCCGCGATATCCTGACAGGAAAGATCCTGGGTTTCTTGAAAGACTGGGCTGAGAACAAGCAGGACAAGTATCTGCAATTCTACAGGAACTTCGGCGTATTATTGAAGACAGGTTTAAATAGCGATTTTGCAAACCGCGAAAAGCTCATAGAGCTTTTGCGGTTCGAGTCGTCCGTGAAGCCGGCGGGTGAGGTGACGTCGCTAAAGGAATACGTCTCTCGCATGAAGGATTTTCAGACCGAGATATATTACCTCTCGGGAGACAACCGCGACCTGCTTGAGCATAATCCAAAGCTGGAATATTTCAAAAAGAACGGGGTTGAGGTGTTGTTCCTGACCGAGCCCATTGACGTGTTCACCATGCCTTCGATACATGAGTATGAGAAAAAGCCGGTCAAGTCCATTGATAAAGCGGATATCGCGCTCAAGCCTCAGGATCAGATCGTCAAGCCTGATGATAAACTGTCCGAGTCGCTGTTGAAATTGATCAAGGAGACGCTCAAAGGCAAGGTGGAGGATGTGGTGGTGTCAAAGCGGCTTGTCGAATCTGCGGTCACGCTTGTTTCGGCAAAGGACGCGCTCGATCCGCAGTTCGAAAAGATGATGAAGTTGATGCATAAGGATTACAAGAGCGAGGCCAAGCGGATTATGGAGATCAACATCGAGCATCCGCTCATCAAGAATCTGTCGAAATTATATATCTCCGATACGAATAATCCGATGATCCGCAAATGCATCGAGCAGTTATATGAAGGAGCGCTGTTTGTGGACGGTGACTTGCCGGCATCGAGCGATTTCATCAAGCGCATGACCGACATCATGGTCCAAGCCACTTCATAATCAAGACGCTTTAGCTAAATATTTGTTGTTGAATAAGTTGCAAATAAATTCTTAATACAATAATTTGATATCAAATTTCGCAATAAAGAATTTAATTGTAATCTTTTGGCATATCGTGAGTTATCTAAAGCGTCTTCAAAGGAGGAAGGATGAGTACGGGGTTGACTGCGGTGAATGAGAAGGTGCAGAAGGAAAGCGCGTTTGTTAGTGCTTTGACTGCAGAAATGCGTAAGGTCATCGTGGGCCAGGATTACCTCGTTAACAGGCTTCTGGTGGGTCTGCTGGCGAACGGCCATTTGCTGGTCGAAGGCGTGCCGGGCCTGGCAAAGACGCTTTCCATCAGTACGCTGTCGCGCGCCATCAATACGAAATTCCAGCGCATACAGTTCACACCGGACCTTCTGCCGGCTGACCTTATCGGAACCCTTGTCTATAATCCCAAAGAAGGCACGTTTACGACAAAAAAGGGTCCCATATTTTCGAATATCATCCTTGCTGATGAGATCAATCGTGCGCCCGCAAAGGTCCAGAGCGCCCTGCTTGAAGCCATGCAGGAGCGCCAGGTCACGATCGGCGAGAATACCTATAAACTCGACGAGCCGTTCCTGGTCATGGCAACGCAGAACCCGATCGAGCAGGAAGGGACATACCCGCTTCCAGAAGCGCAGGTGGACCGTTTCATGCTCAAGATCAATATTTCATACCCGTCGAGGCCCGAGGAACAGGCGATCGTTCGCCGCATGGGCTTTACGGACAAGAAGATCGACGTGGCAAAAGTCGTCGAGCCCAAGGATATTATCCGCGCCCGCGCTGTGGTCGATGAGATCTACATGGACGAAAAAATCGAGAAATACATCCTCGACATCGTCTTTGCGACACGCGACCCCAAGGCGTTCAAGCTGGACGATCTTTCGAGCCTTATCCAGTACGGCGCCTCTCCCCGTGCCACTATATACATGACGCTCGCCGCCAAGGCCTACGCCTTCACGCAGGGCCGCGGCTATGTGACTCCGCAGGACATCAAATCCATCGGCCCCGACGTGCTGCGCCACCGCGTCATCGTCTCGTACGAGGCTGAAGCGGAGAGTCAAACCTCCGACGACATCATCAAGAAGATCTTTAGCGAAGTCGAAGTCCCGTAACGCATCAGGCAACGAAGCAACCGACTGCCTATGATACCGCGAGAAATCCTCAAAGATATCCGCAGGATACAGATCACCACCTCCCGGATGGTGACGGATGTGTTCGCCGGCCAGTATCAGAGCGTATTCAAGGGCAAGGGCATGGAGTTCGACGAAGTGCGTGAATACATCCCCGGAGACGAGATCCGTTCCATCGACTGGAACGTCACCGCGCGCACCGGCCATCCGTATGTCAAAAAATTCACCGAAGAGCGGGAATTGACCGTGATGCTGCTTCTGGATATGTCGGCATCGTCGTTCTTCGGCACCCGCGGCCAGATGAAGGCGCAGCTGGCCGCGAAGATCTGCTCCGTGCTTGCGCTTTCCGCGATCAAGAACAACGATAAGGTTGGATTCATCGCATTCACGGACAAAATCGAAAAATTCATCCCTCCGCGCAAGGGCCTGCGTCATGTGCTTCGCATTATCCGCGAAGCGCTCTACTTCAGGCCCGAATCTGCGGGAACAGACATCGTGCTTGCGCTTGAATATCTCAACCGTGTTACCACCCGCAAGACCGTTTCGTTCATCATGTCGGATTTCTTCGCTCCGGATTTCAAGAAGATGCTGGCTGTGGCGAACAAACGCCATGATATCGTGGCAGTGACGGTCACGGACCCGGCTGAACTCGAGCTTGCCGACGCCGGGCTGGTCAAGCTGTCCGATCCCGAAACAGGCAAAGACATTATTGTCGACAGCTCCGACAAACAGGTCCGGGCGCAATACCGCGCCAATGCCCTGGAACGGGGCAAACGCAGGGATCTGATGTTCCGGTCGGTCAACGTGGATTGCATCGACGTTCGCACGGATGTCCCCTATTCAAAAAGCCTCATCCGGTTCTTCAAGGCCCGCGAGAGGAGAATGCGATGAGAGCCCGTTGTCTTGCCGTCGCCGGTATGATCTTTCTCGCAGGGAGCGTGACAATCTGTTCCGGCCTGGATTTTCCCGGCAGGTTGCTCGCCGGCATTGATAAAAAAGAAATGACGATCGGCGAGCAAGCGCGCTACGCCATAGCCGTGACAGCGGACCGCGGCATCGGCATAGAATTTCCCGACCTTACAGAGGCGTTCAAGGGCCTTGAAATCGTAGATTCCGGCGAGAGGTCTTCCGGATTCTTTCGTAAAAGAACACGCACGCTCTGGGTCGTTTTCCGTTCGTTTACACCGGGCACATACACGATCCCTCCGCAAAAGGTCAGATACAAATATCCGGATAAAGAGTGGGCCGAGGCATTGACCGGCGCGTGCTCCATTAATGTCGTCAGCCTTGCGCAAAAGGCGCACGCAGGAGCGCAGATCGCAGACATCAAAGGCCCTCTTGATATGAGGACCGCGTTGCCCGTTATCGCGCTTGCCGCGGCGTTTATTATTGCTTTGATCATCGTATTCCGGAATAAAATATTCCGCACGCGGGCCAGGGCCGCGGCCGAGGTTCAGCCCTGGAAAGCGCATGAGATCGCCTATGCCCGGCTGGACGATCTGCGCAGGCAGGGGCTTCTTTCCAAGGGTATGATCAAGCAGTATTACAGCGAATTATCCGATATCCTGCGTCATTATCTGGAGAACAGGTTCAGCCTCAAAGCCCCGGAAATGACGACCGAGGAGTTTATCGGCTACGTGCGGGAATACGGCGAGCTGGAGCGGGCGCACAAGGATCTGCTCAAGGAATTCCTGACGAATTGCGACCTGGTCAAGTTTGCAAAGCATATCCCGCCGGAAAACGAGGGCGACGCGGCATTCGATACGGCCAGGCGGTTCGTCGATGAGACCAGAAGCCCGGACGCAGAGGCTCACAAGGCATAGCGTATGTTTTTTCGAGACCCGATATTCTTATTATTGATACCCGTTGCGCTTGCCGGTTTCTACGCGGCGCTTCGCATGCGCCAGAGCCCGGGATTCAGGTTTTCTTCGGTTTCCGGGTTCGATGGCATGAAACAGTCATGGAAGGCCAAAGCAGCCGCACGGCTTGCGTATGTGCGGTTGTGCGGCCTGGTTCTCTTGATCCTGGCGCTCGGCAGGCCGGTGTCTCTGGTTTCAGACGCGTATGTCGAGACCGAGGGTATTGATATCGTGCTCGCCATCGACTCTTCCACGAGCATGCTCGCCGAGGATTTTACCTATGGCGGCAGGCGTCTTTCCAGGATTGAGGTTGTCAAGGATGTCGTGCGCGAATTCGTCAAGGAAAGGCCTCATGACCGGCTTGCGATTATCACGTTCGCTGCCAGGCCCTATACGATCTGTCCGCTGACTCTCGATCACGGCTGGCTCCTTGACAACATGGAGCGGATTCACTCCGGCATGATCGAGGACGGCACCGCGATCGGCTCAGGGATTGCGGCGTCATTGAACCGTCTGAAGAACAGCAAGGCGAAAAGCAAAGTCGTCATTTTGCTGACTGACGGAAGGAATAATACCGGCAGGATCGCGCCTTTGACCGCGGCTGAAGCGGCAAAGGCGCTCAAGATCAGGATCTATACGATCGGCGCGGGTTCCCGGGGGCCGGTCCCGTATCCGGTCAAGGACCTCTGGGGCAATAAGGTATACCAGCAGGTCGAGGTCGATATCGATGAAGAGACTTTGACGAAGATCGCGGATATGACAGGCGCCAGGTATTTCCGCGCCACCGATACGCAGAGCCTGCGCGATATATACAAAGAGATAAACAGCATGGAAAAAGTCCGGATCGAGGATACCGGCTACCGGGAATATAACGAGCTTTTTGTCCTGTTCCTGGTTCCGGGGCTGATACTGTTATTCGCAGAGCTTGTCCTGTCGAATACGGTTTTACGTCAACTGCCATAAGAGCAGAGAGGTTACGCATGCGGTTCGGCACGCAGTATTACCTGTATTTGATCCCAGTCGCGGTCTGTGCGGTCGCCTTCGTCATCTGGGCGGAGCGGAGCCGCCGGCTCGCGCGCCAGCGCTTCGCGCAAAAAGACCTGCTGAAGGACCTTCTTGACCAGTTCGACCCGCGCCTTCACAGGGTCAAGGCGGTCCTGTTTACCACGGCCCTGGTGGCGGCGCTTTTCGCGTTGTCCAGGCCGCAGTGGGGTTTTCAGTGGCAGGAGGTCCGCCGCCGAGGCCTCGACATACTCATCGCCGTGGATACTTCAAAAAGCATGCTCGCCACGGACGTAAAACCAAACAGGCTCGAAAGGACGAAACTGGCTTTGCGCGATATGGCTGCAAAGCTCAAAGGCGACCGCGTCGGATTGATCGCGTTCGCGGGATCGGCGTTCCTCGAGTGCCCGCTGACCGTCGATTATAACGGTTTTATGCTGGCGCTTGAAGATCTGTCCGTGGACACCATACCCAGAGGCGGCACGTCCATATCGAACGCCATTGACGAGGCTGTCAAAGGTTTTGCGGGCGGGGCGAAAAAGCACAAAATCCTGGTCATCATCACGGACGGCGAGGACCATGAAGGGGATCCTGTACAGGCGGCCCAGCGCGCGAAAAAAGAAGGCGTCATCATCTACGGCATCGGCATCGGCACGCAGGAAGGCGATCTGGTGTTCGTGGAAACGGAGGCGGGCAAAAAGGAATATCTGAAGGATTCATCGGGTAATGCGGTCAAGTCCCGTTTGAATGAGGATATTCTGCAGAAGATATGCCTGGAAACAGGAGGGACATACGTCCGCGCCACAGCCACTGAATTCGGCCTTGAACTCTTATACAACGAGAAGTTCTCTAAATTCGAAAAAAGCGAACTTGAGTCAAAGATGAGTAAACTGTATGTGGAGCGTTTTCAGGCGCCGCTGGCAATAGCGTTGTTATTGCTCATTCTGGACCTGTTCATAAGCGACCGCAGGCCGCACAGACCATGAAAAAATATCTCATCCTTGTAATCACTGCCGTCGTGTCATCCGCAGCCATTGCATTTGCGGCTGACAGTGCTACAATAGTGCGAAAAGGCAATGCCCTGTACAAGCAGCAGAAATACGGCGATGCCTTGAAATTATACGACAAGGCGCTTGAGAAACAGCCTGATTCGAGCATCATCCATTTTAACAAGGGAGCGTCCCAGTTCAAGGCAGAGGATTTTGAGGCGGCTATAGGTTCATTCGAGAAAGCATCCGCCACGCAGGACCGGTCACTTGAGGCAAAGGCGAATTATAACCTTGCCAATTCGAAATACAAACTGGGCCAGAGCAGGAAAGAATCCGACCTGGCATCGGCTGTCAGCCTTCTGGGCGAGGCACTTGAGCGCTACAGGCGCGCCATCGAACTGGACCCAAAGGATAATGATGCAAAGCTTAATTATGAGCTTGTTGAAAAAGAGTACAAGGAGCTTAAGCAAAAGTTAGAGCAGCAGAGCCAGGAGCAGCAGAGCCACGAGCAGCAAGGCCAGGAGCAAAAGGGCCAGGAGCAAAAGGGTCAGGAGCAGCAAGGCCAGGAGCAAAAGGGTCAGGAGCAGCAAGGCCAGGAGCAAAAGGGTCAGGAGCAACAAGGCCAGGAGCAAAAGGGTCAGGAGCAACAAGGCCAGGAGCAAAAGGGTCAGGAGCAACAAGGCCAGGAGCAACAGAAAATTGGGCAAGAGGGCAAAGAGATGTCTCCTGAAGAAGCGCACATGCTTCTTGAGGGCTTCAGACAGGAAGAAAATGCCCTTGGCAGGATAGACGATCAGCGCAAAGGCAGGGAAACCGAGGTTGAAAAAGACTGGTAGCGGAGCAGTGTTCCAATGAGACGCCTTATTACTTTCATATGCGCGCTTGTTTTTTTGCCGACTGCGATGTGCCTGGCAAAAGACATAAATTTCGAAGCGACGGTCAATCGCACCAGAGTCGCGGTAGGTCAGTCCATCCAGCTCAACCTTACCTTTAATAACACGCAGAACATCCCGGCGCTGGAGCTTCCGGATATGGAAGGGTTTACCGCACGGTATGTGGGCCCTTCGACGAGCATGTCGGTCGTCAACGGCGTCGTATCGAGTTCCATAACGCATATATATGTTCTAGAAGCGGTCAAGGTCGGGAAATTCTCCCTGGGCCCGCTCAGGTTCGACCATAACGGTGACAGGTACACTTCGAATCAGATCTCACTTGAGGTCCTGGCAACAGCGGCCCCGCAACCGTCGAACGCCCAGCAGCAAGAATCGCAAGACCTTTCCCGGGATATATCTGACAGGGTGTTCGTCGTGCTTGAAGCAGGGAAAAGGAACATGTACGTCAATGAAGCCGTGCCCGTGACCGTCAAGCTGTACGTCAACCGGTTGAGCGTACGCGATATCCAGTTCCCCCAGATCGAGCATGAAGGGTTCTCGCTCGGCCAGTTTGGCCAGCCTAAACAATACCAGGACGTAGTGGCAGGGGTTGCGTATGACGTGATCGAGTTCAGTACGACCATATTCGGATTGAGGCCGGGCGAGACGAAGATAGGCCCTGCGAACCTCAAATGCAATCTGATCGTCAGGAAACAAAGCAGCCGCCGTCCTTCGTCGCTGTTCGACGATGATTTCTTCGATTCCGATGTTTTTGACAATTTCTTCGGCAGGTACGAGACCCATCCTTTGACGTTGAATTCCCGGAGCTTCCCGGTCACGGTCCTGCCTCTGCCTGAACAGGGCAGGCCCGCTTCTTTTACCGGCGCTTTGGGCATATTCACGTTTGATGTGACCGCGAGCCCTTCGGAGGTCAAAGTCGGGGATCCTGTTACGCTCAAGGCAGTCGTTAAAGGCAGAGGCAACCTTTCGACCGTGACAATCCCGAAGGTCGAGTCGACCAAAGACCTTAAAACGTACGAGCCCCAGATAAAACAGGAAAACGGCGTCAAGACTTTTGAACAGGTCGTCATGCCCATGCACGCGGATGTTAAGGAGATTCCCGCGATCTCGTTCAGCTTCTTCAATACGGAGACCGGCGGCTATGAGACCATCACGCGGGGTCCGTTCGCGATAACCGTGGCCCGGCCGGATATACAGGAGCAGGCAAGGATCATTGAAAGCCCGCAGGCGCCGCAAGCGTCCGTTCCGCAGGATGAGAAATTCGGCAGGGATATCATCTTTATAAAGGAATCCGATTCGGGCTGGAACAAAAGAGGGGATTTTCTTTACAGGAGCAGGGGATTCTGGATTTTGCAGGGTCTGGCACTGGTTCTTTATCTGTGCATCCTCGTTATCCACGCGTGGAGCCAGCGGCTTCGTTCGGACGTGCGGTTTGCAAGGAAACTGCAGGCCCCGGGCAAGGCGCGCCGCGGCATGGATACCGCAAAGAAACTATTGAGGGCGAATAAACCGGAGGAATTTTACGACGTGATCTTCGATACGCTTCAGGAATATCTCGGGGATCGGTTCCATCTTGCTTCGAAAAGCATCACCGCCGGCATCATAGACGAGATCCTGAAACCGCGCAATGTCAGCCCTGATATCCAGGAAAAAATAAGCGGGCTGTTCAGAGACTGCGATATGGCCAGGTATGCCCCGTCCGGGTTCGACACGGGCAGAATGGCCAGGGCCCTCGATGACCTGCGGGACGTTATCGACCATCTGCAACGCAACAAAGCGTAGGTATCTTATGGCATATATACGATCAAGAACGGCAAAGGCTGCTGCGTTATTGCTTATTCTGGCTGCGTGGTTCGGCCATCCGTGCGAGGCCGGATATTTCCAGGACGCGAATCTTCTCTATAAAAACAATAAATACGATGAGGCGGTTTCCGCGTATGAAAAGATCCTGGAGGGCGGGTTTGAAAGCGGCGCTCTCTATTATAACCTCGGCAACAGCTATTTCAAGAAAGGCGACCTCGGCAGGGCGCTTCTCAATTATGAGCGCGCGAAGATCTTTATCCCGCACGACAGTGACCTGCGCTCGAACCATAACTTTGTCAGGAATATCCTCAACGTTCCTCCCCGCTACAGTTCCGAACCCTGGTTCCTGCGCTGGCTTGACCGGTCCTTTGACGGCATCGCGATGAACAGCCTGACTGTGCTCGCAGGGGCATTATGGTTTTTGATATTGATCATACTGGCGTCGATATTGTGGCTGCCGTCTTTGAAAAGGCCGGCGGTCCCATTGGCTGTAATCCTGGCAGTCATGTTACTGGCCTGTTCCGTTGCCCTGGGCCGCAAGGCCGTCTCTTATGAGCGCGGCGCTCTTATCATCGCCGGAGGCGTTGAAGCTAAGTTCGAGCCGCGGGACGGTGCCACGACGTATTTCAGCATTCCGGAAGGCAGTTTCGTGACCATCCTCGACCGTTCCGGAGCATGGGTAAAGGTCCGCAGGCACGATGCCAAGATCGGCTGGGTCAAGGACAAGGCGGTCGCCGCGATACGGCAGTCTGCTGCCGGGCAGGATGCGATGAGCGCTTTACAACGGCCGTAATTGTGATATAATTCTTCCGTTTGCACAAAGGCAGACCCCGCACGTTAACCCCCGGTATTAACCTCTACGAGTAAGAACTGTTAAATACCATGGAATATTTCATTTCAGAACATATGCGGTTCATGGCTGATCCCTTGAGCGTATTTTTTCTCGCGGTCATCGGGCTCGTATCAGTGCCGTCGCTCGTATATTCAGCGGGGTATCTTCATGGCCAGTTCACCAGGCGGCGCCTTATCCTCCTGCACAGCCTGACCGGCATTTTCATGTTCTCCATGGCCGCCGTCGTGACAAGCGCGGACATTATCGCGTTCCTCCTGGCGTGGGAGATCATGTCCCTTGTTTCTTTTTTTCTGGTCCTGTTCGAGCACGAACATGAACAGTCTGTGCAGGCAGGCCTGATCTACGTGATCATGACGCATGCGGGCACGGCGTTGTTGATAGCCGCTTTCATGCTTATGTACCGCTACAGCCACGGGTTTGACTTTGCGTCCATTGGCGTCGCGTGCGCGTCGATGCCGCAGGATGTACGCAATCTCGTGTTCATATTCCTTCTGTCCGGATTCGGCACCAAGGCAGGCATCGTGCCGCTCCATATCTGGCTGCCATACGCCCATCCGCAGGCCCCGAGCCATATTTCCAGCGTCATGTCAGGGGTGATGATCAAGACCGCTATTTACGGCATGATCAGGTTCATCATAGTGCTTCTGGGCGTTACCGAAGCGTGGTGGGGAAACCTCGTGCTGGTCCTGGCGGCAATATCCTGCCTCGTCGGAGTTATCTATGCGCTCATGGAGCACGATATCAAAAAGCTTCTGGCGTATCACAGCGTGGAGAATATAGGCATAATCCTTCTGGGCGTAGGGGCGTGCATGCTGCTTCTGACCATGGGGCAGACGTATTGCGCGCTGCTTGCCTTGATCGCCGGCCTGTATCATCTGGTAAACCACGCGGCGTTCAAAGGGCTGTTGTTCCTCGGCGCCGGTGCGGTATACAAGGCAACCGGCACCAGGGATATGGAGAAGATGGGAGGGCTCATCAGGAACATGCCCTGGACCGGGGCCCTGTTCCTGCTGGGGGCAATGGCGATATCCGCCCTGCCTCCGCTGAACGGATTCGTGAGCGAGTGGCTCACCCTGCAGTCTTTGTTCCTCGGCGCAATGCATGCCTCTTCAGGCGGGTATAAACTGTTCCTGGGTATCATGGCCGCGGCCCTGGCTTTTACGAGCGGCCTTGCCGCAGCGTGTTTTGTCAAGGCGTTCGGGATCACCTTCCTGGCCCAGCCGCGCAGCCCGCAGGCGCGAGACGCGAAGGAAGTCTCGTTATCGATGCGGGCCGGCATGGCGCTTCTGGCTGTTCCGGTCGTCATGCTGGGGTTGGGAGCCGCATGGGTGGTCAAAGCCCTGACCGGTGTCGCGGGGAATGTGTTGTCGCTCGATACTGCCGGAGTGTCTTTCGGACCGAACGCCCTTATCCTTGCGCCTGCATCAGGCAGTCAGACATATCTTTCAACGCCGCTTATCTTCGCTGGGCTTGCCGTTTTCGGAGCGGGGGTCGTTTTTTATTACCGGCGCATCAATAAACGCGCAGTCAGGATGTTTAAAACATGGGATTGCGGCTATTACCGGCTGTCAGCCAGGAATGAATATACCGCTACCGCGTTCTCGAAACCGTTCCGTGTCGCGTTCGCTTTTCTGCTCCAGCCGTACCGCCGTACGCACAAGATATGGGAATCGTTCTATCAGGTCAGGTCGTTCAAATACGAAACGCACACGACGCCGGTCTTTAAAAAGTATTTTTACGATCCTCTGCTGCAGCTTATTTTCAGTGCTGCCGGCTTCATGCGAAGGATCCAGCCCGGGAGCATTCATCTGTATATCGGTTATATTTTCGCGACCGTTGTCCTGTTGATCGCATTGATGAGGAAATTCTAGAATATGAAGATCATGATGCTGGTCCTGCAATTCCTGTTTCTTGTCCTGGCGGCGCCGCTGATCTGCGGCATCATCGCCAGGGTCAAGAACAATCTGCGCATGAGAAAAGGCGCGCCTGTCCTGCAGCCGTATTACAATATCGTCAAACTCCTTTCAAAGGACGAGGTCGTGTCTTCGACCGCTTCCTGGGTCTTCCGCATCGCGCCCGCTGTCGTTCTGTCTTCGTCCATGGCCGCGCTTGCGCTTGTGCCTGCGGTCATCGCCGGGAACAGCGCGAATCTGGCCGGCGACCTTCTGGCGGTCCTGTTCATCTTCGCCCTCGGCCGTTTCTTTCTAGCACTGGCAGGCATCGATACCGGAAGCGCCTTCGGCGGCATGGGGTCAAGCCGCGAGATGTTTATCGCAAGTTTTGCGGAACCGTGCGCGAGCCTTGCGATCTTCAGCCTGTTTTTGCGCTCGGGTTCGACCAATCCCGAAATGCTGGGCATCCCGGGACCTGTACAGGTTTCGACCGTATTCGCCGCATTGTGCCTGATAATGGTCATCATCGCCGAGACATCGCGCCTGCCCATCGACAACCAGGAAACTCATCTTGAGCTTACCATGGTCCATGAGGCGATGGTTCTGGAATATTCAGGAAGCTCCCTGGCGTTCATCGAGGCAGGTTCGTATATAAAACAGATCGTCTGGTTCGGGATCCTGGCGCACATCGTGATGCCGTCGGCAGTCTCTGCTTCATCGGGCCTGGTGCCTGTCATTGGCTCCGCGGCGCTTTTCGGCGGTAAGGTGCTCGGCCTTGCGGTATGTGTCGCATTTCTTGAGGTGTTCATCGCGAAGATGCGGCTGTTCAGGGTGCAGGATTATTTCGGGTTCGCGGGGATACTCGGGCTTTTCGCGGTCATCAGCAGCCTTATGGGGATATAAATGGAGACCCTGGTCATAACGGCGGTCATTCTCTGCACGTACTTCATGTGCGCCGCCAGGCGCATCACGACGCTCGTGCGCGGATTCGCCATGCAGTCGTTCTTTCTCTTTGCCTACGCGCTTCTGCGGGCCTTGACGGAGAACAGCGTCGAGCTGTATGTCGTTGCCGGGCTTCTGTTCGCGCTCAAGGTCATCGCGATCCCGTATTCGCTTGACAGGATCTGCGTGAAGATCCGGGTTAACGACAACCTCGGCCTTTTCATGAATACCCAGCTGTCGCTCATCCTTGCCCTTGCGTTCACGTACTGCTCGTGGATCTTCTCGAAGATGATCGTGCCCGTCCAGGACCCCGGCATGGCCGTTGCCCTGACGGCGTCGTTCACCGTGGTCATGGCAGGGCTGTTCATCATGGTATTCAGGATGAAGGCGGTAACGCAGACGGTGGGCCTTCTGGTCATGGAGAACGGCATATTCCTGCTGGGTTCGTCGATAGCCGGCGGCCTGCCGTTTTTTGTCGAGATCGCGGTGTTCATGGACGTTTTCGTGAGCGTCATCATCCTGAATATTTTCGTGTACCGGATCAACAAGCTCTTCACCCACATCGACGTCGCCAAATTGACGCGGCTGAAAGGTTAAGATGAATTTCCAGCGCATAAGGACCCTGGGCGCGGCGCACGCGGCCGCATACTTTGCCGCAGTATGCGCATCCGCCATGTTTTTATTCCGGACCGCCGTGCAAAACAGGCCCGTGGGCGCGCCGGACTTTTTCCTGCTTGACGGCTTGAGCGCGTTTTTCATCTTTGTGATCAGCATCGTCTGTTTCGCTGCCGCGTTATATTCCGCAGGATATATGAGCCGCGACGTGCAGGAGGGAAGGATCAGCCCGCGCAAGGCCGCGATGTATTATGTCCTGTTCGATCTTTTCTGCCTTTCGATGTTTGTCGTCGTTGCCGTCAATAATCTGGGCCTTCTCTGGGCAGCGATCGAGATGACCACGCTCGTATCGGCGTTTTTGGTCGGATTTTACCGCACCAAACAGTCAATCGAGGCCGCGTGGAAATACATTATCATCTGCTCGGTGGGCATTGTCATCGCGCTTATGGGAACGATATTCTTTTCGTACGCGATGTCCTGCAGCGGGGGGTCGCGGAGCCTGAATTGGACTGATCTCTACGCCCACGCCGGCTCGCTGGACAGGAACCTGATCCGGCTCGCGTTCATTTTCGTGCTTGTCGGATACGGCACCAAGGCCGGCCTGGCGCCCATGCACACCTGGCTGCCTGACGCGCACAGCCAGGCAGTGGCCCCTGTCAGCGCGCTTCTGTCAGCCGTCTTGCTGAAAACTGCCCTGTATGCAATCATCCGTTTCGGCCTTGTTGTCACCAGGTGCCTGGGAGGAACCGATTATTTTTCCCGTTTGATGACCGCCTTCGGCCTCGTATCCCTGGCCATTGCCGCTGCCCTGTTGCTCGTGCAGAAGGACCTCAAACGCCTTCTGGCGTATTCCAGCATCGAGCATGTCGGCATTATCTGCGTGGGGCTGGGCATAGGCGGGCCGCTGGCAATGCTCGGCGTGCTTTTGCATATCTTCAATCACGCGGTGACCAAGTCCCTGATGTTCTTCTCAGCGGGCACGATCGTCAACCGTTATGGCAGCCATAACATGAAGATGATCAGGGGCGTCATGCAATCGATGCCGTTCACCGGAGCCGTGTTCAT
>JAKPTF010000024.1 GCA_029571225.1 Candidatus Omnitrophota bacterium | reverse complement strand
TCCCTGAACGCCCACTCCCTGACGGTCATCGTGACCTTGTTCAAAAAATCCTCCCCCGCCTCTTCAAGGCCTCCCCCGATGACGACCATCTCCGGATTGAGTAAGTTCACCAGATACGCGATCTTGATGCCCAGCCGTCCTGCCGCGGCATCAAGCGCGGCCTGCGCGACCGGATCCTTGGCGCGATTCGCGATGAAAACGCTCTTGAGGTCGATATTGTCCATCCGCGCAGATGTCAATTTCAGGAATTTATCCGCCTTTTCTTTGTCCTTCGAAAGGCGCGCCTTGACGTCCTCGACAATACCCAGATCCATTTCCCATCGTTTCAAAAAACACGTGTTGCCCGCTTCGCAGTTGAACGCATCCTGTTCCTTATAATTATATATAGATACCTCGCCCGCGTACCCCTGCATGCCGCGGTAGATCGATCCGTTGATGACAAGCCCCGACCCCACGCCCGAGAACATGTAGATAAGGTTCTTGATATCGGTCTCCATGCCAAGCCAGTATTCCCCGAACGCCGCGCTCGTCGCGTCGTTCTCGATAAGCGTGGGCAGATCGAATTCGCGTTCGATCATCGCCTTGAGCGGCAGGTCCACGGACGCATACGTGTAATAATGGTCCATCTTCTGGGGCCAGTGGATGGACCCGTCCTTCTTGTTCACCAGGCCCGCGATGCCGACGCCTATACCCTTGATGTTCTGGCTGTACTCCTTGGAACGGCGGAAGATCTCACGGATGACTTCAAGGAGGCATTCGGTGATCTCCTTGACCGACGGCTTTGGCCGGGCGATCTGGGTCTTGGTGATGATATTGCCCTTCAGGTCCACCAGAAGCCCGACGATGTTCATCAGGTTCAATCCGACACCGACGACGTATCCCCCCTGGGGATTGAGGTCCAGCAGAACCGGCCGGCGGCCGCCCTCGGACACGTCGAGTTCCTTTTCATAGACGAGATTGTGCTTGATAAAATCATCGATGTAATTCGATATTGTGACGACGTTGATGCCGATCTCTTTGGAGATATCCGGCCTGGAGATGGGGCCGCGTTTTCGAAGGATCTCAAGGATGTCAATGTTGCGTTTTTCTTTTTCGGTGAGAGTATCGCTCGACAGATTGGCAGGCTGCATCGGGTTCCTTAAGGATGATATTATATATGACAAAAATATGTATTGTTTTATTTATACTACGGACGAAAATATAAGTCAAGTGTTTTTAATCACTAATAACTATTTTTTTATTTCTGCGGCTTGCCATTGACTAAACGCGGAAAATTGATATAATTGATGCTGTGCTGGCGTAGCTCAGTTGGTAGAGCAGCGCTTTCGTAAAGCGCGGGTCGGGGGTTCAATTCCCTTCGCCAGCTTTTTTCTTTTTTCGCTCGCTTGGCTCTGTCATGCCGCAACCGGGAAAGATATGCAGCACGAACACGGCTTTCGAAAACTTTTTAAGAACCCGGATTTCTTCCTTCTCTGGCTCGGGCAGATCATTTCTCAGCTCGGGGACCGCTTGAGCCAGATGGCGCTCATCGGCCTCGTATACGGCCGAGACGGTACATCCATCCAGTTCGCCAAAATCCTTTCCTTTACGATCATACCGGTGTTCCTTATCGGCCCTCTCGCAGGCGCATTCGTGGACAAATGGGACCGCAGAAAAACGATGTATGTCTGCGACCTGATCAGGGCAGGTCTTGTGCTGATGATCCCGCTTTTCCTCTTTTATAAACAGACCTTTGTCTGGATATATCTGGTCATATTCCTCGCATTCTCGGTCGGCAGGTTCTTCATCCCGGCAAAACTGGCGATCATTCCCGACCTCGTGGACACCAAAGACCTCCTGCTGGCGAATTCGATGATAAATACGACCGGGATGATCGCTGCGGTCCTGGGCTTCGGGATCTCCGGGCTCATCGTCGAAAAATGGGGCGCCAGGACCGGTTTTTACCTCGATGCGGCCAGCTTCCTGGTCTCTGCCGCCTGCATCTTCATGATATCAAAAAGGATCAGGGCCAGGGTCCGCATCGTCGAGGTCGGCAAGGAGATCGTCAAAGCGATCAAACAGTCGGTCTTTGCTGAAATAAAGGACGGCGCCCTGTATTTCCTGAAGACAAAAGCCATCAGGCTGACCGCCGGCATCATATTCCTTCTGTGGTCGGCTCTCGGCGCCGTGTACGTGGTCATCATAGTATTCGTGCAAAAAACGCTTCATTCTGCCACCAAGGACCTGGGTTTCTTGATCATGTTTTTGGGCATCGGGCTCTTTCTCGG
>JAKPTF010000020.1 GCA_029571225.1 Candidatus Omnitrophota bacterium | reverse complement strand
AAGCCCTCCGATCGCCGAATGTTCTTCGTATACGACGATCCCTCTGGTCTGTCTTACCACGTCTATGACGGCCTGACTGTCGAACGGCCTGATCGTGTGCATATTGACTACCCTGCATCGGACGCCTTTTTGAGAAAGGCTTTGTGCCGCTGCCAGCGCTTCGCTGACCATGAGGCCGCACGCGATGAGAGCAACGTCATCGCCCTGCGACAACACCTGGGCCTTGCCCATAACGAATGCGCCTGCCCCCTCAATCGTCGGAACCCTGGTCCTGCCGAGGCGCACGTAGAACGGACCTTTCTGCGATGCCGCAGCGATGACCGCGTCTCGCGTCTGCGGGCCGTCGCACGGAACGATGATCTTCATATTCGGGATGGCGCGCATCAGGCATATGTCTTCGATTGCCTGGTGGCTGGCTCCGTCCGGCCCGACAGTGACGCCGGCGTGCGTGGCCACAATCTTGATGTCGAAATTATTGTAGGCGGCGCTGTTGCGAATCTGGTCCCATGCGCGCCCGGTAGCGAACATCGCGAATGTCGTGGCGAACACCTTTTTGCCGCATGATGCCAGGCCGCTTGCGGTCGCCATCATGTTCTGTTCCGCCACGCCGAAATTGAAGAACCGGCTCGGAAATTCCCTGGCAAACCATCCGGTCCGCGTAGAGCTCGATAGATCCGCGTCGAGAACGACGATGGAGGGATCCTGTTTGCCGAGTTCGATCAGCGTTTTGCCGTAAATATCCCGTTGATAGAGCGATTCAGCCATATTAACTCAATTCCCCGAAAGCCTTGTCCGCTTCTTCCCTGGTCGGCGCGACACCGTGGTATTTACACACGTTCTCCATGAACGATACTCCCTTTCCTTTCGTCGTGCGCGCGATGATGATCGTGGGCTTGCCGGCCGTCTCTGCCGCCTGTTCGAAGGCGGCCAGGATAGCCTTCATGTCATGGCCGTCGATCTCGATGGTATGCCAGCCAAACGCCGCCCATTTTGCCGCGACCGGTTCGATGCCCATGACATCCGCTGTCCTGCCGTCTATCTGCAATCCGTTGTAATCGAGGATAGCGCAAAGATTATCGCAATGGTAATGCGAGGCGGCCATGGCAGCTTCCCATACATTGCCTTCCTGAGTCTCCCCGTCCCCAAGCAGGCAGTACACGCGGTAATCTTTCTTGTCCATCTTACCCGCTAGCGCCATGCCTAATGCTACGGACAATCCCTGCCCCAGAGAACCGCTGGCCGCATCCACGCCCGGCGTGCGCCGGTCAGGATGGCCCTGGAGCATGGAACCGAGCTTTCGCAGAGTGAGAAGCTTTTCTTTGGGGAAATATCCCGCGTGAGCAAGCACCGCATACCACAACGGACAGCAATGGCCTTTGGACATATGGAACCTGTCCCGGTCCGGCCATTTCGGGTTTTTGGGGTCATGGCGGAGCACGGAAAAATACAAAGCGGTGACCAGGTCGGCAGCGGAAAGGCTCCCGCCCGGATGGCCCGAGCACGCCCGGCATAGCATATCGACTATATCGCGCCTGATCTGCCGGGCTTTCTGCTGAAGTTCCTTGATCTGATTATCGGAGATTTCTTTCATTGCTGACGCGGCCTGTGCTGCTCGAGTTTAGCCCTGACCTCTTTCTTCTCCGGGTCAAGCTCTGCAGCTTTTTCCCAGTTCTCAATCGCTTTCGGGACGTTCTTGAGTTTGAAATACGCGTCGCCGAGATGCTCGTAGATGACAGGGTCTTCTAGCAAAGTCTTTGCGCGTTCCAGCACTTCGACTGCCTCCTTGACCCTGCCCTGTTTGAAATACACCCAGCCGAGCGAATCGACATACGCGCCGTTATCCGGCTCCTGCGCAAGCGCCTTATTGATGAGTTTCAACGCCTCTGCCAGCAGCCTTCCCTGTTCGGCGTATAAATAACCCAGATAATTCAGGGACTGTGCATAGTCGGGATCGGCCTCGAGGGATTTCTTGAGCGTATCCTCGACCAGTTCGTCACGGCCGGTCTCGTCATAGATATTCGCCAGATAGAAGAGGACCTCCGCATCCTTCGGGGTCAGCTCCAGGATGAGCTTGAAGGCATTCTCGGCTTGCGCATAATTCTTGTTATGCAGGTGTACCATGCCCAGGCTTTTATAAACCGCGGTGTTCGAAGGGTCAAGAACGGCTGCCTTGGAAAGGGCGGTTTCGTATTCTCTGCCGGCTGCCTGCTGGTCCTCCTGGGAAAAATATAAAAGCGTCAGTATCGCATGGGGCTCGACCGCTTCAGGGTCGAATCGAGAGGCAAGACGAAGCTCTTCGATGGCCTGTGGTATGGCGTTTTTCTTCAGGTACGCGGACCCGAGGCTTAAATGAATACGGCCGTTCTCGTAATCCTGCTTTAACGCTGCCTTGTATTCCTGGATGGCGCGGTCCAGGTCTCCGGTCTTCTCATAGAAGTTCCCGCTGATGTAGCGGGCCATGGCCGAAGCCGTCTTTGTATCTGCAGCGCGCACGCACGCTGACATAAACGCGCATATGGACAAAAAACAAAGCAACACCCGCCCAACGCTCACAACACCACGAGGAGTCATTATACCCTTAAATAAATGGAAGGATGCGCGCCGGCTGTACCGGCGCGACCGTTACCAGTCTCTCTTCTTGAGATGACGGCGGAGACGACGCATCTTTTTTCTCTTGTGGGTCATGATCTTCTTTCTCTTACGCTTCTTGCCACAAGGCATAGTGCCCCTCCGGTAGTTGATACGGTTTTGCTAATAGATGACCTTGTTTAACGGATATTCGATGATGCCCTCAGCACCGTGTTTCTTGAGTTCAGGGATCAGCGTCCGCACGACTTTCTCTTCGATGACAGTCTCGACCGCGAACCATCCCGTAGACGACAGGCTCGACACGGTCGGTTCTTTCAACGCGGGCAAAAGCGCGACCACCGCCCCCAGGTCTTTTTTCCTCACGTTCATCTTGACGCCGACCATGCGCTCGGCGGCGATGGCGCCTTTTAGCAATAAAGCGATCTGGTCCATCTTCATCCGCTTGAAACCGTCTCTATACGCGGATTTGTTTGCGATAAACTGCGTTGTTGATTCGCAGATCGTGTCCAGCTCTATCAGTTTGTTCGCCCTGAGGCTTGAGCCTGTTTCGGTAAGATCCACGATGGCATCGACCAGGCCGGAGTTGACCTTGACCTCGGTAGCACCCCAGCTGAATTCAACGTCAACATTGACCTTGTGCTTCCTGAAGTATTCCTTTGTGGCATTCACCAATTCCGTTGCAATACGCTTGTTATTGAGCTGTTTGATGGAGGTGATGCCGGACGCCGCGGGAACAGCCACGACCCAGCGGATCTTTGAAAGGCTCTGTTTGGCATAAACCAGATCTGTTACGCGGACCACGTCCGACCTGTTCTCCATGATCCAGTCATTTCCTGTGATGCCGCAGTCCAGCGCCCCGTCCTGGACGTACCGGGACATCTCCTGGGCGCGCAGGAGCACGGCCTCTATCTCCGGATCGTCCATGGAGGGGAAATAGGACCTTTCCGAAGACAGGGATACATTGAACCCCGCCTTGCGGAACATTTTGAATGTCGATTCCTGCAGGCTTCCCTTGGGCAGCCCCAGTTTCAGCACGTTTTTTTTCATAAACAGGCCTTTTTATAATGCCGGAAGCGCGTTTAAGCTTCCGGCACAGTTAGTTATTATACAGGGTCGACTATGCCTTGTCAAAGAAAAAAAAAGTATTATAATAGGAGATATTCATAAAACGACAACAAAGGAGCATCGTAATGCTGCAGATCTTCGCGAACAAGGAACGCAACAAGAAGATAATGATAGGCATATTCATCTGCATCCTTCCCGGCTTCCTGCTGTGGGGGACATCGAGCATCATGCGGTCGGCCAAAGAGCCTTCCGCGCCCGCGGCCGTGATATTCGGCAGGCGCGTGCCGGCCGAAGACTTCTCCCAGGCGATGCAGGCCGTGCGCATGCAGACCATGATGCAATTCGGCGACTCGTTCAGCCAGGTCGAAAAGTTCCTTGATTTCAGGAACCTTGCGCTCGAACGGCTGATACTGCTCCATGAAGGCCGCAGCCGCGGCATCCGGGTCAGCGACGAGGACGTGCGCCGGGCCATTGCCCGAAACCCCGCGTTCCAGCGAAAAGGCGCGTTCGACCCCGCAGGATACGAGTATGTGATGCGTTACGTCCTGCGCGTTCAGCCGCGGGCGTTCGAAGAAATGACGAGGCAGAACCTGGTCCTCACCAGGCTCTACGACCAGGTTACCGCGGCCGTTACGGCCTCGGACAGCGATGTCCGCGCTGCGTATGAGAAGGAAAATGAACAGATCAGCATATCCTATATTGCCGGGCTGCCCGCGGAGTTCCAGAAAAACATTGTCGTGGATGACGCGGAACTGACCGACTATTTTTCAAAGAACGCGCAGGAATTCAAGCAACCGATATCGTTCAACCTGGAGTATCTGACATTCGAGTCCGAACCGCAGGCGGTCGGCGCAAGCCAGATACTGGAAAAAAAGGACGGTTTCGATAAAGCCTCCAAGGAAATGGGCCTGGCAATATCGGAGACCGGATTTTTCACACAGTCTGACCCGGTGCCGGGCATCGGGTGGGCAAATGACATGACCGAATCCCTCCTCCGGGTTGCCAGGGGCACGGTGCTTCCGATCAGGCAGATAGATTCGAAGTATTACGCCTTCAGGGTAAAGGATATCAAAGAACCGTATATCCCTGCGTACGAAACGGTCAAAGACAAGATCAGAGAGATCGTATTGCAGAAGAAAGCGAAAGAAACGGCCTCGCAGAAAATCAATGCCGCGTTAGCCAGGCTCAAGGACGGGGCAGCGCCGCGCGCTGATTTTGATGCGGTCGCGGCTGAATTCGGCCTGAAATCGAGCGCGACCGACCCATTCAAATTCGGAAGCTATATCCAGGGAATCGGGGCCTCCGATACGTTCTTCACAGAGGCGAAGAAGCTCAAAGGGGAAGAATTCAGCCCAGTGCTCGAAATACCGGGAGGTTATTACATCATCAAGGTCAAATCCCTGATACCGATCGACGAAGCCAAATTCTCATCAGAAAAAACCGCCTTCGGCGAAAAGTTCCTCTCCCGGAAAAAACAGGAAGCGTTCGGGGCATTCGTTCAGGAATTGAAAAAGAAGGCGACTGGCAGCTAAACACATCGCCCTGCACAAAAAGAGAACGCCTTTTTGGGATCGTGCCTCTGCGGATCCCCAAAGGCGTTCTCTTTTTGGTATGTACTGTTGTTAGCTGACCGCAATCGCAGTCACGGGGCATTGCTCCGCGACTTCCTTGAGATTATGTTTCGCGCAGGCCTGCGCGATGACGTGCGCGATGCCGTCGCCTTCGACCTTGAACACTTCAGGGCAGTTCTGTTCGCACAGTCCGCATCCGACGCAGGTGGATGCATCAACGGTGATCTTTGCCATCTGTCTCTCCTCTACTTAGGCGCGTTTACGCGCTCGTGTTTTCCGCCTTTAAACCGTATTTCGCTATATTCCTGTCCGCAACAGCCTGGACCTGGGCAATACCTTCAGGATTGTTCAAGAGATGTTTGAATCTGCCCTGTGACTTGAGGTATTCCTCAACGGGCTTCGGGGTGATCTTGCGCACGGCAGTCAACTGGCCGTTCTCATATTCAAACAGCGGATACAAGCCGGTCTCGACCGCGAGCTTGCCCACATCGACCGATGCCTGCGGCGCGAACTGCCAGCCCAGCGGGCACGGGACATGGATCTGCAGGTATTTCGGGCCTTTGATCGAAAGCGCTTTTTTTACCTTGCGCTGGATATCCTGAGGATAACCGATGGACGCAGTCGCCACATACGGGATGCCGTGCGCGTTGGCGATCTCGGGGATCGGCTTCTTGAAACGCAGGTTGCCGCTCGATTTCTGCCCCTTGGGGCTCGTGGTGGTATTGGCAAGATGCGGGGTCAGGCCGCTTCTCTGGATGCCGGTATTCATGTAGGCCTCATTGTCATAGCATATATAGAGGATATCATGGCCGCGTTCCCACATGCCCGACAGTGATTGAAGGCCGATATCCGCAGTCCCGCCGTCGCCTGCCTCGGCGATGATGTTGGTGCCTTCCTTTTTGCCCAGGTGGATAAGCGCGGCTTCGACCCCTGATGCGACCGCAGGCGCGTTCTCGAACAGGGAATGGATGAACGGCACTTCAAAGGCGGATTCGGGATATTTGGTCGAGAAGACTTCAAGGCAGCCGGTATTGTTGGCGACGATCGTGTTCTTTCCCGCCGCGTCCATGACGAGCCGCACGGCGAGCGATTGGCCGCATCCGGCGCAGGCGGTGTGCCCGGGGGCATACAGATGTTTATTCATAATTCTCCTTTAATAATTCCGGTTTGAGGTCTATATACTCGCATGCCTTCTCCTTTTGCGTGAGCATGCTGAACATCTCTTTGACCGATTCTTTGGTGATGTCCCTGCCGCCGAGGCCCGCGACAAAGCTCGATATGATCTCCGGCTTCTTTTTCCTGCCGAAGAACGCCGCCTTCATCTCCGCGGCGAGCGGCGCGTAGGAGCCGAGCGAAACCGATTTATCGACGATGCCGACGCGTGCGACGTTCTTTAATGCGCCGCAGATCTGTTCTGCCGGGAACGGCCTGAAACAGGTGACTTTGAGCAATCCGACTTTCTTGCCTTTGGCGCGCAGTTCGTCGACCACATCCTTGATCGTGCCGCACACGGAGCCCATGGCCACGAGGACGCGTTCGGCATCCTTGATCTGGTACCCTTCGACCAATCCGTTATACGACCTGCCTGTCGCCTTCGCGTATTCGGCGGTGATCTTCGGAAGAAGCTCCAGGACCTTCTTATGGGTCGCGTGGATCGCGTAGCGCGCTTCCAGATAATAATCCGGATCGGCCAGCGGCCCCAGCGTCATGGGATTCTCGACGTCAAGCTTGTAGAGGGCTTTATACGGCGGGAGGAATTTATCGACCTGTTCCTGTGACGGCATATCGACGGTTTCGATGCCGTGGGTCAGGATAAAGCCGTCCATACAGACCATGACGGGAAGCATGATGGATTTATCTTCCCCGAGGCGATACGCCATAATATGGAAATCGACTGTTTCCTGGAGGTCCTCCATATAGAGCTGCACCCATCCTGAATCGCGCAGCGATATGGTATCCTGCTGGTCGTTCCAGATATTGATGGGCGCCGAGATAGCGCGGTTGGCGTCGGTCATGACAATGGGAAGGCGCATGCCGGCGATATTAAACACGACCTCCGCCATGAGGAAAAGCCCCTGCGAGCTCGTGGCGGTATAAGAACGCACGCCCGCAGCCTCGCCGCCAAGGACGACCGAAGCCGCTGAATGCTCTGATTCGACGTTGACGAACTGCGCATTGAGGTGCCCGTCGGCGACCATCTGGGCAAGTTCTTCGACAATATGGGTCTGCGGCGTGATCGGATATGCCGAAATGACGCCCGGCCTGCATAATGCGACAGCCCTGGCGACTGCCATGGAACCTTCAAGGAACTCTTTCATATCACATCCTCTTTCGTAGGCTTGTAAACACTCATGGTTATTTCTGCTCTTTTACGGATTCTTCCTTGACCATCTCGATGTCTTTCTTGGGGCAGGCCACCGCGCACAGTCCGCAGCCTTTGCAGAAAGCCGGATCGAAATCATAGGCGTTCTTTTCCTCTCCGGTAATGCACCCCTCCGGGCAGATGACCAGGCACATTTTGCAGCCGATGCAGTTCTTATGAAGGAACCGCGGCCGCATCTCCACACGCCATGACCCGGTTTTATTCTTGATACTGGAACCTGCTTTGCAGATAAGCGGACCGAACATACCAACGCTCCTTGCGTTTTACTGGATATTATTTCTTGAGTTTATTGACAAAATCAAAACCCTGCCTGATCGCCTCGATATTGCCTTCAAGTGCCTTGCCGGAAAACCGCTTGCCCACGGCCTTAATCAGGCTGTCCAGATCAAGATCGCCGGTAGCGGCGCAGAACGCGCCCAGAAGCGCGGTATTGCCCAGCGGCCTGCCGATGGTCTTCAGGGCGATATCGTTGGCCGGAAGAACGTAGCATTTTTGCTTGGCCTTAAGCTTAGGGACCTCGACCCCTTCCCTTTGAGATACGACCGCGACCCCGTCCTCTTTGAGGCCGGAAAAACAATTGAAACCGCGCATAAGCGTCGCATCGACGATGATGATATAATCAGGCTCATAAATCTGGCTGCGCAGCCTCACCGGCCGGGAATCGACACGGACGAACGCATTCATGGGAGCGCCCATACGCGCCGCGCCGAAATGCGGGAACGCGTATGGATACTGGCCCTTCAGGAAATAGGCGTTACCCAGGATCGTAGCGGTCGTGATCGCACCCTGCCCTGCACGGGCGTGAATTCGGATTTCTTTCATGCTTTGCACTCCTTATTTTTAAATAAAACAGAAGCTATTGTAAACCGGAGGGTTTGAGTTGTCAATGATTTTTTCCGCCTTGCGGAGGGGTCGAACGGATATGCCCTGAAAGCTCTTTGAGAAGGCGGAAGATCTGGTCAGCGCTTGAAGGATCGAGGGTGCCGAGCCCGCAGCTGGGACTGATCAAGAGCTGTTCCGACAGCAGGCCTGGGTCTGCGCCTTTACGGGCCAGAACGCCGATACCCTGCTGTATCCTGTCCGAGAGCGACCGGGATGTCAGGCCCGGTCTGAACTCCTGCGTAGGCACAATACCCCAGCAGATATAGCCTCCGCGCTCGAGGAATTTCGATATCTCACCGCCATACAGGGTGAATTTATCCAGAAAACCGAACGCATCGAAATTGATGATATCTATGGTCCTGACATCGGTGAATATGGACCAGTCCGTGTTGCCGCAGCAGTGCACGCCCACCAGGCAGTCCGGGGTCTTGATCGCGGCAGAGACCTCGGACAGGACCCTGACTGCCGTCTCCCTCGTCAATGCGGTGAACGCCGACCCGAACCCTGCCAGATACGGTTCATCGATGAACACGACAATCGGCTTTCCGAATTCCGAAAACAGCTTGACCTGCCAGAGCGCCTTCATTGCCAGCCCCTTGACCATCGCCTGCATGAGGATCTCATCATGGATAAGGGCAGCTTTGTCTTCGTCAATGATGCCGGCGGCAAAGGTGAACGGTCCTGTCACGTGGCATTTGATGAACTTGATGCCCGCGGTGCCTCGCTGTTTCAGCGCTGCGTAGAAAGCGTAAAGGCCGGCGGCGTGGTCAGGGCTGATCCTGAAATGGTCCAGGTCCATCGAGATGATGCGCTCATAAAAAGGCTCGAGCGCTTCTTCGGCGGTTTTCCGGTCGAATTGCAGTCCGTCATCGGTGACCTTCAGGCCGGGCAGCGCCTCGCTGTATTGCTCAACCATGCCCTCGCGCACGTTACGCTTCGGAAGCTGCGGCCAGAACGGGGCCTCGGGAAGGTATCTGAACACAAATTCGGCCGCCTGCGCGGGGTCCGTGAACGGCAGGCTGCCGATGCCCGTGGCTATTGCCCTCATGCTCATGTGATGGTCAGGTCGGTTATCGTCCGTTTGAATGCTTCATCGAACCGGTAAAGACCTTTAAAATCATCGATGGAATCATCCTCGGTCTTGGAGAACAGCTTCACGGCGATCATATTGAAGACGATATTGCCGATATCCTCGGTCGAACGGATACCCCAGTATTCCAGCACGGTGCGCGCCATGGGGCCGTAGGTCTTCAGGGCGTACTGACGGATGCCTTCGGACAGTTCCCTGCCGCTGACGTGTCCGGCGCGCTTGAGCTTTTTCTGGGTGAAGCGCAGCGCCTGCATGACGAACTCATAGCTGTCGGGCCTGTACCGGCCGTCGCGCTCGTATATCGCTTCCACGATCTCCCAAAACCCTTTGGTTTTTTCCATGATCACACCCCCGGTATGTTCACGCCCGTGATATCCTTCATCTTCTGCGCCGCCAGTTCATGGGAACGGCGGATTGCAGCGTTAAACGTATCCTTGAACTGCCGCTCCAGGACCTCCGTCTTCGTTTCCGGCACTGCCCCGCCGATCTTCACGTATTGCACCTGCTGCGACCCGTTCATGGCGATGGTGACGAAGCCGTCGGAGCTTTTGACCTCGAATGTCATAGCGTCGAGCTGACGCTTGACCTCCTGCATTTTCCTTTGCATCTCCATGAGGCCTTTGATCTTATCGAGCATGGCTATGTCTTCTGGTATGATTTTTCCCGTTTGATTTCGCCCGAATAGGCGACCTCCGCGATCTCTTCCATCCTCACTTTGAAGATCACGAAATGTTTCGGCGGCGCAAGCTCGAATTTGTCATGGCTGTGGCCGCTCGACACTCCTTTGATGATGCGCTCCGTCGCCAGCGATATCTCCTTTTCCATCAGTTCCGCCTTGATGGCATCGAACTGGGGCCCTTTCTCGATCAATTCGACCGGGCCGTTGATCTGATACCCCGACAGGCTCTCCACATCAAAGAACGAAAGGGAAACCTGCGGGTTCGCCTTCACATTGGTGTACGTCCGGCCGATACTATAATCGACCAGATATATGAAGTTGTCCTCGACCTTGAGAATCAGCTTCGAAACGGTGTTCGGTTTGCCGTCAAGCGTCGCGGTGGCGACGTTCAGGAACGTCCGTTTTTTAAGGAATTCGTTCACGCGCTTGGTGAGCATGGCTACAACCCCAGGTCTTCGCCGGCGATGATGACCGTCAGGCGCTCAGGATCGACTTCGGATTCCAGAATCAGCATCTGGCAGCACATGCGGATATAATCCGGGGAAAAACAGACATCCTGGCGGCACGTACCGTCCTTGGCGCACGGCGCGTCCCAATGAAGGCGCTTGACGTTCAGCGGGGCCGCGTGTTCCCGCGCGCGCTTGATCGCCGCCTCGCGCGTCTCGACTATCTTGTTGGACCCGCAAATGACGATGACCCGTTTTCCGGCCGCAATGCCCGCGGTCCGGTGGCCGTAGGCGCTCAAAAAAACCAGCTCGCCTTGCATTGAGACCGCGTTGGCGCTGCACAGATAACAATCCGCCTGGATGCTCAATCTGCGGATACGCAGGGACTCATCGCTGCTTAATTTTGGGTCGTACTGATCAAGGACATTGTTCCCCCGGGATTGCAGCATCTCGACGATTTCGAGCTGTTCCAGGGTCTGCGAGCCGCTGAAACCCACCGTGGCGGACTCCGGAATACGGTCCATAATTGCGGCGTGGACCTCATCGCGCGTCTTGCAATACAAAGCTTCGAAATTCCTCCGATTGAGATTTTTCAACAGTTCCTGCACCCGGTCGCTCATACAAGAATTCTCCTTTTCAATCCTTTCATGGTTATGAACCTCACGCCGCGGCGGCGCAACAGAGCCATGACCGCCCTTCCCGTTTTGGGCGAGATGGCCCTGACTGCATCTTTGACCATATACACGCGAAGCCCGAGCCGCCGCGCACCGAGGCATGCGGTCTTGACGCAATAGTCAAGCGCCACCCCGTAGACGTAGACGTCGGTGTAGCGGCCGACCGCCCTGCCGACGGCCGGGTTCGAGAAAACGTCAGTCGTGAATTTGCGCAACACCGTCTGTTCCGTCCTCTTGGCTATCGTCTGGGGTATCTTGCGCGCCCCCGGCGTATTGCGCACGCAATGCGCCGGAAACGACGCGAACTCCGGATCCCGCGCCGCGTGCCAGTCGCATGTGGATACGACCGGGATACCTCGACGATCAGCCAGCGCCGTAATCTTCCTGAGATTCCCCGCGATCGACGCCGCGCCCTTCACGTAGAGGCGGCCCGCCGGATCCATAAAATCGTATTGCGTGTCGATATCGAAAAAAACTATGCGTTTTTGCGAACGGATGACCATTTACTGCCGTGCGCGTAATTTCCGCGCCAACCGTGCGCTCAAATCCCTCAACCCGGCTGACATGACCAGCGGATACCTGCCAACGCCCGATATCCGCTTCAGATCGCGGGGCAGGCGCGCTACCTCATCGGCTGCCAGCCTGCGGCAGGACTCAAGCCCGGGTATATTATACATTACTGCGCCGTTTTGCACAACAGGGACAAGCAAAGCGGCCCCGTGCACTTTTTCTTCTTCCAATGCGAGGATGTCTTTGACATAGGTGCCTGATGCGCCGCAGACACGGTAAACCTGCTTGCGGCCCGGCAGCGTCACCTTTGCCTTGCTCAATTTCATCACCGGCACGAACCGCCCCCGGCTGTCCGTCACCTCCGACATCTTGTAGATGACGTCAAGCACCGGGGCGTCGCTTGACGTGCCCATATGGGTGCCGACGCCGAAACCGTCGATGGGAGCGCCTTCGCCGACGATGCGGCTGATCGAGCGTTCATCGAGATTGCCGCTCGCGATGATCCTGACGTACCGCAGGCCGGCTTTGTCGAGCATCCTGCGCGCGCGCCGCGCGGCAGAGATAAGATCGCCCGAGTCTATCCTGATGCCGAAAAGCCGCGCGCCTTTTCGTTCCATTTCGCGGCCCGTACGGATGGCATTACGCACGCCCTCCCACAGGTCAAAGGTATCGACGAGCAGAATCGTCCTGCTGCCGAACACCCGCGCATACGCCCGGAATGCCTCGATCTCGGAGCCGAACGCCATCACGAATGAATGAGCCATCGTGCCTGACAGGCCGATTCCGTAGAGCCTGCCTGCCAGAACATTCGATGTCCCGTTGAATCCCGCCAGGTACGAGGAACGGGCGACCTTGACGCTCGCGTCGGCGCCGTGCGTCCTGCGCAGGGAAAAATCGAACACCTGCCTGCCTGCCGCGGCCTGCACCACGCGTGCCGCTTTTGACGCTATCATGGTCTGCAGATTGATCGTGTTGAGCAGGAAACCCTCGATCATCTGCGCCTCCATGATCGGTGCGGTCACCCGGACAACCGGCTCGCCCGGAAAAAACACCGTGCCCTCGGGCATGGCCCAGATGTCGCCGCTGAAACGGAAACGTGCCAGGTATCGAAGGAATTCGTCAGAAAAGATGTGCAGGCCCTTCAAATACCTCAAGGCGTCAGGCGTGAACCGCAGCGCTTTGATATACCCCAGAATGTCAGAGAGCCCCGCGGCGATCAGGAACGAACGGTTGACCGGAAGCTGGCGCGCGAACAGGTCGAACGTGGCGCGCGTGCGGCGTTTGCGCAGGAAATAGACCTGCGCCATCGTCAATTCATACAGGTCAACAAGAAGCGACTGATTCGGGATCATTCCTGCCTGCCAGTAAGCTCTTCGATCGCAGACTCAGGATACTCGTTGCCTTTATATCTAATCCGGCCTTCGCGATCGATCAGGACGAACGTGGGCACGCCGATAACACGGTAATCATCGGTCGCCGATGACGATTCATCCACAAGGACGGTATACCGTATGCCGTAATTACGCACCAGCCGCTCGACGCTGGAGCGCCGCTCCCCCGCATTGACGGCCAGCAGGGCGACGCCGCTCTTTTCGAGCCCCTCATATTCCGTGTTCATCAGGCGCAGTTTCGTCAGACAGTACGGGCACCATGTCGTCCAGAAAAAAAGCAGGACCGGTTTTTTGCCGCTGTAATCGCTCAATGAATAGGCGTTGCCCGAAAGGTCTTTGAGCGTGAACGGGGCGGCGCTTTGGCCCGTTCCCTGCCCCGAAGCGGGAATCAACAAAACAGAACAACAGACGGACACGCACAGAACCATGGCTGCGAAACGTTTTATCACCAGGATACCCTCCTTATGCCATCGATGATGAAATATGCCCCTGCCGCAAGCAGGACAACGGCATACACCTTTTGCAGAACAACCATCCACGGCCCTGCCTTGGGAAGCGAGGTCAAAAGCGCGCTGAACACGGCGCTTAACAGCAGGATCGCGCCCATGCCATAGGCAAAACACACCAGCAGGAACCCTCCGTATACGACGTTGCCGTTCTGGGACAATATGACCAGGATCGACCCGAGGACGGGCGTGGTGCACGGAGCCACGGCAAAACCGGAGCTGATTCCGAGCGCGAACGTGGACGCATAACAGCCCCGCTTCAGAACCGGCATCCGGGCGGTCCGCAGGACCGGAATATGGAACAGATCGAGCATGGCAAGGCCGAATACGGCGATGACGATCCCGACGGCCATGCGCGTTGCGGGATGCGCGCTGATCCTTCCGAACATCGATCCTGTCAGGGACGCGGCGATGCCCAGTGCCGCATATGTGACCGCAATGCCGGAGACGTACGCAAAGCCAAGAGAAAATCCGCGCAAACGGCTGCCGGCGGACCGGGCGCCGATATAGCCCGCGGTGACCGGGATCAGCGGAAAGACGCACGGGGTGAAACTAACCGCGACCCCTCCCGCAAAAGCCGTAGCGAAATCAAAAAGACTGCCTGACAGATTCATCGATCCAATCCAGATAGCCGCGATAGCCACCGATGACCGGCACGGCAATGATCTCGGGGACTTCGTACGGATGCAGGGACCTGACGAGCCTGATGATCCGGGGCAATCGGGCTTTTGTCGATTTCACGATCAGCAGTATTTCCACGGCTTTATCGACCGCGCCCTTCCACCGGAACAGGGACTCGACACCCTTCGCAGAGCTGACGCAGGCGGCAAGTTTCTTTTCGACGAGCGCCCGCGCGATCGTGCGCGCATCGCGCTCCTTCGGGACCGTTATGAAAACCATTATGTGCATGTGCGCATCCCTCCGGGGCCGTCAGCGTATCATCAGAACGGCCATGGCCCTCCCGCACGAACCGCCGTCTTTACGGTATGAAAAATACTCGTCATGGCGACATGACGTGCATATTGAACAATCGAAGATATTGGCCTGCTTGATCTCCCTGCGGCGGAGCTGCTCGGTGTTTGCCCGGACAAGATCGAAATACCAGCCGTTGTCCCGCTGTACGAGCCCGTGCTTGAAGACTCCGGCGAACTCATCACCAACGCGATAACAGCAGCTGCGGATCGCAGGGCCGAACCCGGCGTAGATGTTCTCCGGCAAGCAGTCATACGCCCTCATCATCGCCTGGACGGTCTTGCCCGCGATGTTCTCCCTGGTGCCGCGCCAACCCGCATGAACCAGGCCGATGACCTGCTGCTGGGCGTCGTACAGAAAGATCGAAAGGCAGTCAGCGGTAAAAACCGCCAACGGCACCCGGCGGCGGTCCGTGATCAGCGCATCGGTATCAGCGATCGCACCGTCAGCGTCGAACGCTCCCCGGCCCATATCCGCCTCGGTAACGGCACTGACCGCATCGCCGTGGACCTGCCTGGCGCAAACCAGGCGCGACGCATCGATACCGCTGCCTTGGAGGAACCTCCTGCGGTTGCCCGGCGCTGCGGAAGTATCGCCGTGGGTGAACGACATATTGCCGTCGGCCCTGCCCGAGAACCGCAAGGCGATGCTGTGCGGAAAAAGATTGCCCAAAAGGCCGTGCTGCTGTTCGTATGACACCTGTGCGCTATGCATCGGAGATCTCCACGAATTTAGTCTTGCTTGTCGCGCCCCGGACAATCCTGATCCGGTATTTCTTGACGTTCAGATAATCTGCCAGCAGCTCGATGACCTGTTCATTGGCCTGGCCGTCCACCGCAGGCCTTGTGCAATGCACTTTATAGACGCCGCCCGCTTCCTGAACGCGCGCCCTGCTCGACCGCGGCGAAACCCTGACGCTGATGATCATATGCCTGTTCCTGCCTGTCGTATGAACCGATTATATCACTAATCCGGCATTAGCCCAAATAGTCCTTTTTGATACGGCCGGTGCTCTTGTTGATGTTCGTGGTCACTTCCGGGCAGATCTTGGCAAGGCCGGCGATGATGCGGCTCACCGTGCGCCGCTTTGAGACGTCCGCATGAGGGCACTGGCATGATACCGTCAAGAACTTCCGCTGCCGGGCGAACTTCCTGATCATCGATTCCTCCACGTATGCCAGGGGCCTGATGACGACGATTTTGCCCTTGAACAGCTCCTGGCGGGGGCACATGGTCGAGATCTCGCCGTGAAAAAAAAGGTTCATGAGCATGGTTTGCGCGATGTCGTCCTTGTGATGGCCGAAGGCCACTTTCCCGCAGTTCAGGCGGTCCGCTGCGCAGAAAAGCTCCCTGCGCCGATTCCAGGCGCACCAGAAACAGTTGATCTTCTCGGGGTCCGTTCTTTTCAGGATGTCGGACTTCTCGATGGAATACGGGATACCCATGGACTTGAACCGGCGGATGAGATATTTCGTCTGGCGGGGGTGGAAACCGAAATCGACGTGCACCGCAACGAGGTCATAGCGGATCGGGACGAATTTTCTGCGGTCAGCCAGTATCTGCAAGAGGGTAAGGCTGTCCTTGCCTCCGGATACGGCCACCGCGATGCGGTCGCCGTCGTCGATCATCTTATGGTCGATGATCGCCCTGCCGGCCCGCTTGGATATATAGAACTCCAACCCTTCGAGAACAGCCATCGGGTCACCGGTAATAATGCGCGAGGAATACGAAATCGAGTATCCTCTCGGCCCAGAAAATGCTGATACATGCGGCAAGCGACAAAAACGGGCCGTACGGGATCAAATGGTCCTTTTTCACGATCATGTTGACGATCCCGACCATGATCCCTAAAAACGGCGCGATGAAGAACGTAAGGACCGCCGCCTTCCATCCGGCAAAAGCGCCGATCATGGCAAGGAGTTTGACGTCGCCGCCGCCCATGGATTCGGTCTCTCCCTGTATCGGCGGCCTTTTCAAGAGCCTGAAATAGACCAGGTCGAAGACGAAACCCATCAGAAAGATGATCCCTCCCCCGACGATGATGCCGAGGAACGAATCAACGGCGGGGCCCAGGTCATAGGCGCCGGAGGAATTCAGGAACCCGCGCCCGGCATTGAACAGGAAGCCCGCGGCGATTCCCCCGAGGGATATCTCATCGGGGATGATGCGGTACGCGATATCGATGAACGTCGCAATGATGAGGCCGCAGAAAAGGACCGCGTACATCAATGCCTCATACCCGATGCCGTAGCGCCTGACGACGGCGATGAAGGCCAGCGCCGTGAGCAGCTCAACGATGAAATAGCGGACCGATATCGGCTTTTTGCAATACCTGCATCTGCCCACAAGCAGGATATAACTGACAAGCGGGATGTTCAGATACCAGGGAATGGGCTTATTGCAGTGCGGGCAATGGGAGCCGGGCCAGACAATGGATTCATTGCGGGGCATGCGGTATATGCAGACGTTGAGAAAACTGCCCACCAGAGATCCGAAAATAAAAACAAAAACCATTATCGCCGTATCGACCATAGCGGGATTGTATCATGAATTCGCGGCGCGCTCAAGGATTAAAAGACGCTGCGCCGGCGCTACCATCCGCCGCCGCCCCCTCCTCCGCCTCCTCCGCCGGAGCTACCGCCTCCCCCTGACCCCGAACTTGAACCCGGAGGCGCCGATGCGGAGGATATCGCCTGTGAAAAAGAACCTCCGACATGTGACGCAAAGCCCGCAGCGCCGAGCGCGCCCCACGCCGGACCCGTATACCACGCCGGGCGGTAGCCCGTCTGGTCTGCGCCGGCCGATTGCAGGACGGAGGCGAATTTTTGCGCCCATTCCTGTTCGACATCCAGCGCCAGGGCGTACGGCAGATACTGCTCGAACAATTCAGGCGTGCGCTTCGGTCCGTAGAGGGCGTTCATGCGGTCCTTTTCCGCAACGGACAGATACATCCTGAAGCCTTCGATCCTGTCCATGACCCGCCTGCCTGCCAGCGTCGGAGCCTTGAGCAGATGGTAAAACAGGATATTGACCCCCACCAGCAGCAGCAACAAGGGCACCAGGGCAAGCGACGTGGCGAATATGAATACGCCGATGCCGAAGAATTCCCCGAGTAGGAACGGCACGCAGAACAATGAGACCGAAAGCGCCTGGCCCAGAAGGCCGGGCGACCGGGGCGCGGAACGCAGATACAGTTTCCACGAATTGACAACCAGGGCCATGAGAAAAAAAGTGCCGAAACTCCAGCCCGTGAGCCAGAAGGACATGAACAGCGCTATCGGGAAGCTCGGTCCGGCCTGGATAAAAGCGCTCACAACAAGCACAACCGCGGACCCCACGAGACCTGGGATAAAATACTGCGCGTTGGTCAAGAAATAGACCCTGTCATACGCCTTTTGCATATGGAACCTCAAAGCCCTGATCGCGGCGCTGATGGTCGCATGTTCGGTATTGCGCAGCTCGATCTCTGAAGAAGACAGAAGCGTATCGGCCAGCTCCTGCTCATCGGGGCTCAACGGGATCCGGTTCCTGCCTGTCTTGTAAAGGGTATACACGGAATCTTCTTCCCGGATGGACAGAAAACCCTTGACTGCCATGTTGATCACTGCGCAGCCGAACACCTTGTTGTCGTATCCCATGCGCATGATGAACCTCACGGCCTGGGGTGTGAGGTCAGACGGCGGCTTAAAGAGCGGGATAATGGTGCCCTTTGCCGGATCCCTGCCGAACCGAGACCAGACGTATGCATAATACAGAACGACCAGCACCAGCCCCAGGAAACCGATAATGACGATCGCGTTATCCTCTATAAACCAGCGCGCCTTCGTCTGAGGAGACGGCTCGGTTATGTAACCCTTGGGCCACGTGACCGCAATGGTCAATCCCTCTCCCGGCTGAAGAGGCCTTGTCGCGGTAAAGACGACTTTACCGGAATCTTCCATGCCGGATGAATAATCGGCCCCCTGTGCTCCGGACGGCCCGGTATACGCCTCGAACGATCTTATCTTTCCCGAAAGAGACTCAGGCAGCGCCACCGACGCCTTTGCCGATTCGATGACGAAGTCCCAGCCGTTGCCGGTTACGTTCCAGTATAATTCGTCGAAATCCTTGAAGAAGCCGAGCTGGCGGCTGGTTTTGTAGGTCAGGGAATACACGTGCACGCCCGGCGCCACAAGGCTCTCTTTTGAGCCGATATACACGCGCGTGCCGTTACCCAGGGCTTCCTGGTGAAACGGTTCGGGGCTGTTGTCGCGCATGACCCGGAGGACGTCGAACGTAACGTTGTAGGTGTGCCGGAACCGGTCCTGATAACGGGTGGGAAAATCCCGGTATATACCGTGTCTGATCTTCTCATTGGCCGCAATAACGGTTATCGTTTCCGTAACCGTCATGGAACCGTCTGTCTCGATGAGGATATCGCTCTGGAATGAAAGGATCTTTTCGGCAGGGACGCCCTGGGCCCGGGCATTGACGGCCGTCTGGCACAGCGCACACGCAATACCCAGGATGACGAGGCTCTTGTTGAGCATGGGCTCAGGTGAATTTCACGTCAGGGTTCCGGCGTTCAGTGGCGTATTCTATTTCAAAGAATTCCGCCGGTTTGAATCTGAAAACAGACGCCACCAGATTGCCGGGAAATGACTGGACCAGTATATTGTAATTCCGTACCGTGCCGTTGTAATACCTGCGGGAAAGCTGGAGCTCGTCCTCAACGCCGATAAGGGCGGACTGCAGATCGAGGAAATTCTTGCTCGCCTTGAGATCGGGATAATTCTCGGCAAGCGCCAACACGTGTTTGAGCGCAGCCGACAACTGGTTTTCAACCGCAGCTTTATCCTGCACGGAGCCGGCGCGCTGGGCCTCGGAACGCAGGAGCGTAACCTTTTCGAGCACCGTGCGCTCGTGCTGCATGTACCCCTTGACCGCTTCGACGATATTTGGGATCAGGTCGTATCTGCGCTTGAGCTGGACGTCAATGCCGCTCGCCGCCTCGGCCACGAGCGTCTTCATCCTGACCGCGCGGTTGAAGATGACGATGACCAACATCCCTGCCGCCAGAACGATGATAACGGTTGCCGTCATGACGGGCTCCTGTGCGCGGTCCGGTCAAGCCTGTCCTGCAGGGCGCGCCAGACCGCCGAAACCTGGTCGGCGATATTGTTGGATCCCGCAGCCTTTGCCCTTCGAGAAATATCCTCCAGGACGTGGCGCGCAACTGCCCCGTCAGCCGCGGCATCGATGACCATGCACGCTTTTTTCTTGTTCATCGACCTGACGAACGAACGCGCCTGTTCGACAGACATGTCCGGCCGCAGCCCGAATTGTTTTGCCAGCGCCGGGGACTCGCCGATAAGCTGCAGGGTACGGGGGTATTTCGCCCTGAACTCCCCGGTGTCGAGGCCTGCCATGCTCTCGAGTGTGTTTTTCTTGAGTTTCTCCATATCCGACGCAGAGACGTACGTTTTGGCAAGCGTTTTGAACGTCGAGCTTATCAGCCGCTCCTGCAGGGTCTGGGCCCTGACTCCGGCGGGCAATAGCAGGGACGAGATGCAGAAGACCGTCATGATAAAAGTTTTCGCAGTCATTGTCATGCGATAAGGTCGAATGCCTGGCCCACCGGCATGCCAGGCGTAATGCCAAGCTGTTTCGCCCGCGCGTTCACTTTCGTGATCGTGCGCAAGGGAAAGCGCTCCAGCGTGCCGATAGGGTTCTGCGGCGTGCTTTCGACGATCGCGGCTGCGGCGCCGAAAGACTCGATCGCCTCAAGGTCAAAGACGCCGCAGACCAGGAACCCCTTTTTGCCCGTCACCATCAATATACTGAAGCCTTCCCACTTGACCTGGACGCCCTCGACCAGGCCGTTTGCTGTCTCAAAAGAGCGCGTTATGATATCCATGGTTACAACCCCAGTGATCGTGCCATGATCTTTTTGGGCGGGGTGCGGCCGGTCCAGATCTTGAAGGCCGCCATGCCCTGATACAACAGCATCCCCAGTCCGTTGGCGGTGCGGCACCCTTTATTCCCGGCATCGCCGAGCAACCGGGTGCTTTTTCTCGAATACACCAGGTCATAAACAAGCATTCCGGGGCGCAGATACGAAGGATCGACGAGGCTCGGATCCGTCTCATTCATACCGACGGACGTCGTGTTGACCAGGAGATCTGCCTTCTCGAGGCCGAGATGCGCGACCGTGTCCGCGGCGATGAACTCGATGCCGGTGTTGTGCATGTTCAACAGATGCACGAGGTCTATGGTCTTGGACCGGTCCCGGTTGAAGATGGCGATGCTCCTGGGCTTGGCCTTGCACAGGTACACGCATACCGCGCGGCTCGCGCCCCCTGCCCCAAGCACGGCGATGTTCCTGTTGCGCGGATCGAACGAAAGGTCATCGATCAGATGCCGCAGAAAACCTTCGCCGTCCGTATTATATCCGCGCAGCCCGTTTGCGGAGACCTTGATCGTGTTTACCGCGCCGATCATGGCCGCTTCCTCCGTCACGCTTCTCAAAAACGGGAACACCGACTGTTTATAGGGGATCGTCACGTTGAGGCCCGCGATGCCGCGCCTGGACAGCGACGCAAAAAAAGCCTTCAGGCGGGAAGGCTCCACTTCGAAGATACGGTAGCGGGCGTTGATCTTGAGCGCCTTGAACGCCGCATTGTGCATGCGTGGGGACAGGCTGTGCTTCGCAGGATATCCGAGCACGCCGAATAATGTCGGGAGTGGCTTTTTTTGAGCCATGCGCAGGGTGAGCCGGTTAAAAAGACTCGATCTTGTTCAGGGCGTTCAGGTATGCGCGTATGGAAGATTCGATGATGTCTGTCGATGAGGCGCGCGCGGTCACGATCTTGCCCTTTGCCTTGAGTTTCAGGCTGACCTCACCGAGTGCGTCCTTGCCCTTTGTCACCGCTTCGATGCGGTAATCCTGAAGCTCGCCCTTGATGCCGGTTATCTTGTCAATGGCCTTGAAGCACGCGTCCACCGGGCCGTCGCCGGTGGACCGGGCGTTGACGGCCTTATTCTTGAACTTCAGAAAAACCTCGGCGCTCGGGGTGACGTTCGAGCCGGAATGAATCTCAAAGCTCTCGAGCATCCAGAGCGATTTCACCGGCTTAAACTCGTCTTCGACGAGCGATATGAGGTCGTCGTCAAAGACGGTCTTTTTCTTGTCAGCAAGGACCTTGAACCGTTCGTTGACCTTGTCGATCTGGCTGACGGTAAGATCACCGTACCCCAGGTCCTTGAGGCGTTCGGCAAGCGCATGGCGGCCGGAATGTTTGCCCAGGACAATGCCGGTGCCCGTGAAGCCGACGTCTTCCGGCCTGATGATCTCGTACGTCGAACGCTCTTTGAGAACACCGTCCTGATGGATGCCGGATTCATGGCGGAACGCATTGCCGCCGACGATCGCCTTGTTGGGCGCGACTGCAAAACCGGTCAGTTTCGAAACGAGGCGCGAGACCTTCCAGATATGCGTGGCCTTGATGGAGCTGTCGATATCGGCGAATATATCCTTGCGCGTGCGTATGCCCATGACCATCTCTTCCATGGAACAGTTGCCCGCGCGCTCTCCGATGCCGTTGATCGTGCACTCGACCTGTCTGGCCCCGTTCTTGACACCGGCAAGCGAATTAGCGACTGCCAGGCCCAGATCGTTATGGCAATGAAGCGAGATCACCGCCTTATCGATATTGGGAACGTTCTCCTTGATCGCTTTGATGAGCGAGCCGTATTCCTCAGGGTATGTATAGCCGACCGTATCGGGTATGTTCACGGTGGTGGCGCCCGCGTCGATGACCGCCTCAAGAACCCTGAACAGGAACTGCCGCTCGGTGCGCGACGCGTCCTCGGGAGAAAATTCGATATCATTGCAGTATTTCTTTGCGTATTTGGTGAATTCCACGGCAAGCCTGAAAATCTCATCCTCCGCTTTTTTGAGTTTATACTGCATGTGGACCTTGGAGGTAGCGAGGAACACGTGAATGCGCGGCCGCCGGGCGTATTTTGTCGCCTCATATGCGGCGTCAATGTCCGCCTTGATCGCCCGCGCCAGACCGCAGATAACAGGCCCCTTGATTGCCTTGGCGATTTCTTTGACGGATTCGAAATCACCGGGAGAAGAAATAGGAAACCCCGCCTCTATCACATCCACGCCCATATCAGCCAGCTCCCTGGCTATTTCCATCTTTTCCACGTGGTTCAGAGAGGCGCCGGGCGCCTGTTCTCCGTCGCGCAGCGTCGTATCAAATATTATGAGTTTTTCCGTCATTTTTTCATCCAGGGCATCATCTCTCTGAGCTGCCTTCCTACCTGCTCGATCTTATGGTTGTCGCCTTCCTGCAATAATCTGTTGAAATTCGGCCTGCCTGCTTCGTTTTCCTTGATCCATTCGCGGGCGAATTTGCCGCTCTTTATTTCTTTGAGGATCTTTTTCATCTCCTTACGGGTCCGCTCGGTGATGATGCGCGGGCCGCGGGAAAGGTCGCCGTAACAGGCGGTATTGGAAACGCCCCTGCGCATTCCGCTGATCCCGCGTTCCTGAATAAGATCGGTAATAAGTTTTAATTCATGCAACACTTCGAAATACGCGATCTCCGGCTGATATCCGGCTTCGATGAGCGTATCGAAGCCCGCCTTGATCAGTTCCGACGCGCCGCCGCACAGAACTGCCTGTTCGCCGAAAAGATCGGTCTCGGTCTCTTCGTCAAAGGTCGTTTCGATAACGCCGGCCCTTGTTGCGCGCAGCGCTTTTGCATACGCAAGCGCGAGCTGCTTGGCATTGCCGGTCGCATCCTGGAACACGGCGACCAGGCACGGCACGCCTTTTCCCTCTTCATACATCTTGCGCACCAGAGCGCCGGGCCCTTTGGGCGCGACCATGAACACGTCCACGTTCTTGGGCGGCTTGATCTGCTTGAACCTGATATTGAAACCGTGAGAAAAACACAGGGCCTTGCCTTTTTTCAGGTTCGGCTTGATCGCCTCTGCATACACCTTTGCCTGCACGTGGTCCTGCGTCAGGATCTGGATGATATCGGCTGCTGCGGCTGCCTCAGCGGCGGACACAGGCACGAACCCGTCCTGTTTCGCCAATTCGAAGTTCGGGGTCCCTGCCATTTCCGACACGACAACTTCACAGCCTGAATCGCGCAGGCACAACGACTGTCCGCGGCCCTGTATGCCGTATCCGATAATGGCTATTTTCTTTCCCTTCAATAACCCCAGGTCCGCATCATTATCATAATATATCTTTGCCATGGTGTTTCCTCCTTTTAATATGCAACGGCGATCTTGCCGGTCCTGACCAGCTCTTTCACGCCGAAGGGTTCCAAATTATCCAGAAGCTGCTTGATCTGGGCCTGCTCTCCGACAGCTTCGATGATCGCCGTGTCATTCTTGCACTGGATGACCGTGCCGATGAATTTCTTGACGATCGATTCCAGTTTCGCCTTATTCTTCGGCGTGCATCCGACCTTGACGAGCACCAATTCCCTCTCGACATGGTCTTTGCGGGTAAAATCCGTGACCGTGATGACATCGATCAATTTATTAAGCTGCTTCTTGATCTGTTCGAGTATTGCCGCGTCTTTGGCTTCGACCACGATCGTCATATACGAAACATCGGGGTCAAGCGTTTCGCTCACCGCAAGCGATGCGATGTTATAGCCGCGCGCGCTGAACAGCCCGGCCACCCGGGCAAGAACGCCGAATTTATTCTCGACCAGCACGGAGATTGTGTGTTTCATGCAAGACCCCCGATCATCTTATCGATTGATTCGCCCGCAGGCACCATCGGGAACACGTTCTCCTCGGGCTCGACATGGAAATCGATGAACACGATATTATCGGTCGCGATGGCCTTTTCGATCGCAGGCCTCACGTCTTCTTTTTTTGTGACGCGGATGCCCACGCCGCCGTATGCCTCAGCGACTTTCACAAAATCCGGATTGAACATGCACGTGTGCGAATACCGGTGCTTATAGAACAATTCCTGCCACTGGCGCACCATGCCAAGCCACCCGTTATTGAGGATGGCGACCTTGACGGGAATCTTATTGCACACGCACGTCGCCAGCTCCTGGATATTCATCTGTATGGAGCCGTCGCCGGCAATGTCGAAGACCGTCTTTTCGGGGCAGCCCATCTTGGCTCCCATGGCAGCGGGAAACCCGAAGCCCATGGTGCCCAGGCCGCCCGAAGAAATGAACGACCGCGGATGCAGGACCTTATACCACTGCGCAGCCCACATCTGATGCTGGCCGACTTCGGTCGTAATGATCGCCTCACCTTTCGTCACCTCGCCGATCTGCTCGATGACATACTGCGGATTGATCTTGCCTTTGTATTGATACGTCAGCGGGTGTTTCTTCCTCCACGCCTCCACGGTCTTGAGCCACTCCGCCGTATCAGGCGTTTTTTTGATCTCTTCGAGGATCTGGCCGAGCACGTTCTTGGCATCACCCACGATAGGGATGTCCACCGGGACGTTCTTGCTGATCGAAGACGGATCCACGTCGATGTGGATGATCCTGGCGTTCTTGGCGAACGTCGCAAGCTTGCCGGTAACCCGGTCGTCAAACCGCGCGCCGACCGCGATGATAAGGTCCGCGTTCATGGTCGCGTAATTCGCGTATGCGGTGCCGTGCATTCCCAGCATGCCCAGGAACAGCGGATGGTTGCCGGGAAATGCGCCCAGGCCCATGAGCGTCAGGGTGACCGGCGCGTTAATCTTTTCTGCAAATTCCCGTAATTCATTATGGCCGCCTGCAGTGATGACCCCGCCGCCCGCATAGATGATGGGTTTTTTCGACGAAACAATCGCCTTCACCGCCTTCTTGATCTGTCCCGGATGGCCGAATAACGTCGGCTTATAACTGCGCATCTCAATAGACTCTGGCCAGTTGAACTCATGTTCCGCCTGCTGGATATCAGACGGGATATCGATGAGGACCGGGCCGGGCCTGCCGCTCGATGCGATATAGAACGCCTCAGCGACAATGCGCGCAAGATCCTTGATGTCTTTTACCAGGTAGTTATGCTTGGTAATGGGCCGCGTGATGCCGGTGACGTCGGCTTCCTGAAAAGCGTCGTTGCCGATAAGCCAGGATTTGACCTGGCCGGTGATGGCGATCATGGGGATTGAATCCATGTAGGCGTTGGCGATGCCGGTTATCAGGTTCGTGGCGCCCGGGCCGGACGTGGCAATGCACACGCCGACTTTGCCGGTCGCGCGCGAATATCCGTCAGCCGCGTGGGCTGCCGCCTGCTCGTGGCGCGTAAGGATGAATCGAAACGGCGCGTCGTATAAAGCGTCGAACAACGGCAAGACCTGTCCGCCGGGGTACCCGAAGATAACCTCAACGCCCTGTTTTTTGAGACTTTCTATCAATATCTGCGATCCGGTCATTTTACTGGACTATCGCTCCTTTATCGGCTGACTTGACCATGCGGGAATACCGCGCCAGGTAACCTGTGGTGATCTTCGGCGCTACCGGTTTCCACGCCCTGAACCTGCGCGCTATCTCCTGTTTTGACAGGTTACAACTCAACTTCCTGTTTGGGATATCAATGGTTATTATATCGCCGTCTTTTAAAATTGCAATGGGGCCTTTTGCCGACGCCTCGGGCGACACATGGCCGATGCAGGGCCCTTTGGTGCCGCCGGAAAACCTGCCGTCGGTGATAAGCGCGACAGAATCGGCCAGGCCCAATCCGACTATCGCGGCGGTGGGCGCGAGCATTTCCCTCATTCCCGGGCCGCCTGCCGGGCCTTCGTAACGGATCACGATCACATCGCCCGCTTTGATCTTATTGTTCATGATCGCCTTCATCGCTTCTTCTTCGCGGTTAAAGATCTTTGCCTTGCCCGTGAATTTCATCATCTGTTTACTGACTGCCGACTGCTTCACGATAGCGCCGTCAGGAGCGAGATTACCGTAGAGCACGGCGATCCCTCCCTCATTGTGGTATGCACGGTCAAACGGCCTGATAACGTCCTCATCGAGTATCCTCGCTTCATCGGCAATGTCATACACCATGCGGCCGCTCGCGGTCCTTACGTTATGCAGATGGTCTTTGAGCCGCTTCAACACCGCGGGAATGCCTCCGGAGAACTCGATATCCTCCATATAATGCGTGCCGGCAGGCTCGATGTTCGCAATATGGCGCACGGACCGGGAAATGCGGTCGAATCGCTTCAGGTCCAGCTTGATGCCTGCTTCGTGCGCGATCGCGGTCAGATGCAAAACCGTATTGCTTGAGCCGCCCAGTGCCATGTCCACGACGATCGCGTTTTCAAGCGATTTGAGCGTGACGATATCGCGCGGCTTAATGCCTTTTGACACCATCTCTACCACGCGCTCACCCGTCGCCTCTGCGATCCTTCGTTTTTTTGCCGAACCGGCCAATGCCGTTCCGCATCCGGGCATTGACATGCCCATGGTCTCTATCAAACAGGCCATGGTATTAGCCGTATATAATCCCTGGCACGAACCTGCGCCGGGGCATGCCTCCATTTCAAGGCACGCGAGTTCTTTGTCGGATATGTCGCCTTTTTTCGCGCGCGCGAGCGCTTCATAGCTGTCGTGCACGAAGGCGAGCTTCCTCCTTCCGATACGGCCCGACATCATGGGGCCTGCGGTCAGGATAAGCGCGGGGATGTTCAGCCGGAGCGCGCCCATGATCATTCCGGGCGTTATCTTGTCGCAGTTGGTTATGCACACGATACCGTCAAGCTGATGCGCGTTGCACACGGTTTCGACGGAATCGGCGATGAGCTCGCGCGATGCAAGCGGATAGCACATGCCCAGATGGCCCATGGCAATGCCGTCGCATATACCCGGGATGCCGAAAATAAAAGGAACACCGCCGCCGTAACAGATGCCGCGCTCGACAAACCGCTCCATATCCCTGATGCCGATATGGCCCGGAATAAGGTCGGTAAAAGCAGTGGCAATGCCGATGAACGGCCGCTTCAGGTCTTTTCTGCTGACGCCGGTCGCATGCAAGAGCGCCCGGTGCGGCACTCGCTCCAAACCCTTCTTGATGGTATCTGAACGCATATCCGCCTCTTGATTGAAAAACGGTAAGACTAATCGGCGCCTTCGCCGTCGTGCGTCACTTCCGCGCCGTCCTGCCGCTTGCGCACGATAACGCGCTTGAGCGTCACGAATTTGTCCACGAGCTCCTTATTGTTGACGGCGTTAAGCTGCTTGAACAGGAATTCGAATTTCGCCTCAAGCTCCGCGGAGATCGCGTCGCGCAGGTCGCGGGGCATCGACATGATGTCTTTCTTGAACGCGCCGAGCGCTTTTTTGCGCGCCTTGTAAAAGAACTGCTCTTCGGTCTCACCCTCTTTACGCTCGTTGGCAGCGTTGACCTTGAGCCATTCATACATCTTCGCCTTGAGGTCCTTGGGGAAATGCTTGCTGTCATAGATCATGTTCTGGAACTCGGTCGCCAAATGCACCTCCGCGGTCTCCGTTTCCGGGAACTTATGGAATGCCTCTGCGGGCAGGGTTGACGCGCCGTGCTGCACTGCGCCTGCCATGCCGTATTCGTCGCGGGCGATCTTGGAGATCGTGCGCAGCGTCTCGAAATCGAGCTTCACCTGCGCGATCGTGCCGTCAGGCAGGACAACGCCGCCGTGCGACGTGCCGGTCTGCACGCTGATCTTGCTGATGCCCACAAGCCCTTTGCGCAGGGATTCCTTGAAGCCTTCCATGAACGCGCGCAGGTCCTCAGGGGTCGAGTTCTGATGGCCCACCTCGCCGATCTCGCCGCCCACCGACACCATGATGCCGCGCGGCTGGATCTGGCGGATAAAATGGGTCAGTTTCGCGCAGGCGATGTAATTATTGTACTGCTGTTTCTTGAGGCTCGGCTTCGACAGGTCTACAAGCGTCGAGGTGTCGATATCGATGTTGTAGAAGCCGTTGGCGATCGCGTCGGCAATAAGCGCCTTGAGCGCATCAAGCTCCTTCTGCGGGTCCTCGGCGTACTTCTTGGCATTGGCCTGGATATGATCGCCCTGGATAAAGACGGGGCCGGTCCAGTTCTCTTTGATGGCTGCTGCCAGGATCACGCTCGTATATTCGACAGGCGGCTGGTTCGTATAGCCCATTTCGGATTTGGCGATCTCGAAAATAAAAGCGCCTGAATTATTGCGTTTGGCGACGCGGAACACCGCCCGCGCCAGGTCATACGTCATGGAGCGCAGGTTCATGGCAGGTATGGTGCAGCCCGTATACTCGTTCCTGCCCCGCGCCATATACAGTTCGTGGATGCTCGAAGGGTAAATACCCTTCTTATACGCCATATCGAGGATCTTTTTCGCAAGCGTCTTCTTGACATTCATGTCATCCGACATGATCAGGTCCATGACTATTTTTTCAACGTCAACCGGTCTTCTTCCCATGTTCGTTCTCCTTCCTGTTTTCGAGATTACGTCAGTTTCTTCAATGCCTCATAGATCGTATCAATCTGCGATTCTTTCCTGGTAACGGCAAATTCAAGATCGACCACATTGATCTTGTCAGAGATAATGCCCACTGCCTTTCCGGACTGACCTTCGGACAGAAGCCGCACCGCCTCTATGCCCAGGAGGCTTGCGAGGTTCCTGTCCTTGGCGGTCGGAACGCCTCCGCGCTGGACATGGCCAAGGACCGCGACGCGCGTTTCAAGCGACGTCAGGTCCGTGATCTGCTTGGCAACCGATTCGGCGCTGCCAGCGCCTTCGGCCACAACGACGATCCAGCTGACCTTGCCCCTGATATTGCCTTCGACGATATCGTGGCACATGCGCACGATATCGAACTTACGTTCCGGCACCAGCACGTCTTCGGCGCCGCCGCCAAGCGCGACCTGCAAAGCGATATATCCCGAATCCCTGCCCATGACCTCGACCACAAATATGCGTTCCATGGAGGTCACGGTATCACGGATCTTATCGATCGCCTCGAGCGCGGTATTGACCGCGGTATCGCTGCCGATCGTCGAATCCGTGCCGTTGATATCGTTATCGATGGTTCCGGGAATACCGATACAGGGGATACCCCACTTCTTCGAAAGAACGATCCCGCCGCCATAGGTCCCGTTGCCGCCGATCACGATCAACCCGTCTATCTGATACTTCCTGACGATCTCAACCGCCCGGCGCTGCCCTTCTTCGGTGAGGAACTCCAGGCTGCGCGCGGTCTTGAGGATCGTTCCGCCGCGGCCGATGATGTTCGAGACGGAATGATGGTCAAGGACCTTGAGCTCTTCATTGATGAGGCCGGCATATCCCCGGAATATCCCCATCACCTCGATATTGGCATGGGAGGCGCTGCGCACGACGCTGCGTATCGCCGCGTTCATGCCCGGCGCATCCCCGCCGGAGGTCAAAACACCGATCCTGCGCGTTGCCATCGTCCTCCCGTGATGCCAGCTGCTTACGTTCCCATCTCCCAGCTTGACAAATACCGCTTTTGTTCAGCGGTCAGCGTATCGATCGTCACGCCCATCGACGTTAACTTCAAACGGGCGATCTCGTTATCGATCGGGTCCGGGACCTTGTAAACATTCCGGTCCATCTCTTTATAATGCTGTTTCATATATTCGACGCCGAGCGCCTGGTTGCAAAATGACATATCCATAACAGACGCCGGATGGCCTTCGGCAGCCGCGAGATTGATAAGGCGCCCTTCACCCAGGAGATATATTTTTCTACCGTTACGCAGGGTATATTCCTCGACGTAATCCCTGATGATCTTCTTGGATTTCTTGAGCTTCTCGAGTCCCGGGATCTCGATCTCGGCGTTGAAATGGCCGGAATTGCACACGATCGCGCCGTTTTTCATGACGCTGAAATGCTCCTTGCGGATGACATTGAGGTCTCCGGTAACGGTGACGAAAATATCGCCGATCTTCGATGCTTCTTTGATGGTCATGACGCGATAGCCGTCCATGACCGCTTCAAGGCCGCGCAGAGGATCGACCTCCGTCACGATCACGTTTGCGCCCATTCCCTGCGCACGCATTGCCAGGCCCCGTCCGCACCAGCCGTAACCGCACACGACAAAATTCGACCCGGCAATAAGCTTGTTCGTCGCGCGCACGATCCCGTCTATCGTCGACTGGCCTGTGCCATAGCGGTTATCGAACATATGCTTGGTCAGCGCGTCATTGACGGCGATGATGGGATATTTTAATTTCCCCTGGTTTGCCAGGGCGCGCAGCCTGATGACGCCGGTCGTGGTCTCCTCCGTCCCGCCGAGGATCGGCTTCCTGAAATATTTCGCAGGGTCCTGGTGGATCGTTGATACGAGATCAGCCCCGTCATCCATGGTGATGTTCGGCCCAACGGCAAGCGCGGACACCAGATGCCGATAATATGTTCTGGTATCCTCGCCTTTGATGGCGAACACCGGGATTTTCAGATGAGACACGAGAGAAGCGGCAACGTCATCCTGCGTCGAAAGCGGGTTTGAAGCGCACACCGCGACGCTGGCGCCGCCGGCCTTCAAGACCTCCATGAGCACCGCGGTCTCGGTCGTCACATGCAGGCACGCGGCGATCGACAGGCCCGTCAACGGTTTTTCCTTCTTGAAACGGGCAGCGACAAGCCCGAGCACCGGCATGTTGTTGCGCGCCCATTCGATGCGCAAGGCGCCTTTTTTCGCAAGCTTCAAGTCCTTTACATCGTATCTCATGCAATCTCCTTGGTGATTTTATATTTTTGCCGCAGCTTTTTTAAGAACCTCGACCTTGTCAAGGGCTTCCCAGGTGAACTCCGGTTCGGTCCTGCCGAAATGGCCGTATGCGGCGGTCTTCCTGTATATAGGCCGCAGCAGGTTCAACGACTTGATGATACCCTTGGGCGTCAGTTCGAAATTCTCCCGCACCAGTTTGACGATCGCCGAATCGTGTATTTTGCCCGTCCCGTAGGTGTTGACGAACACCGACAAGGGATCCGCGTATCCGATGACGTACGCGAGCTGTATCAGGCATTTCTCGGCGATGCCCGCCGCGACGATATTCTTGGCGATATACCGGCACATATACGCAGCCGAACGGTCCACTTTGGTCGGGTCCTTGCCTGAGAACGCTCCGCCGCCGTGCGGCACGGTGCCGCCGTAGGTGTCGACGATGATCTTGCGGCCCGTCATGCCGGTATCGGATTGCGGCCCGCCGATCAGGAACTTGCCTGTCTGATTGACGTAATATTTGGTGTTCTTATCGACCCAGCTTTTGAGGACCTCTTTGCCCACGACCTCGATGATCTCCTTGCGCGCCTTATCGGACATGTTATTGCCTGACTTATCAAGGACCTCGTCTGTATGCTGGGATGCGATGACGACGCTGTCGACTCGGACCGGTTTGTTATTATGGTATTCCACCCCAACCTGCGATTTGCCGTCCGGCCCAAGATATTTCAGGATGCCTTTTTTCCGGACTTCGGTGAGGCGGCTCGTCAGCGCGTGCGCAAGGGAGATCGGCAGGGGCATAAGATCCTCGGTTTCCTTGCACGCGTATCCGAACATGATGCCCTGATCGCCGGCGCCGCCGGTATCGACGCCCTGGGATATATCGGGCGACTGCGAGTGGATCGTATTGATAATAGCGCACGTATGATAATCAAACCCGTATTTCGGGTGGGTATAACCGATATCCTTGATGATCTGCCGGGCCAGCTTATGTATATCGACATAGGTATGCGTGGTGATCTCGCCGCCCACGATCAAAAGCCCCATGGTCACATAGGTCTCGCAGGCGACGCGGCCGGCAGGGTCTTCGCGCAATACCGAATCCAGGACGGCATCCGACACCTGATCGCACAGCTTATCGGGATGGCCTTCCGTGACGGACTCCGAACTGAAGAAGAACTTTTCCATGCAGTTACTCCTTTCCACTGGTTAATTCATTGATCCTGTCATAGGTCTGCTTGTTTCCGATATCCACCCACAAATGGCCGAAACGATAACCGTACACGGTTGACGTGCGGGCAAGCCATTTGATATACGCGCCCGCGGCATCGGATGAATTTCGGCCGTCTGCCAGATACTCCCTGATGCGGCCGAGTGACTGTTGAGGAAAATAATACAGGCACATGGCGATCAGGCTTGAACGAGGGGCGCTTGGTTTTTCCGTGAAATCCACGACCCTGTGCCTGGCGTCAAGCTTCACGACCCCGAAGCGCGAGGCCTCCTTCCTGCATTTAATGTCAAAAACCCCTATCGTCGCAGCATTCTTTCTGCGCCGGGCGGACCCGATGAACGCGTCAAGCGGGTCCTGGAAAAAATTGTCGCCGCCGAGCACCAGGAAATCTCCCCGGTACGACTCCTTCCGGAACGCCAGCGACATATCGCCCACTGCGCCGAGGCGCTGTTCCGGGGTCCTCGTGCCGTCATTGAGCACTTCAATGGGCAGATGCGTATCCAGTTTTTCGGCCCAGCGCCGGAAAATATCCGCGAACCGGGCGTTGGTGACAACGATGACCTTGGACGCGGCCGGAATGAGTTCCACCTTCTCGATCAAATACTCGATGATCGGTTTTCGATTGACCTCGAGCAGCGGCTTGGGAAAGTTCTTCGTGCGGGGATACAGACGCGTCGCGTACCCCGCGGCAAGGATGATCACTTTCATCGAGCAAGCCTCACTTGAGGATCTCTTTTAATTTCGACTGCATGAACGATTCGACCGCTTTTGCCGTGGTCAAAGACAGCGCCTCTTCGGCAATCTTGCGCGCCTCTGCCATAGACAGGGACCGCAGGATATACTTGATCTGCGGCACCGCAAGCGACGGCATGCTGAACTCATCAAGCCCCAGGCCAAGGAGAACAGGGGTGAAAATTTCATCTGAAGCCATTTCCCCGCACATCCCCACCCAGATATTGTTGGCATGCGCGGCATCGATAATGCTCTTGATCATGCGCAGGACCGCCGGATGAGCCGGCTCATACAGATACGCAACCTTCTCATTCGTACGGTCGACCGCCAGGGCATACTGGATAAGATCGTTGGTGCCGATGGAAAAGAAATCGACTTCCTTGGCAAGAAGATCGGCGGTGAGCGCGGCGGACGGGACTTCGATCATGACCCCGACCTCGATCTCCTCGTCGAACGGCTGGCGGATTTTGCGCAGCTCTTCCTTGCATTCCTCAAGGATCGTGTTCGCCTGCTTGAGCTCATCGATGCTGGTGATCATCGGATACATGAGTTTCAGCTTGCCGTATACGGATGCCCGCAGGATCGCGCGCAGCTGCATCTTGAAGATATCGGGGTTCGCGAGGCAAAAACGGATCGCGCGCCACCCCAAAAACGGCTTGATCTCCTTGGGCATGTCGAACTGTGAAAGGAACTTGTCCCCGCCGAGGTCCAGCGTCCTGATGATGACCGGATACGGTTTCATCTCTTCCGCGACGTATTTATACGCGTGAAAGTGCTCTTCTTCAGTCGGGGCGTCCTTGCGGTTCATGTAAAAGAACTCGGAACGGTACAGCCCGATTCCCTGGCCGCCGTGCACTTTGACCGACGGTATCTCATCGGGAAGCTCGATGTTCGCGGCGACGTCGATGGTACGGCCGTCGAGCGTCACCGCCGGCAGGTCCTTGACCTGCAAAAATTTCTCCGCGACGCCCCGCAGTTTCTGTTCTTCCTCGCGGTAGATGCGCAGCGTTTCTTCGTCGGGATTGACGATGACGACGCCCATGGTCCCGTCGACAATGAGCATGTCCCCCGCCTTGATCTTATTGATCGTCTCCCCGAGGCCCACGACCGCAGGGATCTCCAGAGACTTGGCCATGATGGCGGTATGCGACGTCTTGCCGCCGATGTCGGTCACGAACGCGCACACCATCTGCTTGTGCATCGCGGCAGTGTCGGACGGCGAGAGGTCGTGCGCGACCACGACCACGCGTTCCTGCAGGTCCTTGAGGCTGCGGTGCTCCTTGCCCAGGAGGTTGCGCAGGACGCGTTTGCCCACGTCGTTGAGGTCGGCGATACGCTCACGCAGGTATTCGTCTTCTATCTTTGAAAAAACCTGTATATATTTTTTGAGGACCTCGGAAAAGATATACGGGACATTGACCTGGTCCTTTTTGAGCCGGGAGATGACCTCTTCGATAAGCATCCGGTCTTCCAGAACCAGCAGATGCGCGTCGAAGATCTGCGCCTCCTCCTGACCCATCTCCTGGGCAATGCGCTTCTGCAGTTCGATGATCTCCTTACGGGTCGCAATAAGGGATTCCTCAAAGAGCTGGATCTGGAGCGGGATATCCTCGGCCTTGATCGGCTGCATGGGAATCTCGAACTCCTCCTTGCCGAACTTATAGGCCGGGGCGATATTGATGCCCGGTGCTGCCGCTATGCCTTTGAGGGTAATCATGGCTCTTCCTCTCGCGAGACTATCTTCTCAAGCTCCGCCAGTGCGGCTTCGGCATCCCTGCCTTCGGCTTCGATCGTGATCTCCATTCCCTGCTCGGCGCCGAGCATCAAGATGCCCATGATAGATTTACCGTTTACCTTTTCATCGTTATAGGTGACCGTCACGCGCGAATCGAATTTATTCGCCACCTGCACGAATAAAGCGGCAGGGCGCGCGTGCAAACCCTGCTTGTTCCTGACGATCACTGCTTTGGTGACCAGCGGCATAACCTTTAGATCTCCTCCAGAAGATCCAGAACTATCTTGGCAAGCTTCATGGGATCGTGGCGGATGAAGTTCTCGATCAGTATGGTATCATCCTCGACGACCCGGTACCCCATGTGCTCGATTTTTTTGCGGTCATTCACGACCTGGAACGACTGCTCAGACGTATAACGGGCAAGCAGTTCCTGCGGGATCTTTCCCGTATTGACGATGCAGTAATCTATGAGCGCGGGGTGCGAATGCTCGATCAGCGCCTTGATATGATTCGAGGCGGAATACCCGTCTGTCTCACCCGGCTGGGTCATGACGTTGCACACATACACCTTGATCGCCCGCGACGCGGAAATGGCAGACGTGATGTCCTTGATCAGAAGGTTCGGGATGATGCTCGTATAGAGCGACCCCGGACCCAGGACGATAAGGTCCGCCTCGCGTATCGCGCGCAGCGCCTCCGGCGTCGCCTCAGACCCTTCGGGCCGCAGGGAAACGTTCCGTATCGGCTTGTTGGCCCTGGGGATCTTCTGCTCCCCCTCCGTGACGGTCCCGTCCTGGTGCGACGCGACGAGGACGACATTGCTCAATGTCGATGGGATGACCTGGCCCCGCAGCGCCAGGACCTTGCTCGTCTCCCGGATCGCCTTTTCGAAATCGCCGGTGAGCCGCGTCATGACCGTTATGAACAGGTTGCCGAAACTGTGCCCGGCCAGCTCCGACCCCTGTTCGAAGCGGAACTGAAAAAGATCGCGCATCATGGTGGAGGCATCCGCCAGGGCGACAAGACAGTTGCGGATATCCCCGGGAGGCAGTATATCGAACTGCTGCCTGATCCTGCCGGAAGAACCCCCGTCATCCGCAACCGTGACGATGGCGGTAATGTTCGACGTGTACTCCTTAAGACCCGTCAACAGCGTCGAGAGGCCGGTGCCGCCCCCGACGGCAACGATCTTAGGCCCCCGGGCAAGCTGTTTGCGCTGATAGAGAATGTCGACTAACTCGTTCTCCCGCGCAGCCGGTATGACCGCGGCGATAAAGGCCTGGGTCAGCCGTTTGATCCCCATGATCAGAATAATGATCCCCAGCAGTAAAATACACCAGTCCAGCAGGCGTATGACAAAGAACGCTTTGGACTGCAGGCCGCTCGACCCGATGATCAGAAGCAGCGCCCCAAAGGCGCTCAATCCCATCCAGCGCTTGATACCGATGCCCGGATAGAGCCACTTCAGGATTCGAGTGATCTGCGTGAGCATGACGCGGCTTTAAATTTTGTCGTCTTCCTGGCTTATGACCTTGATGATGGCATTCTCATCAACGCAATTGCGCAGGTTATCTCGGAAGTATTTATCTTTAAAAAGACGGGATATACGGGCTAATGCCTTCAGATGCGGTCCTGCGGAATCCTGGGCGGCGAGGAGCATGAAGAAGATGTACACAGGCTCTCCGTCAAGGGAATCGAAATCGACGCCCTTCTTCGACAGGGCGAACGCCCCGACGAGCTTTGACACGCTGTCGGTCTTGGCATGCGGGATCGCGATGCCCTGGCCGATTGCCGTGGAGCCGAGCGATTCGCGCTCCATGAGCGCGTCGATGACCTTGTTCCGGGCCGATCTATCGAGCTCGTTGGCGGAAATCAAAAGATCCACCATTTCCTTGATGACATCTTCTTTCTTAGTGGACTTGATATCCGCCTGGATCGCGGCCTTTGAGAGAAAATCCATTATCTTCATACCTTGTGTCTCCTTCCTGCACTTTGATACACGGCGGATATCGTATGCATTGATGAAATAAATTGGAGCGGGAGACGGGGTTCGAACCCGCGACAACTACCTTGGCAAGGTAGCACTCTACCAACTGAGTTACTCCCGCATATTCTCGATATGTTATGGGCGGAAGAGGATTTGAACCTCCAAGGGTTTTCCCAATAGCTCCTAAGGCTATCGCGTATGCCAATTCCGCCATCCGCCCGCATTTCAAAGAATGGGGCTGGCTCTGACTTTTTGCGCAACAGATGAGGTTCCGCGTGTTATTTAGTGAGCCTCCCGCGACTTGATTCCCCAGAACGCTCACGTATTCGGGGAATCATCCCGTCAATTTGCTACTTATTTATCGGACGGGGCGGAACAGTTCGTCTTACGGGTATTATTTAGTGAGCCTCCCGCGACTCGAACGCGGCACAGCCACCTTAAAAGGGTGGTGCTCTACCACATGAGCTAGAGGCCCAATTCGATAAGCCGACTTAGTCCCAGGAGCGCAGCGACGTGGGACTAGAGGCCCAAATCTATGTCACAACTCAAGGACTTCTTTTTCCTTGGCCTTGAGCAATTCTTCTATCTTGAGCCCGTACCGGTCGACCATCTTCTGAATCTCGTCGATGCCGCGGAATTTATCGTCTTCGGTGACCACTTTGTCCTTTTCGAGCTTCTCCAGAAGGGCCTTGGATTCATGGCGCACGGTCCGCAGGGACACGCGGCCCTCCTCGGCCATCTTGTGGACGACCTTGGCAAGCTCCTGGCGCCGCTCCTTTGACAGCTGCGGAACCGACAACCTGACCATCTTCCCATCGACCGCGGGGGTCATGCCGAGATTTGATTTCAGGATCGCCTTCTCGATCTCAGGGATCGCGGTCTGGTCCCACGGCTGGATAACGAGCATGTGGGCGTCAGGGACCGATATCGAGGCGAGCTGCTTGAGCATTGTCGGCGTGCCGTAATAATCGACATGCAACCCTTCGACGAGCGCCGGATTGGCGCGGCCGGTCCTGACCTCGGCAAAATTTCGCTGAACGAATTCAAGGCTTTTCTTCAGTTTGTCTTCTGTGGCATGCAGAACTTCCTTGACAGTCATATGCGCCTCCTCGGAATCTATTGCACAACGGTGCCTATTGCGTCGCCCCGGACAACCCGCCTGATATTGCCTTCTTTGGTGAGATCGAACACGATAATCGGAAGCTTATTATCCATGCACAGGCTCACCGCGGTCGCGTCCATGACCTGCAGGCGATTCTTCAGTACGTCGATATATTTGAGCGATGTGAACTTCCTGGCGGTCCTGACCTTTTTCGGGTCAGCGGTGTACACACCGTCAACCTTGGTCGCCTTCAGGATCACATCCGCACCGATCTCCATGGCACGCAGCGCAGCGGCGGTATCGGTGGTGAAATAGGGGTTGCCCGTTCCCGCGGCAAAGATGACGACCCTGCCTTTTTCGAGGTGCCTGACGGCCCTGCGCCTGATATACGGCTCTGCGATCTTCTGCATCTCGATGGCGGTCATGACGCGGGTGGGCACGCGCATCTTCTCGAGCGCGTCCTGCAGCGCAAGCCCGTTGATCACGGTCGCCAGCATTCCCATGTAGTCTGCGACTGACCGGTCCATATCAAGCCCGCGCGACCCGGTGTTCTCCTGGCCACGGAATATATTTCCTCCGCCCAGGACCAGCGCTACCTCGACGCCCATCCGCTTGATCTCTTTGATCTGACGGGCGATGGATACCAGCACTGCCTGGTCGATGCCGTGGGTTTGCCTGCCCTGCAGCGCCTCGCCGCTCAGCTTCAACACGATGCGTCGGAACCGCGCCCTCTTGGACATATATCAGCCGATCTTATACCTTGAGAACCTGTTAATAACGATCTTCTCGCCCATCTTGGATACGATGCTGCCCATATAATCCTTAACGGTCATGCTGGGATCCTTGACAAAAACCTGTTCCAGCAGGCAATGCTCTTTGTAATACTTTTCCTTGTCCTCGGCCTGCGCCAGGACATCCGCGGGAACGTCTTCCTTCTTTATATACGCGGGGCTGCTCGCGGTGATATGGAGCACAAGGTCCCTGGTGAACTGGACGAAATCCGGGTTCTTTGCCACAAAATCGGTCTCGCAGTTCACCTCAAGCAGAACGCCCACCTTATTGCCGTGGTGCACATACGCCTCGATCCTGCCTTCCTTGGCATTGCGTTCGCCTTTCTTGGCCGCGATCTCCAGCCCCCGCTTGCGCAGGAGGACGACCGCCTTGGACACGTCGCCGCCGGTCTCGCTCAGGGCTTTTTTGCATTCCGCCATGCTCGCGGACGTCAAATTACGTAATTCCTTGATCGACTCGACTGATATGTTCATTGATTTATACCTTCTTTCTTGCTTTTGATTTGTCTGCAACAGCGCCGGCGGCATGCGTCTTTTTTGCCGCCTTCTGGTCATCTTTGGTCGTATCCTCGATAATCTCTTCGATCTCCTTGATCTTAACCTCTTCTTCCGGCGCAACCACAGGGGCGTCGGCCGCCGTAGCATCCGGTTTCATGGCGACCCCCTCATGAGAGAGGTATGAGAGGAACTTCTTCCTGCCTTCGATGACGCTGTCGGCGACATACGTCGTGATCACGCTGATCGAACGGGTCGCGTCGTCATTGCCGGGAATCGGATAATCGACCAGGTCCGGGTCAGCATTGGTATCGAGCAATCCGATGACCGGGATACCCAACCTGCGCGCCTCGTGCACCGCCGTTTCTTCCTTCTTGGTATCCACGATGAACAGGGCCTTGGGCATGCGCTCCATGGCGATGATGCCGCTAAAGCTCTTCTTGAGCTTCACGAGCTCTTTCTCCAATAACGATACTTCCTTCTTGGTCAGCTTCTCGAAGGTCCCGTCCTGTTTCTTGGTCTCGATCTCCTTCAGGCGGTTAATGCTCTTCTTGATGGTGGCGAAATTGGTGAGCATCCCTCCGGGCCAGCGCTCCGTGACGTAATGCATGCCGCACCGCTGGGCTTCGCGCAGAACGACTTCCTGGGCCTGTTTCTTGGTCCCGACGAAAAGGATGAATTCGCCCTTTGCGGTAACATCGATCAGAAAATCCTTGACCCGGGCGAGGCATTCTTCGGTCTTTTCGAGGTCGATGATATAAATGCCGCTCCTCTGGCCGAAGATGAATTTTTTCATTTTGGGGTTCCAGCGGGATGTTCTGTGTCCGAAGTGGACGCCTGATTCAAGCAGCTGTTTGATAAGATCTGATGGCAAGGTGTTTCCTCCTTCATTCGCGCCTTTTACCCGGTTCACCCTTGATGGTTCTCAGGGGCAGGACTTGGTGCAAGGCAATTGATGCATCCGATGGGTTTTACAGCCTTACGGTTCCCTGACCGGTCAGGCAAAAACCCAGTTCATTAAGTATAACATAGTTTGTTTATAATGCAAATAATTTTGCGTTACCCTTAAGAACTTTTAATTATACGTTTTTTGCGCATTTTTGCAAGTTTTTTATTGCATTTTTGAATTATGCTTGACAAAGCCTCGATTTTGCGTATACTTTAATCCTGCACAGAGAGAATACAATCCCTCATTAACCCAAGGAGTTTTATCATGCATAAATCATGCAGCTTATGCGGCAAAGGGCCGCAGACAGGCAAGATCGTCGTCCGCAAGGGCCTTTTGAAGAAAAAAGGCGGAACCGGCAGCAAAACCGTCAGATGGACAAAGCGCAAATTCCTTCCCAATCTTCAGAAAATGCGCATTATCGTAGACGGGACTCCCGTCCACGCGTATATCTGCGCGAAATGCATCAAAAAAGGCAATTTTAAGAAAGCTGTTTAATATTAGAGTATCTCCTCTACCTCAAGGATCGTGGATTCCTGACCCAACCACTTGTCTATTCGGGGGTTATACGCCAGGTCGAATTGCTCCATGCCACACAGCTTTTCCAGATATTTTCCCATTCCAAAACCTATTGCCTGATGCGTGATCCTTCCGTCAGTCACCCAGAATTTAAGCGTGTCCCTGCTCAAAAGCCTGGGCTCGCCCTTTAACCGGAGGCCTCTGGTCAAAAACAGCGGCTTGGGATTCCCTTCGCCGAAAGGCTCCAGGCTTTCCAATTCCCTGATCAAAGCATCGGTAATATCTGCCAGACCGAGTTCCATATCCACGCAGATACGGGGCAGAAGGTCATCGAGCACAAGGCTACGCCTGGCGTATTCGTTGATCCGGTTCTTGAAATCATTGATGTTGTCGCGGCTGATAACCATGCCGACCGCGTGCTGGTGGCCTCCGAAATTCTCCAGCAGGTCCCTGCATGACGCAATGCCGTCGAAAAGGCGGAAATTCCTCACCGATCTGCCCGACCCCCGGCATCCGGCCTCGCTGACGGATATCAGGATCACCGGACGGTTGAACTTGTCCACGAGCTTCGAAGCGACGATGCCCAGGACACCGAGATGCCAACCCTCCTTTGCCAGGACGATAATCTGATGGTCCCTGAAATTGATTTCGCGAGAGATCATGTCCTGCGCCTCTTCCATGATGGCGCTCTCCACTCTCTGGCGCTGGCGGTTGAAAGATTCTATCTCCCTGGCCAGCCCCTGTGCCTCGTGCGCGTGCACGCTGGAAAGCAGATTGAACGCAACGTCGGCAGTGTCCATCCTGCCGCTCGCGTTTATCCTCGGGCCGAGAATAAAACTGACGGAATCGGGCCGCAATGCCTTATTTCCGATGCCGCTTGATTCAAGAAGCATCCGCAGACCCACCTTCCTGGTCCGGGCGATACGCCGCAATCCCTCGCAGGCGATAACCCTGTTCTCCCCGGTCAGGGGGACCGAATCCGCGATGGTCCCCAGCGCGACAAGGTCCAGGTCCTCTTCGAGGCGCGATCCTGTCAAAGCCTGGCATAACTTATAGACAACCCCGACCCCGGCCAGGTCCCGGTACGGATACCCGGATCCCGCGGCCTTCGGATTGATGACGACCGACGCCGCAGAAACGCTGCGGGGATCAGCCGGTTCATGATGATCGGTGATCAATACATCCATGCCCAATCGCCTTAATTCCGCTATTTCGCGCTCGCTGTTGGTCCCGCAGTCCGCGGTGATGAATAACCCGACCTTTTTTTCATGGGCGCGGCGCGGTATGGTCTTGTGCAGGCCATACCCCTCTTTCAACCGGTGCGGTATATGATGCTCCACAACGGCGCCCATGGGCATAAGGACGTTCTCCAGAAGCGACACGGAGGTGATACCGTCCACATCGTAATCGCCGTGCACCAGGATCCGCTCTTTACGCGCGATCGCGCGTTTGATCAGGGAAACCGCCTCCTTCATCGAGCCGAACGCGAAGGGGTCATGAAGATGCCCGATATCGACGTGCAGGAACCGGTCGGCATCGCTGACGTTCGTGATGCCGCGGTTGACGAGCACCTGGGCAAGCACGCGGGAAACAGACAGCTTCTCGCAAAGGCATGCGGTCAGGACAGGATCAACGGCGGGAATATTCAGGATGGCATGAGCGTTCATAGCGGTCAGGCTGTCTGCAGGGGGATTGTTACATCTGTTCCGGAGCGGTCACGCCCAGAAGGTCCAGGCCTCTGGCAAGCACGGATCTGGCAGCGTAAATGAGGCAGAGCCGCGCCTGGGTGCATGCGGGGTCCTGGCCCAGTACGCGATGCTTGTCGTAGAACCGGTGGAACCCCTCTGCGGTCTCCTGCAGGTATACGGTCATCATATAGGGATCAAGCGTTCCCAGGCAAACCTTCAATATATACGGGAACTGCCATAATTTCTTCAACAGCACCTGCTCTTCCTTTTCCCCGAAGGCAAAAGACCCGGGCAGCTGCGGCCTGGCCGCAATACCAGCCTGGCGCAGGATACTCGATATGCGGGCGTGGGCGTACTGGACGTAATAGACGGGATTCTCCGGGCTCTGCTTCTTGGCAACCTCGAGGTCGAAATTAAGGTGGCTGGAGGTCCTGCGCATGCAGAAAAAGTAACGCGCCGCGTCCACGCCGACCTCGTCAAGGACTTCCCGCAGGGTGATATACTGCCCGCGCCTGGTCGACATCTCGATGACCCGGCCGTTGCGGAAGATCGAAGCCAGCTGCACGATGACCACGGACAGCGAATCGGCCCTGCCGCCGAGCGCCATCACCGCGGCCTTCAGGCGCGGGATATAGCCGTGGTGATCCGGGCCCCACAGGTTGATGAGCCAGTCAAAACCGCGGGCGAACTTGTCCCCGTGGTAGGCGATATCGGGCGCCAGGTACGTGAACGCGCCGTCAGACTTGATCACGACACGGTCCTTGTCATCGCCGAACGCGGTCGACCTGAACCAGACAGCCCCATCCTCATCGAAGAGATGGCCGGCCGAGCGGAGGTAATCGAGGGCCTTCTGCTGCTTGCCGCTCTCGCGCAGACTCTTCTGGCTGTACCAGCAATCGAACTTCACGTGAAAATCTTCCAGCTCTTTTTTGATGATATCGAGGATATAATTCGAGCTGTATTGGGCAAAATCACGCACCTCGATCTTCTCGTCCCGGATCCTGCGCGCCATGTCCACGATATAATCGCCCTGGTAATAGTTCTCGGGGAATTCGACCTTCTCGCCGTTAAGCTCCTTCAGGCGCGCCTCAACCGACTTTCCGAGCGTATTGATCTGGTTGCCTTCGTCGTTGAGATAATATTCCTTCTGGACCTCGAAGCCAAGGAATGCCAGGATGTTCGCCAGGGCGTCTCCCACCGCTGCCTGGCGGGCATGGGCCACGGACAGAGGGCCCGTCGGATTGGCGCTGACGAATTCGACAAGGACCTTGCGGCCCTTTCCCTCGGACGACCTGCCGAACCCGCTTCCCTGTTCGATGATATCAAGGAGGACCTGGCGGAAATATTCATCGGAGAGGTACACATTGATAAAACCAGCCCCTTCCGCCTTGATCTGCGAGACGGAGGCGCGGCACGGGCTGTCGATCAGGCGCTTCTGGAGCGCTTCCACGATAACGGAGGCGATTTTCATGGGCGGCTGCTTCATGGCAGAAGCGATGCGCATGGCGACATTGTTCGATATGTCGCCAAAGCCCGCAGACAACGCCCATTCGAGCGGGGATCCCCCGCGCTTCTCCTCGAAACCGGCATCGGCGATGGCGGCCTCAAGCAGCGTCGTTAATGATTCCTGGATGGATGCATGCATGGAATTATCAATATGCGTTTCGCCGGAAGGCTATTTCGAAGACCCGGAAGTACCGGCCGGCACGCGCACACGCGCGGCATCGGACCACAAATGCTCCAGGTCGTAGAATTCGCGCAGCGGCGCATGAAAAATATGCACGACTATGGAGGAGTAATCGAGCACGATCCAGCCCGAGGCGTCGTTCGCCGGGACCGTTGACAGGGACCGTTCGCCTTCCTTTTTCATCTCCTGGTCTATATGCTCCGCAATGGCATTGACCTGCCTCAGCGAAGAACCGCTGGCGATGACGAAATATTCGCAGAAATTGCACACCTTGCGCATATCCAGCACCATGACCTTCAATGCCTTCTTGCCTCTGGCAAGGCGGGCTATCTGCAGCGCGAGTTTCTTATGATCGCTCAAAATCCTCTCCCTCTCTTAACAGGCAAACCCCGTCAGGGGATTATTCACCCCAACGGGGCCTGCAATGACGGACTCTCCTATCAAGACTATTTCTTCCCTAAAATCTTATACATGCCGGTTCCGCAGGAGGGACATTTGCCTTTCATGGCGGAGCGGCCGTTCTTCATGGTCACTTTCTGCTCGTCTTTCATCTCTTTTGACGCTTTGCACTTCACGCAATAACCTTTTTCTGCCATAGCCTTCTTTGCCTCCTTCATGGTCCTCGGGGGTTGATCTGAGGGGATCGCTTTGTCAATAGCTTTCCCAGAAAGCTCACTCGAACCGCCCTGGTGTCTATTACGGGTATAGTATCACAATTCAAATTGGCTGTCAAGAAGCCTATTTCGCGGTACGGGCATACGGCTGCTCTTCGATCTCGCCCACGATCTCTTCGAGCAGGTCCTCGAGGGTCACCAGCCCCAGAGCCCTGGATTTTTCGTCAACCACGACCGCGATCTGGATCTTGTCGACCAGGAACTTCCGGAGCAGTTCGCTCACCCGTGTCTGCGCGGGCACGAAATACGCTGGATGCACGATATCCTGCAGGAGGAACAGCCCCTTGTCCCGCAGGATATACAACAGATCCCGGGCATAGATGATCCCCATGACATTTTCAACGCTCCCTTTATAGACAGGCAGGCGCGAATGTCCCTGCTCCGCGAGGATATCAAGAAGCTGCTCGGGGCTGGCGGATATGCTGACAGCCACCATTTTGTCCCTGGGGATCATGACATCCCCCACCTTGATGTCCCCGAACTCGAAGATGCGGTGGAACATCTTGCGTTCTTCCTCGCTCAAGACGCCGTCCTCCCGTCCGACCTCGATCATGAGCCGCAGTTCCTCTTCGGTGATGAGCGAAGAGCGCTTGGTCCGCTTGATGCCCAGAACATCGAATATCGCGTCTGCGGTGCCGGTGAAGACCTTCGCCAGAGGCGTGATCATCCGGGTATACGCCTCCATCACCGGAGCGACCGCCAGGGCCATGCGGTCAGTGTTCTTCAAGGCGATCATCTTGGGCAGTATCTCGCAGAAAACCATGATCAGCACGGCGGAAAGCATGGTCGCGATGACCACGCCGAGGCGCGGGCCTGCGAAATAAACGCAGATCGCCGAGAGGATGACGGAAAAGGCGATATTGACGAAATTATTGCCGATCAGGATGCCGACGATGAACCGGTCGGAATGCGTCATGAGGTACTGGACGTTCGAGCTGTGGCGCGCCTTCTGGACGGTCAGGTGGCGCAATTTGATCTTGCTGATGGCGATGATCGAGGTCTCGGACAGGGAAAAAAAGAACGATATGACCAGAAAACACAAAAGCAGGATAGAAAGGAGAAACGAATACAGGAGGGTCATTTCAGCCTGAACCACTTTTGCACAACGCGCTCCTTGTTCTTCCAGGGGCCGATCATGGCGAAATTGATGCGATCCGGCCTTAACAAGAGCCTGGCCGCGCCCCGGATATCATTCGCCGTCACCTTTTTGACCTCTCTGACGATATCGTCCAGCGAGAACGTCGTATCAAGGGTCGTGGTCGTCTCGCCGATCCAGAGCATCTGGTCCATGGTGTCTTCCATGGCAAGGGTCAATTGGCCCAGATAATATTCTTTGGCGCGCTTCAATTCATCAGCCCCGACCAGGCCGTCCCTGATCTCCTGCAGCCCGTCAAAGACGAGCCTGACCGTGTTTTCGACCTTCGTGTTATCGACTCCCGCATGCACGATAAAAACACCGGTATCGGCCATGAATTTCACATGCGTGCCTATTTCGTAGGCAAGGCCCCGTTTTTCCCTGACCTCATTGAAGAGCCTGCTTGAAGAATTCGCCCCGAGCACGATATGCAGCAAGGAAAGGCAATACCGCATCGGATCGTTGCGTTTCAGCCCGTGAAACCCGACCACCAGATGGCTCTGCTCCGTGTCTTTCGCCAGTATCCTGACCTGCGGCGCCTTTTGCGAAGGACGGGCCGGCAGGAAACGGTTGACCTGCCCTCCCGTGAGCCCTCCCAGGCACGCCCTTACCTTTTCCGCCAGAGATCCGTGGTCGAACGCGCCCGCGGCGCTGACGACGATGTTCGCCGGGGAATAACAGCGGCTGCGGTACGACCTCAGCGCCTGCCTGTCGATCGAACCGACTGTGCGCTCGCTGCCCAGGGTGCTGGTGCCGAGCGGATGATCCGGCCATAATAAACCGTCGAGCAGTTCGTATACGTAGCTTTGCGGCTGATCCTTGTACATCTTGATCTCTTCCAGGATCACCGTGCGCTCCTTGCGTATGTCCTCATCGCGCAGCAGCGGCTGTGCGACCATATCGGAAAGGATGTCCAGGCTCCTGTCGAGATACCTCGAAGGCATTTTGACAAAATAACAGGTAACCTCTTCGGAGGTAAAACCGTTGAACGACCCGCCCACCCCTTCGATCGATTCCTTGATCTGCCTGCAGGTGTAGTTCCTGGTCCCCTTGAAGACCATATGCTCGAGGTAATGGCTGATCCCTGCCGAGTGAGGCTCTTCATAGCGGGAACCGACCGAAACCCATATCCCCAGCGCAAGGGATTTGCGGTCCTTCATGGGGCAGCTGATGAGGCGCACCCCGTTATCGAGCTTTGTTTTGCGGTAGAGGTTTTTTTTCATTTTTTTCCCGCCAGTGAAGCAACATACGCGCCGACCTTCGAGACAAGGCGCGCATCCTGCCTGTGTTCCTTGATCTTTCTGATGATGGCGCTGCCCACGATCACTCCATCGGCGACTGACTGGATGTTCCTGACCTGGCCAGGCGTCGATACGCCGAAACCCACGCATACGGGCGTCCGGGTCAGCCGCTGTATGCCCCTGACGTGCGAAGCGACGTCGGCAGGCAGGGTCCTGCGCGCGCCGGTCACTCCGGCGACGCTCAAATAATAGATGAATCCCCGTGCCGCGTGAGCGATGAAGGCGAGGCGTTTGCGGTCCGTGGTAGGGGCGACGAAGCTGATCGTATGAATCCCGTTCATGCGCGCGGCCTTCGATAAAGAACGCCCTTCTTCAGGCGGAAGGTCCGGCACAATGACGCCGTCCAGCCCGCACCGGGCAGCCTCTTTGGCAAACCGGCATTCACCCATGCACAGGATCGGATTGTAATACGACATGAACAACAGCGGAATCTGCGTCCTGCGGCGCAGGCTCTTGACGAGTTGCAGAACGTCGGTCAGCCTGACATGACGGTCCAGCGCTGCCTGCGAGGATTCCTGGATGACAGGGCCGTCTGCCATAGGGTCGGAGAACGGAATGCCAAGCTCGATCAGGTCTGCGCCCCGGTTCGAAAGTTCAAGAACCAGTTTTTCCGTCGCTGCAAGGTCAGGGTAGCCGGCGGTCAAAAACGCGATAAACGCTTTCCTGCCGTCTTTTCGCAATTGCCTGAATGCAGCGTCGATCCTGTTCATGGCGCCTTTCACGAAACCTTGATGTGCGAAATGGCCGTATCCATATCCTTGTCCCCCCTGCCTGAAACAGACACGACCACAATGGAATCCTTTTTGATGTTACGGACAAGCCGGGGCAGGTATCCGGCCGCGTGGGCGGATTCCAGAGCCGGAATGATGCCCTCGGTCCTGGACAAGAGCTTGAACCCTTCAAGCGCCTGATCGTCCGTGGCCGCGACGTACGCGGCCCGCTTTATCTTCTTGAAAAAAGAGTGTTCCGGACCGACGCCCGGATAATCAAGGCCTGCGGATATCGAATGCGTCGGAGAAATCTGCCCGTCTTTGTCCTGCAATACATAGGATTTTGCCCCGTGGAGCACGCCGACGCCGCCGGCGACAAGCGTCGCGGCGTGTTTTCCGGTCGAGACGCCTTTGCCTGCAGCTTCGACCCCGACGAACCTGACCTTCGCATCGTTATAGAAAGGATAGAACAGACCCATGGCGTTGCTGCCGCCGCCCACGCAGGCGACGAGGTAATCAGGCAGGCGTTTTTCCCTCTCAATGATCTGCCTGCGCGCTTCCCTGCCGATCACTGCCTGGAAATCGCGCACCATCATGGGATACGGATGGGGACCGGCGACAGTGCCGAAAATATAGAACGTGTCCTGCACGTTGGTGACCCAATCGCGGAACGCTTCGTTGATCGCATCCTTAAGCGTTTTGGTCCCGGTTGTCACCGTAACGACTTCGGAACCGAGCAATTTCATCCGGTAAACGTTGAGACGCTGACGGATCGTATCTTCCTCGCCCATATACACGGCGCACTTCAATCCGAATAATGCGGCGACGGTCGCGGTCGCGACACCGTGCTGACCCGCGCCGGTCTCTGCAATGACGCGGGTCTTGCCCATGCGTTTTGCCAGAAGCCCCTGGCCGAGCGTATTGTTGATCTTGTGCGCGCCTGTATGCAGGAGATCCTCTCGCTTCAGATAAATCTTTGCCTTGCCCAGGTATTTGCTCAAGTTCTTCGCGTAGTAAAGCGGTGTGGGCCTTCCCGCATATTCCCGTAAATAATACGAGAGCTCCGCCCTGAACGACGGGTCGTCGCTGATCGCCCGGTAACTCCTGTCCAGTTCTGACAGAGCAGCCATCAGCGTTTCAGGGACGAACCTGCCGCCGAATGCGCCGAAATAACCTTTGCTGTCGGGAAGCTTCATCGGTCCTCGCACGTCAAACGTTTTTGCTAATCCTTGTCTTCTGTATCAGGGAACTGCAGTTGCAGATAACACGGAACGGCCCCGCTCGATCTGCGGGGATTAGAATAGCCGATCCTCAAGAAACCCGGAATGATCCGGAAATCATACCCGCCGTTGTATGCCGCTATGGCATAAAAACTCGTGTCGATGAACCGCTGCCAGCAGTCGGCCCGGACCGCTGATCCGTCCCCGGCGGTCTGCGACCAGTCCACCCAGCCGCCCGCGACGCCGTCGCACGCAGGCTGGTTCATCCACAGGCCGCTGTCAAGCGCCCAGTTCAACGCGTCGATGTAATACTCGCTCTGGCGCAGGTCCTGCCAGCACAACGAAGCCTGGAATGAATATCCGGGGGATCTTCTTGAGATTTCCGCGCCGTCGTTCCAGACGCATGCGCCCGACGAATCCTGCAGGGTGCGGTGTATCCATTCGCCCACGCGCGGCCTGTTGACGCCCCGGCAGGGAAGATCCAGCATCTGCGGGGCATAATTGATCCAGTCGTGGAACAAAGGATCGACCGGAATATTGTCTTTATCCACGACGCGGCGCCACACGCCGAAATCCGGATCATCGCGGTCTCCGACATAGAGAACCGTATCGATGCCTTTGATGATCCTTTTTGCCGCCCTGTTGCAATACAGCGCGAACCGCACATCCAGCGACATGAGCGCCCAGGTCTCAGCCGCCTTCAATGCCTGGTAGGCGTATGAATTATCCGATGCCCAACGCCACGTCCTGAATCCTCCCTGCGCGTCCTTGCCGCCGCCCAGAAGCAGGCCGTTGCCGCCGTTTGTCTGGCACGCCATCAGATACAGGGCCGCTTTTTTCATCGCGCCGTAGCGCGCCCTGTCAAAGCCGAGCCTGTAGAACGCGATCATCACCTCTGCGGTCTGGGTCGGGGATTTCGACAGGGATCCTTCGGAACCGCCCTCGTCCCCCGGGACCGCGTAATGATACTGGTCGAACCAGGCGCCGTCGGCATCCTGCACCTTGACCAGATAGTCAGCCGCAAGGCCGGCGCGTCTGCGGTAGTCGTTTCCCGGATACAGGTCCTCTGCGAGAAGCAGGCCCAGGATCGCCATGGCGTTCTCCCGGGGCACGACCCAGGTCGGCGCTCCCGCGACATTATTGATACAACCGTATGCGGCATCAGCGGGGTCCATGAACTGGCACGCAAGGATGTAATCGGCCTCGACCTTTGCCATCTCGGGAAAATCCTCCTGGCAAAGAGCAGCCGGCGGCGTCACGGCGACCGCAATAAAAAGGCAAAAACCGGCAATGCAGCAGCGGGTTCCGGGCATCAGAGTGTTATTTTTTACGGTATGCCTCCAGGTACGAATCGCAGTATATCTGTTTATTGACGATCAGTTCTGCGGTGATCAACGCATCCATCAATTCCTTGTCGAGCGGATCAAGGATCGCCGCGTCAAGCCCGAACGCAACCGCCATGACGAGGAACGTCCGGTTGATGAGACTGCGGAATTGCGTGCCCTGCGAGACGTTGCTCAAGCCCACGACGGTCTTCGGCGGCGGCTCGGAGATGATCTTGAATTCTCTGATCGATTCGAGAATATCCGCCATGGCCGCCTGGCTCACGTTGACCGGCATGACGATCGGATCAAGATACAGGTTATCCACGGGAAAATCGTTCTCGACGCAGGTCGCCACGATCGTTGCCGCCAATTCCAGCCTCTGGTCCTTGTTCTGCGGCACCCCTTTGGCATTCATGGCAAGGCCGATGAGCGAGGCGTTATATTTCTTGGCAAGCGGCACCAGAACAGACAATTTCGCCGCATCCGCGGTCGTCGAATTGATCATAACGGGGCCGGTCGCCGCCTCGAGGCCCGCCTCGATCACGCCGGGCTTGCTTGAATCAAGCACGATCGTCTTATCCGTGACGCTGCGGATGGTCTTGACGAGCCACCGGATGTCATCCGCGGGCTGTTTCGAGCCGGGGCCGCAATTCACGTCAAGCGCGTCGGCGCCCGCAGCGATCTGATCAAGGGCGCATTTCCGGATGATCTCCTCGTCGCGCGTTTTTATCGCCCTGGTGATCGATACGTACATGCCGTTGATCAATTCGCCGATGATATACATATGCCCTCTCTTGTCTTTCTATTATAATCCTACGCGGTCAATGTTTCAATATACTTGTTGACGAGGCCTGCGGCAGCCGGATGGCGCATGACGAGGATATCCGCCCCTGCCTGGATCAGGCTCGAGGCAGTCAACGCCTCCCAGATGCAGGCGCGGTCCTTTACAGAGCCCCACTGCGGGAATTCCCGCTCGGTCACGCGGGATTCCTTCGCGCGCGACGCCTCCTGGCCGACGAAACAGATAAAAGGCATCGCCACCATTTTATCCCCGGACAGCGCGGACAACCGCGCGCGCTCCATGATTGAATACGCGTATTCGAGGCCGTATCCGAGCGCGCCTATCGTCGGGTTGATGACGAGCCGGTCAAGCGGCACGCCCATGTCCGAGATCAGGATGTTGAGCTGTTTGGCGATGTTGATATCGATGGGCGATTCGGCGATAATGCTGTGGCCGTCGGCGAACGCGGAAGCGGCAAGCGTCTTATAATTATCCTGGACAGCGCTTCCGAAAAGGCATTTCTCGCCCCTGGCCGCTTCGCAGCACGCTGGCAGGACCTGATTATCGGCCTGGTCGTCTCCGCAGCCGATGATGACAAGCGGAACCTTCACTTTTTTAAGCAATCCCGATATGAACTTCTGCTGCTGCGCGGCCGTTTTTGCGCCGCTGTCAGGATGGGATCCCTGGAGCCGGACGCATAAAAGCTGGGCCTTGTGGTCGGCCACACAGCTCTGCGCCCACGCGAACGGATCGTTCCATACCTTTTGGTAACAGGCGGCCAGCTCATCGGGCCAGTCAGCCGGCGGCGTGTCCCAGATCTCCAGAGCCACAACGGGCTTATGGGGCATGGCCGGGGTGTCAGCCAGAAACGGCAGGCCCGTTTCCCCTCCGACGACAACGGCATGGGACCGCGTCCCGCCGTCTTTTGCTGTTGCGCCGATGGCCACCTCTGCGACACTCCCCTGCCATTTTTCGATCAACGGTTCGACTGCCATAGCTGTCATGCCCTCCGTGTTATAACGTTTCTGTGTATGCCTCTGTTCTATTTCCTGATAAGACCTTCGACGAATGTGCGCACGGCCAGGTACGCCGGGGACGACGACGGAAGATCCCAGATCGATCCCCCTGCCGCGCCCGATCTTTCCACCGCTTCATCATACGGGATGCGGCCCGCATATAGGTCCCGCAGGCCGGCAAGCCTTTCCGGCCTGATATCCCCTGCCGCCGCGTTGACGAGCAGGACCTTCCTGCCTGTCTTGATCTTGAGCTCGTCCGCAAGAACGCTGATGCGCTGGGCCGCCCGCAGCGCCACCGGCGTATCGCTGGCAATAACCAGGAGCGTGTCGCAGCGCCGCGTTGTCCTGCGCGAGAGATGCTCCAGCCCCGCTTCGTTATCGATGATGACCCAGCGGTAATCCCCGATCAGCCTCTCAACGACGCCGCGCAGGACGTTATTGACATAGCAGTAACAACCCGGGCCCTCGGGTTTTCCCATGGTCAGGCAGTCAAACCCCTCTGCCTCTTTCACGGCGGTCTGGACCTGATATTCGATATACCGGTCCTTTGACATGCCGCCCGGTATTTTATCCGCGTGCGCCGCGACCTGGTCGAGGATGCCCCCGACGGTCGGGCCGTCCGGGACGCCGAGCGTTTCTCCGAGGTTCGAATTCGGATCGGCGTCGACCGCAAGCACCGGCCCCGCCTTCTGTTCGACCAGAAGCCGCACGAGAAGCCCTGCCGTCGTGGTCTTGCCCGTGCCGCCCTTGCCGGCGAGCGCTATGATGTGTGCCATACAAAGGTCCTTCAAAAATTCGGGAACCGCGACAGGTCCGTATGCGGGAAGAACAGCGCGGCCATATACTCGTCCATATACCCCGGCTCAACCGACAGTTCCAGGTAGGTCATGCGAGAGGCGATATCCCTCGCCCGGGCAAGGGCAGGCTCCGATACCAGCTGCTGGCGCGCGCCTGCAAGGGAACTGTTGCCGACAAAAAGGTATTTGGCCTCATCCACATCCGGGAGCAGCCCTATGACGATCGCCGACCGTATGTTCAGGGACGTGCCGAAGCCTCCGGCGATAAAAATCCTTGAAATCTGCCCG
>JAKPTF010000107.1 GCA_029571225.1 Candidatus Omnitrophota bacterium | reverse complement strand
ATCCCGTCAAGGTGGAAGCCGGCGCGATTAAGGTCGAGATATAAACCCGCCACGCGAAAAAAGTCAGAAAAAAGCAGAATCAAGCCATTTTCAACTTTACGGTTACGCATATACTAATTATTCATAAAGGAGGTATCTTATGTCAAGATCAGGGAAACATAAATATAATGGTTTCGTATCAGTCGTTCAGGCTGGCCGCGGCAGGAATCAGGATACGCGGGATCAGACAGAGATCATCCGTGATGTCGCGCGCAGGCTCTATGAACAAAAAGGGTGCCGGCCGGGGCAGGACCTTGAGAATTGGCTTGAAGCGGAGAGATTGGTCAAATCAGGTAAAGCGTAGCCTTGATATGGCCTTCCCGAGAAGGGCTGGGTCATGAGACCCGGCCCTTCTCATTTTAAAAAAGTGAGATTTATCGGTTCGCAGCGTCCATTGTCATAAAGGAGGCTGCGATGAACGATCTTACCATCCATGACCTGCCGCGCGTCGAGAGGCCGCGCGAGAAGCTCATCAAATACGGCCCGGACGCGTTGACTGACGCCGAATTGCTGGCGCTTGTGCTGCGCACCGGCCGCAAAGGCGAGAATGCGCTTTTGCTGGCTGCCCGCGTCGCGCGTAAAATGGATCGCACGGCGCTCGCGCGGGCGGCGTTTGACGATCTCATGCGGATCAAGGGTATCGGGCCGGCGAAGGCATGCGAACTGCTCGCATGCGTTGAGATCGGGAAACGTATTTTTGAGAATAAGGTAACCGCTGTAGGAGAATTGTTGTCGCCGCAGGACGTTTTTGACGCGCTTAAAGACGTGCGCGAGAGCAAAAAGGAGCATTTTGTCGTTTTTTTTCTCGACAGCCGCAATCAACAGATAAAAAGGGAAATCGTATCAGTCGGCACCGTGAACGCGAGCCTTGTCCATCCGCGTGAAGTGTTTGAACCGGCTGTCAGGCATCTGGCGGTGCAGGTGATACTCGCGCATAACCATCCCTCAGGCGGCCTTGAGCCGTCGCAGGAGGACCTCGACGTGCATAAACGGCTCACGGAGGCGGGTCGTATCCTCGGCATAGAGGTGCTTGATCATGTCATCGTGACCGGAAAGGGATTCATGTCGTTTCAAGAAAAAAAGTTTTAAAAATCTGTTTTTCGTGTACAATAAATAGTATAATATATATGTCCATCCAATCGTAAGGAGCCGTCCATGAGACGAGAGTCGAGCAAAGGTTTTACGCTTCCCGAAATAATGATCGTAGTGGCGATCATTGCATTACTGGCAGCGATCGCGGTGCCTAATCTCCTGCGGGCGCGCGTGACTTCAAACGAAGGCGCGGCTATTGCGACGTTGAAGGCCATATCTTCAGCCGCGCACGTGTACCGGACCTCAAATTCGGGGTATCCTGCGCTTTTATCCGAGCTCTACGTCAATCAGACCCCGCCCTATATCGACAGTGTCCTTGCCAGCGGAACGAAGCAGGGGTATGCGTTCTCGTTCACCGGCACGGATGATGACGGATCAGGTAATTTCCAGGGATTTACCGTTACCGCGACGCCTGTTTCTCCCGGCGTCACCGGCTACCGCTATTTCTTTTTAGATGTTTCCGGGGTGATCAGATTCAGCACGACCGGGGATGCGACAGAGAACGACGATCCCATAGAATAAGGAAATACATTACAAGGGAGGATAAAGTGAGGCAAAGCGTCAAGTTGATATTGCTGGCAGGCGTTCTTATTGCAATGGCGGCTGTGTTTTTTGCCGCAAGTCCCTATGCCCGGGCCGATGAGGCAGAAGAGATGTCCGAGGCGCAGGAGTGGAAAGCGCAGCTTGAATCCGACAAGGCAGCGGTCAGCTCGCAGAAAGCTGAAATAAAGAGCAACGCGGAGTCTGCCAGAGCCGAAGAAAAGGATTTGCTCGACCAGATCAGGACAGCCCAGAAGTCAGGCGACAGGGAAACGGCAAAGTCATTGCGGCAGCAGCTCAAGTCCACGCATCAGGAAAACGTGTCCGAGATGAAAACGGATAAGGCCGAGCTGAAGGAAGCCAGGCAGCAGTTGAAATCAGACAGCAAGGCCGCGCGCAAGGATCGGGATGACAGGAACGATGACGGTACGGTCGACCGCGCTGAAAAAAAGGCTTCCCGCAACGCACGCGGAGGACGCAGATAATCAGCTTCAAAATCGGGGTCCGAAATCGGGGTCAGGCACTCATTAATCTGACAATGCAAGCAGCGTGATTAATTAGTGCCTGACCCCGTTTTATGGAACTTTTTTAAGGGGTCCGTTGTCTAAGCAGGTAGAAGATATGGAAGATATCCCGAGGGATCTGATAGAACAGGCACAGGCAGGCGATATCGGCGCCTTTGAGCGCATATATAAGGCTGCTTCGGCAATGGTGTACAGCGTCGCTTTGCGCGTCACCAACAGCAGGCCCGATGCCGAAGAAGTGACGCAGGACGTGTTCATAAAGATTCATCGCAGCCTCAAGGATTTCGAGTTCAGGTCATCGTTCAAGACGTGGGCGTACCGGATCACCGTCAACACCGCTCTTAATGCGTGCAGGAAAATATCGCGGCAGGAGACAGGAAGACAGGATTTTGACACGGTTATTGATTCGCAGGCAGCAAGCGTCGACACGCGCGGCCAGATCGGCCATGCGGAGGAACTCGACCGGGCAAAGGCGGAGTTGGACCTTCGGCTGGCAAGGCTTAATCCGGATCAGCGCGCGTGCATCATCTTGCGGGAGATCGAAGGTTTGAAATACGAAGAGATAGCAAAGGCGCTCGGGATCAATATCAACACCGTGCGTTCACGGTTAAAACGGGCCAGGCTTGCCATGATAGAAGATGCCGGCTCCCGGGGGGACTGATATGGATTGCAAAAAGGCGCAGGATCTTATTTTGACGGATTATATCGACCAGGAGGCTTCCTTTTCGGTTCAGGAGAGCGTCAGGGCGCATCTTGCGTCCTGCGAAAAGTGCCGCGCGTTCGAACAGGAAGTCCGCGCGCACGCGAGCGAGGACTTGCGCAATGCCGGACACATCGAGCCTCCGGCAGAGGTCTGGAACAGGATCCGGGATGCTATCGGCCAGGAGCAGCGGCCTTCCGGGGTCCCGGCGTATGTGGATCATATGTTCGATTTTCTGCGGGAGAGCTTCTTTGCCAGAAGGCCCGCGTACGCGTTTGCGACGGCATTTACCGTCATGCTCGCAGCCATTGCAGTCTGGGGCTTGCCCATGCGGCGTCAGATGCTTGCCAGGGATTATCTGGTCCAGAAGACTTCGTTCATGATCGCTTTGAACAGCCCTGCCAACGGCGAAACGGATGCCGCGGCCGATTTCAATACCGCTATCGAAGAGTATTTGTTCTAGGGAACTTTTTGCAGAGTCATATTGTCTAAGCAGGTAGAGAGGAGAAAGACCATGAAGATACCGGCTCCATGTCTGAGATGCGCACGTCTTGCAGTGATGTCATTCGTTCTGGCCTCATCGGCATTCGCGCAGCTGCCCGATGCTGACCAGGCGAAAAAAACGCGGAAGTGGGAAGCGAAATTCTCTGAAATAGTCAGGGAGTTGAAGCTGACAGAGGAACAGCAGAAGGCAATGGCGCAGCAGCACTCGCGGGAACGCGTCCGCTCCGTCGAATTGAGGCAGAAGATGAGGGCCGTCAGGGATCAGATAACCGCGGAGTTGAACAAAGAGGCGACTGATACCGCAAAAGTGGACGCTCTTGTAGCTGATTTAAAGGCTTTGACCGGCCAGCGTATCGAACACCAGATTCAAAGTATCCTGGAGCTGAAAAAGATACTCACCCCGGAGCAATTCATCTTGCTCAACGGAAAACGGATG
>JAKPTF010000100.1 GCA_029571225.1 Candidatus Omnitrophota bacterium | reverse complement strand
TCCCCTTTTTCAGGCACGATGCCTCCGAATCCGCCGGGCGTGTCAATGATGCTGTCTGAATCGTTCCGGCCCATCAGGGAACCGAAAAAGGCATTTCCGCGCTGGTCGGTGCGGTAACCTGCCGACGTCATGTCATAGGATGAGTGCGATACGGCGGTTTCGGCCGAGGCAACGATGCCCGGCGTCAGCTCAAGAGTCGCGTCGACCGCGCCCACGACATTGCGCGCGTCAGTCTTGTCGTTCGCGTTGGCGTTAAAGCCCAGGCGTTCGGTTGTGCTGGCGCCGAGTATCAGGCTGTCAGTTGCGCGATGGGTGACGCGGCTGGCTGACAGGACGTTGTCTATTTCCGAATAATCCTGCCACAGGTCCTTGGGGCTGGCTATGGAGGTTACAAAATGCGTATCCGCCTTGCTGCCGAGCTCGAGTGTCGCCCCGCGCAGCTGCGTCAGGCGAGAGCCTTCGGAATCCTTGACCTGGAAGGATATTGAGCTGTCCCAGTATCCCTTGGTAAAATCCACAGGCGAGGCGCCGGTGTTGAGGTTGCCGGGCTTCCATCTCCGGATCCAGGGGCTGTCTTCCCACCACGTTTTATTGCCCGACAGCGTCATCGGATCGTCGAAGATCACGGCCTGGTTTTCATACCCGAACGGATACACCTTGAAATTGACCTCTTCCTGCTTGTAGTCGAACCACAGCTCGCGCACTGGCTGGAACTGCTGGTCGATGTCGAGTTCGGGGATATAGAATGAATTTCCGAATCCAGTGCTGACGGTGGTCGCAGACGTCCTGTTATGATGCGTCTTGATCTCCGGCAGGCTGAACGAGTCTCCGTTGCGAAGCGTCATCAGGGATTCGTTCAAGGTATACCCGGTATTGCCCCAGTATTTTAGCTCTATTTCGGCAGAGTCCCCGCCTGTTCCGGTGAGCGTTACCTTGTCGGTCTTGCCCACGAAGCTCCACGGGTCTATCATGATCGTCGTATGGAATCCGGGGCCGTATTCGTTCTCCGTATCCACATCAAGCCGTAGGCGGTCATAGATGCGCGGGTCAAAGGTGTTCTCTTTCCTGTTGAGCGCATCGTAGGAAAGCATGCGGTAGTTCTTCTCGTTCAGGTCGAAATTCGCCCTCTTCCATAAGAATCCGTCGTCTGAATCAACGCCCACGCTTGCCTGGATCTGGCCGCTTACCTTCAATCCGCCTTTATGTCCGGCAACGGGCTCCGCGGCGGCCTGCTGCCGCTCTGTGTATTCCTGCGGTTCCGGCTGATATTCCGGCTCGGGATATTTTCCGGGTTGGGGCGTCGATACTTCGGCGGCAGGCGCTTTTTTCTGATACGAGGGCTGGCGGATTATGCGGCGCACGCTCGCAGGCCTTGGTTGCGTTTTCTGCCGGATGTATCCTATATATTCGAGCGCGGTCTCATCTTCCGGGTCCATGATAAGGGCTTTTTTGAATTCGGTGAGGGCGTTCTCGTAATCTCCCTGCTCGTAATAATGGATGCCGAGCTCGACGAGATAATCCGTGCCGATGGACCCGGCGAGCGCGGTATTCGCTCCCTGAAGCAAAAACAGGGCGAGCAATATTACGGATATCGGATTATTCTTGTTCATTACGCTCTCCTTAAGGAAATGCTTTTTCGCATATTAACACAAAACCGGGTTGACGCTGGATTGTCAATCCGGTTTAATTTACTCCGTGGCAGTTCCGGCCTGCCGTCCAATTATGCGGCTGGCGGACCGGAAAATAAATTAAACTTTTCCGAAACTTATTTAGTAAGTATAACTTATAAATATCTCCTTGTCAAGATTGCCTGGCCGGTTAAATATTCTCGTCAGCCGTGTATTTCATGATGCCGTTGGGCAAGGCGAACAGATTAATGTTGAGCGTGTGCATGAAGCGTATCAGAAACAGCCTGTTGTCGTAAGAGGCAATGATAGACCCCTTCATTTTACAGAAAAATCGCTCGATCCTGGACTTATTGTTCCGGACCTTGACGACCTTGAGATACGGCTGGTCAGCCTGCGCTGGCGGCTTTTTGATCTCACGAGCCGTGTATATAAAATGCCGGCGGATGATCGTCCTGACGCCGGCGTTGTCGATGATCTCCGCGCAGGAAAGCACCTTTCTCCTGTGATCCACTGATGTGAGGTTCCTGAACAAAAGGTCGCGCATTTGAGTGGTGCCGGGCTGTCCAGGCCAAAGGTCCGGACAACCCGGCCGTATATCCCCGTTACCTTCCGAAAGCTTAAGAAATAACCTTTATTTCCAAGCTGTGACTGGTGGGGATATTTTAAATACTTTAATAAAGAGCTTAATATTTGATCAAAAAAATTATATCTCATAGTAAGTATATATGGCAAATTGCACAAATTCAAGCAATATAATATGTTAGGTGAAAACGCTTTCAAAATAATGGGGACGGTTCTCTTCGAGAACCGTCCCCATTATTTAAATCTGATACGAGCTTCTTTTCCTTCTATCAATCGCTGTATGTTGGATTTATGGCGGTATATGGTAAAAACGCACAGCAGTGTTCCCGCGATGATCATGATCGGTTGCTGATGCAAGAGTATCATTAAGAGCGGAAGCGAAACAGCGGCAATGATGGATGAAAGGGATACGATCCTGCAGATCAGGAAGAATGCGAGCCACACGAGCACCACAAGGCCGATCACAAGGCCCAATCCCTGGATCTTGACTGCGAGCGCAAGCAGCATTCCCAAAGTCGTCGCGATTCCCTTGCCGCCTTTGAACTGCAGAAAGATCGTCCAGTTATGGCCGCAGATGCAGCTCACCCCGAGCAGGATATACGTGATCTGGGGGTTTAGCCCTGACCGGAGCGCAAAGAAATCTCCCATAAGCAGAAGCGGAAGGAATCCTTTGACGATGTCCAGCGCCAGCACCGTTATGCCGACGCCTTTCCCCAGAACGCGCAGGGCATTGGTCGCCCCGACGTTGCCAGACCCGTACCGGCGGATATCGATCCCTTTCAGGACCATGCCGAAAATATACGCGGTCGGAATCGAGCCGATCAGATAATTAATGATGATCCCGGTTATTATCCACATTGTTCGTATACAGGGTCTTGAAGCCGCGCATCACGTAATCGGTGCCGGATATCGCCGTGAAGAAGACCGCGGCCCACCAGAACACGTACGCGTAGCGCCATTGCAGAAGCACCAGTATCACGGACGCCATCTGGAACGTCGTCGTGAGCTTGCCCCACCTGGTCGGCAGTATGTTTATCTCCTGGCGGACGATAAAAATGACGACCGCACCCAGCAGGATGAGGATGTCCCTGCTTATGACGATAAGTATGACCGGCAAAGGAAACCGTATCGGCAGCGGCACCAGATACAGGCATATGAACGCAGACATCAAGAGCAGCTTGTCTCCGAGGGGGTCGAGGATAAGGCCGGCCTTTGACTGCTGTTTTGCCATGCGCGCGATGTAGCCGTCAACCGCGTCAGATATGACGCCGAGCACGAAGATCCCGAGGGCGGCATAGCGCAGGTATTCCCTCGCGTCGGGCGACTGGCCGTAATATACCAGGCACGCGACGAAGAACGGCACGCTGATGATGCGGAACGTCGAGATCTTATTGGCGAAGTTCATTCGATAAGCCTGATCCTGGCTGGAGGCCAGTAGATGACCATTGCCTTGCCCAGCAGGTTCTTCTTCGGGACAAATCCCCAGTACCGGGAATCCTGGCTGGAGGCGGAATTATCCCCGAGCACGAAGTACTGGTCTTCCGGCACGACGATCTTTTTGCCGAGGTCCCCGTAATCGCCCCTGTTGTAATAATACTGGGCGTTGAGCTTTTTGTCGATCACCGGTTTGTCGTTGATGAAGATCATGCCGTTTTTGATCTCGACCGTCTCGCCGGGAAGGGCCGCGATGCGCTTGATGAAATCTTTTTTCGCATCCTGCGGAAAAATGAACACGATCACGTCCCCGCGCGCGGGCTGGCGCACAGCAGGCAGCCTGATGTCGGTAAAGGGGATCTTTGCCCCGTAGATGAATTTATTGACCAGGATCGCGTCCCCTTCGATCAGGGTCATGCGCATTGACCCGGTGGGGATCTTGAACGCCTGCACTAAAAACGTCCTGATGATCATCGCCAGGACAAACGCGATGATGATCGATTCCAGCCATTCGCGTATCGTCGACTTGATGTTCGAGTCCTTCTGCGTGCGTGAGTTTATCATATTAAATTTTCAGGACCTCCAGAAATGCCTCTTGCGGGATCTCGACCCTCCCGAACTGTTTCATGTGCTTCTTCCCTTTTTTCTGCGCTTCCCAGAGCTTGCGCTTGCGCGTGATGTCGCCTCCCGAGCATCGGCTCGTGACTGCCTTGCCGACCGGCCTGACCTTTTCCGAAGCGAGAATCTGCCCGCCGACCGCGGCCTGGATCGACACCTCGAACATCTGCCTGGGGATCAGCTCGCGCAGCTTCGACGCGAGCGCGTGCGCCTTGGTCGAGGCCTTTTCCCTCGGCAGCAGGGACGAGAACGCGTCGCAGACCTGACCGTTGAACATTATATCAAGTTTTACCAGCTTTGTGGGAAAATATTCCTTGAATTCGTAATCGATCGAGCCGTATCCCCGGGTCAGGGATTTCACCCGGTCATAGAAATCGACGATGATCTCTGACAGCGGGATGTCGAACGACAATTTCACGCGCTCTTTGCCCAGATGCTCCTGGTTATTGAAGACCCCGCGGCGGCCCTTGACCATTTCGCAGACCGCCTCGATGGATTCGATGGGGATGATGATCAGCAGCGTCACGTAGGGTTCGAAGGATTCGGCGATATCCGCAGGCGAGGGATATTTTGCGGGATTGTCGCAGTCGACGGTCTCTCCGTTCGTCAGCTTGATGCGGTATACCACGTTTGGCACCGTGAGGATCAGGTTCAGGTCGTATTCCCGCTCAAGGCGTTCCTGGACGATCTCCATGTGCAGAAGGCCGAGGAACCCGCAGCGGAAACCTGTGCCGAACGACTGGCTGTGCTCGGGCTCGTAGATGAAGGACGCGTCCTGGAGCTTCATCTTGTCCATGGCGTCCCGCAGGTTGTTGAAATCGCTTGAATTGACCGGGTATATCCCGCAGAATACCAGGGGTTTGAGCGTCCTGAAGCCCGGCAGGGGCGCGTCGCAGGGATTGCGTATGTCGGTCAGCGTATCACCGATGATGATCTCGCGGGGATCGCGGATGTTCGCGGTCAGGTATCCGACCTCCCCGCAGCCCAGCGAATCCACCTCGGTATATTTGAGGTTCTTGAAGACCCCTAATTCCTCGACCTTGTACACCGCGCCCGAATGCATCAGCTTCAGCTGGGCGCGCTTGTCCAGCGTCCCGTCCATGATCCTCACGTACACGACGACGCCTTTATACACGTCGAACCGGCAGTCGAAGACGAGCGCCTTGAGCGGTTTGGAAAAGTCGCCCGGCGGAGGCGGGATGATCCTGACGATATGCTCGAGGATATCCTTGACGCCCGTCCCCTCCTTTGCCGACGCCAGGATGATATCCTGCTCTTTGAAGCCGAGCACTTCGACGATCTGTTGTTTGATGGCAGGCACGTCGATGCTCGGCAGGTCGATCTTGTTGATGACGGGGATGACCTCGAGATTGTTCTCAAGGGCCAGGTAATAATTGGCGACCGTCTGCGCCTCGATGCCCTGGCCCGCATCGATGACCAGGACCGCTCCCTCGCAGGCGGACAGTGATTTTGAGACCTCGTAGGTGAAATCGACGTGGCCCGGCGTATCGATGAGATTCAGCACGTACTCCGTCCCGTCCGAGGACTGATAGTCGATGCGCACGGTTGACGCCTTGATCGTGATGCCGCGCTCGCGCTCGAGGTCCATGTCGTCGAGCACCTGATCCTTCACGTGGCGCCGGTCCAGCGCCCCGGTGATATCAAGGATCCGGTCGGCGAGGGTCGATTTTCCGTGGTCGATATGGGCTATGATGGAGAAATTACGGATGCGTGAACGTTCCATGCTGTCAGGATGAACCGGTATGTATGCGCGACATGACGGCGTTGACGACCTCGTCTATGGTCATGGCGCTCGTATCGATGAAGACCGCGTCAGGCGCCTTTTTGAGCGGCGAATGCTCTCTCGTCGAGTCTATGGTATCCCTGTTTTTCAGATCGCTGGCGACCTGCTCCCTGCTGACGCCCTTGATGTTCAGGTTGATGAGGTCCTTGTACCTGCGCTCGACCCTGACGTCGAAGGCGGCGTCAATGTAGAATTTTCTTTCGGCATCGGGGAACACGGTCGTGCCGATATCCCGGCCGTCGAGGATGCAGTCGCGCTCGGCGCCGAGCCTGCGCTGGAGCTTGACCAGTATCTCCCGCACCGAGCCGAGTTTCGCGATGTCCGACACGCGGCTGGTCACCCGGGGTTCTCGTATGGCCACGGAGACGTCGATATTGTCGAGCAGCACCTGGATCGGCCCGTGCGCGTTGGGGATAAGGTCTATCTGCGTGCGTTTTGCCAGATCGCAGACCGCGCGCTCGTCCTTCGGGTCAATGCGGTTATTGATGGTCTTGAGCGTCAGGGCGCGGTACATGGCGCCCGTGTCGATATACAAGAACCCCGTTTTTTTTGCGACCAGCTTGGCGATCGTGCTTTTTCCGCTTCCCGCCGGTCCGTCGATCGCGATGATCATAGGATGTTCGATCTTTTTGCGTGAGCGCGTTTCATGATGCGCCGAAGGGCCGCTTTGTCCCCGCGCCTGATCGCGGCGCGGACCGCCTGCATGCGGCCGGTGAACGCGCCGATGGACCGGCCCAGGTTGGCGCGGTTTGTCATGCAGATGTCGTCCCATAATTCCGGGCTTGACCCTGCGATCCTGGTCATGTCGCGAAAGGAACGCGGGCTGCGGGCAAGGTACTCGGCTGGAAGCGCGTCTATGAGCGCGAACGCCATCACGTGAGGAAGATGGCTCGTATACGCCAGCATCCTGTCGTGCCGTGACGGATCCATGATGACGGGTTTTGCGCCAAGGCGCACCCAGAGGTCCTTTACCGCTGCAAGCGCTCCTGCATCCGTGGCCTTGACCGGCGTGATGATGCAGTCCGCTTTGTGAAAGAGTCCGCCGCGCGCGTTGGCGATGCCCCGTTTCTCCGATCCGGCGAGCGGATGGCATCCGACGAAGCGCGGGAATATCCGGCTCATCTTTTTGACGATCGTCTCTTTGGTGCTGGCGACGTCCATGACGATGCAGTCGTCGGGGATATGGCGTTTGAGAAGGCCGGCCTGTTTTATGATCGTCTCGACCGGCGCGGCGAGGATGACCAGATCGCAGCCTTCCAGGACTGCGGGGTCGCGCGACCCTTCGTCTACGGCCTTTTTGCGCTTTGCGATGGATAGCGATCCCTTGTGCCTGCCGACGGCGACGACCCGGCGGGCGATCCGTTTTTTCTTCAGGTCTATTCCGATCGACCCGCCGATCAAGCCCGCTCCTGCGATCCCGGCTTTGCTGAAGGTCCTCATTTAGATCTCTCTGCCGATTGCCCGTGCCAGGGGCTGAAGTTCATTCATGAGCGATCCGAACGTCGCGGGCTTGAGCGACTGCGGGCCGTCCGATACGGCTTCTTCAGGGCGCGTATGGACTTCGATGATGAGCCCGTCCGTTCCTGCGGCGACCGCCGCTTTGGAAAGAGCCGGCACCAGCCCCCATTTTCCGGCCGCGTGGCTCGGATCGACGATCACGGGAAGATGCGACAACTGCTTGATCACGGGGATCGCGCTGATATCGAGCGTGTTGCGCGTGGCGTCCTCGAACGTGCGGATGCCGCGCTCGCACAGCATGACGTTGAAATTGCCGCCCGCCAGGATATATTCCGCTGACATCAGCAGTTCCTTGACGGTGGATGACAGGCCGCGCTTGAGCAGAACGGGTTTCTTGGTATTGCCGACCTCCTTGAGCAGATTGAAATTCTGCATGTTGCGGGCTCCTATCTGCAGGATGTCAACGTATTTTGCCACAAGCGCGACGTCGCGGGTGTCCATGACCTCGCTGACCGTGACCATATCAAGCTCGCGGGCCGCCTGCGCCAGATACTTCAGGCCCTCTTCCCCGATGCCCTGAAAGCTGTAGGGCGAGGTGCGGGGTTTGAACGCGCCGCCGCGCAGGATCCGCGCCCCGGCTTTTTTCACTTCCCTGCCGATCTCCATGAGCATGTCGAGGCCCTCGACCGCGCACGGGCCGGCCATGACCGCGATGCGCGATCCCCCGATGAGCACCCCCTTGCCGACGTCGATGACCGTGTCCTTGTCGCGCATCTCCCGTGAAACGAGCTTGTACGGCGAGAGGACCGGCATGACCTTTTCCACGCCGGGAAATATCTCAAGGGGCGTGATTTGAAGGATGTCTTCAGGGCCGATGACGCCGATGATCGTCCGTTCCGTGCCCTTGGAAATATGCGGGGTGAGGCCGAGTTTCTGGATCTTCTCGACCAGGTGATTGACCTGTTCTTCCGTTGCGTCTTTGCGAAGGACGACGATCATGATAACACTCCTTTATAACGCCTTCTTGAGCGCGGAGATGAATTTTTTGTTTTCCGCGGGGGTCCCGATGGAGACCCGCAGGAACGTATCGAGCTTGTATTGTTTCATGTCCCTGACGATGACGCCGAGCGAAAGAAGCCTGCGGAAGACCTCGACGCAATCCCTCCTCACGTCGATCAGGATGAAGTTGGTCACCGACGGGATATACGCCACGCCTAATGCGGCCAGCTCCCGGTAAAGGAATTTTTTGCCCGCGAGGGTGACCTTGCGCGTCCTCGAGAGGAACGCGTTATCGTCGAGCGCGGCCAGCGCCGCCGCCTGGGCGAGCAGGTTCACGTTGAACGGCTGGCGCGTTCGCTCCAGATACGGGGTATAGCTGCGGGACGCGATGCAGTAGCCGATGCGCACGCCCGCGAGGCCGTATCCCTTCGACATGGTCTTGAGCACGATCACGCGGCCGCCCTTGACGTAGTCAATGCCCTGCGGGTAGTCCCTGACGTCGATGAACGTGTCGTACGCCTCGTCAAGGACCACGATCGTGCGGCCGGGAAGCGTTTTAAGGAACCTTTCGAATTCGCTGCGGTTCACGTACGTTCCCGTCGGATTGTTGGGATTCGCGATGAACACGAGCTTTGTCCTCGGAGTGACCGCGCGCGCGATCGCCCGCAGGTCGAAGGTCAGGTTCGAGAGCGGCACGGTCACGACCTTTTTGTTGTTGATCCTGGCGATGATCTCGTATTCGACGAACGTCTGTTCGGAGGTGACGATGTTCTCATCGTCTTCCACGAAGGTCTTGATGAGGATGTCGATGAGCTCGTCCGAGCCGTTGCCCAGGACGAGGTTTTCGGGAGCAAGCTTCAGCGTGCGCGCGAGCCTCCTCTTGAGGTAAAATCCCTGGCTGTCCGGGTACCTGTTGACGGATGCCAGCGCCCTGCGCATGGCCGCAAGCGCCCGGGGAGACGTTCCGAGAGGGTTTTCGTTGGACGCAAGCTTTATGACGGACTTCAGGCCGAGCTCTCGCTTGGTCTCTTCGATGGGTTTACCCGCCACGTATGACTGTACCCGCGCGATGTTCTTTCTGATCGATTGCATTCGTATGTCCTTGTTATTATGAGCCGACCGGATATGAGCCCAGGATCTTGAGGAACTTGCATTTATGCTCAAGTTCACGCAGCGCCTTATGGATCTTCGGGTTGTGCTGATGTCCCTCCAGGTCCACGAAGAAATAATAGTCCCACGCCCGCTTTTTCGAAGGCCGCGATTCTATCTTGTTCAGGTTCACCCCGTATTTTTTGAAGGGCACGAGCATCTCGTGCAGCGCGCCGACCTTATCCTTTATGGAGAAGAGGATCGACGTCTTGTCGCTGCCTGTCGGCGCGGTCTCGGTCGTGCCGATGACAAAAAAACGGGTGCGGTTGTGCGGCGAATCCTCGATACCGCGAGCGACGACGCGAAGCCCGTATATCTTGGCCGCGAGCATCGACGCGATGCACCCGGCGGTCTTCCTGGTGCTGGCGATCTGCGCGGCTTTGGTGGTCGAGGACACCTCGACATGGCCTGCGCCGGGCACGTTCACCTGGAGCCATGCGCGGCACTGGCCGAAGACCTCCGCCTTCGAATAGACCTCCGTGATCTTATTGAGCGGGCTGCGGGATAACAGATTGTGGCTGACGTCGAGGATGACCTGCGCGCAGATCTTCAGGTCGGAATCGACGAACATGTCGAGCGTGTGGTTCACCGCGCCCTCGATCGAGTTTTCGATCGGAACGACGCCGTAATCGGCGTTGCCCTTTTCCACTTCGGAGAAAACGTCGGCGATGCTGTCGCACGATACGTATGAGACCTGCGAGCCGAAACGTTTGAGCGCAGCCTGGTGCGTAAACGTGGCCTGGGGCCCCAGGTACGCGATGGTGAGCTTTTTCTCGAGAGAAAGGCTTCCCGACATGATCTCCCGGTACACCGCCTCCAGCGCCGCATTGCTCAACGGGCCGCGGTTCGACGCGGCGATCCTGCCGAGGACCTCGCGCTCGCGTTCAGGGCAGTATGCGGCCCTCCCCTCGCGGGACTTGCGCTCGCCGATGTCGACGATGATGCGGGCGCGCTTGTTGAGGAGCTCAACGATCCGTTTGTCGGTGAAATCAATTTGTCTGCGCAGGCGGCTGATCGTCATTGTCTTGTCGTCCTTGTTGGGGCAATGCGTGTTCTTCGACAGGCTCGATCTCTTCCAGCTGTTGAGCGGTCGGCATGCGGACATTCTCAAGCTTGGGAAGGTCTTCGAGCGATTTCAATCCGAAATATTCAAGGAATCTGCGCGTCGTTCCGTAGACCTTGGGCCTGCCGGGCGTCTTTTTGCGCCCCGTCACGCGTATCAGGTTCCTTTCTTCGAGCGTGGACATGACCCCGTCGACATTGACCTGGCGCAGCGATTCGATCTCGAGCTTCGACAGGGGCTGTTTGTAAGCGATGATGGCAAGCGTTTCCATGGCCGATTTTGACAGCCTGTCCGCGCTGCGGCCGGTCTTGAACAGTTTCTTGAGGAATATCGCGAAGATCGGATTGGCGATCATCTGGAAACCTCCCGCGACCTCATAGATGCGGATGCCCCGGTTGGACTCCTCATATTCCTGGCGAAGGCTTTCGACCGTTGAGCGTACCATGCCCGCGTCGAGGTTGTCGAGGACCCTGCGGATCTGGTCGAGCATGAGCGGTTTGTCGCTTGCAAACAGCATTGCCTCGATGGCGGCTTTCGTGTTGGCGCCGGCGGTCTGTTCCGGATTCTGCATGAGCGCGTTCTCTTCCATGGTCATCCTGCCGTTTTCCTTTGTCTGTATACTTCGTTCAAGAGCCCTTCGGTGGACGATATTGAGGGATTCGCCTCCATGGCCTTGGAGATCATGGAGAGCGCCTCGGGTTTTTTATATCCCAGCTGCAGCAGAACTGCGAGCGATTCCTGCTCGAACGAGGTCTCCGTCCGCCCGGGGGCGACGGCCGATGCGTCCTGGATCAATCCGAACCGGCCGACCCTGTTCTGCAGTTTTGCGATGATCTCTTTGGCCCGCTGTGCCCCGATCCCGGGCAGTGATTTCAGGAATGCCGCGTCGCCTTCGTCGATCGCCCTGGCGATCGCGGAAAACGGCTTGTTAAGCGCTTTGACCGCCGCCCGCGGACCGATGCCGGATACGGTAATGAACGCCTCGAAGAATTCCTTTTCGACGTCGTTGAGGAACCCGATCAGGACCGGTATGCTTCTGGACGGCTCGACCTGGTGATAATGGAACGTGACCAGCTCCACCGTATTATCGGCCTGCGCCTGATCGCTGATCCTCTGCAGGCTTGCCGAGGGCACCAACACCCGATAGGTGATGCCGTTGACGTCAAGCAGGAGCGCATGGTCCTGTTGCTCCACGATCCTTCCCTTGATGCGAGCGATCATCGTCTGTATGCGCCCAGCAGCCCCGAGAGGGCGCTGTTGCGGTTGTGATAGGTATGCGCCAGCGCAAGGGCCAGCGCGTCGGTAACGTCGTAATACCGGGGCGTTTGCCGCATGTCGAGCGCCGACATCACCATGCGCTGGACCTGCTGTTTGGTCGCATGGCCGGTGCCGACCACGGCCTTCTTGACCTGCGTGGCCGCGTATTCCGTTATCGCAAGGTGATAACGCCCGCACGCCAGCACTATCGTGCCGCGCGCCTGCCCCAGGGCAAACGCGGTCGTCGTGTGCCCGTGATGGACGAAGACCTTTTCAAGGACCGCCGCGTCAGGCCGGTGCTTCCGTATGACGCCCGATATTCCCTCGTATATCGCGCCGAGCCTTTCCTCGAGGGGCGTTTGCGCCGTAGTGACGAGCGTGCCCGAGGCGATGTGCGTCAGTTTCCCGCCGGCATTATCCACGATGCCGTAGCCGGTGACCTGCAGGGCGGGATCGATCCCGAGTATCTTCATCGGCCTCTATCCGGCGTCTTCGGCGTCCATCTGGGCCATGACTTCTTCAGGGATATCGGAATTATCGTACACGTTCTGCACGTCGTCATGGTCCTCCAGGGCGTCGATCAGATCACGGAGCTTTTTTGCGTTAGCCAGGTCGAGTTTCACCGTTGAGGACGGCACCATCGTGACTTCGGCGGTCGTGCATTTGATGCCTTTTTTCTCAAGCGCCGCCTTGATCTCTTCCATTTTCTGAGGCGCGCTGAAGATCTCGAATTCGCTGCCGTCGGTCTTGATGTCGTCCGCGCCGGCGTCAAGCGCGATCGTCATGACGTCGTCTTCGCTCGCCCCGGCCTTGTCGATCGTGAGGTACCCTTTCATGGCGAAAATCCAGCTGACGGATCCGCCGAGGTTGCCGTTGGTCTTGGACATGATGTTCCTGACTTCCGCGGCGCAGCGGTTCTTGTTGTCGGTGATCGCGTCGATGAGGATCGCGACGCCGCCCGGGCCGAATCCTTCGTACCTGACCGTTTCGTACGTGATACCCGGGATCTCTCCCGTGCCGCGCTTGATGGCCATCTTCACGTTATCAAGGGGCATGTTCGCCTCTTTCGCCCTGGCCATGACCGCGCGCAGTTTCGAGTTTGAATCCGGATTCCCGCCGCCTTCGCGCGCGACGATCGTGATCTCCTTGATCAGCTTCGTGTACGTCGCGCCTTTCTTGGCGTCGGCCGCCGCTTTTTTGCCTTTATTCGTCTTCCATTTTGAGTGACCTGACATAGTAGTATCCTCCTTGGGGATTGATCATGACGGGACGTTCCCGCGATGCTTCCGTTCGATGAGATAAGTGGTGTAAGCCGAGTTTTGTTATCGTGGTTATTTCTCTCGACGCCGGGGTCGCCCCCGGCGCTCTAGCAGCCAACCCGAAGCTTATACGGGGCGGGCAGCCCCACCGCTTCCTACATGGCATTGCTCCGCGCAGAGATTGCTCGTTTCACCCCCGCGCCCTCCCGGGCCCGGGACTCGTCTCTGTAGCTCTGATCCTCACCTGCCGCATAACGGCACATGGGCTGGGATTACCGGCTGCGCTGCCCTCCGGAGCCCGGACTTTCCTCCCTGCGGCCATTCGGCCGCCGGGCAACCACCCCCACTTATCTCTTAAGGGCGTCCTTTACTGCCTGTGTCGCCAATCTATCAGCATGCGCGTTCTGTTCGCGCGGAATATGCTGTATGGATACTTCCTTAAACCCGCCCAGAAGGCTTTGCGCCTGCGCGTACAGCCCCGCGATATTGGGGCTTTTCACCCTGTATGAGCCGTTCAATTGTTTGCATAAAAGCTCGCTGTCCGACCGTATCCTGACCGCATCCGCCTTGAGCAGGAGACCTTCCTGCAGGCCGTGCACGAGCGCGGTGTATTCCGCGATATTGTTGGTCCCCGGACCGATGAACCTGCCGATCTGCCTGATGACGGAGCCGTCTTTCATGATGATGACGCCGATGCCGCTCGGACCGGGATTTCCTTTTGACGCGCCGTCAATATAAATATCGAGCTTAGTCATGCGGGATGTAAAGGATCCTGTTGCAAACTTCGCAGGTGATGATGTGGTCGTACATCTGGATCAGGTTGATGACCTGCGGCGGGACTGCCATATGGCACCCGAGGCACGCCGAATCCTTTACTGCGACGATCGCAAGGCCGTCCCTGGACCGCAGGATCCGGTCGTATTGCGCCATGATGTGCTTGTCGATGCCCGGGGCGATCTGCTTGCGCTGGGCCTGGAGCTGGGCAAGGCGCTGTTCGATCTCCTTCATCTCCGTCTCGACCTTTGCCTTCTGGTTCAGAAAGAGCTTTTCCTCTTCGGCAAGTTTTTTCTGT
>JAKPTF010000086.1 GCA_029571225.1 Candidatus Omnitrophota bacterium | reverse complement strand
CACAGGCAGGCTCGTTCCGATTATCTTGCCCTCGCGCAGCCTGACCGCCTGGATCCCTCCCTCTCCAATCAGTTCGATAACTTCCGTCGAGAGCGTCTCGACCGCCGCGTCCTGCGCAGCGGCGCCTGGAGATATGACCTTAACCTCCTTCTGTCTGCGCGCAAGGGCGCTGGCAAGAGACAATGCGTTGCTGCCCGATCCCATGATGCACACAGGATCCGTAATCAGATGGCTGCGGAAGGCCTTGAAATCGGCAAGCGAATCAAGGATATAAACCCCTTCTTTATGGATCCCGTCCACTTCAGGCAGGACGGTTCGCGCGCCGGAACAGACCACCAGGCGGTCATACTCAAGAGTTTCTCTGCGTCCGGCCTTGCTTTTATAAGAAAGCTGTCTGCGCACGCGGGCAACGGAAACGACCTCGCACTCCTTCATGAAGTTGATATTGTTGCGCTGATAGAAATCAGGCGGGACAAGCAGCAGGTCCTTTTCCCTGACGCCTCCGGTCAGATAATCCAGCAATCTGCGCTTGTCGTACGCCGGATACGCGCTGCGCGTTATAAGAGTTATAGAACAATCGCGATGCGCCTGGCGCAGGGATACCGCAACCGTGTGGCCCGCGATCGAGGCCCCGACAATGACCACCTTCATAATCCTGCCTCATCAAGAACGCGCGGCACCACTGTATCCCAGCCGATGGGCATGATGTGCACGCCCTGGCACATAGGCCGTAATTCCCTGATAAGCCTCACCGCGATCTTTACGGATTGTGCGACCTTGTCCTTCGCGCCTTCCATCTCTTTAATGAGATCATCCGGGACGCAGACGCCGGCTACGTTTTTGTTCATGAACTTTGCCATGCCCGCGGATTTTAAAAGCACGATACCCGCAAGCACCGGAACCTTTAAATGCCTGGTTTTTGACAGGAACGCCTCGAATGTCTTTATGTCGTATACGGCCTGGGTCTGGAAAAACTGCGCCCCTGCCTCTATTTTCTTTTCCATTTTCATGATCTGTGGCTCAATGGGTTCTGCGCCGGGATTAACCACCGCGCCAACGCAGAATTCAGGCGCCGGACCTGTCAGTTTGTTGTCCTTCATGTCAACGCCGGCCTGGAGTTTCCCCACAACCTGCAGCAACTGCACAGAATCAAGATCGAAAACCGGTTTTGCCTCCGGATGGTCCCCGAGGGTAGGATAATCCCCTGTGAGGACAAGCAGATTTTCTATGCCAAGCGCTGCGGCGGAGAGAATGTCCGACTGCAGCGCCAAACGGTTCCTGTCGCGGCAGGTAACCTCGAACACAGGATCGAAACCGTGTTGTTTCAAAAGCGAGCATACGGCCAGGGAACCGAGCCGCATAACCGAACTCTGCAGGTCGGTGACGTTAATTGCGTCTACCCTGCCCCGTATCAGCTCGGCATCTTCCAGGATCTTTCTGGTCTCTATGCCTTTGGGCGGGCCGATTTCTGACGTGACAGCGAACTGCCCTGCGCGGATCTTATCCTTAAAAGCCATTGTATAACCGCCTTGGTTTATGTATGGGAGCGCTACCTTCGAATCAGTTTACTATACTAAAAAAAAACCTGCTTGTCAAAAGCTTATTGCCGCTTCAAATAGACGACCGTTTCGGTATGCTGCGTGTGAGGGAACATGTCAACCGGCTCTACAACGGCTACGGAGTAAGCCTCCAGCAGGGTTTTCAGATCCTGAACGAGATTCCACGGATTACACGACACATAAATCATCTGACCGATCCCGCTTTCGACGATTAATTTCCTGTCTTTTTTCGTCAGCCCCTGCCGCGGCGGATCCACGATCAGGCAGTAATATTCGCGCAATCTTCCCTCCGTTGCAGCTTGAGAGAGAAAAACCTGCGCATCCTGGCAGACAAAGTCCGCGCGGGCGATCCCGTGAACCCCGCAATTCTCTCTCGCATCGTCTATATTCTGTCCGGCGATATCGATCCCGGTCACCCGGTTCCCCGCGGCCGCCACCTGAAGGCTGATGCCTCCGCAGCCGCAGAAAAGGTCCAGAACAGGCCCGTTGCAGCCGCCTGCCCGCGCGCGGATGATTTCATAAAGCCGCTCGCAACAATACGGATTGGTCTGAAAAAAACTCCTGGGGCCGATCTGATAATCTATGCCGTTGATCCGCTCCCGGATGCGCGGTTTTCCATACAGCAGGACCATTTCTCCTGACGCAGCCTCGTCGCTGGCACCGGTATTGAGGCACGCGTGGACGGACGCAATCCGTTCCAGCGACGAAAGGCTTTTGATGACAGGGCCGAACATTTCCCGTTCCCGTTCAAACTCCGGGCGGGACATCGCGACAACGAGCGTGACCATGACCTCGTCATATGCCTTGGAGTGCCGCATACAGACATACCTCAGGCAGCCTGTCCGGCGCCTGAGGTCATAAGGCTCGACCCGGCCTTCCATGATCCACGCACGCACCGCGTCCAGCACCGTGCCGGCCTGCGGATAAAAGACCCTGCACTCCCTGATATCGATCACCGAGTTGAATTTCTGCTGAGGCCTCAAACCCACGCGGGGTGCCCCGGCCGTGCCGGATACGGCGAATTCCATCTTGTTGCGGAAATGCCATATCTGCGGTGACGCGACTATATCGCGGATTTCCTTCGGATGGAACTGCGTAAGAAGATTCG
>JAKPTF010000078.1 GCA_029571225.1 Candidatus Omnitrophota bacterium | reverse complement strand
CTGCCCAAGGGCACCGCTTATATCACCGATGCCGGCATGGCCGGCCCGTTCGACTCGGTTCTCGGCAGGCGCGTCGAGGACGTGCTCGAACGGTTCCTCGGCTGCGTGCCGGTTCGTTTCGAGGTCGCCGACGGCAATGTGCAGATGCACGGTGTGATCGTAGACGTGGACGAAAGTACCGGTTGCGCGCGGTCGATATCCAGGATTCAAAAAAGATTGTAGGTTAAAAATGGCAATCCTTTCATACACCTGGCGTCGCGGATGGGCGGCGGCGATATTCGCCTGCTGCCTGCTGTGCTGCACCGCCGTGTCCGGCCAGGAGGGCGATATCGAGTATATCCTCGATGCGGCTTCTACCACAGTGCCTTTGCCCGACATATTCAAGCCCGCCATGGACCTGTCCGGACGGGGCTTCCACAGCGACCCGGCATGGCCGCAATCTCTGGCGCACCAGCGCGTGCTCGATGTCTGGCAGAAGGATATCGGCATGGCCGGCATATACCGCCTCCAGTACAATCTCTGGGAGATCAGCGAGGTCTCGGGCAACCGCGCCCTTCAGGAGAAGCTCCTCGCCAACTATGAGGCGGTGATCAAGCGGGTGAATGACGCCGGAGGTGCCGTCATACTCAATATTTTCAGCACCCCGCAGGGACAGGGAAAGGTGCTGGACAAGAAAAGCTCTCCGGTGGACCTGAAGGCCTTTAAATCCACGGTCAAGGAATTTATCCGTTATTACAGCTGTATCAGGCGTTACACCGTCTGGTACGAAGTCTGGACCGCGCCCGACCTCGATGATTTTTTTCTGGGGCGGCAGCAGGAATACCTCAACCTGTACAGGGCTGTCGCCGAGGCTGTTGGGGAGCTGGAAACCGAGTTCAAGGTTTCGATCCCCGTGGGCGGCCCGTCGTCAAGCTGGTGGTTCCGCAGCGTAGAGGGCAATACCAACGTTACCCCGGAACGGAGCCTCGCTTACGAACTGATCAAGTTCTGCTATCACTACCGGCTGCCCCTGGATTTTATATCGTGGCACGCCTATTCGACAGATCCCAGGTGCGAAAAGGAGATGACTACCTACAACAAAAGCGCGGTCGCGCTAATGCGCGATTGGCTCAGCTATTTCAAGAAGGAGCGCGTGCTTTTGATAGTGGACGAATGGAACTATGACAACGGAGTTAACCTTTCGGCTGAACGCCGCGACCGCGTATTCGTATCGGGTGCCTATATCCCCGCGCGGCTGAAGCATATGTATGAGGCTGGCATCGATCATCAGGTTTTCTTTTCTCTCGAAGATTTTCAGTACAACAAGGAGGGTGTCGAGCGCAACGTAGGCGCGTTCTGGTTTACCCCGGACCCCGCTGCGTATAACGGAGGGGCGAAGTCAACATACAACGTATGGCGCCTGATATCCCTTCTGGGCAGCTCCATGTACGTACACGCGCCAAAGGCGACGGATGAGTTCGTCGGCGTCATCGCGACAAAAGGCGCGGACAGGATAGCGCTGCTGGTCTATAACTATATCGATCCTGACATATTCCGGAATTATCTGTCGCGCAATATCGCGCTGCTGAAGGAGAACGAGCGCAGGGCGCTACTTGCCGTCATCAAAAGCGACAAGCTTGATAAGATCATGCGCAGGCAGCTCGACGCCGGAACGCTGTCCGTGCCCAATCGCGTCAGGGCAATGCTCAAGAAAGCCCAGGAGCTCAATGAGAGCGCCGCGCGTTTTTCGTCCGCTGCCCGCAACATCAAGATCGTCCTGAAGAACCTGAAAGAGGATTACCTGGCTGAACGCTATACCGTGGATTCAGGGTGCAATTCGAACTGCCAGATGGTCCCGCAGGAACTTGAGCAGGCCGTTAGTACGGGCACATCGTCGATATCCATGGTGCTCAACCCCTATTCGGTCAGCCTGCTGGTCCTGACAAAGAAACCGAAAGACCAGATGAGGCCGCAGGAGATTGAGAAGGCGCTGGAAGAGGCTGCGAAACGAGGGGTGATGCCGCAACAGGAACAGGCAAAAGAGCCGGAGAAACGGCAGGAGCCGGAGGCTCTGCCCTCCGGGCCAGCCGCACCGGCCGTGACTGAGGCCGCAACGGCAAAATGAGCATGACCGAAAACCGTCACATTTTCAGTGTCACTGAGATCACCCAGGGCATCAAGCTGCTGTTGAGCAAGCAGTACAGCATGGTCTGGGTGGAAGGGGAAATATCGAATTTCCGGCCGTCCAGCTCTGGCCACTGGTATTTTTCCCTAAAAGACGAAACATCGGTGTTATCCGGTGTTATATTCAGCCGCAGCGCAAGGGATGTCCCTTTTAAGCTTGAAGACGGGCTTAAGGTTATATGCTTCGGCTCTATAGACGTGTATCCGCCGCGGGGCAGCTATCAGCTCATAATCGAACGCATCGAGCCCAAAGGCATCGGGTCCTTGCAGCTGGCGCTTGAACAGTTGAAGATCAAGCTGGAAAAAGAAGGGCTGTTTGCCCCGGAGCATAAAAAAGAGATCCCGTATCTTCCGGCAAAGATAGGTGTTGTTACATCGGCCACCGGCGCCGCGATCAGGGATATTCTCAAAGTACTTGACCGCCGGTTCAGCGGCGTGCATATCATCATTGCTGCGGTCAAGGTGCAGGGTGATGGCGCAAAAGAAGAAATTGCTGATGCGATCAGGGATTTTAACAGGTATAATGATGAGTGCGATCCGGAGGACCGAATCGATGTCCTGATCGTAGGCCGCGGAGGCGGAAGCGCCGAAGACCTGTGGGCATTCAACGAAGAGCTGGTCGCCCGAGCGATATATGCCTCCGATATACCGGTCATTTCCGCAGTCGGCCATGAGCGGGACGTGACGATCTCTGATCTTGTGGCTGACCGCCGCGCCGCAACGCCGTCGGTCGCTGCGGAGATCGTGATTCCGCGCAAAGAAGACCTGCGGGAACAGACACAGGACCTTGCCCTGCGCATGAAAAACGCCTTTGAAGGCCTGCTCGCGGATTCGGTTCAGCGCCGCGAAGACGCCCTGGGCCGCTTGAAACTCGGCATGGATCATATCTGGCAGTTGAACAGGCAGTCTCTGGAGGCAACGGCCCAAAAGCTTTTCAGGGAAAACCCCGCGCTGGTGATCCCAGAGCATATCAATAAGATCAGGGAGCGGGCCCGCCAGATTGCCCTTCGGTTCCAGCATTTTATAGCTTTGAAGGAATCGAGGTTCAACGGTATGGTCGAGAAGATGGCGAGCCTGAACCCTTTGAACATACTGTCGCGCGGCTACAGCGTGACGTTCCTCATGCCCGAGGGAAAAATATTAAAGAACGCTGCCGACGCCAGAACAGGCGTCAGCATCCGGACGCAGTTAGCCAGCGGCCAACTGATTAGCACGGTGACGGAGGTACACAGCGATGGCGGAGATAAAGTTTGAAGAGGCGCTGAAAAGGCTCGAGAAGATCGTAGAGGAGCTGGAGCAGGGAGATCTGTCTTTGGACGAGGCCCTTAAGAAATACCAGGACGGCATCGAGCTGTCGCGCCTGTGCACGGCGCGGCTGGAGAACGCGAAAAAGAAGATAGACCTGCTTTCAAAGAATAAAAAGGGCGAATTTGAGCTGAAGCCTTTTCCCGAAGATGAAACGTAGCAAAGGGGCCTTGAATCATGTACCTTGAAACAATCGCTGTCCCGCAGGACATCAAGAAGATTCCGCTTGAACAGCTGCCCGTGCTTGCACAGGAAATCAGGCAGCGGATCCTCGAGGTTACCAGCAGGACAGGCGGCCATATCGCCTCAAGCTTCGGCGCGGTTGAGCTGATCATCGCTCTGCATTATTGCCTAGATGTGCCGCGGGACAAAATATTGTTTGACGTGGGCCATCAGGCATACGCCCATAAGATATTGACGGGCAGGAACAGGGCGTTTGATACGCTTCGGCAGTACGGTGGCATAAGCGGGTTTCCTTCCCGGGAGGAGTCGGAATATGATGCCTGCTTTTGCGGCCACAGCTCGACGAGCGTGTCCGCCGCTCTCGGCATAGCCTGCGCGCGCGATGCGGCTCATCCCCCTGTCCCTTTTAAAGTAGTGGCCGTTATCGGGGACGGATCGTTGAGCGGCGGCCTGTGTTTTGAGGGCCTGAACAACGCGGGCCATCTGAAAAAGGACATACTGGTGGTGCTTAATACCAATGAGCTAAGCATCGCGCCCAATGTAGGCGCGATC
>JAKPTF010000077.1 GCA_029571225.1 Candidatus Omnitrophota bacterium | reverse complement strand
AAGCGCGATGACGATGCCAACCGAGCAGATAATAATGTATTTCCATGCGGCCTCGACAGACTGTTTGGTACGGTAGAATCCTACCAAAAAAGCCGATACAAGCGTGGTCATCTCGATCGCCGCCCAGAGAAGGCCCAGATTGTTGACGGCAACGACAAGGAACATTGAAAAGCAAAAAAGGTTGAACAGGACATAATATATCGCCGCCTTGCGTAGGGTGATCCTTCCTTCCTGCACGTCGCGGCTTATGTATCCGGCGGAATATATGGCTGCAGAAAAACAGACTATGCTGATCACGAATATAAAAAAAACGCTCAAGCCGTCAAGCAGGAAAAAACCGGCCGCGCACACCGGCCTGTTTTGCACGGCGGTTCGAAACAAAAGCATGGCGGATACGCATACCACGACGAAATATGCGGCCGCATGCGCTGCGCCAAGGGTCCTTATGCGCTGGAAATTCATTTTAACCTTTCAACCTCGTTAATTTGGCCACATCTATATGGGTGAAGAGTTTGTTGATCCGGTACACAAAAATATTAAGGATGATGACGCTCACAAGAACGTCCATGAACACTGCGATCTCAACGAAGAACGGCAAACCGCCGGCTATAGACGACCCCAGGAGAAAGATGCCGTTCTCCATGACAAGAAGGCCGACCGTCTGCGTCACGGCCTTCATCCTGAAGACCATGATAAACAGCCCTGCCATAACCACGGTGAACGATGCAGTCAGGGCAACAGCCATGCCGGAGTCCTGAACGGGCACGATCATTTTCGAAAAGATCCACGAGCAATACGTGAACGCAAGGGCAAGGATAAGCGACAGCTGGGTGTTCATGAAAAGTCCGAGATTATCGTTTACCCGGATCTTCACGCAGATCCTGTCGAGCGAATACGGGATCGCGATGACCTTCAGGGCGAACAAAAGCCCGGCAACGGCATACAACTCGACGCTGTTCTCCGTCCAGGCCCGCAAAAGCGCGTAAACGAAAAGAAAAAAAGACTGCATGGCAAATCCGCGCACGAGCGTCGTAATGCGCCTGGCGACGCACATAAAGTATGTGCATAGAATGACCGCCGCTATGATAAGAGTTTCCATTTATATCCCCATAAGGCTGCTGATAACCGCAAAGAGCCCGAATATCCCCGCGAATCCGAAATAATCCTGCACCCTGAACAGCCTCATCTTCGCGATAAGAACCTCAAGAAATGCGACAAATACCGCAAGGCAGAGGACCTTACCGCCGAAAAGCGCGGCGGAACCAATGACCGGCACCAGGCCCGACGAAACAGAAACCGCCGACGGCATCACAATGTGCGCCAGGAGCCCGAACCAGACAATCTGTTTTATATACGAGCCTGCCTCGATGAAAGCCAGGGAGCTTCCTGAATATTCCAGCACCATAGCCTCATGGACCATGGTAAGCTCCAGGTGCGTTTCCTGATTATCGATTGGCAGGCGTGATGTCTCGGCGATGATGACCATTATCAGGCACAATGAGGCAAATACGGTCGACACCTGGATAGGGCCCGCGATGCCCAGCATTTCGGGATTTGTCGAACCCGAACGCAAAAAAAGGCTGAAGACCGCAAGGCTCGCGCAAGGTTCCGCAAAACTCGCGATGAACATCTCGCGGCTCGATCCCATGCCGCCGAAAGCGCTTCCGGCATCAATGCCTGCCAGAGCCATAAAGAAACGGCCGAGGGCTAATATGAACATGATCGCCAGAAGGTCGCCTGCCAGATTCGCGCTGTTCCCTGCTATGACCGCAGGCACGAGCGCAAGCGCGGCCATGGATGAAGTCAAAACTACGGCGGGCGCGATGCGAAAGATCCAGGAGGCTGTAGAAGAAATTACCTCGTCCTTTGAAAGCAGTTTGACGATGTTGTAATACGGCTGCAAGACCGGCGCGCCTCTTCTCATGCGTAGATTGTTCTTGACTCTGGCGATGATGCCGGAAACCAGCGGCGCCGCCATGGCAAGTAAGAGGAATTGCAGGACCAGCATAATGATCTTCATATTCTAGAATTTCCTCATTAATGCGATCAACAGGACAACGGTCGCGAAAATATAACCTATATACAGATGGATGCTCCCGGTCTGGATCCTTCGCATGAAGCCGGCGGCATTGAGAATAAGCCGCAGCAGCGGATCGTAAAAATACTTCTTAAAAACCGGCGTCGTGTGCGTTTCATATTCAAACGACCTGACCTGATAGAACGTTTCCCATATCTTGTGCGTCCGGCGGTATGGCTGGAGAAAAAAAGCGAACGCGATCCTAAAAGGTTTCGAGAACGCCGTGGCCGTATATTCATTCCTGGCTGACAGGCGGTAATAGCCGCAATCCCATGTTTTAAACATCCTGACCGATCGTTTATTGACCCGCACGTAATAAAAAACGATTCCCGCCCCGAAAACGGCCAGGCCGGCGAAAATAATAGGCGATGAAAGATATGTCTGGCTGCCTGACGCAGGGGCAATGATAAGGGAGTTCGGTCCGAAAGATACTCCGGTGG
>JAKPTF010000051.1 GCA_029571225.1 Candidatus Omnitrophota bacterium | reverse complement strand
TCTCCCTCGATGAAATGATCCTGATCAAGGACAACCACATCAGGATCACCGAGGGGTATAATAAACTGCCCAAGATCCCCAAGGGTTTCAAGATAGAGATAGAGGCCCAGAACCTCGACGAATTCAAGCACGCGCTCCAGTTCAAACCCGACCTTATCATGCTCGATAACATGCCGGTCAACGACATCAAACAGGCGGTCGAGATCAGGAACGCCACGGACTTCACCAAAAGCCATCACCCGAAGACCAAACTGGAGGCATCAGGCGGCATCACGCTCGAGAACATCAGGGGAGTCGCCGAAACCGGCGTGGACATCATCTCGCTCGGTGACCTTACCCATTCGGTCGATGCCGTGGATATCAGCCTCGACGTCGTCTGATTTTGGATGGAAACATTCGATCTCGTCTCGACATACAAGCCCTGCGGGGACCAGCCCAGGGCGATCGACGATCTTGCGCGATCTATCGGCGCCGGCAGGCAGTACCAGACCCTGCTTGGCGTAACCGGCTCCGGAAAGACGTTCACGCTCGCCAATGTGATCGCCGGGGTCAACCGGCCCGCGCTTGTCATCTCGCACAATAAAACCCTTGCCGCGCAGCTCTACTCTGAATTCAAGGAATTCTTTCCCCGCAACGCCGTCGAATATTTCGTCTCATACTACGATTATTACCAGCCCGAAGCCTATATCCCGTCCACCGATACCTACATAGAAAAAGATTCTTCGATCAACGACCGGCTTGACCGGCTCCGCCTGTCTGCGACAAGCTCGCTCATGTCCCGGCGCGACGTGCTGGTCGTGGCATCGGTCTCCTGCATCTATAACCTCGGCTCTCCCCAGGAATACCAGGACATGCTCATCGTGATCGCCAGGGGCGCGCACGTATCCCGCGACAGCCTGATCTCCCGCCTCATCGGCGTCCAGTACGAACGCAACGATTATGAGTTCGCCCGCGGCAAGGTGCGGGTGAGGGGGGACGTGGTTGAGATATTTCCCGCGTACAAGGAGACCGCGATACGCGTCGAGTTCTTCAACGACGTGGTCGAACGGATATCGGAAATAGACCCTGTTTCCGGGGACGTGCTGGCATCCCTTGAAAAGACCGCCGTTTATCCGGCAAAGCACTTTCTCGCCTCCGAGCAAAGCATCGAGGCGGCGCTCATGACGATCGGCGCGGAGCTTGAGGAACGGCTCGCGTACCTGCGCGCCCAGAACAAGCTCCTTGAGGCGCAGCGGCTTGAACAGCGCACCAGATACGATATGGAGATGCTCAAGGAGCTGGGATACTGCCACGGCATAGAGAATTATTCCCGCCATCTGTCAGGCAAACCGCCTGGCTCAAGGCCCTACTGCCTTCTGGATTATTTCCCGCAGGACTTCCTCGTCATCATCGACGAATCGCACGCAACCATCCCTCAAATACGGGGCATGTATGAAGGCGACAAGGCGCGCAAGAACGTGCTGGTGGACTATGGATTCAGGCTGCCGTCGTGCCTGGACAACAGGCCTTTGCGGTTTGAGGAGTTCGAAACGCTGGTGAAACAGGCGGTGTTCGTGTCCGCCACGCCCGGGCCGTATGAAACGGAAAAAAGCAGGCAGAAGATTTTCGAGCAGATCATCAGGCCAACGGGCCTTATCGATCCGCAGATCGTGATCCGGCCGACCAAAGACCAGATCCACGACCTTGAAACCGAGATACGCAAAAGGGCAAAGGTCAACGAACGCGTCCTTGTCACGACGCTGACCAAGCGCATGGCCGAAGACCTGACTTCTTATTTACAAGACAAGGGATTAAAGGTAAAATATCTTCATTCGGAGATCGAGACCATACAACGGTCCCAGATACTGCGGGACTTACGAACCCGGCAATTCGACTGCCTGGTGGGTATCAATCTGTTACGGGAAGGGCTGGACCTGCCCGAGGTATCCCTTGTCGCCATCCTTGATGCCGATAAAGAAGGGTTTTTGAGGTCGGAAACATCGCTCATCCAGGTAGCCGGCCGCGCGGCGCGCAACATAAACGGGACCGTTATCATGTACGCCGATACGGTCACCCGGTCCATGCAGAAGGCGATCGATGAGAGCAACCGCAGGCGGGCGATCCAGCTCGAGTTCAATACAAAGAACGATATAACGCCCAGATCGATCCAGAAAGCCATCAAGCAGGGGATCGAAGACCTCTCGGACGCAGAAGAATTCGTCATCCAGATGACCGGAGCGCAGAAGGATGAGTACGACCTTAAGGAATATATCGCAGAGCTTGAGTATGAAATGGAGCTTGCCGCGCGCAACCTCGACTTTGAAAAAGCGGCTAAACTGCGGGATAAAATAAAAGAGATAACGCCGAAATGATCCTTACGCTCGACATAGGCAATACCTGCATAACCGCGGGGCTTTTCCAGGGCAAACGCCTTGTAAAACGCTGTTCTACAGCCACGCACCAGGCAGGGTTCAAGAGATTTCTGCAGCAATTCTCCCGTCATTACGTCACTGCTGTCGTGATATCCGGGGTCGTTCCTCAAGCTACTGACAAGCTCGCAAAAGACCTGCGAGCTGCGTTTCCAGGAATCAAACCATCCATCCTTGGTAAAAATGCGACAGTCCCGGTCAAAAATCTGTATAAATACCCGAAACAGGCCGGGCAGGACCGGCTTGTCAACGCGTATGCTGCCATACGGCTTTACGGATACCCGGCAATAGTGGTCGATTTCGGCACAGCGATAACCTTTGACGTGATATCATCGCGGAAAGAGTATAAAGGAGGCATGATACTTCCGGGCTTACAGACATCCCTTGACGCGCTTGCTGACAGAACAGCGCTTTTGCCCAAAATTCCTCTCGCGCGTCCTTCCGGGCTGATCGGCCGCGATACCAAAAACAGCATGCTAAGCGGCATTGTATACGGTTTTGCCAGCCTGACCGACCGCTTGACTACCCGGTTGAGCGCAGGCCTTGGCAAGAACGTTATGATCATAGGAACAGGCGGCCATATCAGTCTGATCAAACGCTACTGCACCTGTTTTACCGCCATAGATCCTGACCTTACCCTCAAAGGCCTCAACCTCTTAGCCACCAGATAGTTACTTTTTTTATCCATCACCACTACAGGCTGTAGGTTATTACTAATTCCAAATAATTCTTCTTGACTTGTCCTGGCTTTGTATGTATATTTACGATTATCGTAGACATGCTAAACAAAGGTGGGCCTATGTCAAGAAGCTCCGAGATATTAACCGCAAAACAAGTCGCAGATTACCTTCACATTCACCCCTTGACCGTTCATCGCTACGCGCGAGAAGGCAAGATACCCGCCTTCAAGATCGGCACTGACTGGCGATTCCACAAAAAATACATTGAAAAGTGGATCAAGCAGAAAACAGCGTCAAACTATGAGCAGAGGATAGAAAAAACCGTACAATGAGAACATTTGCCTTTTTGTTCCATCCAACGAGCATCAGGCAGATCAGGCATTTCTGGCCCATAACGGCCATATTACCCCCGTCACTCGTCAAATCATTCCTCAAGAACCAGAAACCAAAAATCGTGCCCATCAGGAAACTCCGTTCCATGACCGGCAATGAAATTGACGGCTTTATCATCATGAGCCCGCTGCTGCCGGAAAGCATCCTCGA
>JAKPTF010000034.1 GCA_029571225.1 Candidatus Omnitrophota bacterium | reverse complement strand
GTTATGCGGACCCCGCATCATCCTGGGAAATCCGCACAGGCAGTGCGGCAGGATTCTCGTGGAGATGACCGGCGGGACCGAAGGCCCGCAGGATATTTACAGGCATCTGTACCGGTGGGGCGTACGGACGCTGGTTTCCATGCATCTAAGCGAGGACCATTTCAAAAAGGTCGTCGACGCGAACATGAACGTCGTCATCGCCGGCCACATATCCTCGGACACGCTCGGACTGAACCTGATACTGGATAACGTTTCCCGGCACGGCGATTTTGATATCGAGGCCGTATCGGGATTCCGTCGTATTAAACGGACACGTCAGACGGCATAGGCATCATGGCAGGTTTTATAGACGAATCAATTCTAGACGATATACTCGGCCGAACGGATATTGTCGAGGTCATATCCGCATATATACCGCTCAAGAGGGCAGGCAGGAACTTCAAGGCGTGCTGCCCGTTCCATAAGGAAAAAACCGCATCCTTCATGGTATCTGCGGAAAAGCAGATCTATCATTGTTTCGGTTGCGGCGCCGGAGGGAACGCGTTCAATTTTCTCATGCAGTACGAACGCATGGAATTCCCCGAGGCGGTCGAACATCTTGCCCGCAAGGCGGGGATCCTGTTGCCCCAGCGGCGCCGCGACGACCGGCGGGCAGACGGCACGGTGACGCAGATCCATAAGATCAACGAAGCGGCGGCTGCGTTCTATCAAAGTTCGCTGCGCTCGGCGCGCGCGAAATCCGCCCACCGGTACCTTGACAATCGGGGGATCACTCCTCATACTGCGAGGACTTTCAGGCTGGGATACGCGCCTGATGAGTGGGACGGGCTGGCCCGTCACTTGACCGGCCATGCCGTCGACCTGGAGCTGGCGCAAAAAGCGGGCCTCGTTATCGCAGGAAAGGACCGCGGCTTCTACGACAGGTTCCGCGACCGCATCGTTTTCCCTATCACTGATGTCAGGTCCGCAGTGATCGGGTTCGGCGCGCGGGTCCTGGACAAATCGCTGCCCAAATACATTAATTCGCCGGAAACGCCCGTGTACGTCAAAGGCAACCATCTCTACGGGCTCGACCTTGCAAAAGATGCGATCAGGAAGGAGGACAGGGCGGTCGTCGTCGAAGGCTACCTTGACTGCATCATGCCTTACCAGGCAGGGATGCACAACATCGTCGCATCCCTCGGGACCGCCCTGACGCCCCAGCAGGTGCGTCTCCTGAAACGCTATACGCACAACGTCTGCCTCGTATACGACGGGGATATGGCAGGCCAGGCGGCAAGCATCCGCTGCCTTGAGATATTCATCGATGAAGGGATTAACCTGACCGTCGCGGTGCTCCCGGAAGGGTTTGATCCCGATTCCTTCACGGCATCGCGCGGCATCGATGCCTTCAGGGAACTGGCCGCCGGCGCAGCTACGATCTTTGATTACAAGCTTAAATTTCTCATCGAAAAAACGGGCAAGATCGGAACCGAGTCAAAAGCTGCGGTCGTGTCGGACATGCTCTCCACGATCGCCAGATTCAGGAACGCGGTCCTTCGATCCGAATATGTAAAAAGGCTCTCGGAAGCGCTCGATGTGGACGAATCCGCGCTCCTGACCGAACTGTCCAGGGTAAAATCCGGCATCCGCGCGGATGAACCGGCGGCGCCGGGCGCAGTGCGCCCGTCTGCCGTGCATCCGGCGGAAAAACTCCTTATCAAACTGATGCTGGAAGAATCGTCCCTCATCGACCAGGTCAGGGACCGCCTCGACCCGGATGACTTTCAGGACAGCCGCACGTCCCGGATCGTGCGGCTCATGCTCGAGATGACCGCATCGGGAAAACCGCTCGCCCCCGGGGCGATCCTCAACCATGTCGGATCGGACGAGACGATGCGGCTTGTATGCGAATCCACGTTCCTTCCCGACGTTCCCGAAACGCAGAAACGCGTTATCGTCGAAGATTGTATCGCGCGCCTCAAGAATGCGCGCCAGGCATCCCGCAGGCAGAGGCTGCAGTCGGAGATAAGAAAGGCACAGGACAAAGGGGATCACGAACTGCTCAATAGATTGTTCACCGAGTTCCACAGTCTCATCAAAAAGGGGTAACACAGATGAAAAAGAAGATATACACCAAGGAAGACGTCGAAAAAATAATTGCCCTCGGCAGACAGAAGGGGTTCGTCACCTATGACCAGGTCAACGATCTGCTGCCGGAGGGGGTATCGTCATCCGAGGACATCGACCGCATCTTCGACATACTCGGCGACGAGGACATCCAGATCGTCGAGAGCGAGGACGAGGCGGCCGCGGAGGCGGAGAAGGACGCAGCCAAGCGCGAGGAAGAAAACCTCCTTGAGGCAGCGGCGGAGGAACAGGTGTTCCCGCTCGATGACCCGGTCAAGATGTACCTCAAGCAGATGGGGTCCATTTCCCTTCTTTCGCGCGAGGAAGAAATAGAGCTTGCCCGCAAGATCGAAGAGGCAGAGCTCAAGCTGAAGAACGCCGTGCTCTCGACGCGGTTCGCGTATAACGAGATCATGGCCGCAGCCGCCGAGGTCCTTGCCGGCACGATGAATCCCGAAGAGGTCGTTAAAGGCGAGATCGACACGAACCCCAAGAACGTCATCAGGAAGTTCCGCCGCATCTACGACCGGATCAAGCGCACCCGCAGCAAGGACAAGACCGTCGAACTTCTGATAAGTTTCAATTTCACCACATCGGTGATCGAAAAGGTAGTCGTGCATCTCCAGAAACTGATCAAGGAGATCGACGCCATAGACCGCAGCAGAAAGGCCTCGCCCAGGCATAAAAAGGCGCTTCTGAAGAAGATCGGCGAGCCTTACGCCCGCATACGCGAGCAGATGAAGGTCATCCGCGCCGCCCAGCTGAAGTTCAACCACGCCAAGGAGCGCCTCGTCGCCGCGAACCTGCGGCTCGTCGTGTCCATCGCAAAGAAATACAATAACCGCGGGCTGTCGTTCCTCGACCTGATCCAGGAGGGAAACATCGGCCTCATGCGCGCGGTGGAAAAATTCGAATACAAGCGCGGATACAAATTCTCGACCTACGCGACGTGGTGGATCCGCCAGGCGATAACCCGCGCCATCGCGGACCAGGCGCGCACGATCCGTATCCCGGTGCATATGACCGAGACCATCAACAAGATCATCCGCTTTACCCGCGTGTTCCTGCAGAAGTACGACCGTGACCCGAGCCCCGAAGAGATCGCGCAGAAAATGCGCCTCTCCCAGGAAAAGGTCAAGGCGATCCTCAAGTTCGCCCAGAAGCCCATATCTCTCCAGATGCCTATCGGAGACGAGGGAGACACTCATTTCGGGGATTTTATCCAGGATAAAAAGGTCGCCTCGCCCGCGAATACCGCGGTAAGGTCAATGCTGAAAGAGGAGATGAACACGATCCTCGACACGCTCAACGAGAAGGAAAAGAAGATACTCGTCCTTCGTTTCGGCATCAATGACGGATGCGCGCATACGCTCGAGGAGGTGGGCAACATCTTCAAGGTCACCCGCGAGCGCATACGCCAGATCGAGGCGAAGGTCCTCAAGAAACTGCGCCATCCGACCAGGTCGCGCAGGCTGCGCTCGTTCCTGGACATGTCTCTGGCCCATGAGCGCGAATTTTAACCGATGCCACTTCTGGCGCTCCTGTTAGCCGGCTGCGCGTGCCTGTGGCTCGGATACGCCTTCTACGGGTAGTTCCTGCGCAGGGTCTTTGAGCTG
>JAKPTF010000023.1 GCA_029571225.1 Candidatus Omnitrophota bacterium | reverse complement strand
CCGTCCATTTCGACAAGAAGCTGGTTCAGGGTCTGGTTATGCTCCGTGGTGCCTCCGAAACCGGCGTCAAGGCCCCTGCGCGCTCCGAGCGCGTCGATCTCGTCTATGAATATGATGCATCCGCCGTCGAATTCGGCGAGCGTCCGCGCCCTGTTGAAAAGGCTGCGGATCCTGCCCGCGCCCACGCCCACGAACATTTCGACGAACTCCGAGCCAGACATTGAAATAAAGGGAATCTTCGCCTCTGTGGCGATTGCCTTTGCCAGGTAGGTCTTGCCGCAGCCCGGAGGCCCGAGCATGAGAAGGCCCCGGAGGATATGGCCGCCGATGCGCTGCAACTGCGCGCGGTCATTGATGAGATTGACGACTTCCAGCGCCTCTTCCTTCGCCTCGTCCATGCCGATGACGTCGTTCCAGGTGATCCCGAGCGTCTCGCCGGCAATGGATTTCTTCGCGGTCTGGGTGAACTGCTGCGCCCCCCGCTTCATCATAAGCCAGTACCACAGGGTTGTGTAGATCGTGGCGAATATGAAGCCCATGATCACCTGAAGATACAGTTGCAGCGGGATCATGGCCAGCTGTGACTGTTTCAGGTACGATTCGACCTCGTTCCAGGCTTTCATGCCGACGGTAACAAGGATGACCAGGGAAACAAGCAGGACGGCAAGAAGCGAGATGATGGTAATCCTGATCCAATATAATTGAAGGAATAACTTTGCTTTCTTGAGTTTCATAGACACCCCTTTATTAAAGTTACATAAACGATATCATAGCCGATACCATTAGTCAAGCAATAATGGGCCGCCCATGCCCCTGTGCTGGATGTGTCAGTCGCTCGAACAGGCTCAGCCCGCCTTCGCGCTGCTCCGGCGGGCTTCGCAACTCGCTTTGTGACACATCCAGCACAGGGACATTGGCCGTAATTGCTTGACGAAGGATAAATATAAGCTATAATAAAATCCCTACACATTTAACTTTTAACTAAAGGAGTTTTTCATGGCTAAGATAGCGAAAGTGATCGGCAGGCAGATACTGGATTCGCGGGGGAACCCGACCGTAGAAGTCGATGTCCTTCTTGATTCCGGAGTGCTCGGCCGCGCCGCAGTGCCTTCGGGCGCATCGACGGGCGAGAACGAAGCGCTTGAGTTGCGCGACGGGGACAAATCCCGGTATATGGGCAAGGGTGTGACCAAAGCCGTCAATAATGTGAACACGGTAATTGCCTCGAAAATAAAGGGTTTGGCTCCTGACTTTAAAAAAATAGACAAAGTGCTTATCGAGATGGACGGCACAGAGAACAAGGGCAATTTAGGCGCAAACGCAATCCTGGGCGTATCCATGGCAGTTGCGAAAGCCGCTGCGCTTGAAAAGAAACAGCCTCTCTACGCATATCTGGCGACCGGCAAGGCAAATCTGCTTCCTGTGCCGCATATGAATATCCTGAACGGCGGCATGCATGCCGATAACAACCTGGATATTCAGGAGTTCATGATTATGCCCATCGGCGCTCCGAAGTTCTCCGACGGGCTTCGGATGGCGTCCGAAGTGTTCCACAATCTCAAATCCCTTCTCAAAGCCCAGAAACTGGCGACATCGGTCGGCGACGAAGGCGGATTCGCGCCGAACCTCTCTTCGAACGAACAGGCGATCACATTCATCATCGAGGCAATACAGAAAGCCGGATACAAACCGGGTAAGGACGTAGCGATCGCGCTGGATTGCGCCGCGACTTCGTTCTGCCAGGACGGAAACAAATACAAGTTCGAAGGCAGCATGAAGACCGCCGACGACCTGATCTCCATCTACGATGGGTGGCTCAAAAAATACCCCATCCTTTCCATAGAGGATGGCCTTTCGGAGTTCGACTGGGACGGCTGGAAATTGATGACAAAGAAACTCGGAGCAAAAATCCAGCTCGTCGGAGACGATACGTTCGTCACCAACCCGAAGATATTCAAGAAAGGCATTGATCAGAAGATCGCCAATGCCATTCTCATCAAGGTCAACCAGATAGGAACGCTCTCGGAGACCCTCGAGGCGATACAGATGGCGCAGGACAATAAATACGGCGCCGTCATCTCGCACCGTTCGGGCGAAACCGAGGACACGACAATCGCGCATCTGGCAGTCGCCTGCGGCTGCGGCCAGATCAAGACCGGATCGCTTTCCCGCACGGACCGTATCTGCAAGTATAACGAGCTTTTACGCATCGAGGAAGGGCTCGGGTCAAAGGCGGCATACGCCGGAACGGCGTGGAAAAAATGAGATGAACCGTCTGTTCAAGCGCTTTTTCTGGCCGATCATCCTGGTCTCTGCTGTCTCGGTAATTTTCCTGCCGGGATTCGCCAAGATACACCAGTTGAACACCAAGAACAGCGACCTTGTGCGCAAGAACAAACGGCTCCAGGCCGAGAACGAACTGCTGCGCTCCGAGCTGTCCCGCGTGGAGAAAGACCGGGTTTACCAGGAAAAGATCCTGCGCGAAAAGTTAGGCGTGGTGCGCAAGGACGAAGTGCCGGTCAAAATAATCCCCGACGCAAATAACTAAAATAGTTCTTGCATGTATCGCGTTCCGGCTATATAATAGAACTACGTTTGCAGCATCGATCTTTATCAGATATCGCGGGGTGGAGCAGCTTGGTAGCTCGTCAGGCTCATAACCTGAAGGTCAGAGGTTCAAATCCTCTCCCCGCAACTTTAAAAAAATTGGTGTCAGACACGAATTAAAGTTAATTCGTGTCTGACACCAATTTTTTTGCGGAGGACATACGCAAGAAATTCAGGCAGCCTTCTGTTATATCCTTCGGGCGTAATCCTCCCTGCGCCGGGCAAACGCGCTGACCAGCTTATAAAATCCTCGAGAATATCCGATATTTTAATGCCTGCCTTGTCCCGCAGGTCGTATAAGGCCTTCTGGAACACCTGGCTGTCATACAGCCGTTCCATTGCAAAGCGCAAACGCTCGACGCGCGCGACCTCTTGCCGGCGCATGGCATTACTTTGATACGCGCGGTACGGCGCCCGCTTACTGTATTGTATGCCGTACCGGGCTGCAGAGGCCCGCAACGCAGTCCCCGGCAGCACCGACAGGGGAAACAGCGCAACCTTGACCGGATGCAGGCCGTAGAGCCAATCCAGGGCATCCTGAAGGTCCTCGTATCGCTGATACGGCAGCGCATCTATCAATTGTATCTCATAAAGCAGGCCGTATTTGTTCAACAGCTCTATGCCTTTACGAAAACCTTCCCTGTTAAACGGCCGGTGCATTGACTCCAGCGTGCGCGGATTAAGGCTCTGTATCCCGATCTCGATATTATTCGCCCGCGCAGCGGCCAGCAGGCGGGCCATTTCCTCGTCGAGCAGCTCCGCCTTCAGTTCTACATGCAGGTTCGATCCCCGGTTATGCCTGATAAACAGCCGGAGTATCTTTTTTGCCCGTGCCGGATACGCATTGAACGTCGCGTCCATAAGATATACTTCGCGCGGCCGATGAGAGAGTATTAATGCCAGCTCTTTCTCGACCCTGGAGAGAGGGAAAAAACGCACGCGCGGAAAATTTTTGTGGTAATAGCAATACGCGCACCTGCACGCGCAGCCGCGCGAGGTCTCCAAAGGCACATCGACGATATCCTTCCTGTCAAGGTCAATGAGCCCTGACAGGTATGGCGAAGGGATCGCTGCAGGAACAAGATCCTTATTCCGCGCCGGGTTCGAACGCACACGACCGTCCTGCCGCCAGGAAATGGCCGTTATTCGCGAAAACCCGCACCCCGCTGCAACAGCGGCGGCGCAATCCGCAAATGCCTGCTCGCCTTCTCCCCTCACGACAATATCGACTGCAGGTTCCCTGCCCAATATATCTTCGGCTCGCGGGGTCGCTTCAGGGCCGCCCAGGACGATCAGTATGTCAGCGTCGATTTTTTTCAGAAGCCGGCACACGGATAAAGTCTTCTCTATGTTCCATACATAACACGAAAATCCAATAATGCGCGGCTTTTGGCGCGCGATATCGCGCGCGATGCGGGAAATGCATAAGTCTTCGGTGAATGTTCGGATCGTGATGTCGCAGGAACGCAGGGCCGGCAAACGGCCGGATGCGCTTAGAGGCGGGTGTTTGAGAAGATAGCCCTTCAGATAATACAGGGCCAGCTGTATATCAGTGCCTGTTTCCAGGCATATCGACGATAATAAAATTCGCACCGATCTGTCTTACTCGATGTCGATCAGCGCCAGGCCCCGGTCGACGATTCCGCCCGGCGTCATGGCAACGACGCCGATGACCTTCGTGCCCGGGTCAGCATAGGATGTGACAAAGGACGACGACTGGTAATCGCTGGCGCCCTTGCCCGTATCGCCCGACCAGAAATACTGCATCTGCACCTGCATACAGCCGCTTTCCGGGGGCGTCGCGGATGATTCGATCTTGATTTCATCCTGGGGCGCGGCGTTGTAAGCGGACGGAACGATATCGACGCGTGACATGGAGAACTGGCTGTTCTCGGGCTTTAAGGCCGCATCGAGAAGTGTCTTGATATTGAATTCAAGCGGCCGCTCCTGTTCGAGCTCGGTCATCCTCGCCCTGGCAAGCGTAACGGTCTCTGAAAACCCGTCTTTTGCCAGTTCGATAAGCTTTGCGTATGCCTCTTTCGCTCGCGCGTTATCGCCCTGCCACTGGCAGAGAAGCCCGAGCTGATACAGTCCTGAAAGCACGTGGGGGGATACTGCCTGGCTTGCTCCCAGAGCGCCGAATATCTCCTTGGCAGCCTTGGCGTCACGGTCAGCATACAGCGCCAGGACTCCTGCCTTATACAACGCTTCATCGCGCCTTGCGCTCTGCGGGTAGGCTGCGGCGAACGCGGCGTACATATCTCGAGCGCGGCCGAACTCCTTGTACTTTTCGATATTATACGCGCGCTGGTACGCAAGGGATTCGTCGAATACGGACGGCGTATACAGCTCTTCGAGCAAAGCGAATATCTTTTCCGCGTAATAAAGATCGTACGCGCCCGTCCTCTTGTAGGAAAACAGGCGCGCGATGTCAATCAGCTCAAGCTTTAATTTCTCGGGCGT
>JAKPTF010000001.1 GCA_029571225.1 Candidatus Omnitrophota bacterium | reverse complement strand
CCGCCCTGCGCCTGCAGAAAATCCACGAAGGGTTCTTTTTGGAATGGATCGCACCGGTCGGGCATCCCGTGAGGAGAACTCAGATCGATGGCAACCGACAAAATCGCCGCAAGCCCCAGACCGGCATACGTAAACGCATTTTTTCGGATGGAAAGCAGAACAACCGATAGAACAACGACAAAAAAAGGTGCGACCCTTAACGGCATCCAGTTTAAATCCATGCCTCTAGGTATGCAAAGCCAGAGTTCGGCAATAGACAGGACAACAATACCTACCGCCACCTGTTTTCTGTCTTTATGATATCCCAACAGATAAACGAGAGCTCCGACAAGGCAGACCGCAGCCGCCACGTACGTGACGTAAAAGGCTTTCACGTCATTGAAATGATATGACGGCACGGTAATGCCTTTGAGCCTGTCGGAAACAACACTGAAAAAACTGCTCACATAGCCGTTATGGTATCTGAAAAGCGCAAACAATAAAAGACCGATCCCTGCAACGCATAATGATGCGGCCAACCACACGGACTTTTTTGAGTATTTCCCTTCTAAAAACATAGCAAGGCTTATGCTTGCCGCGCACGCGAACGAGAACGTCCATACGGGACCTGCCCAACGCGGCGACCAGGCCTGGTTGAACAAAGGCAAATTACTGATCCACGAAACAAGGAAAAAATCAAAATTTTTCAACAAAACGAGGATACCCGCAACAGAAAAAAACAAAAAATATTTCGAGCGTTTTATTTTAGGGACAAAAAAACCTGCAACCACCAGAAAAAGCGCAGCGATCCCGGAATACCCCCCGAGATTATCCCATACTCCGTTATGAGGGAAATAATCAAAGAAGTTGGGCAATTCGGTCAGGAGCGGCAGGAATATCGCCGCGACGTAGTTGATATTTGCATGATCGATCGGACCGGATCGAATGCCGAACGGATGCGTGCTGTAAGAATGAAAAACATTTTCGACAAACGGGATCAGAAGAAGCCCTGACAACGCAATGGCCAGGACCAGCGACAAAAGTGAAAACCCGGCGAACTGCATCGTGCCCTGCGCGCGCGTTGCCTGTTGCACGGACAAAAACAGGCCATACGCCGCTAATAACAACATGGAATAAAATGCTATCTCCGGCTGACCTGCCAGAAGAACCAGGCAAACAGCCAGCGAAAGCAGGACAGTCCCGCATTTATCCGGACGGATTGAAAGATTCTGAAGACAGGCCATTGCCATGGGCAGCGTCATGGCGACATTGACAAACTGCTCGTTATTGATGAACCACGTCATGCTCCCCGACAGCATATAAAACGCTCCGCCCAGGAAAGACACCGGCACGGACAAACCAAGCAATTGCAGAAAAATAAACGTAAAAAACCCCGCCAGCACAAGCCGCCCGAGCATGAAAAAATCCCATGACCACCACGGGCAAAGGTCCTCTATAATCTGGTATGGAAAAAACACTCTCGTGGAATACTGCGCTGCGAGAGGAAGACCGCAGCCCTGATACGGATTCCACAACGGAATCTTTCCGCTGCGGTATATATCGCCGACAACACGATTGACCGGCTGCAGTTCATACGCAGCCGCAGCAAGATCGATGTTATGCGACGGCGCAGGCGTCCTTCCGGTGCAGCCCTCAGTTCCGGTCGAACCGCGCGGATAATAGAGCGATGGCAAGAGGCTTTTTGAAAAAAAAACGACCTGCGCATACAGCACGGAAATTATCACCGCATACAGTAGCAGTATCGGCACATAGCGCTTCATCAAAAGCCGGTTCATAGGGTGCCTTTATTCTCCGAGTCTGCCCGTTTAATCTCGAACGTAGCCGGGTCCATCTTCCAGTAAGCTGTTTCCGGGTCAGATGTAAACGAGCCCATATCCCCGCGCGTATAGATCCACCGGATGGATCCGGTCGGGACCCAGAGCTGGCCCATCCGCCTGTTCCAGCATATAGCCGGAAGATTGTCTACAATCGCATCATTGATATAAAGCGGCTGCGACGCACTGACCCGGCCTGTCTCCAGCGCTTCTGACACAGATCTGACCATCCGTATCAGAGGTTGCATCTGGCTGTCGGTCAGGATGACGCTTTTTGATGCGAACAAAACGTTGGAGATCATAACGACCGCGGCGGCCGCTATGACGCCCACCAGCCGTTTCTCGTTCCGGCCGCACCATACAGAAAGAAACAGGGCCGCAGCGGACAAGACCATCGCATTCGGCACCATCTGATACCTGAACTGCTGAAAGATATAAATGGCCGGATTGGTCACCTTCCGTGTCAGGAACAGAACGGATAGCTCGGCATAATAAAGAAAAAGGAAAAACAGAAAAAAACGCACTCGTGACGTATCCTGCCGGCACGCCAGATACCGCACCGCATATATGACCACACCGAGCCCCGCTGCCCCTGCTACGAGCAGGAATATTCTGAACGCAGGTTCGAACGCGACAATCAGTCCCCCAAGCTCGAACGACTCATCATAGACCCGCGGGGGCCAGGCGATCGCCGGAAACAGATTCACCAGAATGCCGTTATACGCTAAAAAACCCAACGGCGCCGCCAGAGCGTACAGTGCCGCCTCAGGAGAAAAAAAAGACAGGAACTTCGACATCGAATACTCATAGGTCCTGAGCAGCCGCGTCAGAAAAAAAACCAGAATATAGATCCCGTAAACGCCGTACAGAAGCCGCCACTGAACGTAACGCGCCGCCAGAGGCCTTTCCAGTCTAGCAGCCCGCCGCTCATCGACACCTGATCCGAGGAAAAAGATGCCGAGCGGCCACAAAGCGTACGTTTCGTAGCAAAGCATCCCAGCACAGAATAACACGCCGGCCGCATACACATGCCGCAGCATGCCTGTATTCACATACCGCATATAAAAATGAAATCCTGCAAGCATGCATACACAAGCGATGATGATGTATGTATGAAGGTTCCACACAATGATATCGCTATGGGAATACAGGAACGTAAAAACACCCAGACATGCAAGTACCGGCAACAAACGGCCACCGGTATCCCTGATCAATCGATAAAGACAGATTACGAGCAGAAAATATATCCCTATGTGGGAAATATGAGCCGCGGCGAAATGCTGCCCGAACACGCGATGAAAGGCATATACTATGACAAAAGCCAAAGGATAGAACCTGACCTCAGTCCACGGATCAAAATTGACGATATGAAACCACGCACGGGGAACCGCATCGAGATGATGAAAAAAATACAATACCGACATATGGTCGCTACGGGGAGGGTGTTTGAGGGAAATTCCATAAACCGCAAAAAGGACCGCGCACAACCCTATCCAGAATACGGCCAACAAAAGATTTTCCCGATACCGCGACATCAATCTAGGCATATGTTTTGAATTTCAGCTTCCAAACGATCAAGACAGCTTCCAGCACGGTCTTGAGCGTGCACATCTTCGACTGGCCCGAATCCCGCTCGTAAAAAACAATCGGGACTTCGGTTATGGCAAAACCCATTTTACTACAAACATAACTAACTTCGATGTGGAATGCGTATTCCCGCGAACATATCTTGTTAGCGAGGAGGCGCTCGACAACGCGCCTCCGGAAGCACCTGAAGCCGCTCGTAGGATCATCGAGCCGCAGGCGGGAGAAAAGCTTCACGTAAACACGGGCGCCATAGCTGAGGATAAGGCGCGATAGAGGCCAGTTGACGATGCTGACCCGGCCCCTGTAAAACCTGGATCCGAGGACGACATCGCAGTCGCTGATTTTTTCAAGGAACAGGGGAATATAGCCGGGATCGTGGGACAGATCCGCGTCCATTTCAAAGATATATTCGGCATCAGTATGCTCGATCGCATATGCAAGCCCGGCAAGATACGCAGCTCCGATACCCTCCTTCTTTTGCCTGTGGATGACGGTTAAAAAACTGTCCCGTTCAGCCAGTTGATCGGCATATTTCCCTGTCCCATCAGGAGAATTATCGTCCACGATAAGAATCTGTATCGGTAACTCAAGTGACCGGATGCGCCGGACAACCCTTTCCAGATTTTCCTTTTCGTTATAAGTTGGGATAATGCACAGTGTCGTCACGCGGCCGATCCTTAGCTATCAAGGTTTAAACATACCGTCTCAGTTTATACAATAATTTTCTCATGCCGTTCAGGCTTAACAGGTGCCGAAGGAGATACGCGATCCTTTTCGGAGAACCGTAAAAGAAAAAAAGCGACTTCTTTTGGATGAATTTCAGCCGCCTCCTGGAAACGCCCCCCTTTATTACCGGGCTCGTTCGGTAAACATCGTAATCCTTGAAGTCGCTGCTGAGCCCGTAACCGGGCAAGGCATTGACCTTCTCCCGCAGAAATGTCCCCGGAAGCGGCGTGACAATGGAGAACGACGCCTCGTCAAGAGGCAGCCTGCAGGCAAGATCCACGGTTGATTGAATTTCATCGAGCGTTTCGGTAGGAGCTCCCAGCATAAAAAACCCGAGCGTGGATATACCGATCTTCTTTGCGGCTGCAAGTATGTTCTTCGTGCCGCAAACCCGCGTCCCCTTATGGTACACTTCGTCAAGGACGCGCTGCGATGCCGCCTCGATGCCGAAATGTATATTGCGCAATCCCGCTGCGTGCATTTCTTCAAGCAATGGACCGTCTACCGTATCGATCCTGCTGTTACAGCCCCACTTAAGGCCATTATTGTCCTTTTTAAGCAAACCACAGAACTTCAGGACCCATGCTTTGTCGAGCGTGAATGTGTCGTCGTGAAAAAAAATGCCACCTACCCCGAACCGTTCGCGCAAAAGGACGATCTCAGCAATAACATTCTCCGGGGAGCGGCGCCGTAATGCACTGCCAAAGAGCATGTTCAGCGTCGGCTGACAGTATGCGCACCTGAACGGGCATCCGCGGGACGTGATCATAGTCGTACCCCTGAGCTCCGTGTCAACGGAATCAAGGTAACTCCATGCTGAAACATACCGATCCATGTCGAGCAGTTCTAAGGCGGGGAATGGGATCGCATCCAGGCTCAAGCTCCTCTCATCCGGCTGTTCGACGATCTGGGTATCAGCAGTGTCTTCATCCCGTTGTCCGGCCATCCGCTGCCGTATGATAGCCGCAAAGGCCTGTTCCCCTTCCCCCCTGACAACGTAATCGGCAGTTCCCCGAAAACTCTGCGCAGACACAGTCGCATGAGGCCCCCCCACGACGACCGTTGCCCCAAGCCCGCGGGCGAATTGCGCTATCCTGACGGCATTGGAAAACATCAGCGTATCCGAAAATATACCCACTAATGAAGGATTGAGCTTCGCCAGTTCTTTCTCTATGCGCGCGAGAGAACCGTGAAACGTCGCATCATGTATATGAACGTCTGCATGTGGAAATTCCTTTAATATCCATGCGGCTATATACGCCAGTCCGAGGGGAGGATCGCCGGTAACGTATTTTGTCCGGGGGAAAACAAGGGATATTTTGACCATTGCAATATTATATGTCTATTATTCTGTTTGTCAATACGTTACTAAAATATGCCCGAGCTTTAAAAGAGACATCAGCAAGGCCGCAAAGTCCTCCCAGCCATATAAGGCTCTCGGTATAAAGCGCATTCCTGCCCCCGAAATTATCGCTAAATATGACGACACATAAGCCAAAGATCACGGTGAACAATAACATCGCAAGCAAGGACGTCCCCTCCGTTCTTTTTGACCTCCGGCAAATAACCGCAACTATCCAGAAGATCCATAAAAACCGCAGCACGTGCATCCGAAGCGGCGGCTTTAACATAAAAGCCGTATCCCAGAGTTTCAGAAGCCTCAAAGCCGGAATGGACCATCCCCTCTGCCCCCAATACCCGTAATAATAATATGCGTCCAGGGCGCGGCTGTGCCAGAGCCGTTCGCTCATATTGCCTTCGCTGCAATAAAGATAGTCCACTCCGCCGCTATCATTCTCTTTCACATTCAGCGTCAGCTCGCAGGCCTGAGGCAAGGGGGGTATTTGCATGCGTATGCCGATGGCGTTGAGAAATCGCGCCGTTAACACCTGTCTTTCCCATGACAGCGGGTTCGGGACCGTCCGCACGTACGGTTGCCATCGACTGAAGTCTTTTTGCCTGTCGATCATGCGACCGGGATCGAACCCCCACATGTGGCCCGACGGCGTTTCACTGGGAGTTTCCTTGAATCTCAGCCACTCATATTGCACAAAACCGAAATGCGCCATGAAACGCAAGGCCGTGTAATAAAGAAACTTTGCGGGATCGGTGCGGATTGCCTCTACCGACGAACGCAAAAAAAGCTCATCGGCCGCCTTATAACCCAGCTCTTTCTGAGCAAGGCATAACGCCGACATATAGTATGTGCGCTTATCCGTTTGTTTGATCCTCTGCAAAAGACTCCGCTGTAAATATCCGTTAATTTTGGCCGACGCCGGACCGTTGTCAGGAGAAAATTGACGGTCAGCAGCAAAAGATATCCTTGCAAATAGCTGATACCCTTTGACGTCAGCGACCTGCCTACAGCCGAAATTGACGTAGTACAAAAAGCCAACGCCGTTACATAAAACAAGCATAGCGAACAGGAACAATGCCGCCTGCCTCCATGAACGATGGCCTGCCCATCCCAAGACGAAGAATATAGCGGCCAGAATAACGCCTGCAGGATGGGTTATGTAGCATAAAAAAGAAACTGTGACAAGAAGCGCGAGCCGGCCCCGGCAGGGGTGTTTGACCCATGCACAAAAGCGGTCGAATGCGGCCAGGATCAACGGGATAAACACCGTTGTTATAGAAATGTGGTGAAAATGCACCGAAAGCGCAAGATTTCCCGCTACCACAAGGCCGAGGATCAGTCCAACTGACCGCCCGAACCGTTTACCTATGCGATATGCCAGAATGGCGGTTGCCACGCCCCATGAATGAACAAAAATAGAAAGGGCGTACGGATGCCCCTCAAATATAAGATAGAGGACATTTTTTAAAACAGGGACAAGCGGGGCCCTGTATATGGCCGGAAAAGGATCAAAACGGTATCCCGATAAAAGCTGCAGCCCGGCTACGTCATAACTATAGCAGTCAATACCCGCATACCAGTCGTATGCCAGAAATGTCAGCAGATGATTGGCGCAGGCGACGAAAAGCACAATAGACGATCGCCAGTGAAACATTTCGTTTAACCTCCGGCTGGTCATATCCCTGAAAGAAATCATTTAGAAAAAACCTCTTTAAGAATGGTATCGGCGATATTCTGCGCAAGGAGCCTGTTGCCTTTTTCCGTGCAATGGCCGAACTCGCCGCCTGACCTGTCAGTGAAATACGCGTCATAACCTTCCCGCTTCACCGCATTCCTGAAAACTGCCTCGTTATCCACAAACACGATGTCTGCGGCGTCGTCAAAAATATTCCGAAGCGGCTGCAGGCGGCACATCGGATATTGCACGCAGACCAGCGGTATACCGCGTGCGTCAAGCATTTCCTTAAGCAGAGGATACGTCCGATACAAAAATGACTGGGACCGATCCATCCGTAGGCCGACCGCCTTATCATAAAAATAGCGCGCCTCCTGCTCCCTCCCGTTATTCTCGTATAATCGGGCTAACTGAAGATATGCCCTGTCCCTGATGAACGCGTCTTTAAAGCGGGCTACTGTCTTCCTGCAATGACTGTCCGCTTCCAGGAAACGGTTTTGACCGACATACAATTCTCCAAGCTCGAGATATGCGTCTCCGTTTCCCGGATCGGTTCCGATCGCTTTCAATAACAGCGTTTCGGCGTCCCGGTACCGGCCCAGAACCGCATATATTCGCGCTAGATAAACCTGGGCTATCGAATGCGACGGATCGAGCCGCACCGCCGCTTCGAGGCTCTGGAGCGCTTCCTGATATCGCCGCAGATCATAAAAAAGCAACCCCAGTTCCATATGCGCGACCAGACTGGAAGGATTGATCTCCAATGCACGCTTGTAAGCCGCCTCCGACTCTTCGAACCGCCGTTGAAAATAGTACACATGTCCAAGGCCGATATACGCCTGTCCGCTTATGGGGTTGATTTCCAAGGCTTTTTTCATGCTTGCTTCCGCTTCGCCAAAACGGCCCCATAACTGGTATAAATAGCCGAGGGCGATAAACCCCCTTTGAGCAGTCAGATCCGAGCCGACCGTCTTTTGAAGAACCGCTTCGGCCTCCTCGAAACGGCCTTCGCTGCCATAAGCCTCACCCAGCACGAGATATGTTTCGAGATCGCTTTCTGATCCGGTTTCCTGATTAAGCCTTAGGCGGTTACCCGTCAGGGAAACCTTTTTAAATCGCGACGCTATATCCAGCCGCAACAACTGCGCCAGCTTAAAGATCCGCAACGACTCGATGAACCTCTCCATTTTTGAAAACGGCGCTTTCCGGTCCGGCATCCTAAGGCTCTTAAATTCATTCCGGTCGTTGACACCCATCATCGCCGTTACCATGTCCGGCCGGTATTCATCGAGGTACCGAACAACATTGCGTATGATCGTCTGCGAGTTCGAGCCTGTCTGGCCTTTATCGATTACGCTGAACCGCACCCCGATACCCCGCTGATTCAATGCTTCTTCAAGAAACCGGGGATATTGATTCTGGGTCATCGATTCGCCCAGGCACAGGATCCTGTAGGCGTTTTTTTGCGCTGCCGCGCGCCTGTTCCTGAATTCCTGCAGGATAGACCCGATGCGCCCTTCGATCCTCAGGCCTGCTTCCAGGAAAACGAGTGCCAGCAATATAACCGCCATCGGCTTTTTAAAATATGTAATAAATGAATGCCTGCCCACTGGGGATCCCTTTTTTAACGATACAATAACAGCACGCGGCGTAAAATAAAGCCTGGATCGCGATATTGGATTTCACAATGAACAACCTGTTTTTTTAAAGTACTGTATCACCTGGATCAGCACGAAAAACCATGTTACGAAGATCAGGTCGGACAAAGCCGATCCCGCATCAGCGCCGGATTATCGGCGACGAACATTTTTTGGAACAAACCCCAGAAGATCAGATAACAGCCCCGGCCTAACTTTTCCGGCGTCACGTTCCTCGGCAGCGCTATTTGCGGCAGAAGATGGACCGCTCTTTCAATAGGGCCGGCAAAGAGCTGCGGGGAAAAAGAAACGAAAAGCGCGAAATCGACGAAGTTGCGGGTCGGCGCCAGCTGCCGCCGGTAGACGTCGATGGTATAACTGAGGGTCTGAAACGTATAAAAAGATATGCCGAGGGGAAGGATTATATGCAATGCCATCGGATGTATCGTAAGGCCCAGATATCCGAGAGCCATACCCAGGCTGGAAATAAAAAAATTAAAATATTTGAAGTAACAGAGAAACCCAAGGTTCACGAAGATACTGAGGAACAGATAGAATTTTCTTTCCCTGACCTTCGTCGACCCGTGGATCCCAAGACAGCAGTAATAATCGAGGACTGTCGAGGCAAGCATCAGGAATAGGAACCTCCAGTTCCACCACCCGTAAAAGACGTAGCTTGCCACGAGCAGCATCCTGTTTTGCCACCGGTGCTTTAGGGCACGATACAAACCATATACGATGATAAAAAATACAAAAAATACAGACGAATTAAATAACATGATCTTTCTCTTTTATCTTTGCATTGTCAGTCGTGATTCTGATTTTTCGCCGCAGCCGGAAGATAATACAAGCAGAACAAGGGCACTTACCGCAATAATCGATATTATAAACCCTTTTCTCTGTTCGGCAGCTAGGTACGTCCATCTGACCTCGAACGGTCCGCTCTCAGGCATGATTACCGAACGCAAGCATTCCCTATACGATATCGTTGGGACATGACTGCCGTTCAAAGCAGCCTCCCAACCCGGATAATCGAGATCCGCCAGCACGATACGGTCACCGGCAACGGCTGTTCCGCAAAGGAGTATGTGCTCGGGATCGTCCTGCACGATACCTACCCCTGCTTTTACCCTGCCTGCAGCATCGACGATATACGCCCTGCCTCGATAAAATGAATTTTCGAACACGCGGTGCGCCGGCCATGAAAGGTCGTCCCGCGCAAACCAACCATCTTGCAAAAAATCTTCTGGGTCAGGACGATCGATCACTACCAGGAACCTTACGCCGAACAACCCCAATTCCCGGGCTGACGGATGTTCAAGGCGTATCCAGTAGGGATGTATGCGATTCCTGCCAATAAGACCGAGTGTTGCCAGACTATGCTCGAACTCGCGGTTATATAAAGCGGTATAGTTCGGAACGGTCCGCAAACCGGCCAGCATGGTCATATTGTCAGTACCGCCGAACAGGCTCACGCGCCAATGTCCGGCATTGCCATTTTCCTGCCGGGCTAGGCGGCGGTAAAAAGGGATATTGCGCATAAAATCGTGGCATTGTATGCTCGGCGGCTTAACGGACAGGTTGAATACCGTATGATTCCAGGCGCATGATGGCTTTGTCACGACCCGTTCTGCTGCGGGAATGACAACGGAACAGGCAACCGCCAGAACGATCCCTGCCAGGACCTGCCAGCGCCGGTTTCCCCTGAATCTTAACGCCGCGGTCAATATGCCGGCAGCGGCAATGCCATAAATCATCCCTGAGTACCTGTCGCCATCCGTCACAAATGCCGTATGCGCCCACCATAGCGCAATCCCCCCTGCCGTTACGGAGATCACACGGACTGCCGCATTATTGCGTAAGAGATTCCCAACGCCCTGCGCCGCCATCATCGAGAACCCGAAACAAAATATATATTGGAGACGCCACGCGTCAAACGAACGGGCAAACGACTGCGTAAAGTGCTGGATAAGGCGCACTGTTATGTAAAGAACCGGTATAATACACGCGAAAAAAAAGAACCTGCGCGCATAGTTTTTCCGTTTCGGCCTCGACAGGCCGGCTGCTGCGAGCCACAGGCTTGCGGGCCCTATATAAAAATAAAACGGGTCATACGGCCAATACGCGGGCCACCGATTAGAGAGGACGGCGCTCATAAGATACCTGAAACCTGGGTCCATGACCCCTGCGTAGCTTTTTTCAAACCGCGAGCTGTGGGACAGCCATTCATACAAAGGCACGAACAGGGAGCTTGCCGCAGCAGCCGATAAAAAGATTATGCAGCTCCAAAGAAAAACATAATGCCGTCTATGCCCCCGCGGCAGACACACCACCCGGTCAATCGCAAGCGCTCCGAAAAAATAAATTGTCGTATCAGGATCAAGGCTGTTTGCGACCACGACACAGCTGGCAGCCGCGCATATCAGCCATATCCGGCTTCGGCGCCTGTCGTAGAGATGAAACATCAGCACCGTCCATGGCAGGAAGCTTATGGCAATAACTGCCAGATGATAGGAATGGAACATAAAAACAGGGCCGGCAAAGGAATAGACTAGCGTTCCGATAAAACAGGGCCAGAAGCCGAAACGCTGCTCTTTGAGCAGAAACCACATCCCCAGCATGGTCAGATAAAAACCGCCGATCACTTCAACGGTATTTGCGGTCCAGGGATCGAAAAGCATGAAAAGGACAACCCCGGGGTGAAAAAGCGAAGAAAAACCGTCGATCAAAGGCTGCCCGAGATTAAACGCGGGATTCCAGTGCGGAAACACCCCCCGCTTGAAGGAATCCGCGATAAAGGCATTCAGAGGCATATGGCAATTAAGGGCATCTGAGGTATTCACCGCCCAATACCCCTGAAAAAAAACACGGAAATAAACTGCCGCGATCACTGCCATACATATGACAACCGGGAGCAGAGTGTCTTTTACGGGCCGTTTGGCAGGAGCGGCCCCTTTGCTCTTTTCCCAGTAGAAATTACAGTATGATACGGTCTCGGGTATTTTGTCTTTGTCGTCAAAGGGATACATCCTGCATAAAAACGGCAGGCTGTGCCAGCGCATACAGGTATGCGGATCGTGCGCATCAAGGCAGCGTTTCACGCGCACATTTAAAAATCTCTGTATCAAACTCAGATGACAGCAACCGTGCCTGCCGCACACGCCTTTGCGTTTCTGAAGCTGAGCGACTATATACGCCCTGCGGAAACACAGAAAATAAATACGGCGAAAAGCCCGGAGCAGGCAGTCGAACTCACGGACGCACGCGCGAAAGAATTGCATTTTTCTCCTATTTTTCGGTTTCTATGATATACTAATAAACAAAAAAATAACCCGTCTGAGCACTTTTTTCATTCATGACAAAAAATCTCAGAAAAATCATTATTACAGCCGCACTTGCGGCCGGGATTGTTACTGCGGTCGTTAATCTTTATACCCACAGAAATCCGCCGAAACCCAATGTAATTATCATCCTACTCGATGCGGCCCGCCCCGACCGATTCTCCTGTTACGGTTATCAGAAACAAACAACGCCGTTCATCGACAGCATTGCGAAATCAGGGATGACCTTCCGGAATCATTTTGCCTGCAGCACGATGACGCACAGGTCACTTCCGCAGCTGTTCTCCTCGCGCTATTTTTCGAAAGAGATGTTCGGCTTGGACGGCGGCATCTGGAATATCCATCGCGCCACACCCAATACGATCACCACCGTTTTCGACCCCCAGCAGACGACCATCCAAAACGTCCTGGCCTTGAACGGTTATCGGACAGCTATTTTTGCACAGCATGTTTTTATCCACGAAAGATCATATCTTGCAACAAGTTTTCAGGAATATTTCGAGCTTCCGTATATCCTGGGAGAAAACCGCGCAGAGATCATGGGCAACATGATCGCTCCGATCACCGAGTGGTTGTCCAAAAACAAAAAACACAGGTTTTTCGCGTATATACATCTTATGTTCCCTCATGAACCGTATCCCGCAGATATCGAGAGCAGACAGTTTTTAATCGATTCAGCCGGAAACCCGCTTCCTGATGATATATGCGCTAGGACACGGCTCAGCCTGAAACAAAGGCCGCAATACTCCAACGCGAATCCCGGCATGGATAATATACAATTGCAATGCCTCTCCGGTCTTTATGATTCGAACCTCCGATTTGCCGATGATATTGTCTGCGCGTTGTACGACACCCTTGAAAAAACGGGGATGTCAAAGAACACCCTTTTAATCATTACCAGCGACCACGGAGAGAACCTTGGAGAACATGGCCTAATCGGCCACGGCTCGCTCCCATGGGATACGGTTCTACGAATCCCCCTTATCATGATGTACCGCGGCGTTATCCCTGCCGGCTCATCGTATGAAGGATTTACCGAAACTGTGGATATCATGCCCACGATCCTGGGCGCCTGCCGGATAAAAGCCCCTCCGGGAAAAACCATGGACGGGATCGACGTTCTATCGCCCGCTGCCCGCGGGCTCAAAAAAAACATTTATACCGTAGAATCGATACGGACAGAGCGGTATAAATATATGATGAACAAAAGTTATCTTTTTGATCTGGTACAGGACCCGGGAGAAACCCGCAATATATTTTCGTCAAAGCCGAAAACAGTAAGGCAATTGAAAGATCAATTCCTTCAGAAAACAACGCCCTTGATGCAAAGATTCAGAAACGCGGTGAACCTCGCCCAGCCGAAACAACCTTTTTATTACCCGGTCTCCGTATGCAATATCGTTTCGCCAGAAGTCACGCCGGGTGATACGGAATCAATGAAAAGGCAACTTATGCGCACAGAGGGCGGCGGAACCCCGAACGGCGATTGTGTCATTCTCAATACCAGTACGAATGCCGAGCAGATACGCTTCATGCCTGATGCCAGAACAAACTTTGAGCTCAGTATCGAATCATCCGTCCCATCAGGCCGCTATACGATCGCCCTGCTGTGTTCTACGGACAAAGCTGTGCCTGATCTCAGGTCACTGAGCCCGTTGCGATACCGTTTTGACTCTGATTCCCCGTATGTGGCTTCGTCAACCTATACGCCTTTTACAGCCAACCAGGAATCAGAAGAAGACACGCAACAACCGTATTATTATTATGCCCTGCTGAGTGAAACAACAGTCCGCGATAATAAGTTCTCACTTCAAATCGATCTCAGGAATCCCGCGAAAGCTCCTGATGCGATTCATCAAATCATATTCTTCCCCGTCAACCACGACACACCGGCAAAAAGCGTCAGGGAAAACATCGATTTCAGAGAACGTCTTAAAAAAATACGATTATTCGGCTACATGCAATAAACCCGCTATTCTATCATCTCTTCGCGGCACATCCCGAGACCGCGGGAGGCCTCTTCGCTGTGCGGATCGATTGCCAGCGCATTCTCGAAATTCTCGATGGCCTGCTCGTAACGGTACTCCGCTTTATATGCCCATCCCAGGTTGATCCATGCCTGAAGGTTATGGGGATTAAGCGCAACGGCTTTATTTAACATTGCTATGGCCATATCGTATTTTCTCATTATATAATAGCACGTCCCTAACAACTCATAAAAATCATCCCGTTCCGGATTTGCATCAATCGCTTTTCTGATCATATCGACTGCCCGCTGCAAATCCTTGCGTATCAGGAAACACTCGGCCATACGCTGATATATATCATACCGGTCCGGGTCCCGATCAACTATCTGCTGATAATAATCAAGAGCGTGTTCGAGATCGTCGTTGTTGGCATACGCGTCCGCCAGTGAATGGATGATACGGGTCGAGCGGACACCGTTCGACAGCGCCGTCCGATAAACATCGATCTCTCCCTGGCGGTCGCCCATGGAATTACATGCCATCCCTAATTCAAGATACGTTTCGATATTGCCTGGAGCCAAACGGACCGCTTTCTCATACCATTCCCGCGCCTGATCGTACGCTCCAGACTGCACGTAAATCTGCCCCATCGTCAGGTACCATACCAGGTTCCCCGGGTCAAGCTCAATGCCCTTGCGGCAGTATTCGAGCGCGCGGTCGATCGATCCCTTCTGCCGGCACAATTCCACAAGCTTCTCATACGCCTCTTTGTTACGCGGATCGTGTCTGATAATGCCTTCATACGCTTTCATGCCCTTCTCGATGTACCCCGCACTGACATACGCATCGCCTAACGCCTGCTGGTCGTCCGTCCGGTACTGCCCAAGTGCAGCGGCCTTTTCATAATTCGCGATCGCACGGCTGTAATCTTTCCGGGCAGCGTACAGACCTCCTAACCTGCTATAACCTTCTGCCTTAGACGCCCCCACCGTAACCATCTTCTCATACCATTCCCGCGCATCGTCGTATTTGCCCCGCTCCAGGTATATATCACCTATCATCAGCCAGATATCGCTCCCGACAGGATCCAATTCTGCAGCCTTTTTATAATATTCCACCGCCTGATCGGCCCTGCCGGCCTGCCTGCACAGATTTCCTAACATCCGGTATATCTCCCTGTCATACCCGCGCAGCCGCCCCAGCTGTTCGTATGCCGCAATGCCTCCCTCTATATCTCCCGCAGCGATACATACGTTGCCCAGTTCACCATACTGCTCAACATATCCAGGCCTTAATTCCACCAACTTCCGGTTATATGCCACAGCTTTCTGCATGTCACCGCTCTTCCACGCTATCATCGCCAGATTCGAGTATCCTTCGATATTACCGGGGCTCAGCTTCACCGCTTTCTCATACCATTCCCGCGCCTGATCGTACGCTCCAGACTGCACGTAAATCTGCCCCATCGTCAGGTACCATACCAGGTTCCCCGGGTCAAG